>JAZNAG010000153.1:0-2635 GCA_045586405.1 Acutalibacteraceae bacterium | reverse complement strand
TGCTGCGTAAAGGCATAGGAGTTGATAGACTCCAAGAGTGGCAGTTTTTCTGCAATTTGAGTGGTACCGCGGGTATTATATTTAACTATAACGCTCGTCTCAAAGATCATATCTTTGGGGCGGGTTATTTTTATTAATAAAGTAACCCACCTTGAAGGAATAATCGGAGGAACTTAAAATGGAACAGATTACAGCACTTGATTTTAAAATCAAGGAAATGGCTGCAAGAATCAGAGAGTTAAGAGAAATTCAGAATCTCACAACTGCACAGATGGCTGAAAAAACAGGCGTTAGTGAAAGTGAGTATATTGAATGTGAAAACGGCAATAAAGACTTAAACTTTGCTTTTATTTACCGTTGTGCTCAGACTCTTAACGTTGACGTTACAAGCCTTATTGAAGGTCATACACCAAAGCTCGTAAACTACGTTTACACAAAGGCTGGTAAAGGTCAGAGAATTGAAAAAGCTCACGGTATGACATACTACAACTTAGCATCTGCTTTTAAAAACAGAATTGCAGAGCCTCTTTTTGTTCGTAGTACATACAGTGAAGAAAAACAGAATAAAGAAATCGAAGTTACTACCCACGCTGGTCAGGAGCTTGATATTGTTATCGAGGGTAAATTGAAGGTTCAGGTTGGTGAACACTTTGAAATATTAGAAGCGGGTGACAGTATTTATTATGACAGCTCAACTCCACACGGTATGATTGCTGTTGATGGTAAAGACTGTACATTCTACGCTATTGTTCTTAACCCTACTGGTGAGCCTATTCCAGAGCTTGAATATGCAAAAGCAAAGGCTAAGGCAAAAGCACTCGACAGTAAAAAGTTAGTTGAGAAAGATACAAAAGATAGAATTTATCATAAATATATTGATATTGAGAAGAATGAAAACGGCACACCAACAAAGATTTCTTTCAAAAATACAGAAAACTTCAACTTTGCATTTGATTTAGTTGACGCTTTGGCAGATAAAGACCCAACTAAGCTTGCAATGCTTCATATTGATAAAAACAAGGTTGAAAGACGCTTTACTTTTAAAGATATTAAAAGAGCATCTTCACAGGCTGCAAACTACTTTGCTTCATTAGGCATTAAAAAGGGCGACAGAGTTATGCTCGTTTTAAAACGCCACTATCAATTCTGGTTTGCTATGATTGGTCTTAACAAGTTAGGTGCAGTTGCAATTCCTGCACCAAACCAGTTGCAAGAGCACGATTTTGAATATCGCTTCCAGTCTGCTGGAATTAAAGCAATAGTTTGCACAGGTGATGGAGATACTGCTCATCAGGTGGATTTAGCTGCAAGAACTTCACCATCACTTGAAATCAAAATTATGGTTAATGGTGAAAGAGACGGCTGGAGAAACTACGACGAAGAAAGTGCACGTTTCAGTTCTCATTTTGACAGAACTCCTGATTCACCTTGTGGCGACGATTTAATGCTTATGTTCTTTACATCTGGAACATCAGGCTACCCAAAAACTGCAATGCACAGCCACAAATATCCTTTAGGTCATTTCCATACAGCAAAATATTGGCACAATGTTGACCCTGATGGACTTCATTTCACAATTTCAGATACGGGCTGGGCTAAATCAATGTGGGGTAAGCTTTATGGTCAATGGCTTTGTGAAGCACCTACATTCGTTTATGACTTCGACAGATTTGATGCGGCAGACATTCTTCCAATGTTCGCAAAATATAAAATCACAACATTCTGTGCACCACCAACAATGCTTCGTATGATGGTAAAACAGGATATTTCAAAATACGATTTCTCATCAGTTCAGCATATGACTACTGCTGGTGAAGCTTTAAACCCTGAGGTTTATCGTCAATTTGAAACTGCAACAGGTCTTCAGATTTTAGAAGGCTTCGGTCAGACAGAAAGCACAATGATTATCGGTAATATGACAGGCGCTTCTCATAAAATCGGTTCAATGGGTAAACCAGCACCAATTTATGATGTTCACCTTGTTGATGCAGATGGTAACGATGTTAACGTTGGTGAAAATGGTGAAATTGTAATCAACGTTAAAGACGGCGCACCTTGTGGTCTCTTTAAAGGCTATTATAAAGATGAAGAAAAGACAAACGAGGTTTGGCACGATGGCTACTACCATACTGGTGACGTTGCCTGGCGTGATGAAGACGGCTTCTACTGGTACGTTGGCCGTGTTGATGACGTTATTAAGTCATCTGGTTACAGAATAGGGCCATTTGAAATTGAAAGCGTTATTATGGAGCTTCCTTACGTTTTAGAGTGTGGTGTTTCTGCTGCTCCTGACGAGGTTCGTGGTCAGGTTGTTAAAGCAAGTATCGTTCTTGTTCCTGGTACTGAGGGTACTGAAGAACTTAAGAAAGAAATTCAGCAGTACGTTAAAGAGAAAACTGCACCTTATAAATACCCACGAATTGTTGTGTTCCGTGATGAATTACCAAAAACAACAAGTGGTAAGATTATAAGAAATAAACTTTGAGGTGTTCAATTTGGAAAATAAAAGAGTTACTCTTTTTGCAGGGCATTATGGTAGCGGTAAAACAAATATTGCCGTAAACTACGCCTTGCACCTTAAAGAAAAATATGAAAAAGTAGTTATTACTGACCTTGATATTGTTAACCCGTATTT
>JAZNAG010000152.1:0-2159 GCA_045586405.1 Acutalibacteraceae bacterium | reverse complement strand
AGGTTAAGGCTGACGAGTTCACGCTTAGTAACGATTTGCGGGCGCTTGTGCCTGTTGATTTGTACAAATAAGCCTTGCCATAAGCACCATCTAACTTTGTTACAACTTCACTTGCTTGCTTGACGTACGATTAGTACGCCTGCGCGGCACAAGCTTGTTGCGCCTCGTTATATGGTACTTCTGACAAGTCTTGGATTAAAATGTTAAAAGGGACGGCTTGTGCCGTCCCTTTAGTGCGTTTTAACGCTCAATTTTTCGTGCTTTGTCTTGGGTAATCTTAATATAGGTGTTGCCGTCAGCGTAGCTTGCCAGCTCGTAGGGTTGGTAGATTAAATAAACGTTTTTATCGCTGTCGATGTAGTAGCTGTGGCTTACGCGATCCAGTGCGAATGGTTCTGCTATGGTGATAGGCTTGCCGTTAGTGTTATGAATCATAAGCTCTCCGTTTTGAACCATACGCTTTAAATTTCTTACGTTAAGCTCCGGAACGAAGTGTTTCAAGTTGACAAGCTTGCCGGTGTGTTTATCAAAGACGATGCCGCTGGTATTGTACATTCCGTGGGCAGCGTTCTGATAATACCACCAGTAGGTAAATACTATGGAAAGAAAATCATCGTCTTCATATTTAAGTTCATAATCTAAAATGCCAAGAGTGTAATTATGATTGTTGTACACCTTGCGATAGGCTTGTATCTTTTTATCAATAAAGCGATTGATTTCGTTAGCAGCATCTTTGTTTTCCAAGGTGATGTATGGATAATTAACTTGAAAATTATAAGTAGATTTTCTGTTTTCAATAGAAGCGTCTGCAGCGAAAGCAGTGCTCGCAAATAGGAGCAGACACATTAAAATACCAAGGATTCTTTTCACAAACAATTCCTCCCGATAATTAAGCTGTATATATTATAGCAACAAGTTTTTTAATATTACAGGGGCTTACTAGCTTTTTCAAAAAATTTTTTGACATTTGCAACACTATTGAAAAGAAACAGATGCTGTACCAGAAGTTTTTACATTTTCCTAAAGAGCTTTAAGCTATAATAAAAGGGGAGATTGTATTAAAATTCACCGCACAGGCAGGATTTTTTTACAATATACACGAATATATACAGTTATAATTGTTGTTACGTATTAAGGAGATGATTTTATGCCGTTCATTATTTTAACTGCAATAATCAGTATAGGAGTTGCGATATTTGCTATTCAAAATGCAATGAGCGTACCTGTGAACTTTTTCATTTGGCACGGAGACGCTTCCCTTGTTTTAGTAATCTTGGGTAGTTTCTTGGCAGGCATCTTGGTTGCAACCTTCTATCTGTTGATGGTTAAGGCTCGTCATTTCTTAGCAACCAAAAAATTAGAAGATGAGATTTATAATTTGAAAAAAGAAAAGAAAACCTTGGAAGAGCGTGTGAATATGCTGATGCATACTCAAATGATGCACGACCAAGCCGCAAAGAACGCTGCTGAAAAAGCAAGTGCCGAAAAAACCGAAGCAAATGTAGGTTAATCGCAATGTTAGGAAAGCAGAAAATATGGGATATACAAGAATATAATAAAGAGAAAGCTGGCTTTTATGCTGCGGAGTTAGGAATTTCACCTTTAGTAACAGGTATTTTATTAGAACGTGGTTTTAATGATGTAGATTCTATGAAGGATTTTCTTTATGGAAGCAAGGAACCTTTTCATGACCCATTCCTGCTCAAGGGAATGAAAGAAACCGTTGAGCGTATTGAACGTGCCTTGGAAAATGAAGAACAGATTACTGTTTATGGTGATTACGATGTTGACGGGATTACTGCGTCCTCATTGCTCTATGTTTATTTGGAGCGTAGGAGAGCCAAGGTAAATACTTATATCCCCAAGCGTAAGAGTGAGGGCTATGGTCTTAATGATGATGCTTTAAAAACCATTTACGAAAGCGGAACTACCTTGGTGGTAACTGTTGACTGCGGTATCAGCGGTGTACATGAGGTTGCCCAAGCACCTGAAGGTTTAGATATAATCATTACGGACCATCACACTATTCCTGTGGAATTGCCTGGTGCTTATGCCATTATCAATCCTAAGCAAGAGGATTGTGAGTATCCTTTTAAGGATTTAAGTGGCGTAGGTGTTGCCTTTAAGCTGTGTCAGGGGTTAGAACAGCGTCGAAGTGA
>JAZNAG010000151.1:0-1560 GCA_045586405.1 Acutalibacteraceae bacterium | reverse complement strand
AATGTGGCCGTTCAACCTCTCAGTCCGGCTACCGATCGTCGACTTGGTGAGCCGTTACCTCACCAACTATCTAATCAGACGCGAGCCCATCTTTCATCAATAAATCTTTGGTATACAAATCATGCGGTTCGTATACGTTATGCGGTATTAGCGGCTGTTTCCGGCCGTTATCCCACAATGAAAGGCAGGTTGCTCACGCGTTACTCACCCGTCCGCCACTAAGTCAAATTAAACTTTGACCGAAGTCTCCGTCTAAAGTGCTTCGTTCGACTTGAATGTGTTATGCACGCCGCCAGCGTTCATCCTGAGCCAGGATCAAACTCTCTAAAATTTTGTATATGAAGCAGCTACTCCGTTTCCGTTTGGTTTGACCATCCGTCGCCCTCACCTCTCGGCTCAGGTTAACACGGGATCTCCCCACGTCTCTGTTTTTCGCTGCTTGATACCTATTCTAGAGTTAACTTGATGTTTAGCTCTTTACTTTTACTGCAAATGTTTGTGCATCTGCTTTACCTTTTGTTCGTGTTTCAAAAGAATTGTCGAGATTTGTTATCGTTTGTATCTTTAGTTTAGCACTTCCGTGCCTCACTTCTTTGTACTTCCTTCATCTCTTGTTGTTCAATTTTCAAAGACCATTGCCTGTCGTGTTTGCGACTTTTACATTATACCACACCACAAACACTTTGTCAATACCTTTTTCAAAACTTTTTCAAAGTTTTTTCCGGTATCCCGCCCCCACCTCCCGGTGGACAGCTTTTACATTATATCATACCTTATCCCCCTCTGTCAAGTACTTTCTCGCAACTTTTTTACCTTTGGTGGTTTTTATTAAGAAACGCACCATCTGCATTTAGCATTTGGTGCGTTTAGCTGTTATATGAGCTTTTTTCTTATGTATTCGCTTTGCTTTTTGAGACCCGTAGACGATTTTTTTGATACTGTCCTCCGAAAGATAGTACCGGCCGGCAAGCTCCTCTATGGATGTCCCGCTTTTATACTGCTCGCAGATTACTCTGTTTCGCTCCGTGTACTTTTGTTTGGCGCCGCTGCGTATTCCCCACCCGGTCTTGTTTGATTTCGATGGAATATATATCAGCTCTCCGTCCACGTGTTTCTGAATCTCCCGTACCAACTCGCAAGGCAAAACATTTCTTGCATTTTTGTAAGCCATTTTGCTCTCCTTTTGTTATACGTTCTTACCTATCTCTCTTGGAAGGGATGCCCCTCTGTGAGAGCTGTATAACTCACGGATTGCAAATCACGTAGGATTACAAATCCGAGGTTATACCTTAACCACCTTTTTATTGCTCACCTGAATCAACTCCTTTCAAGAAACAATGTAGCGTGACCGTGGCTGTCACAGCTTCATTATACACCTCGCCCGTGCAGAAATCAACATAAAATTCAAGTATAGGTATTTTTTCCTCGGATTTTACGGTTTTCTTCATTATTTTTATTTATAAAGTCACTTCTTGAATATTCCCGTCGCCCATGAAATATCATGCTCGGTGACAGAACCGCTGAGTGTAAGCAGCAAAGCATATGCCGAAGCGCAAAGCG
>JAZNAG010000150.1:0-2350 GCA_045586405.1 Acutalibacteraceae bacterium | reverse complement strand
GTGCAAAAATAATCATTTTTTTGATACCATAAGGAATAATAATTTATTCTTATAATCTTATATGTATCAATCTTTTATAGGTATTTTATAATTACTAACGGTTGCCTATTTATTCTTGTTCTGAAGGGATATGGTTTGTTTATTTTTAGTATGGAAGAACTGCCTTATTATTAAAGGTGTGGCTGTTCTTTCTCTTCGCTTTATTACTTCATGAATTTATTATATTTTTCATATCCTGCTTTTCTGTTGACGTATGCAATCGCTTCTGCATGGAGTTCTGAGGCTGTCTTGCGCTTGTCAGACTTTAGCCATTCGTCAATCTCGGACTTCAGGAACTGTAGTTTTTTGCCTTTCTTGTGATATGGTACATTGTGACGATTTACCCAGCCATACACAGTCTGTCGTGATGGATGGTCTGGAACGTATTGACATAGTTCTTGGATATTGAACCAACGGTCTGGATCTGGCTTATGTTCTTTTTCGACTAATACTTTTAATTCTCTTACTTCTTTGATTAGCATCGCTACTGCCTGTGTCAGCTGCTCGAATGTGATTTTTTCTAAATCTTGTAACATAATGTGTTGATTTTTAAATTTATATGTTACAAATGTAAAAAAATTAGAATAATAAAAAAGCGCACAATCCATCGGATTGCACGCTTTGTCGCTGGTGTCTGTCTGGCGGTTACGCTATCGTGACACTGCCGACATAAACCGAATCTGCCACGAGTGTTCCGTCTTCGGAGACGAATCCCAAATAGACGTGCACGGTGTCTCCCACCCAATCTGAAGGATACTGCAAGCTGACTCCTTCATCGCCTCTGCATGATGAATTGAGACTGTAAACGGCTTCTTCCTTTGCAGGATTGTATGCCAACGGCATGGCGAAGTCTGTGTCAAGTGCGTTGGCTGTACCGCTGTTGTCAGTCCATGCGATACCAATCTCGTTGTCGTTGTTGAGCATGTTCACGTTGAACGGTTGCACGAGCGAACCTCTTGAGACCATGGCCTTTTCAAAGTCGATTGAGTGGTTCGGATAGGTTCCCTTGATTGCGTTCTTCAATGTGTAGGACATGGCGGCGTTGAACGCTGACTGCTTGTGCGCATAGGTCTTGAAACCTATCTGGATGAATGATTGGATAGGTCTTATAAAAGACAATGCGAGGGCGAACTTGTCACGTTGTGCCATCTGTTTTTCGGTGCGAGGGTTCTTGACACTTTGCGCCTGACCTCTCATGTAGCTGATACCTTTCCAGCTTGAACCTACAACGGTTCCGACCTTGCCGGAGAAACCTCCGAGAATACCTTGTTTGATTGTACCCATTTTGTAAAAGTTTTTAGTTTGACAATAAATTGATTAGTGGACTTGGTACGGAGCAGGTACGAGGAGGGTCTTGTCCTGATACTTTTCCGACCAGTCATCAGAGCAAAGATAATACGGATATAAGAGATTGTCTCATAATTGGTTTTATGTGCTTTGGATTGCTTTGTATTGCGTTTTTTCGTCCGCTTATCTTCACGGAAGAACACGATTAGGAAGGTTGATTTTAAGTTTCTTTAATTCCCCCAATAATTATTTTTTCGACAGAAGAAAAACCGAAAAAAAGAAATGAAAAGGAATGCCAATAGAGGTCAACGGAGATGAGGGAAGTTTGTCAAGGTTTGCGCTGAAAATACTCTTTTTGCGGAGCGATAGCGGAGCAAAAAGGAAGATTTTCAGATGCAACCCGTCAGGGCTTGACCTTTACAAACGACCGAGACGAAGTTATCTTCGCATTCCATTTTTATTTCTTTTGACGATAAACATAATTCAAAGTCGATAATTATTTCCCCACGTATCACATGTATCTGCACGTATCTTTTTTTTGTTTGATTTTTTTCTCAATAAGCTTGTTCAAGTAGAGGTGAAAACCTCAAAACCTTAAAAACCTCAGGTGAGGTTATTGAGGTTTTTGATATTTTGGAGTGTTTATGATGTCATTTTTGTCAAAAAAAATAATTGAAGGCATTTTGTAGTCGGTGTTGAGATTAAGGGAAGAAGAAAAAAATCGGTCGTTTTTTATATCAACGGGGATTATAGTTCGAGGCAGATACAGCGGAAAACAGCGCAGGGAAAGCAGCCTTGAGCAACGAAGGCGGTGGGAAAGCGGCGTAGCGATAGCGGAGTGCTTTACCTGCCGCCGAAGTGTAAGGCGAAGCCGATGCGAGTTGAGCGAGGGCGGCAGGCAGAGAGCACGGAATGTAGCGTAAGCGAAATGAGTGCGATGACTGCCTCAGGAGTGCTGGCGGAGTTTTTGCGTGGAGTGTAGTTTCTTTTGCGGGGTTCGGAGGAGGGTTTGGCGGAGCGAATG
>JAZNAG010000149.1:0-33851 GCA_045586405.1 Acutalibacteraceae bacterium | reverse complement strand
ATACGAGAGGGCTTGTTAGATCCGTAGGGAGCAAAGAGCATATCTCCCCTGCCGAGCAGTTTTTCGGCGCCGGCAGAATCGAGAATGGTGCGAGAATCGACCTGAGAGGAAACCGCAAAGGCAATACGGGTAGGGATGTTTGCCTTGATGACACCCGTAACAACATCTACCGAGGGGCGCTGTGTTGCGATGATGAGGTGCATTCCTGCGGCACGAGCCTTGGCGGCAATACGGTTGATAGAATCTTCAACCTCACCCGGTGCGGTGATCATAAGGTCAGCAAGCTCATCGATAATAATTACTATCTGAGGAAGCTTTTGTAAGTCGCTATCCAGCTCACAAAGACGGTTAAATCCAACTATATCACGAACGTTATTATCGGCAAACAAGCGATATCTTCTTTCCATTTCGGTAACTGCCCAACCAAGTGCACCTGAAGCCTTGCGTGGATCGGTAACAACAGGTACAAGAAGATGCGGTATACCATTATATACACCAAGCTCAACAACCTTGGGATCTATCATAAGCATTTTAACTTCATCAGGAGCAGCCTTAAAGAGAATACTCATAATAATCGAGTTAATACATACAGATTTACCCGAACCGGTCTGACCTGCAATAAGACCGTGAGGCATTTTAGCAATATCGGTTACAATAGGATTACCTGCAATATCGCGTCCCATAGCAACTGTCAACTTGCTTTTTGAATTTGCGAAAGCAGGTGATTCAATAATTTCTCTGACAGTTACGGTATTACAGATTTTATTGGGAACTTCTATACCTACAGCCGCCTTGTTAGGAATAGGAGCTTCTATTCTTACACCTGCGGCAGCAAGACCTAATGCGATATCATCAGCAAGATTTGTGATTTTGCTGATTTTAACACCCGCACAAGGCTGAAGTTCAAATCTTGTAACTGTAGGTCCGCGGCTAATATCCATAAGCTTGGTTTCAACCCCAAAGCTTCTGAGTACCTCGACAAGCTTGTTGGCAGTTGCTTCAAGTTCTGCAGAAATAGTAGTAACGTTTTCTTTTTTCTGTTCTTTGAGCAAGGTTATTGGCGGATAAGCATAATCCTCTTCCTGCGTTGCTTCGTTAGTATCATTTATTTCTTTATTTACATTAGCGATTTCTTCTGCTGTTTCTTCTGCTGTCATTTTAATTTTAACAACTTCAGGCTCAACAGGTGCTTCGGGTGTTTCCTCATAAGCTACCGGTTCAACATGAACATCATTATATGTATCAACCAGACGTTTCTGTTTTGCGTTAAGAGGGGTTTTCTCAATGGGCACAATGTCATCTACAGATATATCAGCCAACACCCTCTTTTGCCTTTCCTCTTTAACCTCGGCAATAGTCTGCTCGGCTTTCTTGCCGACAGCCTTTACAGGTGCACTTGCACTACGATAAAGCTTTGCGACACTTGTACCTGTAATTATCATAATAATTGCAACAATTAAAATTATCATAATAATTACCGCACCGGTTTTTTCAAAAAGCTGGTATAAGAAGTTACCGAACAGTGCGCCAATAACACCGCCACCCTTCCAGGTGGATGAAACAAATACCTTAGCAATATGTTCCCCGTACGAAACCACTTCTTTTGTTGCAAAAACATCAGCAATAGCACCGGTAAAATACACAAGAAGCCCCGAAACAATGGACTTAAGTTTAAAAGAGCCGTTAAGTTTACCCATAGAGTATATTACGGTAACAGTAAAGATAAATACGGGAATTATATATGATGTTATACCAAAAAGCCCGAAAACCGCTTTATGTAACGATAGCCATACCTTTCCGCCCGGATAAATTGCCAAGGCGAAAAGAAATACTGAAACAGCAAACCAAACTACAGCAGTAAACTGATTTACCGCAGGTTGATTTTTTGTTTGCTTCTCACTGGTCTTTTTTGTGCTTTTCTTTTTAGTGTTAGCCATTGTTATCTCCTTAAATCCCTAAGTTTTATCAATTAAATCATATAGTTTTGTAATTGCATCATTCAAATTGCCAAGCGAATCTATCAAACCTGAATCAACCGCTTTGTTACCATCAAGAACGCTTCCTACATCAGTCACCATTTCGCCTGTATTCATTAAATAATATCTGAATTTTTCTTCAGTAATATTTGAGTTTTTTGTAATAAAAGCAATTATTCTGTCCTGCATTCTTTCAAAATGATTAAGCATCTGCGGAACACCAATAACAAGCCCATTCATTCTTACGGGATGAATTGTCATAGTAGCAGACGGTGCTATAAAAGAATATTTAGCAGACACTGCAAGGGGAACGCCTATCGAATGACCACCGCCCAGCACAAGCGATACAGTTGGCTTCTTCATACCTGAAATAAGCTCTGCTATCGCAAGACCTGCTTCAACATCTCCGCCCACAGTATTAAGAATAATCAGCACTCCATCAATATTATTGTCCTCTTCAAGAGAAACAAGCAACGGAATTACATGTTCGTACTTGGTGGTTTTTGTTTGCTCAGGCAAAATCATATGCCCTTCTATTTCACCAACAATAGTTAAACAAAATATGCGCTTATCATCTTTTGATATAGTTACGGAGCCCATATTTTTAAGATCATCGTAACTGCTGTTTTTGCGATTATTATTATCACCTGACATAGTATCAATCCTCCAACAATATTATTGGAGAAATATACATAATTTATTATACTATTTAATTATAATTTTTTCAAGAGTATCTTTTATTATAAGCTTGTAATAATATTTTTGTTGAGTTTTCAATATGTTCATGATATAATCATTACATAATCTGGCAAAAAATGCACTACGGAGGAATTATTTATGTCAAAAAAAGTTTTACTTACAAGTGACAGCACCACCGACTTAAGTCCTGAACTTATTGAACGTTATAATATTAAAGTTATCCCCCTCGGCATAACACTTTCGGGAAAAACTTATAAAGACGGTATTGATATAAATCCCGACTTAATTTACAAGAACTACAACGAAACCGGCGAGCTTCCAAAAACCTCTGCCGTTAACATTGACGAATGTATAAACTTCTTTGCTCCTTTTGTTGAAGAAGGCTATTCAATAGTACATTTTTCTATTAGTTCTGAAATGTCTTCAACCTTTAACAACTGCCGTCTTGCCGCACAGGAATTTGAAGACGTATATGTAGTTGATACAAAAAATCTTTCTACCGGCGGAGGTCTGCTTGTTTTAGCTGCAGCTGATATGGTTGAACAAGGCTTATCTGCTAAAGAAATTGCTGAAAAATGCGACGAAATTGCCTTAAGAGTTGACGCTACCTTCGTTATTGATAATCTTGAGTTTTTACACAAAGGCGGTCGTTGCAGTGCCGTAGCGGCATTTGGTGCCAACCTGTTGAAGCTTAAACCCTGTATTGCCGTAAGAAACGGTAAAATGGGTGTTATCAAAAAGTACAGAGGTAAATATTCAAACGTTCTTATCGAATATATAAATGATATGATCGGCGACGGCAACGATATTGAACTTAACAGAATATTTGTTACCCACGCAGGCTGTGAGCCCGAAGTTTATAACGCTTGTGTTGAAGAGGTTAAGAAGTTGGCTCCCTTCAAAGAGGTATTTTTAACTCGTGCAGGCTCTACAATTTCTTCTCACTGCGGAAAAGACACCTTAGGTGTTCTCTTTATCAGAAAATCACCCATTGAATAACACCGGCATATAATTTAGAAGGAGCATTTTTTAGGATATCCTGTATTCACCGGCGATAATGTTCATTATCCTCAGAATTACCGGCATAGCTCCTTTAATATAAAAAACGGCCCGTTTTCGGGCCGTTTATTTTATTAAATTAAATCTTCAAAATCAGATTCATCGTTATCCCCCGTTTCAATACCGAGAGCACGTCTTTTTTCGATATCTGCATCTGGATTTTCTTCGTAATAGGGATCAATAATATATTTTTTTATCGAATTAAAAATACCAAACTGAATCACAAGATAATGAAACAGCGGATGGAAACACACTAAAACCACAAGAAGTATACCTGCAATAAGAGGTGTTACAAGCTGTAGCTCTAAAAGACCATAGAAAAGTATCCAGAAAATGCTTGTTGAAACAAACATAATTATGTTGTTTTTAAGGTTTATTACAAAGAACTTGAAACTGTTAAGATAAATTTTTCCGACAGACATTTCAAAAGTGATTATTAAAAACCATAAATAAAATTTCATAATGTTGAAAACAAACAAAATGAATAACGAAATGCCGGTTCCGACTACACCTAACATAGTGCCTTTCAGTCCTTCGGAAAAAGCAAAAAAGCTGATATCAAATATAAGAAAAGCAGTTATCAAAACATTTATAATTCCAATAACCAGTGACTGCTTCCAGTTCTTTTTGATGGTTGAGAAAAAGTCAGAAACACCGAAAGAATGTTTATCTCTTGATAAGCTTCTGGTAACACCTGTAATACCAACTGCAGAAAAACCGGGAATTACAAACAGCAAACAGTAAAAAAAGCAAACCGGTATCATTTTCCAGGCATTTCTGAAATAGGTTTCAATAAAGCGTACAAAGGTCCTCTTTTTAGGGCCGTTTTTGCTGACACCGGGGCCCTCTTTATTATAATTATAGAACAAACCCATAACTTAATTTCCTCATACTTTCTTTTTATAAACAATTTTTTCAAATATTTTAATATCTTTATAACCAAGTATATACGCCACACCGCACAAAACGGGCACATATAACACCAGCAAACCACAGGCAGTAACTTGCAAAGCAGATAAATCTGCTGCAGTTACGGCATCAGAATATATCCAGGTAAGCAGACCGTGGAAATGAGCATTAAAAAGTCTGTATGTGCTTAAAAATTGCGGCTTTAATATTTCAAGTTTAGAAAGAACAAGAAGAATAAACAAAATTATTGACGGTATAGCCGCAATGCTACCCATAATAAGTCCACGCCATTTATTTTCACTTATACGTTCAAATTTTACCGCCGAAATATCTTTATTAGCCTTATCCCATACAGTACCGTATAAGACACCCGAAATAAGAACTAAAGAGAAAATCTGCGATATGACGCTACAAGCCATTTTCTTAGACGCAGAAAGTTCTGTAAGACGTATAGAGCTTAACTCTTCAGCAGTATATTCACTGCACTTACAGTCAACATCATTTTTATTTTCGGTATTATGTACGCATATAAGTTCTTCTTTTCCAAGTTCTGAGTTATAATGATATACATTGTAGCCAACAGTATCACTGAAAACAGCCGAAAATGCAAAACTAAAGGACATAAAAACAAACAGACACATCAAAATGCCGACAACAAATTTAAAAAACAATTTTGCGCTTTGCTTTAACAATGAAGCACCAACTTTCAAAAATCATCCATAAAATTATACCGCAAATAAAACTAAAAAGCAAGTAAATACACGATTTACCTGCTTTAATTCATAAATTATTAAAATATTATAAAAAACAGCGCTGTTACCAACACTCCTGAAAATGCAGACAGCAACAAAATCGTTAAGCGTTTTTTACGTTTTCTTTCTGCATATATTATATCTCTGAGCGGTGTATTGCCTGACATCTGAATTTTTCGTATAACACTTGCCGCCTCTGCCGTTAATTTTTTTGATTTTTTCTCTACATATTCAGGAGCGACAAACAATATAACCCTTGAAAAATATTTGCTTCCGGTTTCACTTATTTCAATGACCGATTTATTTACACCTTTTACCATTTTTTAGCCTCCTGTTTAGACTTATTTATATTTTTAACAAGCTTTTAAAATAATATACAGGTTTACATAAAAATGTTGATAACTTGGTGCATAACTTCAATAACTCGTTTAAAATAGCGGTTATTTTGGGTTTTGGTTCACATAAATTCGCACTTTATGTTAACCAAAAATTTATTTTCTTTCTTTTTCGACAATTTTATGCTATACTTTTTTATGGTGGTAATATGCTTTTGATTTCTCATAAAAATAATGCAACAATTATCGAAAATGCAGATAATTTTGATCTAAAAAAGACCTTTGAATGCGGACAGTGTTTTCGCTGGAACTATGACCAAGACGGAATTTGGAGAGGCATTGTAAACGGAAAAGAAATTTCGGTAAAAAAAGAAAATAACGCCATTATAATTTACCCATGCAATGAGGCTGAATTCAACACTTTTTGGTATAACTATTTCGACCTTGAACGTGATTATAATGCGATTAACAAGCTTTTTTCACAGGACAAAATACTGAGTAATGCTGTTATATACGGAGACGGTATCCGTATTTTAAATCAAGATCCGTGGGAAACTCTTTGTTCCTTTATCATTTCGCAAAACAACAATATACCGCGTATCAAGGGCATTGTTGAACGCCTGTGCGAAAATTTCGGTGAAAAAATTATGAGTGGTTACTCCTTTCCTTCTGCCGAAACCATAGCAAAACTAAGCATAGAAGATTTATCGGTAATACGTTGCGGATTTCGTGCCAAATATATAATTGATGCCGCAAAAAAGGTATCTGAGGGTTATATCGACTTTGATTTTCTAAAAAAAGCCGATACAGATACGGCAAAAGAAAAACTAATGACTATTTACGGCGTTGGCGAAAAGGTTGCCGACTGTGCCCTGTTATTCAGCCTTGGCCATATTGATGTTTGCCCGAAAGATGTATGGATAAAAAGGGCGCTTTCGGTTTTATATGACGGCCGGTTTCCTGAATGTGCCAACACCTATGCAGGAATAGCCCAGCAATATTTATTCTATTATGCAAGAGAAACTAAACTTGAGATTTAAATATTCTTCTGCACCATCTATATTACCGCCGTACTTCTTAACAAGACCTTCAGCATATCTTTTGCGCTTGTCCGCCTTAAATTCCTCACTAAACGGCACCGCAATGGAATGAGAGTCGGTAATATCAGAATTTTCCTTGACTTTTTCCGAATTATTGCGTATACTATTTTTAGAGGTTGACCCTTTTATATCTGAAGCACCTTTTTGGGTGTGAGGTAGGTACTGGTCAACCTCTAAATTTATGTCATAAAAAACATCACCAAATTTTGCTTTACCAGAACGTATCACAAAATTAAATATAACGTTATCTATGCCTACTCTACCCCTGAAATTTTCAAATCCTTTTTCTTTAAATAATTTATGGTTTTTTAAATCAGGACTTGTCCAATTAATATTTGCGTTTGCTGCTAAGTCGTCGATACTTGGTATCAAACGCATTTTTTGCGCAAACATCATTGGATTTATGTCTTTTAGCTCTTGACTTTCTTCGCTATGCGTAAATTCTTCTGCACTTAAGCGAATGAAAGACATTTTTTTGCCATCTATTGCATCAACAACAACATTATTATTACGCATACCAAGAATATATTTATAAGCCACTTCTTTATATTCTTCGGTTGTTTTCAGTCCTTTAAAAATATCTTTTTCAGTTTCTATTTTCCAGTACTTATTACCTTTGCTGTCATATGCAATATAATGTTTATCACCGACATGAGTAGTTTTATTTGTGCTTACCTTCGAATCATACACATTAGCAATTTGTTTATTCAGATATTCAAGCTCGTCAGCCATATCCTTAAAGGTGGGCTGACCTTTTATTTTATTTATAAGCTCTTTTATCCAGTCAACAAAACGCTGAAAACCGCTTCGGTGATATTCAGATAATTCCTTTAAAGCTTCATAAGCTTCCCGCTCAAACTTACCGTCGGCACCTATTCCGCCAAGTAGTCGGTTAGCAACAAAATCAGCAACAATTTCTCGTTCTGCCGCTTCATTATCAAAGGCGGCTTTTTCTTTGTCACTCATTTCATCAGAGCTCATATAATCCCGATACTTAAGCTCGGTTAGTCTCTTAATAGCTTCGTCACCCTTAAGCTCTTCACCGTAGTCGTTCTTAAGGGCAGTTTCACAATAATCTCTGAAGTTTATACTCTTACCGAATAAAAACTCCTTAAAGCCTTTATACAGCTTTCTGTTCTCAAGGTCGTGGGTAAATTCGTGCTTTAATACCTCAATATACATTTCGGTAAGAGTAAGGTTCGGGTTAATAAATACCGTTCTTGTGTTGGGATTATATTTACCTCTCTTTATGCTTTCATCCCATTCAAGCGATAAACCGAATAAATCACAAAGGTTCTTAACCTTTCCCTTACGTTCTGCCTGCTTTTTCTTATCCGTTTGTGAAATTTCTTTTGTGGAATAGGTATAATTTTTACCTTCCTGCATAGACTTACTATTGACAGTAGGCTTGTTTTGGTCTATAATGTCATTAGAGACATCGTTTTTTAGAGCGTAACCCTCATTTGGTTTGGGGCGCTCCAAACCGTTAATTCGGTTGGCGGTGTCTCTTATTTTTTCTGTAATATCATATATGTGATATTTGCCATCATTTTTAGCCCTGCCAACATTTATAAATAAAGAGAATACATTTCCGTCATATTCAACTTTGGTGTGATAATAACAAAAATAGTCAAATTTATTGTGCTTAACATTAGTGTCTTCCGCATACAGTTCAGCTTTTTCAATAATTTGTTTGATTTGAGATATTTCAGCAGTTTTTTTGCTACCCGATTTGTTTGCTATATGCAGTGCATCTCTCTTATCAACAACAGCAGTTTTTCCGTCACTTAATTTAATAGAATCTCCGGATAAAACTTCAAGAATATATTGCTGAATTTTTTTATATTTATCTGCACCTTGCAAATTTTTTATTGATTTTGAAAGTTCATTATTTTTAGGAAGAACAATTATGTCGTTTGATTTATCTATACTGTAAACCTCACCGCCATTTTCGGCGGTGTTTTCTTTTTGCTCGGCTTCCTTCTGCTTAATGTACTGAGAATACGGTATATCCCCTGCCTCAGCTTCCTGCTGGGCGGCGGTTTTACCTGAAGCAATGCTAAGCAGCTTTATCATACGGCTTCTTTCCTGGTTTTTAGCTTCCTCTTCGGTTTTACCCGTAACCGCCGCGTTAACTATCTCAGTAGCGCTATCGATAATATTAAGCCTGTTTACAAGGTTTGCCGCCCACTGTGATGCAGTGCTTGAGCCTTCACCTTTACAGACACAAAAAAAAGAACTATCTCGCACCATTTTTGAGATAGTTCTTTTAACACTTTTTAATCCATTGCAAGTCCGAGATAACCTTTTCCTTCAAAATCATATCCAAGGCTTTTAAAAACAGCAAAACAAAAATCTGTTTTTGCAGAACAGTCAGACTTTGTCAAATACTCTTTTATTTTACCGCTCTGACTTTCTCTAACGACTAAATACTGCGGATTATCTAAAGAATCGGTATAAACGTCACAGTAGTTTAAAATAAGTGAAGAAAACTTATCGCCCAGCTCTACAAAATTTGATTTTAAAAGGCTTTTGCGTACACGCATAAAATCATCAGCATTATTTACAGACACCCGTTCAGAAGCTGAATTTTCATTGTTATTTTGAAGTTTACCTTTATAAAACTTCTTTGAAAAGCCGAGCTTATCATAAAAGCCAAAAAGTGACTCGGTCATTGGTCGCAAACATAAAAACTTGTATTCATTTTTCAAATTTGCTGCAGACTTGTCAAACAGCTTTCTCATATACCCTTTTCCGCGGTATTTTTCGTCTGTTGCAACACCATAAATGTACTTACCCTTTACACCATTTAAAAATACATCAAAGGCGAACAGCATAGATACAACAATATCACCTTCAGTAAGGTAATAACAGCAATCATCAAAACAGTTGTCAAACAAAAATTTAGTGAACTGTTCATCATCTTTAAAGGCGTCCATATAAAGCTTATAGCATTGTTCTTTTATACTTAACATATTATGCTTCTTCCGTAACTACATATTTTTCAAGTAAAATAATAGGTCTATATGAGAGCTTGGCTTTTCTGAGCCCTTCAATACCCATATCCTCTTCCCTGTTTACATATTTAAAACCATCAAGCTCAGCAGAAACAAATATATTGTTAATCATAGCGTAAGCGCCTTCAAACTCACTTAACGCCTTTTCAATATTTACATCAAATACATTATCATTGATTTTACAACCCAATGTAAAGGCAACAACGCGGTCATCAACCTTTAATATTCCGCCGATATATTTATTGTATAGTTTGTTATCAAGGATATTAAAAAGGCCTATCTGCTCTGCACGCATATTTTCATTTTGCTTTTCACCGTTATCTTCATACCATTTAGATAACATAAGCTTGACATCATCAACATTTTGTTCAGAAAGTCTTTCATACTTCCAGTTATACTTTTTCATAAACCCCGAAATATGATTACGTTTGGAGTGATATTTCTTACCGACAAGCTGTGCTAAAGCTTGACGGTCATAAATATATTCAAAAGAATCTCTGACCGGCTGATAATTAAACCCATTACCGAATTTCTCTTTAAAAAGTCTTAATCTTTCACCCTGCACCGCAAAAAATTTTAAAGTAAAATTATTCTCCGTGCAATACCGGCGAAGAATATTAATTGCTTTTTCAATATCCCTGCTAAATGGTATACCAAAGGTTATAACACCATCTACACAATTCTTAGTAAAAAGCATATTATCGTAAATGCAGAATTCAAAACAATATATATTCTGCCACAGCAATAGGTTAATTTCCGACAGCTCGCAGGATAGTTCGTCAAAACTGTGTACAATAGCCTTAATACCTTCAAAGTCCGAAAAGTCGGCTCTGCGAAAACCCAACATAAATTATAACTCCAAAATTTTAGTTTCCAGAATATTATTTACACTTTTAATGAATTTTTTCATTTTTAAAGAAGACCGAGTTATCGGTCTTCTTTTATTAAAACATAGACATTTGGTTTGTTTCGGGCAAATCTTTCATAACGCCGAGATCAACAAGGGATTGAATAATAGCCTTTGAAACGCCTGATTCTTCTTGAAAATCTTCAACAGAAATAAAACCGCCGCGTTGTGCCGCCTCATATACATCATAGGCAGCCTTGTCGCCCATTCCCGAAATTGAACCGAACGGCAACCGCATACCCTCTTTTTCGGGTATAAACTTAACAGCGTGTGATTTTTCAAGGTCAATGGGCAGAATTTTAATGCCTCTGCTCAGCATTTCGTTGAAAATATACATATTATCAAGCACATCAAGTTCTTTTTTACTGGCCTCTTTACCCTTAGCCTTTGTTTCACGAATATAGCGTTTTACGGCATCGTGGCCCTTCATAAGAATAGGTGCTTCAACGTCTTCAGGTCTGGCTGTAAAATAAGCACAGTAAAATTCAAGAGGCTTATATACCTTGTACCAACAAAGCCTTAAAGCCGAAATAACATAAGCAGCAGCGTGAGCTTTGGGAAACATATATTTTATTTTCTTACAGGAACCGATATACCATTCAGGTACATTTACCTTACGCATATCTTCTTCCATTGCTTCCCAGTCTTCTTTACTAACCTTACCGCTGGCAACAAGACCTTTACGAACAGTTTCGGTAATCTTAAAGGCTCGGCCTTCATCCATACCCTGATTTATAAGATATACCATAATATTATCACGGGTACCAATAACATTTGAAATTGTGCATATTCCTTGATCAATAAGGTCCTTTGCGTTACCAAGCCAAACATCAGTACCGTGAGAAAGGCCCGAAATCTGAAGTAAATCAGCAAAATTCTTAGGTTTACAGTCCATAAGCATACCACGTACAAAAGCAGTACCAAACTCAGGAATACAGAACGTACCTGTTTGTGACTCAATTTGTTCGGGAGTAACGCCCAAAGCATCGGTATTAACAAAAAGACTGTAAACTTTTGGATCAGACATAGAAATATCGTTAACACTAATACCGGTATACTCTTCAAGATACTTATAGGTAGTAGGTACAACGTGACCTAGCTCGTCAAGCTTCAATATTGTATCGTGAATAGAATGGAAATCAAAATGGGTAGTTAAAATTTCCGATTTAGGATCATCGGCAGGATGCTGAATAGGACAAAAATCGTAAATAGTTTTGTCTCTCGGAACTATAATCATACCTGCAGGGTGCTGACCTGTTGTCGCCTTAATTTTCGACTTTTCAACTGCACTTGCAAGACGTTCCATCTCCGCCTGACTTAAAGTAATACCCTTAAGTTCACAGTAAGCCTTAACATAACCAAAAGCAGTTTTTTCTGCAATTGTAGAAATAGTACCTGCTTTAAATACGTTTTCCTTGCCAAAAAGTGATTCTGTATATTTCTGAACTTCGCTCTGATATTCATCTGAGAAGTTAAGGTCAATATCAGGAACCTTATCTCCTTTAAAACCTAGGAAGGTTTCAAAAGGTATATCGTGTCCGTCACGCTTTAAAAATGTACCGCACTCAGGACAGTTTTTATCTGGAAGGTCAAAACCCGAGCCAACCTCAGCACTACTGAAGAACTGACTCCACCTGCATTTAGGACAATGATAATGAGGAGGCAGAGGATTAACCTCTGATATACCTGCCATTGTCGCGGCAAAGGATGAGCCTACCGAACCACGAGAGCCGACAAGATATCCGTGTTCCTCACTGTATGAAACCAGCTTCTGTGCAGAAATATACATTATGGAGAAACCGTTGCTTATAATACTTGTAAGCTCTTTATTTATACGTTTTTCAACGATTTCAGGAACTTTGCCGTTAAATTCGTAGGTATTTTTTACCCTTTCGTCACAAATTTTTCTAAGCAAATCATCAGAGCCCTCAATTACAGGCGGATAGTTTCCTGGTGGCACAGGTACAACATCATCGCTTACCATATCAGCAATTTTGCAAGGGTTATCTATTACAAACTCTCTTGCTCTGTCACCAAAATATTCAAAATCGTCAAGCATTTCTTTGGTAGTTTTAAGATAAAGCGGTGCCTGAAGGTCAAAATCTTCATAACCCTGTGCAGCCATAAGAATTTTACGCAGAATTACATCTTCCTTAGCAGCAAAATGAACGTCACCTGTAGCCACAACAGGAAGATTCAACTTATCTGCTATCTCAACAATTTTGCGATTAAAGTTTTTAAGGACTTCTTCATCCTTTACATGTTTGTAAGGATTTGGAGTAACAACACCTTTTTTATTTACCTTATCAGGCTTTACACTGTCACGCACCATAAACGCGTTATTGCCCAGAGGCTGAATTTCGAGATAATCATAGAAACGAGCAATTTCCATTAGTTCCTCGTCACATTTACCTCTTAATACAGCGTCAAAAAGCTCTCCCGCTTCACAGGCGCTACCAAGAATAAGACCTTCTCTGTGTTTTTCTATTTCACTGCGTCTTGTAACGGGACGTTTATAAAAATCGTCAATATGAGCCTTTGAAACAAGCTGATACAGATTTTTAAGTCCCACAAGATTTTTAACAAGGATAATCTGATGGTAGCTCTTAAGCTTGGTTATATCGGTTTCGCCCTTAGTATCATCTACATAGTAGCCTTCAACACCATATATAGCCTTAAACTCGCCGCCGCTTTTCTTAATAGAAGCCACTGCACTTGCAATAGCAGGATAAGACTGCACAACACCGTGGTCGGTAATTGCGATAGCCTTGTGTCCCCATTTATGTGCACGTTTTATAAGCACTTCTGCCGGGCTTATGGCATCCTTCGCTGACATATTGGTATGACAATGAAGTTCTACACGCTTTTCAGGATAATCATCAGTTTCTTCTTTTACCTTAGCAGTAGCCATAACCTTGGGCTCTAAAATGTAATGGCCTGTAAAATCGTCAAGACTGTAACTACCGTTAAATACAATTACAGTACCGTTACGAACAGGCTTTATACTGTCCATTTCTTCTTCGGTCATAAACATTTTACAATAAATAGAATTTGTTTTATCGCTAAGACAAAATGTAACTATGATTCTCGGACCGCGTTTTGTATTTATATTTCTTGTTTCATATCCAAATACCTCACCCCATCCGGCAATAAAGGTTTTGCCGTTAGGATTTGGTACTATATCTATCATTTTTATGTAATGGTCATCAAGTTTTTTGCCATAAAACAGCTCAACATCATATAAAAATTCAGGCAAACCCTCGCTTGAAACCATAACAGGCTTTACTTCAACAACCTCTTCTTCCGTAGGTTCTTCGGGCAAAGGGATTTCTTCTTCGGGCTTGTCCGGTAATACCATTTCTATATCTTCGGTCTGTCCCGAAAAGGCAACGCTTACTTCCCTATCAAATATTTCTTTTACCCTACCTGTGAACTTCTTTTCGAAGCCTGTTTCTTTTATGACTGAAAGACCGCCGTATTCAAGTTTTATTTCGAGAACACCGTCTTTAAGCAAAAACTGTGCCTTATTAAAATAACCATTAAGCATTACGTTTTCAAGACGCAATTGCTCACAAATATCTTTACAAGCCTCTTCACAGAAGCTGTCCTTTGAAAATTCTAATGTTAAATTAAGCGCAGAAGTTTGAAGCGCTGAAGCCAACAGCACTTTAAGATCGTTTACAGCTTCTTTACCAATATAATTTTCACTATATAAAACTATATCAAGTTTTCTGCTGTCCATATCAAGATTGCAATTTTTCATTTCGCAATCAGCAAACATCTTGGTTTTACGGTTAAGAAAATCGCCGAAAACCTCTGAAAATTTCACAGACATTTTTTCACCTTAATTTTTAACTATTTCTTCATAGAGCATATCAATAAGTTTGTTTTCAGGCACATTACTGTGTATAATCTCACCCTTTTTGAAAATTACTCCACAACCTTTACCGCCTGCTATACCGAAATCAGCTTCTTTGGCTTCACCGGGGCCGTTAACAACACAGCCCATAACAGCCACTGTTAACGGTTTATTGATATTCTGTAGGCGTTTTTCAGCCTCTTTTGCAAGACCTATAAGGTCAATGGCTGTTCTGCCACAAGTAGGACAAGAAACAAACCTTACACCGTCATTTCTAAGACCGATAGCTTTAAGTAAATCTTTAGCGGCATATACTTCATTTACAGGTGTATCGGTAAGTGAAACACGTATGGTTGCGCCAATACCGTTTAAGAGCAATCCGCCAATACCCGCATTTGAACGTATGATACCCATTTTATATGTTCCTGCTTCAGTAACACCTAAATGCAAAGGATATCTGCATTTTTCTGCAGCCAAAAGATAGGCCTTGTACATAATAAAAGTGTCTGACGACTTAAGAGACAAAACTATCTGGTCAAAATCATACTTTTCAAGTAGAGATATATGATACATACCACTCTCCACCATTGCCTCAGGAGTAGGTCCGCCATACTTTTTTAAAATTTCTTTTTCAAGTGAGCCTGAATTAACACCAATACGAATAGGTACGCCTGCCGTCCTACAACAGTCAGCAACAGCTTTTACCTTAGTGTCATCACCTATATTACCAGGGTTTATTCTTATTTTATCAACACCTGCCGCTACACTCTCTAAGGCAAGCTTATAATCAAAATGAATATCAGCCACAATGGGTGCTTTAACATTTTCTTTAAGCTTTGAAATAAGACCGACAGACTGCATATCGGGTACAGCAACTCTGATAATTTCGCAACCGGCTTGTTCAAGTTCAATTGCTTGCTTTATATTCCCCTCAAAATCGTGAGACGGAACATTAAGCATTGACTGGACTGTTACGGGATTACCCGCTCCCAGCGTTAAATTTTTAAGTTTTACAGCAACAGTTTTATCGTTAGTAAACATATTTTTTACCCCGTAATTAAACTCCATATATCTTTAAATGTTATAAGAACCATTATGCCAAGCAGCAAGAACAGTCCAACAGCGTGAATAATTCCCTCATATTTTTTCGCAACAGGTTTTCTTAGTATCATTTCAAGAAAAATAAACACAAGTCTGCCACCGTCAAGTGCAGGAACAGGCAGTAAATTAAATACACCTAAATTTATGGTTATGAGCGCCATAATCGGCAAAATGTTCATTATACCCATTCTGGCTGCCTGACCTATTGTAGCAGTAACACCTACAGGACCGGATACAGCACTGATGCCAAACTTACCGCTTATAAGGTCAACAAGAGAAAACCAAACAATTCTACAATACGAAAATGTAGTTTTAAAGGTTGACTCAAGTACATTAAAGAAATTTTTTCTTTCTCCCAAAAACTTGAAATCAAGAGCAATATAATTTATACCATCGCTGGTTTCAGTTAAAAATGATACGTCCTTTAGAAAGACCTTTTCACCGTTTCTTTTAACTGTTATATCAATATTTCCATCAGTAACTGCGGTAAAGGCATAAGCCACGTCCTGTGTGGTATATACCTTTCTTCCGTCTATTTCGGTAATGGTATCACCTACACAAAGTCCCGAATTAACACTGACAGCATTTTCGTCAAACTTAGCAACCGTAGTCGTTCCAACAAGTGTACCCGAGCAAATGATTATGCTAACTAAAATAAGCCCCAACACAAGATTGAATACAGCACCTGCGGCAACCACAATAAATCGTTTCCACGCCTTAGCGTTACAAAAAGCACGAGGATCATTACTTTCACTGTCCTCACCCTCCATAGCGCAATATCCGCCAAAGGGAATTAAATTAACACTGTAAAGAGTTTCTTTGCCTTGCTTTTTAATAAGCTTAGGGCCAAAACCAACAGCAAACTCATTCACTCTAATTTTAAACATCTTTGCCGTAATAAAATGTCCAAACTCATGTATTAAGATTAAAGCAATAAACATTAAAACGGCAACAAGATACGGCCACACCGTATTAAGCAGTGACAAAATAGTGGAAATAATAATCACCTCAAGTTAAATTAGGGACAAAACAAATTCACGAGCCTTTTTATCGGCCTCAAAAACATCTTCTAAGGAATAATTTTCACAAACACTCTGATTATCGGTAGCCGCAGCTACAAGCTCGGCTATCTGCAAAAATTTAATTTTACCGCCTAGGAAAAGCTGAACAGCCATTTCGTTGGCGCCATTTGCGGCGGTGGGCTTCAATCCGCCCATTTTAATCGCGTCAATACAAACAGACAAACACTTAAAGGTATCGGTATCAGGCTTATAAAAAGTCAATTTAGAGATACCGACCAGATCAAGACGCTCAGGTAAATAAAGACGGTTTGGATATGTGAGAGCATACTGAATAGGTAGTTTCATATCAGGAACACCCATTTGCACTATCAAAGCGCCGTCTGTCAGTTCAACGCCCGAATGAATAATACTTTCTCGCTGAACTATAACATCAATTTTTTCAGGTGGTAAATCAAAAAGGTGAACTGCCTCTATTACCTCAAGGCCTTTATTCATTAGTGTTGCGGAATCTACTGTAATTTTTGCGCCCATACTCCAGTTTGGATGTTTAAGGGCATCGGCAGCGGTAACATCTATGAGTTCTTCTCTTTTTTTGCCGAAAAACGGACCGCCCGAAGCAGTAAGTAAAATTCTTGACACAGCACCATCAGGCACACCCTGAAGCGACTGAAAAATTGCAGAATGTTCACTATCAACAGGAAGTAATGAACTACCCGAATTCAAGAGAGCTTTTTTTACTAGTTGACCACCGGTAACCAGCGACTCTTTGTTAGCAAGGGCTAATGTTTTTCCGGAGCCGATTGCAGACATAGTAGGTTTTAAACCTGCAATACCCACAATAGCATTTAAAACTGTATCGCCTTCACTTGCTGCTAACTCACATATTCCCTCATTACCGCTAAGTACTTTTATATCAGTATCAGCAAGTCGCAATTTCAAGTCGTTAGCCGCCTGCTCATTTCCCATAGCAACAAAATTTGGTTTAAACTTTCTGGCTTGCGCTTCCATAACAGAAACATTTTTTTCTGCTGTAAGGGCTGTTACTTTAATTTCTTGCTTTTCGGCCACTTCTAATGCCTGTGTACCAATAGAGCCTGTAGAACCGAGAATAATAAGTTTCTCTGTCATTAAACAACCCCTCCGGATATAAATAAATACATAACGGTTGCTATTAACAGTATGCTGTCAAAACGGTCAAGTATTCCGCCGTGACCGGGAATAAGTTTTCCGTAATCTTTAATGCCAACGCTTCTTTTTATAACAGAAGCAAACAAATCTCCGCACATTCCTACAATACAGAAAACAACGGTAAGTATGAGCAAAATAACCAAATCTGCAGTTTTGTGAAAAGCAAAACATAAAATTACCGTACAGATAAGGCTAAAGAAAATACCGCCTACTGCACCCTCAATAGTTTTCTTGGGACTTATTTCGGGGCACAATTTATGTTTGCCGAGCAATACACCTGTAAAGTATGCACCGGTGTCGCAAACAGAAGAAAAATTAAGAAGAAGCAGTAAAAAGAAAACTCCGCTTTTTCCGGCATATAACAATACAAGGCTTGAAAAAGCATAAGAAATCATTATGGGAAATGCAACCGCTGAGCCTATTGCACCAATATTCATACTACTATTAAAAACCAGTGAACAAATAACTACAAACAGTGCAAATAGTATAGAAACAACATCACCATTTACACTGTATCCTGCAATATTTATGTATCCGCAATTGGCAAACACACATATCAAACCAAAGATACAAGCACCAACGGTAACGGTCTTTTTCTTAATAATGCCCGTATTATTTAAAATTTCATAGCAGCCCATTGCACAAATAATTGCAACAAAAGTAACCAACACGGGTGGATAAAAATATCCGGCAGCCAAAATACCGCCAACCACAAGTATTAAAGCGGCACCTGAAATAACGCGAGTCAGCATAGATTATACGCCTCCAAACCGACGGTTGCGTCGGTTAAATTCATCAATAGCCTTTTCTAAATCCCTTACGGAAAAATCGGGCCATAAAACTTTGTCAAAATAAAATTCGCTGTAAGCAGACTGCCAAACAAGGAAGTTTGATAGTCTGAATTCACCGCTTACCCTGATAACAAGGTCAGGATCAGGATAATCGGCGGTATAGAGTTTAGATGAAATAAGGTCTTCGTTTATATCCTCAGCGTTAATTTTTTCGTTAATTATCCTTTGCACAGCTTTGGTAATTTCATCTCTGCCACCATAGTTTAATGCAAGACAAGCAGTCATACCCGTAGCATCGTCGGACTCTTTTTCGCTGTTTTCCATAAGAGCCTGAATATCCTGTGGCAAAGCAAGACGATCCCCTATAAATCTAAGCTTTATATTTTCACCCTTGAAGTTGGTAGAATCTTTAAGATAATCTCTCAGCAGATTCATTATACCGTCAATTTCTTCTTTAGGGCGTTTCCAGTTTTCTGTTGAAAAAGCATACACCGTCAGATACTTTACACCTATTTTGTTACAGTATCTTGCTATTTCTTTAAACTTTTTCGCACCTGCAGAATGACCGAAAGAACGAGGCAAACCTCTTTTTTTAGCCCATCTGCCATTTCCGTCCATAATAATGGCAATATGCCCCGGAATACTCCGGGGCGCATTATTTTCTTTACTTTTAAAAATCATTTATAATTCACCTGAAATTAAAGTTCGATAACTTCTTTTTCTTTAACAGCAGCTAAAGAATCAATTTCCTTGCAGAACTTATCTGTAAGATTTTGAATCTTCTTCTCGCCGTTTTTTTCGTCGTCTTCGGTGATTTCATTATTCTTTTTAAGACCTTTAAGCTTTTCGAGAGCATCACGTCTGATATTACGAACGGATACCTTAGAATCTTCAGCCATTTTCTTAACTTCTTTAACTACCTCTTTACGTCTTTCTTCGGTTAAAGGCGGGAAGTTAAGACGTATGGCGGAGCCGTCATTCTGGGGGTTTATGCCGATATCAGATAAAAGAATTGCCTTTTCTATTTCTTTTAATGTAGTTGCATCCCAAGGCTTTATCATAAGAATTCTGGGTTCCGGCATTGAAACAGCAGCCATCTGCTGAATTGGTGTTGGCACACCATAGTAATCAACATTTATTCTATCAAGAACAGAAGCATTAGCCCTGCCGACACGAACAGATTTATAATCTCTGTCAAGAGCGTCAAGAGATTTGTCCATTCTTTCTTCAGTGTTTTTAATTAAGTTATCCATAAATTTACCTCCGTAAACAATAATTATTTTACAACAGTACCGATATTTTCGCCGACAACGGCAGAAACAATATTATCGGGTTTATCAAGGTTAAACACACGAATCTGTATAGAGTTATCCATACAAAGAGAAGCAGCGGTGCTGTCCATTACGTGAAGACCTTTTTGAAGAACATCAAGATGAGAAAGGGTATCAAATTTCTTAGCATCAGGATTAACCTTAGGATCAGAGTCATAAACGCCGTCAACATTTGTAGCCTTGAAGATTACTTCTGCATCAATTTCAGCAGCTCTGAGTGCAGCAGCAGTATCGGTTGAGAAGAAAGGATTACCTGTTCCACAGCCGAAAACAACAACTCTTCCCTTTTCAAGATGGCGTACAGCCTTGCTTCTGATATACGGTTCGGCTATCTGACGCATTTCAATAGCAGTCTGAACACGAGCCGTTACACCAACCTGCTCAAGACCGTCAGCAACAGCAAGAGCGTTAATGCTGGTAGCGAGCATACCCATATGGTCTGCTCTGGTTCTGTCCATCTGTCCGCTGCTTCTGCCGCGCCAGAAGTTACCGCCACCTACAACTATGGCAATTTCAACGCCCATATCAACGCATTTTTTAATGCTTTCGCAAATCTCAACTACCTTATCAAAGTCGAGTCCGCTTTTCTTTTCGCCGGCAAGTGCTTCGCCGGAAAGTTTAAGTAATATACGCTTGTAAACCGGTTTCATAATAATTCCTACCCTTTTCACTTAAATTTAATTATATTTATTTTACTATATATACAGAATATTTGCAACAAAAAAACACAGAAAATTTTTCCTGTGTTTTTTATATGTAAACTTATACGATTTTCATTGTATCAAGAAAGTCTTGGTAAAGCGGATATACCTTGGCAACACCATCAAGCATCCAGCCTACACACTTGTCTTCTTCGGTGAGAATATATCTTACATCTCTGTCGGGTGTATGAAGAAGCATATAGCTTAAATCACTTTCACCGTTAATATCATAAGAAAGACCTTGATCCATCATAGCAAATTTAAGTAGACAGTCTATTTCGTTTCTCCATTCCCAAGTTCCCTTTACAGCACGAAGAGACTTAGTGGGAGTATAATAATTGGTGTAAAACTCAAGGAAGGTTTCAGGGCTGTTACCTACACGATAATAAAGAGGACCTTTTGTGGTATCATGAATAGCAAGTTTCCAGCCATAACGCTGATACATATCGGCTTTCCACTGACCACCTGCTGTACAAAAGAGAGCAAGGGGCGGATTTTCAAGCTTTGCAACCTCTTCAAAGCAGAATTTAAGGTTCTTTGAGCAAAGGCCCTGTCCACGACATGCCTCTTCTGTATAAACGGCGCCCCAGTTAGAAATTGCATTCTTATGACGGGGATAGCACATCCAAATTCTGCAAAGAGCAACGCCGTCTTCGTGAATGACATAATAAATATCTATGCAGTCTTTAAGACAGTTACCGTCAAGACGATAATGCATATATTTATCGTCCTCGGGGATAGTTGCTTTAAGTGCTTTATAGCCTTCGGTTTCACCGCTGCCAACTACATATTTTTCAAACTTTAACATAATTGTTACCTACCTTATGCAGTATTCAGGACGTACACAAAAAGTAAAATGCAACTTAAGTTTGTCACCTTGTGTAACACCTAAGTTGCATTATAACTTTTCAATTATATATTGTCAATATTATACCCTTGATGTTAAGCGTTTTTTACAAAAAAATCCCCAGATATTACATCTTTTTGAGTGCTGCCGTCAGTGAAGGAATAGCCACTAGGCAATTTTATTTTTCCGCTTGCTGCGCTTGGTGCCAAAACGCTCAAAACAATATTGCCGTCTTTTTTCTTCCAAGAAACCTCTACTCTACCTTCAACGCTGTCAAAATATGCCCTGGCATTTTCAAGTGTTTTAATAAAGTTGGGTACAATATCAATATTTGCAGGGTTAACAACTTTATCGTTTACGTGAATACCTGCAATTTCCGAAATAAAGAAATGGCTGATATCACCGAGAAAATGATGATTAAGCGACATATAGCTAAGTTTACCCTCTAAATCAAGATAGGTAAAGGTTTCGGGTAATGAAGTAAATCCTGAATCGACAAAATTTCCAAATCCGTTTTGCTTTTTACTTATAATCAATTCATAAGCAAGGTCAGCATAACCGTATTTTGTAAGTACATAAAATAAATAACGAATACCTATCATTCCACAGTCATGCATACCGTAATCATTTATTTCTTTAACAAGGTTGCAAACGGCTTTTTTCTTGTTATCAATAATATCAAAGTTAAGGGCAAGTACGTAAGCAGTCTGTGATTCATTAGCAACTGTTCCCTTTTCTTCGTTGATATACTCTTTTCTAATAGCCTCTCTGAGTTCATCTGCAAATAAAAGCGCATACTGTTCCTCGATTTTTTTGCCAAGTTTATTAAACATAAATGCAGCTTTATTAGCAAAATCATAAATCATTACACTGTCAATAAATTCCTTTGGACAAATAGGTTTACCACCACGTGGCTTAACCCAGTCGCCAAGGCCGTAACAAAGAAGCCCCTTCTCATTACGCTTACCTAAGGCGTAGCCTAAATATTTATATACAGAGTAAAAATTTTCTTTCAGAATATCAACATTTCCGGTATAACGGTAAATTTGATAAGGAAGCTCAATAAGTACGTTATCCCAAATAGGACCGTTACCCCAAGCAAAGCCCCAACCACCTGTCGGTACAATTCCCGGTATAGTTCCTTCGCTGTTTTGAGCAGCGCGAATGTTACAAAGCCACTCTCTTAAGCTTTTTTCAACAGTGAAGTTTAGTAAAAACTGTTCGCAAGAAACCATTGCATCGCCTGTCCAACCGTTCTTTTCGCGATGAGGACAGTCGGTTGGAAAATAGTAAAAATTAGAGCAGTCGCTACGTCTCACCATATCCTGAAGCTTGTTTATTACTTCATTTGAGCAAGAAAAACCGCCACGAGATGTAAAACCCGAAGAACATTCAAGGTATATAACGGTATCGTCTTGCGCTTGGTTATCGCGAAGTCCGTTTAGGAATGCATATCTAAATCCGTGATATGTAAATGACGGTATAAATTCTTCAATATCTGCGCCCTTGCATATATAAATATCACGCTGAACATAACCGTCATAATAACAAGAAAGATTTTTATAGGACGGATTATTATCGTCGTTTGCAAACTCGCAAAGCTGAATTTCAATTTTTTGTCCCGGAGTAGTATTACGTAAGGTTAATTTTGGTACACCGGCAGTGTTAACGCCAAAATCATAGGAATATCCCTCAAAATCTTCATCATTAAAAGTTCTATCTAAATTAGGATATTTCCATAAATCAAAGTTATTGTGACGCTTGTAAGTATTATCAAGAGTTGCCTTATAGAATGATATCGGCTTAATTTCATTTTTAACAATAATAGGATCGGCACCGCAAAACTTTTTAATTCCCTTTGGTGTAGGAGTAAAAAATGCATTATCCCAAGCAGTATCATCAAAATCGGGTGAACACCAATTTTCTATTTCAAGACGCGCATCATAATGTATTCCCGCACGCAAATCGTCAAAAACAATGGGTGAAGAATGTACCTTTACGCTTTCATCAGCCTCAATTAAAATATTCCCCTCTGTTGCTTTGCCTTCAATAGCAAATGCAAGTTGCGGCGGTCCCACAAAATCTGCTTTGTCAAACAGCCAAATCATACCGCCGTCATTATTTTTAAAACCATTGCCAAGTATAAAGCCAACAACATTCTTACCCTGCTTTATATAGGGCATAAGGTCATACTTATCGTAATAACAAATATCGTCAGGGTTAGAAATATAAGGTGCTAAAAGTCCTTTGGTGATTTTTTTGCCATTGATAAAAATATCGTAAAAGCCAAGTCCGCAAACAGTTACGAAAAGGCTTTGAGGCATATCGGTAATTTCAAAAGATTTTCGCATATACGGCGCCGCAATATGCTTTACTAAAGTATTTCTTTCTTTAGTTGCGCTTATAAATTTTTCAGAAAACATAACAAACCTCCAACGCTTGAATTACACTGTTTATAATATAATAAAATCGACTCTCCAAGTCAACATTAAAAACGCATTTGTCGATATTTTAAGAATATTTTAAAATTAAATGAAAGTTTTTGACCTTTTCCTCATAGACGAAGGTGTACATTTGTACTTTTTCATAAACGCCGTTGAAAAATGACGAGAGTTTTCAAAACCCGATAGTTTAGCAACCTCGTTAACATTATGCGATGTAGTTATTAACAAATCAGCCGCTATTTTCAGCCTTTCATTAATAATGTACCGATGCATACTTGTACCTGTTTTTTCTTTGAAAATTTTATTTAAATAATATGAATGATAATTCATAAACTGAGCAATTTCTTCGTTAGAATTTATACTTAATATATTATTTTTTATGTAAGACAGTGTTTCCTCAAAGATACGGTTTTCTTTACAAAATGAATGTGTAGTCATACTTAAAAGCAAATATTTTAGTTTTGTTTCCGCCTTTTCTTTGCCATAGGGTACGTCGGCGGAAAACTCATTGACAAGCTTTAAAAAGTCTTCTCTATATTCAACCGCATTTTCAAGAACAAAATAACTTTTAAAAATTTCAGGCACTTCTTCAGTCGGCAAAACAGCCCTATCACTCAAAAAATCTTTTTCAGCAACAGGGGCAAAAGCGTTAACAAAATTAGTATAATTACGGTTAAAATCAAAATTTAAAGTAACGAATTCCATTGGAAAATCGTCGGAACTTTTAGGAAAATACGGTGTTGCGGCGGGATAATAACACAAAGTATTTTCTTTTAGAAGGTATTCTTTATTATCAAGCCATATTTTTCCGGTACCATTTAGTATAAATAATATTCTGCAGTCATATGCCTTCGTAATAAAGTTATTTGGCAAATCACAGGTCTTTTTAGCATAACGCAAAAAAATATCCATAAAATTCTCCTATATTTGTTTTTTGAACATTTGCTTTTGTATTATGTATTGATTATATAGTTTTTTCTTGTTAAAATCAAGTATATAAAATTTTTTAGGATGGTTGATTTTGATTTTAATAGGACAATTTTTGGGATTTTTAGGTATATTTGTTAATATTTTGATTTATCAGCAAAAAGATAAGAACAAAATTTTGTTTTTCAAACTTTTATCCGATATTGTTTGGATGACACACTACCTCTTTCTTTCTGCATTTACAGGTGCGGCCACTGCTACAATCGGAATTATTCGCGAAACTGTTTTTATTTTTGCAAAAAAGCACAGAAAACAATGGCTGATTGTATTTTTGTTAGCGTCATTTATTTCATCATATATTACTTTTCAAAGTATATACAGTATTTTCCCTGCTATTGCCGGCGCTGTATCGGTAATTAGTTTTTGGCAAAAAAGTCCTATAAATAACAAAATTCTGTCCATTCCAATAGCAATTTGTATGTTTATTTACAGCTATTCTTGCGGTTCAATTTCAGGGGTATGCAACGAAATATTAACAATTATTTCGTCGGTTGTCAGTATCTACTTATTAACACGGAGGAAAAATAGTATGGAAAAATTAAGAATCGGAGTTATAAATTGGGATAATCAACTGCCCGACAATACTTATTTTGGTTTTCACACCGCAAAGTCGTTAAGTCCCTCACAATTTAAAGACAGAGTACCATACTTTGCACAGCGCAACTTTGAAAATATAACTTTTAATAACAGAACACTAAAGGATTATGATACCGAACTTCAGTACGCCGTTGATGCCGGAATCGACTACTTTGCTTATGTTTGGTATCCAAAAGAAGCCTCAAAAAATCATATTCCCTCTTCCGAGAAAGACTGTAGCCATAAAGTTTTCGAACTGAGAAAGGCTATGGAAATGTATATGAAAAGTCCTCTGAACAAAAAAATAGGTTTTTGCGCAATTCTTTCCGCGCACCCTTTTACCGATAACGATTTAAAAGAGGTCGCCACGGCGATGAAAAAACCGTTTTATGAAAAAATAAACGGTAGACCACTTGTATATATTTTTGGTGGTTGCCGAAATGATTTTGTACTAAAATTCAAGAAAATATGTGCAGAATGTGATGTAGCAGAACCGTTTGCCGTTGCCATGTGTAATGACGGTGTTGCCGATAACGAAAACAATGATGGGATTGACGCACTTTGTGCTTATGCCGCAACAACGGGTAACGTTACAGATTATGCAGAGCATATAAATGACGTACTTGATAAAAACACAAACCGTAACGAAGCATACACCAGTATTCCTTTTTTCTCTTTAGGTTGGAATCCCACCCCGCGTATCGTTACACCTGTGCCGTGTATAAAATACCGAGATATTGATTATGCTCCATCACCAATTGGCTCTGAAATTATCAACGGCGGAAAACGACTTTGCGAATACATAAAGCAAAACCGCCGAGCAGAAAACCCAAATCATATTCTCACTTTTGCTTGGAACGAATTTGAAGAAGGCGGCTGGTTATGCCCTACCTATTTAGAAAACGGCATAGACGACAGCAAAATCAAAGCTTTCAAAACGCTAACAGACCACCTAAAAAAAGAACTTTAGACACAAAATAATAAGAGGTATGATATGAAATTTAACGCCTGCCCTACTAATTTAATAAGCGCTAAAGGATGGACTTTAGAATATTTAGACAGACAAAATAAAGGAATTACAGGTAATATTGAAAAATGCGGAGCTCCTTTTGACACAAGTATATGTTTGTGGGCAACGGAAAACGCGTCTGAGCATTGGTATCCGTACGAACAACAAGCTTATTGGGTTGATGGAGCCTTAAAATGTGCTTATGAATCACAAAACGACAGTTTGCTGACAAAAATACGCAAAATCATATACACTACTTTAGAAATTGCTGACAAAAATTCAGGATATATAGGTCCCATAGATTTTAGGTCACCTAAAGAAAGCGATACTGAAAAAGAACTGAAATTTACGCATTGGCCCCACGCTGTATACTTCCGTGCTCTGATGGCGGAATATGATGCCACTAATAACATAAAAATACTTGAAGCACTTATTAACCATTATAAATCAACACCGCCAATTCATATAGGAAGAAGCGCCTGTAACGTAGAATGTCTTGCTTGGCTATACAAACACACCGGTGATAATTTTTTCAAAAAAACTGCGGTTGAAATTTTTGAAAAATATCAAACTACTACAGAGCCCGAGCTTCTTTCTGATAGCCTCACTAATAACACACCTTATCACATTCATGGTGTAACACTCTGTGAAATGCTTAAGCTATACCCAATTATGTGGGATTTAACAGGAGACAGAAAATATCTTGATTTGGGTATTCGCGGTCTTCACAAACTTAATAAACAAGCACTTTTGATTGACGGAGTTATAAGCAGCGAGGAATTTGTTGAAAACAATACCGCAATTATGGCGCATGAAACCTGTGATATTGCAGATTACAGTTGGGCTTTGGGATATTTCTTCCAAGCTACAGGTAATACAGAATATCTCGACCTGATAGAAAGAATGTGTCTTAATGCCGCCCCTGCAGTAGTAACGCCTGATTTCACCGCAGTACAGTATTTTTCCTCACCTAATCAAGTTATAGCCGCTGAAAACTCCACTCATTGCCGTTATACAAAAGGCACATGTACTATGTCGTACCGTCCGTACGGTTGGGCGGCTTGCTGCATAGGCAATGTTAACCGAATAATGCCTAATTACATAAATAAATTATGGCACAGCGGCGATAACAACAGCATATACGCTACACTTTACGCTCCAAATTATTATGAAGATGATGATTTGAAAATCACTGAGGAAACCGAATATCCTTTTGACCTGAAAATCACATTCACAATTGAAGCTAAAAAAGCTGTAAAACGTAAAATAGGTTTTCGCTTACCCTCTTGGGCAGATGATTACATTCTTGAAACAACTGCAACTATTACTAAGGAAAATGGCTTTATTTGTGCTGAAAAGGAATGGTCAGACAAGGAAACAATCACACTTACATTTATCACTCAGCCCATTCTTAAAGAATCCGTTGAAGGTGGTGTATACGTAGATTACGGCCCACTGCTATTTGCCCTTGACATAGAAAGAAATGACAAAGTATTTATTGCAAAAAACCATAATTTCTCCTTTTATTCGCACAATATGTATCCAGTGGGAAACTGGAATTACGGCTTAAGACGGGACCTTATAAAAAAGAACGGAATAGAAATCACAAAAACACAAAACAATAATTATGTTTGGAGTTATCCAAGGCTTACAGTTACCGTTCCTGCTCAAAAAATTGATAATCGGACATTGATAAAAACTGATACAATAGATAGATATGTCTACAGTCCCGATAATTCAGTAATCAATTCATCCTTTGTTTATAAGAAGGTGCAGGGTGATTTTGTAATGACTCCACCAATACCGGACAAAAAAACAGCAAAAGAAATCGCTTATGGAGAAACCGAGTACATACAACTTATTCCCTACGGACTTGCAAAGCTTAGAATTTCAGTATTCCCAGTTATTGAATAAAGCAAAATACAGACCTAAGCGGTCTGTATTTTTTTACTGAATCTTTATATTTACTAAATGACAAATTCCGGGAATAGTTTCCCCCTGAAGCACTGAAGTTGGTGAAAGTAAAGCACCGGTAGCACAGTAAAGAATATTTTTTTGATTACCCTTATTCATTTCATCCATTATATATGAACACATCATACTTGCACTACAACCGCACCCCGAACCACCTGCGTGAACATCCTGCCCTACGATATCAAATATCATACTGCCAAAATCTTTATGAAAAGGAAACAGTTTAACTCCCCTGTTTTCACAAAGCTCATTCAACAGGTTGCTGCCCACAAGTCCCAAATCACCGGTATAAATCATATCATAGTCACTGGGCTTGGTATTTGTATCGGATAAAAACTGTAATATGGTCGAGCAAGCAGCAGGGGAAAATGTCAAGAGAACACCATAAATTTTTGAAATTTGTTTTTTTACGAATGCATCTACACCGACAAAAATGGCGCACAATATTATTTTGGTAATAAAAACTTGACAAAATGATAATTTTATGTTAAAATAATTAAAAGTGAAAGGAAGGTATGTGCCATGAATGAAAAAATAGGAAATAGAATTGAAAAATTACTAAAAGCCAGTGGATATACCCAGAAAGAACTTGCTTTAATGGTAGGTGTTACCGAAGCGGCAATGTCACGTTATCTTAAAAATGAGCGTGAACCCAAAATAGAAGTTGTTGCAAACCTCGCCACTGCCCTTAACACCACATCCGACTATCTCATCAGTGGAACTTCTTCAAATGAAGATTTTGCAGAGGTATATCGTCTTGTTGCAAGAAGTACCGCTAATATGACTGATGAAGAAAAAATGAAACTAATGAAGGTGCTGCTCGATAAATGATAAACGAACACGAATATACTGTAGTTCGTCTTCCCTCGAAGATGTATGACACAATCGAGAAAAAAGTATTTTCTCTCTACAAGGAACTTAATATAACCAAAGCACCCATTGACCCATTTGATATTGCGAAACGTAAGGGTTATATAATCAAGCCTTTTTCCCATCTTGATAGAAGCACCTACATAAACTTTATACAAAACAATATTGACGGAATTAGTCACTATGACCCTGATGCTAAAACATTCGTAATATATTACGATGATACTCAAGGACTTCAGCGTGTTCGTTTTACAATTATGCATGAAATTGGACATATAGAAATGGGACATAAGCAAGAAAGTGAGCTGGCAAGAAAAATTGCGGATTATTATGCAGCATATGCCCTTGCCCCCTCACCGCTTATTGACCACTACGAATGCGAAGACTATATGGACATCGTTAATAAATTTGATATTTCTCAACCCTGTGCAGATATTTGTTTTCAACGATATACTAACTGGTTAAAGTATGGCGGAAACTTGAAAAAATACGAAATCAGTCTATTAGACTTGTTTCAATAAAGAAATTATAAGAAAGGACGGTGATGTGAAATGATTGTCGTTAAAAAAAGAAAAAGCATCGTAAAGATTGTTGGCGCAATCAATACAATGCTTCTCTCCGAATATTGCCATTCGTATCCTGCTAAATACATAATAGCACCTTTCGGAGAAAAACGCAACAAAAATTTGAATAAAATGCAAAATTTTTGTTGTAAAAAAGTCAAAGAAAAATCTAAATTTATGTCACAAAGATGACGGAAAGGTGCAAAGTTATGCGTAAAACCATTTTAGATGATGGCTTTCACAGTTATCTTGTTGAAGGCGCATCATTCGTAGGTGCCGCAGGGATTCCGGCGCTTATGAATTTAAAAAACACACAGATTCCCAAGGGTTTAATCCCCTTTGAAAAAGCCAAACAGACAAGCGATAAACGACAGTACGTACATTTTTATATGCACGATAAATTCTTTGCTGATGTTTTAACATCAACTACAAAATATGTAGATTTATTAAAGGAATTTGACGGAGTTATTTCCCCCGATTGTACAATGCTGATTGGTCAATCCCCTTGTCTTCAGCAAACAAATACATATTTCAACCGTGCAGTAGGTTACTATCTACAAAAGCAAGGAATACCAGTTATTCCCAATATACGATGGAGTGATGAAAGCAGTTTTGAATATTGCTTCCTTGGGGTACCTAAAAACTCTATCGTATCCGTCAGCACTCACGGTTGCATTCGTTCAAACAAGCAAAAAGAAATTTTTAAGCAAGGTTTGACCGAAATGATAAAAAGACTTGAGCCTACTGATGTTTTAGTTCACGGATATATGCCTGATGCGGTGTTTAAAGATTTAGAAGATAAAACTAATTTTCACCGCTATCCCAGCTTATTTGAACAAACACATCCTAAAGAGGAGTGTGCGTAAATGGGAACTGGTTTTAAAGGCGGCACTACAACTCAACACAGTATTTCTGATAATATTTCTTCACTAAAGAGTAATTACTCATATTCAAACGGCTATTTTGGTGTTCAAGGACAGGGCCGTTCTCATACAAGAAATATTATCAGCAAAAATCCTGTTGAAACTGCAAAATCTTTCTACAATACCGCTGCAAAAGGCGGAATAGAGACTTCAAGAGGCAATTTAAAGTATTCAAAAATGGCTGACGGTACTATAATATCTTATAGACAGGTTTCTAAATCAGACGGAACTTCTGTTGTTGAAATCAATATTAGATACAGCACTAACGCTGGTGGATTGAAATATCAAAAAATCCACTTTACTGAAGGAGATAAATAATGAAAACTATTGATATGAGATTTGATTCTAACATCTTCAAGCAGATGATAGGACAAACTTTCAAAAAATATCGCTCTGATGAATTTGTTTTTAACAATTCTGTTACAGGAATCATCGGCATATTTGTTGATGAAAGAGTTTATGAATTTCGTAACGAACAAAAATCGGTAGATTACTTTGGTGAACAGGATGACTATGCTGTATTCGGCATAACAGAATGTTCTGAAAACGAAATTAAATCTTTTTTTGACGATACAGAACAAATTGATACCCCTGTAAATCAAATTATCAAAAAAATCACTATAATCAACGAAAACCAACAAATTTTTGAGAACGGAACTCAAACATATAATGTTTGGTTAACAAGAGGTATTATCTTTGATTTAGGCGATAGAGAAATCTCGTTTAAAAAGGATACTTGCCCCTTTTCAGAAGAAATCGAGATTTTTAGAGGATATGATTTAATTAGTAAATTTCCTCATAATACTGATTTTATTGACGGTTGGGATAATTCTAAAACCCCAAAAACAGAAAACGATATTATAACAATTGAATAAGAAACTATTAGTGTCTTTGCAAAAACATTAAAAAACAAACAACTTTCTTGTAGTTTGGATTAGAGCGAAAAACCTAAAGCGTGTGACGGTAAACTGTCACACGCTTTATCATTATGCCGTCTTTTTCTTTTTTCGTGGCTTTTCGGGTTCGATAAGTTGCTTGTTGAGTTCTATATATTCAACCACCTGTGCATAAGCATCTTGGAACTTGAATACAACCTCGATATCTCCGCCCTCGTGTACTAAAATCTCTTCTACAAGTTCGGTAAGCAACGGTCTTGTAAGACATTCAATATTGCCATACTTTTTAAAACGTGCCACAAACTCGTTCTCTTCGGTAATACCGTCTTGGAACTGCTCTGCAGATTTGCTAAGTGAGGCGATTTTTTCGTCAGCAATCCTCAGTCTTTCATTAAGCCGTTCCTTTAACATCTGATACTCATCCACAGTGATGACACCGCTTTTCCAGTCTGGATAAAGGTCGGTAATCATAGACACAAGTTTTTCTCGCTCGGAAATCTGAGATTTCAGTGCCTTCTCAATATGACTTGATTCCTTTTTTCGTGCGGAATTATTATTGATTTGCGTGAGCAGTTCGCTCATTGTTATTGCCGTATTAATCATATTTTGAATTGTCAAAAGCACTGCCTTCTCCAACTTATCAATGCGGATAGTGTGATTAGTACACGCCGATTTTTTAAGTTTCCTTGCTGTTACACAACGATAGTAATGATACGTACCGTAAGAGTGCTGATTGGTCTTTTTGTTCATTACACGCTTACAGTCAGCACACCGCACAAGCCCAGAAAATAAGTCAACGTTTTTCTTTTTGGGGCTCTTGCGAATACTCTTGTTAAATAGTGCCTGTGCTTTGTCAAAGGTTTCGTGGCTGATAATAGGCTTATGGGTTTCCTCAACAATAATCCACTCGTCCTTAGGTATTGCACGGCACTGCTTAATTTTATAACTGTAGGTAGTATTCTTGCCCTGCACCATATCGCCAACGTACATTCGGTTTTGCAAAATTCGGCGCACCGAACTATCAGGCCATAGACCATCATTGCTTCTGCCACAGGGATGCCTGTAATTGAAGCCTTTTTGTTTTTTATACATTGATGGGTTGGGTATGCCCATTTCATTAAGGTCTTTTGTGATGCCAATGATACTCTCACCCCCAATAAATCGCTCGAAAATCATTCGAACAATTGGTGCAGTTTCCTCATCAATGATAAGATGATGATTATCGTCCGGGTCCTTTAGATATCCGTATGTGGGGAAAGAACCAATAAACTTACCCTGCTGACGTCTGAGGTTCAGCGTTCCTCGCACGTTAACAGACGTGTTTGCCGCCAGAGATTCATTCATAATATTGGTGACGCCAACCTTCACCAAATCGTTAAATGAGTTTATACCTCTGATACCGATATCAATCTGGTTGTTAATTGCAATAAAGCGAACCCCAAGTTTTACGAAAATCTTATCAAGATAGATACCGCCCTCGGTGTGGTTTCGAGAAAAACGCGAAAGGTCTTTAACCAAAACACAGTTTACCTTGTGGGCATAAATATCGTCCATCATTCTGTTAAAGTCAGGACGGTCAAAATTTGTACCGCTGTAGCCGTCATCCACATAAATGTCATAAATCTCCATATCGGGATAACGTTTTATATATTCTTTTAAAATTTCTCGTTGCGACGCAATCGAGTTACTCTCCGATTCCGTACCGTCATCACGGGACAGACGAAGATAAAGAGCAGTCTTCCAAACCTTTTTTGGTACGGAGGACTGCTCTAAAATATCTGCATATTTAGAATTTGCCATAAAGCATAAGCCTCCATATTTTTTAATATGAAGGTATGGCCGTTTTTTCTACACATCCGTAGTATACCATACCTTCGCTTTTAAATCAACCCAAATTTGTTTGGTAATTTGCTCCAGACGAAAATACTGAACCGAGAGCATCAGTAAAAGTCCGGTTTCCGCCGAAACTCACCTTCACTCTCACATCGCCGACTTTAAAAAGATAAGGGTTTTTA
>JAZNAG010000148.1:0-1823 GCA_045586405.1 Acutalibacteraceae bacterium | reverse complement strand
TACAAGGCCTAATTTATAACCCATTTCAGTAAGTCTTAAATCGGCATTATCTTCTCTTAAAATAAGACGATATTCGCTTCTTGAAGTCATCATTCTATAAGGGTCCGAGCAACCCTTTGTAACAAGGTCATCTATAAGCGTTCCAATGTAAGACGTGCTTCTGTCTAAAATAAATGGTTCTTTACCCTGTACCTTTAATGCGGCATTAATACCAGCAATAAGACCTTGTGCTGCCGCTTCTTCATAACCAGAAGAACCATTGAACTGACCTGCACCAAAAAGACCCTCTAAGTCATTGAATTCTAAAGTTGATTTTAATGAAAGTGGGTTAACACAATCGTATTCAATAGCGTAAGCAGTTCTCATAACTTTAACGTTTTCAAGTCCTTTTACGCTTTTTAAAATCTGTAATTGTACGTCTTCAGGGAGTGAAGATGAAAGACCTTGTAAATACAATTCTTCTGTATCTAATCCACAAGGCTCAATAAATACCTGGTGTCTCTCTTTTTCGAAGAATCGCATAATTTTATCTTCAATACTCGGGCAATATCTCGGGCCCGTACCTTCTATTTTTTTAGAATAGAGCGGTGAACGGTCTATGTTATCTAAAATAATTTTCTTTGTATTTTCGTTTGTATATGTAATATGACAAACTTCTTTATTTTCCAGCTTTTCGCTTGGAGTCGAGAATGAGAATGGTGTAATTTCACTATCACCAATCTGCTCTTCCAATTCACTGAAATCAACGCTGTTTCTGTTAACTCTTGGTGGAGTACCAGTTTTAAAACGTCTTAAATCAACGTTTAATTTATTAAGGTCGTCAGAAAGTGCATTTGACGGGAACATTCCGTCAGGACCGCTCTCGTAAGAAACATCACCAACGTAAACTTTACCTTTTAAGAAAGTACCCGTAGCAATAACAACAGTTTTTGCTTTGTAAACTGCTTCTAACTGCGTAGCCATTTCCCAAAGTCCGTCTTCCGTTTTATTAAGCGAAACAATTTCTGCTTGTTTCAAATCAAGATTTTTTTGATTTTCAAGACAGTGTTTCATATATTTGGTGTATTCACGTCTGTCAATCTGCGCTCTTAATGAATGCACAGCCGGACCTTTACCTAAATTTAAAATTCTGCTCTGAATTAAAGTAGCATCAGCGGCTTTACCCATTTCGCCACCTAATGCATCAATTTCTCTTACTAAATGACCTTTTGACGTACCGCCGATTGATGGGTTACACGCCATATTGCCAATCCAGTCTAAGTTAATTGTAAAAACAATTGTATTTGCACCTAATCTTGCAGATGCAAGTGCCGCTTCTATACCAGCGTGACCAGCACCTATAACCGCAACGTCATATTCTCCTGCAAAGTATTTCATAATTTATTCTCCGATAATTTTAATGTGTCCGTCTTCTCGTTCTTTCATTGGTGGCTCTTCATTAGGGTAACCTAACGTCATACCGAGTAAAAAGCACCAGTCTTCATCGACTTCAAGAATTTTCTTCCATTTTTTAGCACCTTCGTCATTATCAAAAAGTGCACCTAAAGAGCCTACCATACAACTGCCAAGACCTAAAGATTTTGCCGAGAGTGCAATATTTTCTGCCATAAGCCCTGCCGCCATAGCACTTTTGTCTTTAGCAAAAATAAAAATAAACGTTGGCGCATTGTGGTAAACAGGGCGAATATCCCAACCAGTGTATGCAGCTGTTTCCCAACCAACAATATTTTTAAAATCAGTGTTCATTTCGTCGAGCATCTCTTTATTACGCAATACTCTCAAATGGCAAGGTTGAGTATTTCTGCCGCTTGGTGCTCTTATTG
>JAZNAG010000147.1:0-36651 GCA_045586405.1 Acutalibacteraceae bacterium | reverse complement strand
CCTTGATTACTTAAAATTAAGAATCGTCGGGTCCTTTTTTGTTTGTCGTTGTTTAATTTTCAAGGTCCGTTCTGCTCGCCCTTTTCGGCGGACAGCTTATACATTCTACCACAGTGCTTATCTCTTGTCAAGCACTTTTTTTAAGTTTTTTAAATTTTTTTCAAACAGTTATTTTCACCCACTTTTTCTTGTTGTCTGAGCCGTGTCAGTATCCGCTTTTCTGACCTTGACACCTGCACTTGTGACATATTTAAAAGTTTTGCAGCCTCACTTTGAGTTTTGCCTTCAAAGTATCTCATTATTATAAGCTTTGCTTCCCAACCCGAAAGGCTACTGAGAAGCGACTCAATATAAATTCGGTTATTTATATCGTCTTCGCCGCTGTCAACGGGCAGTTCCATCTGGGAAACACCGTCTTCGTTTTCAACGGTTAAGGACACCACAGGCTGAAGTATGCAAACCGCATCACTAACCTCGTCTGCGCTTACACCAAGTACATTTGCTATTTCAGATATGCTTACTTCTCTGCCCTTTTCTTTTTCGAGGCGTTCCTTAACCTTTGCCACCTTGAATGACAGTTCTTTCAGCGAACGGGAGACCTTTATAGCCCCCGTATCTCTGAAAACTCTTTTTATTTCTCCGATAATAGTTGGCACCGCGTAGGTTGAGAACATAAGTCCGCGCTCCTCGTCAAAGCCCTTTGCCGCTTTAATAAGTCCTATACAGCCTATTTGAAACAAATCGTCGTACTCAATACCTCTGCCAACGAACTTTCCCGCACAAGCGTGAACCAGTCCCAGATTATCGGTTATCAGCTTTTCGTTATCAGGCATTACCTTTCACCCTGAGGTCCAGCTTTTTGGTAAGAACCACCGTAGTACCCTTGCCAACAACCGATTTTACCTTTACCGAGTCAGAAAAGCTTTCCATTACTGCAAAGCCAAGCCCTGCCCTTTCGCCGCCGACGGTAGTAAACAGCGGTTGCATAGCCTCCTCAACATTGCTTATTCCGCAGCCTCTGTCTCGTATTCTTATTCTTACTATACCGTCACCGATAAGTTCTACCGATATGTATATTTTCCCAATTTTGTCTTTATATGCATGTACTATACAATTAGTTACTGCTTCCGACACCGCCGTTTTGATGTCGTTTAGCTCCTCAAGGGTAGGATCAAGCTGTGTAACAAATGCCGCTACCGCCGCACGTGCAAAATATTCATTTGATGAAAAAGATTCTACTGTTAATGTGAATTTATTTACTGCCTTCAATTTTAAAACCTCCTATATCCATTTTTGCAAGTCTTTCAATTCCTGCAAGTTTCATAACCTTGGTTATTCGCGGTGAAGTGCCTGTTATGTGAAGCTTGGCGCCTGTTTTTTGCAAATTGCGGAAACGTCCCATAACAAGACCTATTCCCGAACTATCCATAAAACCGATTCCTGAGAAATCCAGCACCAAAATTTCGGGCATATTAAGTTCAATGGCATTGTCAATAGCCTCGCGCATTTCTCTGGCACTGTGGTGGTCAAGTTCGCCACCCAGATATGCCGTCACCACTTCACCCTTTACACTTATTTTTACTGACATATTTTTACCTCCTTAGGACAAGCGTTTTCACTCATATTATCATATAAAAAATAAAAAACCTGTCGAAGCGAGTCGACAGGTTTAAAAAATATTTTTGGTTCTTATTACAGCATTGCTTTAAGGTCGGAGATACTCTGATTTATAAGTTCGATTTTATCTTCTACCTTTTTAAGCTTTTCTCGTTGTTCGTTAAGAACATTCTCAGGCGCTTTTGCGACAAAGCCGGGGTTAGAGAGTTTCTTTTCAAAGAAGTTCTTATCGTCAAGAGCCTTCTTTAAGTCTTTCTCAAGTCTTGCTATTTCGGCAGAAGCGTCAACAAGTTCATTCATAGGAATATAGATATTAGCCGCGTCGGTTACAACACGAACCGCGCCTTTTATATCAAAGTTATCTGCAACCTCTACTACCGATGCAGAGGCAAGGCGGCAGAAGTAGGATGCACCGGCATTAAATACCTTGTCAAGCGCGGTAGCAATGCAAACCTTTGCTTTGCGGGACGGCGGAACATTCATTTCGCTTCTTCTGTTTCTTATTGCCTTAATAGCGTCCATAATTTTCTCAAAATCGGCTTCTTCCTTTGAGAAGTCAAGGGCTGAATCGTACATCGGCCACTGACTAATCATAATAGAATCTCCGCTGTGGGGAAGCGACTGCCAGATTTCCTCTGTAATATAGGGCATAAAGGGATGAAGAAGTTTTAAGGTATTGCTAAGTACGTAAACCAGCACACTTCTTGCGTTATCGGCAAGTTCTTCGTTATCACCTGTAAGTCTTGCTTTACAGATTTCAATATACCAGTCGCAGAATACGTCCCAAATAAAATCGTAAAGTTTCTGAGCGGCAAGGCCGAGCTCGTACTTTTCGATATTATCGGTAACATCTTTAACAAGGGTATTGTATTTAGATAAAATCCATTTATCCTCAAGCGCAAGATTTTTAGGAAGTGCAACTTCTTCGTCACTCTTAAGATTCATAAGCAAGAAACGGGCAGCATTCCAAATCTTATTAGCAAAGTTTCGGGAAGATTCAACACGGGCGGGTATATAGCGCATGTCATTACCGGGGCTGTTACCCGTAACAAGTGAAAAGCGCAAAGCATCGGCACCGTAGTTTTCGATTATCTCAAGAGGATCAACACCGTTACCCAGTGATTTTGACATCTTTCTTCCCTGCTCATCTCTCACAAGACCGTGAATAAGAACGGTATCAAAGGGTACCTGACCTGTTTGCTCAAGTCCTGAGAACATCATACGCATTACCCAGAAAGGAATAATATCGTAACCTGTTACAAGGGTGTTGGTAGGATAGTAATGCTTAAGGTCCTCGGTATTATCGGGCCAACCGAGAGTTGAGAAGGGCCAAAGGGCTGACGAAAACCAGGTATCAAGTGTATCGGGATCCTGTTTTATGTTCTTACTGCCGCAATGTTTACAGCAGGTAGCATCGGTTTTAGAAACGGTGATTTCGCCGCAGTCATCGCAGTACCAAGCAGGAATTCTGTGTCCCCACCAAAGCTGACGGGAGATACACCAGTCGCGAATATTCTCAAGCCAATGGAAATAAACCTTTTCAAAACGAGAAGGCACAAATTTTGTTTCGCCCTTTTTAACAGCATCGATAGCAGGGGCAGCAAGAGGTTTCATCTTAACAAACCACTGTTTAGAAACTCTTGGCTCAACGGTGGTAGAGCAGCGATAGCAGGTACCTACATTATGGCTATAGTCCTCTATTTTAACAAGAGCGCCCTCGTTTTCAAGGTCTTTTACTATCTGCTTTCTTGCCTCGTATCTGTCCATACCTGCATAGGCGGGATAATCGTCGGTGATTTTAGCGTCGTCGGTCATTACGTTGATAACGGGGAGATTATGGCGGAGACCTACTTCAAAGTCGTTGGGATCGTGAGCAGGTGTGATTTTAACAACACCTGTACCAAAATCCATTTCAACATAATCGTCTGCAACAACGGGAATTTCTCTGTGAACGATAGGCAGAATAACGGTTTTACCTATTAAATCCTTATAACGCTCATCCTCGGGGTTAACGGCAACGGCGGTATCGCCAAGCAGGGTTTCGGGACGGGTGGTAGCAAGTTCAAGATAACCGCTGCCGTCAGAAAGAGCATAGCGAAGGTGCCAGAAGTGACCTGCCTGATCCTCATATTCAACCTCAGCATCTGAAATTGAAGTAAGACAATGAGGACACCAGTTGATTATACGTTCGCCTCTGTATATAAGGTCTTTTTCATAAAGATTTACGAAAACCTCTTTTACAGCCTTGTTACAGCCCTCGTCCATAGTAAAACGAAGTCTGTCCCAGTCGCAAGAAGAACCAAGCTTTTTAAGCTGTTGTACGATTCTGCCGCCATACTGCTCCTTCCACTCCCAAGCGCGTTTTAAAAAGCCTTCTCTGCCAAGGTCTTCTTTGGTAAGGCCTTCTTCTTTCATTTTTGCAACGATTTTTGCTTCGGTTGCAATAGACGCATGGTCGGTGCCGGGAAGCCACAAAGTATCAAAGCCCTGCATTCTCTTAAAACGAATAAGGGCGTCTTGCAAAGTATTATCAAGAGCATGTCCCATATGAAGCTGACCGGTAATATTGGGAGGCGGAATAACTATGGTATAGGTCTTCTTGCCTTCCTCTCTTTTTGCGTGAAAATATTTACCGTCAAGCCAAGAGGCATATATACGGTCTTCTACTTCTTTGGGGTTATACTGCTTAGCCAGTTCTTTTGCCACAAAAGATTCCTCCAAGTCAAATTAAATCCTAATTATAATAAACCCTATGTATCGGTTTGTCAAACATTTAATGTATAAATACAAAAAATAAGGTTAGTATAGTATTGTCGGAAGCATTAGCGTTTGCATTTATTCCGACAGCCGCCGAAGGAAACTCCGGCGGCTTTTTTTAATCAAGTATCATTTCGTCCTGCGAGGAACCACCCTGCGGCTTATTTCCTGCAGCAGGCAGAGTACGGGTTCTGAGCCTGTGCTCATTCTCTATTGTACCCTTTTCATAAATTTCGGCAGCGGAAATTTTTTGTCCGCGTTTTTGAGTCATAACGTTTATACCGCCGTTATCCTTTACACCCTTAACAGGAACCGATGCGCTGTTTAAGAGTAACACTCTGCCGTTTGTAGAGCGAAGCATAAGTTCGGTTTCTTCCTTTATATATATAGGTGTAAACAAGGGGTATTTTTCACAGTACGCCTTAATGAGCTTTTTACGGTTGGTTTTGGTTTCATAAGCCGAAAGTGCCACCTTAGATATTCTTCCGTTTTCATAAACGAAAAGCATATAACCCTCGTACTTATCTACAACCGTCATATAAACAGGCACTTCGCCCTCGTCAAAGTCAAGCTTGGCAGGGATATAGTCACCCAGTGCACTTGCCTTGGTTTCGCTAAACTCTGAAGCCTCGGTTTTATAAACCTGTTGTTTATTTGTAAAGAAGAGCAGTTCGGCGGCATTGGTAGACTCTACACTTTGTGTAATAAAGTCGCCCTCTTTACACTTTTGCTCACCGCTCATTCTAAGAGACAAGGGAGTAATTTTCTTAAAGTAGCCGTCGTGGGTAAAGAAGAAGGTTACGGGAGAGGTGTCAATCTCTTTTTCTTCTACACTGTTATCCCCTGCTTCACTGGCGCTTACTATCTTAGTCATTCTGTCCTTACCGTATTTCTTAATAACATCGGTAAGTTCGTTTACTATAATTTTCAGCACGCGGGATTTGGATTTAAGTATAGCCTCCATATCCTCAATTTCTTTTTCAAGTTTCTCAATATCGTCAAGTCTTTTAAGAATGTACTCTCTGTTTAAATGACGAAGTTTGATTTCAGCTACATATTCAGCCTGAGTTTCGTCAATGCCGAAGCCAATCATAAGATTGGGAACAACCTCTTTTTCTTCGGCGGTTTCTCTTACAATCTTAATGGCTTTGTCAATATCAAGCAGAATTTTCTGAAGGCCCTTTAAAAGATGCAGTCTGTCCTTTGCCTTTGAGAGAGTATAATAAACTCTTCTGCGCACACATTCTGTTCTGTAAGCAACCCATTCGCTGATAATTTCTTTAACACCCATAACTCTGGGAGAACCTGCAATAAGAATGTTAAAGTTACAAGCAAAACTGTCCTGCATGGGAGTAAGACGGTAAAGCTTTTTCATAAGCTTATCAGCATCAACTCCGCGCTTTAAATCAATGGTAATTTTAAGACCGTTAAGGTCGGTTTCGTCACGGATATCGTTAATCTCGGTAATCTTCTTTGCCTTTACAAGCTCAATTACCTTTTCAATAATTGCTTCACTTGTTGTGGTAGGCGGAATTTCGGTTATATCAATACAGTTATTCTTTTTGTCAAAGCTGTATATACCTCTTACCTTAAAACTGCCTCTGCCGGTTTCGTATATCTTTTCAATTTCTGCTCTGTCATAAAGAAGCTCACCGCCAATGGGGAAATCGGGAGCAATAAGAGTATCAGCAACATTTATATCGTTATCCTTAATATACTCAATGGTGGTTTCGCATACTTCTTTAAGATTAAATGAGCAAATTGAACTTGCCATACCTGCGGCAATACCCATATTAGAATTTACAAGTACGGTGGGAAATGTAACGGGAAACAGCACCGGTTCTTTCATAGTAGCGTCATAGTTATCTACGAAATCAACGGTGTCTTTATCAATATCGGCGAAAAGTTCAGCCGATATGGGTGCCAACTTTGCCTCGGTATAACGGGAAGCGGCATAAGCCATATCTCTTGAATAAGCCTTACCAAAAGAGCCCTTTGAAGCAACAAAGGGGTGAAGTAATGCTTCGTAACCTTCGGACAGTCTTACCATAGTTTCGTAAATAGCGGCATCACCGTGGGGGTTAAGCTGCATCGTTCTACCAACTATATTAGCGGACTTTATTGTAGCGCCGCCAAGCAGTCCCATATTATACATTGTATAAAGCAGTTTTCTGTGGGAAGGCTTAAAGCCGTCTATTTCAGGAATAGCACGGGACACGATAATACTCATAGCATAGGGCATAAAGTTAGACTTTAAGGTTTCGGTAACCTCCTGGTCTATAATTGTACCTGCCCCTGCTATATAAGCATTGGCATTCTTCTTTTTTTGTGGTGCTTCCTGTTCCTTCTTTTTTCTTGGAGCCATATTTTTTCTCCTTAACTAATATCGGCGTCATCCATATACAGATAGCCGTTTTCTGAAATATAGTCTTTTCTGCCTGCAAGGTCATCACCAAGCAGCATATCAAACATTATTGCAGTGTTTTCAGCGTCTTCGGGCTGTATCTTTATAAGACGTCTGGTTTCGGGATTCATAGTAGTTAAGTTCATCATATCGGGTTGGTTTTCACCAAGTCCCTTTGAACGCTGAAGACTGTATTTTTCATTGCCTATCTTTTCAAGTATTTCCCTTTTCTCATTTTCGTCATAAGCAAAGTAGGTCATACTTTTTGTATTTATTTCATAAAGAGGAGTTTCGGCGATAAACACCCTGCCCTCATTTATAAGTGTTGGCATAAGGCGGTAAATCATTGTTAAAATAAGAGTTCTGATATGGAAGCCGTCAACGTCGGCATCGGTACATATAATTATCTTATTCCATCTGAGATTTCTTATATCAAAGGTTGAAAGATTTTTGTTAGCTTTCGACTTAACCTCGACACCGCAACCCATAACTTTAATAAGGTCGGTAATAATTTCACTTTTGAAAATTTTATCGTACTCAGCCTTTAAGCAGTTGAGTATTTTACCTCTCACCGGCATTATAGCCTGAAAAGCGGCATCTCTGGCAAGTTTACAGGAACCGAGAGCCGAATCACCCTCAACTATATAAAGTTCACGTTCACTTACCTCTTTGCTTCTGCAATCAACAAACTTTTGTACTCTGTCGGCAAGAGTATTATTTGAGGAAAGTGTTTTCTTTATATTTATTCTTTCCTTTTCGCTTTTTTCTCTGCTTCGCTTATTTATAAGTACCTGATCAATTATCTTATCGGCATCGGCTTTATTTTCAATAAAATAAATTTCTATCTGATGCTTTAAAAAGTCAGACATGGCTTCATAAATAAATTTATTGGTAATTGCCTTTTTAGTCTGATTTTCATAAGAGGTCTGGGTAGAGAAAGAGGATATACATATATTAAGACATTCTTCTACATCTGAAAATGTAATTTTGCTTTCGTTCTTCTGATACTTGTTCTGCTGTTTTATATAGCTGTCAAGCTGAGTTACAAAAGCATACCTTACAGCCTTTTCGGGAGAACCGCCGTATTCAAGCCAACTTGAGTTATGGTAGTACTCTGCCATTTTATTGTGGTTTGAAAATGCAACGGCAATATTCATTTTAACCTTGTACTCGGGCTTGTCTTCTCTATCCTTACCCTTGCGCTCGGCCTTCCAGAACTGAACGGGGGTAAGCGCCTTTTCGTCTACCACCTCGTGCAGATAATCTTCTATACCGTTTTTATAGCAGAATTCTTTGGTTTCAAAACGGGCACCCACCTGATTTCTGAAAATAAACAAAAGACCGTCGTTAACAATAGCCTGTCTTCTTATGGTGTCCTCAAAATAAGATGTGGGTATTTCTATATCATTAAATACGGCTCTGTCGGGCTTCCACCTAGTTGTAGTACCTGTGTCTTTACCGCTGTATTCTTCCTTTTTAAGACCGCCGATATTAAAACCCTTTTCAAAGTGTAGGTTATATTTATAACCGTCACGCTTTATTTCAACGTCCATATATTCTGAAGAAAACTGTGTAGCGCAAAGACCAAGACCGTTAAGACCTATTGAATACTCATAACTACCGCCGTCGTTAGTATCATACTTACTGCCTGCGTAAAGAGTACAGTAAAGCAACTCCCAGTTGAACTTATCTTCATTCTTGTTATAGTCAACGGGGGCGCCGCGTCCAAAGTCCTGCACCTCAACACTGCCGTCACTGAACTTTGTAATAATTATTTTATTACCGTGGCCTTCACGGGCTTCGTCAATAGAGTTAGATATAATTTCAAAAACCGAATGTTCACAGCCTTCAATACCGTCGGAACCAAAAATAACCGCCGGGCGCATACGCACCTGGTCAGGACCCTTAAGCTGCTTAATACTTTCGTTTGTATATTCTGCTTTTTTTACTGCCATTAAAGGTTTGCTCCTTTATTTGATTATAATTATGTATAAATTATATATATTATACACTACATATAGTATTTTCGTCAAGGAGTATTCCCCCTCTTTTGTTATCAGAGGCTGCTCGTCCACTTTTTTTCATAATATTATCCCCTCTTACATATAATATACAAAGAAAATTATGAGAAAAAATATTTTAAAGCCATATTTAGTGTTCATGAATCAAAAATACCTTCATATATGGTGTTTTTTGCCTGAAAAAGCCTTAAAAAAGGCCTCTCATCCCCCACTTTTTGATTTTTTACAGCGCAAAACTGTGGTTTTGCACAACTTAATTGGTAATAATTGGTAATTTTTCTTGTGTTTTCAATGGTTACAAACTTGTAACTTTTTGAAATATCTTCAGTTTTTGTGCATATTGCATAAAACAACCCCCTGTTTTTTGTTTGACATTTGATTAAATCGTGATATAATGGCTTTTGCTCGGTCTTTGAGGCACTATTTTTTGCCTTAAATACCTATTTTCGTAAAGCCTTTTACGAAACAAAAAGGAGATTTTATGATTAAGAAATGTAAGTGTTATGCTCGAAAGGCTGCCGGCTTTTTAAGAGAACACACAAGACACATCGGCCTTAGCGGTATGTGCATACTGATGTCGGCTGTAATTATGTTGTTTGTTTTCTCTGTAAATGTGGTTTCTATTTCAGATGGCAAAAGCACCCACACCTTATATACCCTTAAAAGTGACGTTCGCGGTATTTTAGGCTATGCCGGTTATACAAGTGAATATGACGTTGTCGGTTCTGACCGCGACGGTAATAAGCTTTCTATCGAAGTTGTTCAGACCTTCCCCGTTCACATCACCTACGGTGATAAAACCGTAACCTACGTCACCGGTCCTTCCCCTTTAAGTGATATACTTATAAATGCTGATGTAGAGATTAAAGACGGTGATATGGTAACTCCTTCTTTAGAAACTCTGATTGAAAGTGAAACCTATGTGGATATCGTACCTGCTCCCGAAAAGAAAGAGCCGGTAAAAACTCCCGTCAAAAACACCACGGTTTCAAAACCTGTAGAAGTTTCAAAGCCTGTTTCTTCAAGCTCTGCTATTTCTACCCTTACCCCTGATATAGAGATAGAGCTTGACGAAAACGGTGTTCCCGTAAACTACAAAAGTTCTACACGTGTTGAGGCTACTGCCTACACCTATACCGGAAACCGTTGTTCTACCGGCGTTGCACCTCAGCCCGGCTATATTGCCGTTAATCCTAACGTTATTCCTTATGGCACTAAAATGTATATAGTTTCTGCCGATGGTAAATACGTTTACGGTTACGCTATTGCAGCCGATACCGGTGGATTTATAAAAAGCAGACCTACAAATGTTGATTTGTTCCTTGAAACACAGGCGGCCTGCAAATACTTTGGAAGACGCGATATAATAATCTACTTCCTGTAATAAATTAAAACCTGCTGAATATTCAGCAGGTTTATTTTTTTACATATTTTCTTTTACGTATATACGCTCAATACTTCCTATTATAAGGTTGTGCCAGTCGCCGTCTTTATACCATTTTTCATCTACCGATTTATCGGTTAAATACTCTGCTGACATTGGCTGAACGTATTTCTTTTTAATTTTAAGCACGAGACGGGCTTCATCAAACCAGACATAGTTATCATCACAAATGGGAGTAAGCCCCGTTTCTGCCAATTTATCAACATCTCTGCCCGATTTACTGCCACAGATTTTATGAATCTTATTATCTTCGCCGTAAAAAGACAGTGTAAAATAATCGCTTTTATCAATAAAATCCATAGTATAACGGGAAGGACGTACCACAACGGCGACACTGTCCTCACCCCACATTTCGCCCATAAATCCCCAAGAGGCTGTCATCATATTAAAATTATCCTTATCCCCTGCGGTTATAAGCATATATTCCTGGGAAATAATTTTAATAACGTTTTCTTTGAAATCCTTTAAGCAAATATCTCTGAACATATTATCCCTCACAGATCAAAAGAAGTTAACAAGACCTACGATAAGAATTACTATAATAAATATAGGCATTACAAAGCGGAAGTAATACTTAAGCCAGTGAGGCATTTTTATACCCTTACCGGTGTTTGCCTCCTCAATATATTTATCAAAGCCCCAGCCCCATTTAGTAACACAGAACAAAAGGAACACAAGAGAGCCTATAGGAAGAAGCAGATTACTTACAACAAAATCTTCCATATCGAGTATATTTTTGCCGTCTATAGCAAGATTTGCCCATACATTAAAGCCTAATACACAAGGAATACTGAGCACCAGCACACCTATACAGTTTACAATAGAGGCTTTTTTTCGGCTCCAGCCTAAATTATCCATAAGGTTGGCCTGTAGGTTTTCAAATACCGCAATAACGGTGGAAAAACTCGCAAATGTCATAAAGAGGAAGAAAAGAGTTCCCCATATTCTTCCGCCTGCCATATTAACAAAAACGTTGGGCAAGGTTTGGAAAATAAGCGGAGGTCCTGCATTTACATCTACATTATATGCAAAACAAGCAGGGAAAATTATCATTCCCGACATAAGCGCAACAAAGGTATCAAGCACACAGATTCTTGAAGATTCGCTGGCAAGGGTGTTATCCCTGTTCATATAACTACCGAAAATTTGCATTGATCCTATACCAAGACTAAGTGTAAAAAAGGACTGATTCATAGCAGCAACAATAACATCAAAAATGCTGATATTATTCTCTTTCAGTCTTGAAAGGCTTGGGATAAGATAATACTTAACACCTTCGCTACCGCCCTTAAGGAACAAACTGTTTACCGCTAATATAACCATAAGAGCAAGTAAAGCCAGCATCATCCACTTGCTTATTCTTTCAAGCCCCTTCTGAAGTCCAAAACTACATACAATAAATCCTGCTATAACGGTAATTGCCATCCATATAAGCATTTCGTAAGGATTAGAAACCATTTTCCCAAAAACATCGTTTACATTGTCGTTAGTCATTCCTTCTTTAAAGGTGCCACCTAAAAACTTTACAAAATAGTTTGACATCCAACCCGAAACAGTGGTGTAGTACATCATAAGAAGATAACAACCTATTGCACAAACCCAACCGTGAAGATGCCATTTTGTTTTTGGCTTTTCAAGGGCTTTAAATGCACCAAGAGCACTTTTTCTGCCTGCTCGTCCAACAGCTAATTCCATAGTAAGTACGGGTATACCCATACAAATAAGGAACAAAAGATAAAAAAGCACAAAAATACCGCCGCCGTTTTGTCCTGCTACATAGGGAAAACGCCATACATTTCCGATACCAATGGCGCAGCCTGCGCTAACAAGAATAAAACCTAAACGGCTTTTAAAATTATCTCTTGCCATAATTTTCTCTCCTAACATGATTTTTACTTATTATACTATAAAGAAAAAAATAAGGCAAGAAATAGTTTGAATTGTTTTTTTATTACCATCAAAATCAAGGCATAAAGAAAACCCCGAAAGCGTAATGCTTTCGGGGTTTTGTAATCTTTGAAAATAAGATTAACGTTTGCTGAACTGAGGTGCTCTTCTTGCACCTTTGAGTCCGTACTTCTTTCTTTCCTTCATACGAGGATCGCGGGTAAGGAAACCTGCCTTCTTAAGAGTAGCGCGGAGTTCCTCATCACACTGAAGTAATGCACGGGCAATACCGTGACGGATAGCACCGGCCTGACCGGTAACACCGCCGCCGGATACGCGGCATACAACATCGAACTTATCAGCATTCTCGGTAAGAACCAGGGGCTGACGAACGATGAGCTTTAAGGTCTCGAGACCAAAATAATCGTCGATATCTCTGTCGTTGATAGTGATTTTGCCTGTACCGTTCATAACACGTACGCGGGCTACAGAACTTTTTCTTCTACCAGTACCGTAAAAATAAGGTTTACTTTCAAACATTTTTTCTGCTCCCTTCTGTGTTAGTCGATAAGCTCAGGCTTCTGAGCAACCTGCTTGTATTCAGTACCCTGATATACATGCAGACGAGTCATAGCTTTTCTGCCGATAGTAGTATCGGGAACCATGCCCTTAACAGCAAGTTCCATTGCCAGTTCCGGACGTTTAGCCATAAGAGTAGAATACTGAACCTCTTTAAGATGGCCAATCCAACCGGTATGACGACGATAATATTTCTGTTCAAGTTTTTTGCCGGTAAGCACAGCTTTGTCGGCATTGATTACGATTACGAAATCACCGCAGTCAACGTTAGGTGTAAATTCAGGTTTGCCTTTACCGCGAAGTAAGTCAGCAACCTTAACTGCTGTACGGCCAAGGGGCTTTCCTGCAGCATCTACAATGTACCATTTGCGCTGAACTTCAGCGGGTTTTGCCATAAATGTAGACATAATACTTCCTCCATAAATACTTTTTAAAAATTTACCTTGAGTATACTACCATACTTTAAAGGTATTGTCAACACCTTTTTTTCTAAAATTTAATTTAAAATTTATAATCTCTCATTTTCTCCGTTTTTCTCCGTTTTTCTCTTGTTTGCTCACTTGTGATTTTTAATTTTATTTCCTAAAAATAAGCACCGACATAAATCGGCGCTTATTTTCTTATAGTGAAATTGTAAAGGTTAAATGAATATCTTTGTCGGTAAAACGATATTTTTCCATTAGCATAGGACCGCAAGAAGCACTGCCTATGCCTGAGCTCTTATAATCAACTCGAAGATAGGTTGCCTTGCTATCCCCTATTTCGTCGGTATGGCTTGCTTTTAATATTTGGTCAATACTATACTGTGAAACTGCCGTTTCAAAGGTATTTTCAGCCTTAAAGGTAAGCCCGTCAATATTTAATTCTCTAACCCCTATATGATTACCGTGTTCTTGTGGACGAACATAGTTTACATATTCACTCTTTGCATCGCTTTCATAGAAGCCAAGACCGCTGCAATTATGGAGGTCAATATAGCTTTCATAGGGACCCATACCGAAATAATCGAATTTGCAGTTCTTTTTATTTAGCGCAAATTCAAAACCGAGGCGCTGTAACCAGAAACAGTCTTCACCTATATTTCCGTTAAGTTCAACCTTAATATTACCGTTATCACCAACTGTATACGCAATAGTATAACGGAAGAACGGCAAACGGGAAACCCCTGCAATGGAAGCATTAAAGGTAATTTTATTGCCCTCAATTTTACTTTCATATACCTTATAGAAAGCATAGTCAAGGTTCTCGCCACGCCAAATATCGAGCTTATACCAACGATATCTAAGGCTTTCAGCTCTTTCGTTATCGGTCCAAGCTCTATAAGCCGAAAGTTCGGTTGGAAAAGCAAGTTTTTCTTTGCCGTCAACTATAATACTGTCAATATTACCTGTTTGCTTATTAAAGGCATACTTAAAGTTTTTACCTTTAGCATATACATAAATGCCTTCTTCATAAATTTCGGCTGAGCCATCGATTTCAGCAAGAATATTCTCTTTTTCGGTATCGAGAACCTGCTGAAGAGTACCAAGTTCGTTGCCGTTTTTATCAGCTAAGGTTACGTTTACAGTACAAGCATATTTACAAACTTTGGGAATAACGGCGGAAGTTTCAATAACACCTTTGCTATGAGGTTCTATATCAAGAACTACTGTATCCTGTTCAAGAGTTTCACCGTCAGCCGAAATTATATAGGTTAGCTTATATTCATTAAGATTTGTAAAGTCAAAACGGTTATCTATGGTAATTTTGCCGTTTTCATAGTTAAATCTAAAGGGTGCATAAGCAGCTTTTGCTTCAAGGGTACCTGCTTTATAACTTCTATCGGAGAACACAAGACCGTCACAGCAGAAGTTTTCATCGTGAGTAAGTTCTCCCTCAAAGTCGCCGCCGTATTTTTGAACGCCGTCAACTACTACAGTATGGTCAGCCCATTCCCAGATACAACCGCCGATAATATTATCATACTTATAAAAAGTTTCAACGTAATCAAATACGTCACCGGGGCCGTTGCCCATAGCGTGAGCATACTCACAAAGAAAAATCGGTTTACCAAACGTTTTGTTTTCGCCCCAATTATCAATATCCGTAACACTGCTGTACATACGGGAATAAACGGAGAGGCGCTTCATATTTATTTCGGCCTGTTCAAGTTTTTCCTTTGCTTTTTCAAGTTCCTCTTTTGCTTCAGTTACGCCCTCATCAAGTTTTGTGGCAACATCATAGTTTCGTACGGCTCTATCATAAGCGTTTTTAGTAATCGTATAAAGTCCTGAAGCATTTTCCGCATGTGTAAGGCGCTTTGTATCAACCTCTTTTAGCCATTCCAACATAGCTATATGGTTAGCACCATGACCACTTTCATTACATATTGACCACATAAATATTGACGGATGATTTTTATCCCTATGATAAGCACGAGCCATTCTTTCTACATGCTCATCCTTAAAATCAGGATTAATGCAGGGCCAAATAGTATCCTCTAAATCCCAGGCATACGGCGCGTTTGCTATTCTTCTTAAGAAGCCGTGAGTTTCCATATCAGTTTCAAGAACAACGTAAAAGCCCATTTTATCACAGTAATCAAGGAAACGAGGAGGAGGCGGATAATGTGAAGTTCTTATGGTGTTTATGTTAAGCTCTTTCATCTTAACAAGGTCGTTAATAATATCTTCGTCGCTCATTACCCAACCCTTATTGGGATTTGTATCGTGGTGATTTACACCTTTAAGTTTAACTGCTACTCCGTTTACCAAAAATTCGTTTTTATCGGAAATTTCAAAGGTTCTAAAGCCTACGTTTTCGAGTATAACTTCCCCTTCTTTTTTAAGCTCTATCTGATAAAGATAAGGCTTTTCAGCGTTCCATAAAACAGGGTTTTTAACCTGTAAAACTGCAATTCCGTCACTACCCGTAATAGCAAAATCAATAACTTCACCATTATCGTAAAGGGTAATATCGGTATCGGGAGAAGTTTTGACAGTTACTTCTTCACCCTCGGTTTCAATACTAAAATCAACAATATGTCCCTTGGGACGTTCCAAAACATATATGTCACGGAAAATACCGTTACAACGGAAAAAGTCCTGGTCCTCAAGATAACTGCCTACACACCATTTATAAACGGCTATGCGAACGATATTTTTGCCACTTCTTACAAAATCGGTAATATCAAATTCCGACTGAAGATGGCTACCCTGAGTAAAACCAACGTACTCGCCGTTAATATACAAAACGGCGCAGGATGCAACACCCTCCATAACAATATAGGTACTTTTATTTTTATCGGTTACAGCAAATTCTCGCTCATATATACCAACAGGATTTATGCCCGGTACAAATGGAGGGTCAACGGGATAAGGGTAATTCACGTTACAGTAATTTGGATTTTCATAACCAGTATTTTGCCAGGTTGACGGAACCGTAACTTTATCCCATTTTTTTATTTTTCCGTTTACATTAATAGCATCACTGTTATCGCTGTAAAAGAACTTCCACTCACCGTTTAGAAGGTTATAAACCGCCTCGCCCTCAGGTATGTAAAAAGAGCGTTGCGGAAGTCTATTTTCGCTTGTTTTTTTATAATTTTCATAAAATCTCATAAAAAGCACCTCACATACGCTCATTATATAATACCGATTTTGAAAAAGCAATAAAAAAAGCCAAGAAAACTCGGCTTTTATTTTTCCAGTTCATTTTCAGTTTTAATCTTCTTAATCCACTTTCCGCTTTTTAGCCTTATAATGCACCAGAAAGCCTTTAACACTTGGTCAATTTTAAGGGCAAAGTAAATCCAGAAAGCAGGTAAATGTAAAATAAGACCTGCAACAATACCAAGAGGAACGCTGGCTATCCACAAGAAAATATTATCTGCCAGCATAAGCACCTTGGTATCTCCGCCGCCGCGAAGCACACCCTTGGTCATTATGCTGTTTGTGGCTTGGAATATTACAATAATACTTATTGACCACATAAGTTCACTTGCAATACTTTGTGTTTCGGCAGAAAGATTATACGCCTTTATCATAGGTGAGCTTATAAGCATTATAACAATTGCCGTCAATATACCGAAAACAAAGCCCAGCCCTAAAAATGCATAGCCCTGCTCCTGCGCTTTTTTTCTGTCGCCTTGTCCCAGTGTATAACCCGTCATAATAGCGCCTGCCTGTGAAAAGCCCTGAGTCATAACCGAGCTTAGTTGCTGAGTAACCGCCGTTATGGCATTTGCCGCCACAAAGCTCTCTCCCAGTCTGCCGATTACCATTGCAACCGAATTGTTGCCAAGGGCTAAAATCGCGTCACTAATCAGTACGGGTATACTTATGCGTATGTATTCTTTCCACAAAACCCCTACCGGTTTAAACAGGTCTTTAATTCTGAAGAATATTTCCTTATCCTTAAAGAAAAGATAACCGCAAATAACACAAAATTCAAAAATTCGGGAGATAAGAGTACCTATTGCCGCACCTGCAACATCCATTTTAGGTGCACCCAGTTTTCCGAATATAAACATATAGTTAGCAAGTACATTTATAAAAAACGCACCGATGGAGGTATAAAGCGGCATTTTCACCTGCCCTACATTACGAAGCACTATTGTGCAGGTAAGAGAAAGCCCCAAAAGAAAATAACTTGCAACCGAATATTTAAGATATCTGACACCATAAGAAATTATATCTGCTTCATTTGTATATATAAGCATTATATACCGTGGAAAAAACAGAGTTGCTAATAAGAAAATAAAAGACAAAGTGATACAAAGGCGAAGCATTATTGAAACGGTTTTTTTAAGGGAAGAAGAGTCACCCATACCGTAATAACGGGATACAAGCACCGAAGCGCCCATACCTATGCCCATACAAAAAATATGGAATATAGTTATGAACTGGTTAGCTAGAGATACCGCTGACAACTGTGTTTCACCCACAGCGCCTACCATAATGGTATCCATCATATTAACGCCGTTGGTGATAAGACCTTGAAGCGCAATAGGAATAGCTATTGAAGCGGCTTTTTTATAAAAACTTTTATCCTTTACAATCAAGCTGTGCATATCAAGAACTCCTTTTACAGCTTATTATATCACAAATTATGCCATAACAAAACAAAAAAATAAAACCGCGATAAAAATCGCGGTTTTTATTTGATTAGTTACCGAACTTAGCAACATTAAGCTTTATTCCGGGGCCCATAGTGGTAGCAAGTACACAAGATTTGATGTACTGGCCCTTAGCAGCCTCAGGCTTAGCTTTAACGATAGCTCCCATAAGAGCATCAAAGTTTTCCTGAAGTTTTTCAGCACCGAAAGAAGCCTTACCGATGGGGCAGTGAATGATATTGGTTTTGTCAAGACGATACTCGATTTTACCTGCTTTTGCTTCGGTTACAGCCTTAGCAACGTCAGGAGTAACAGTACCGGCCTTAGGAGAAGGCATAAGACCACGGGGGCCAAGAACCTTACCAAGACGACCAACAAGGCCCATCATATCGGGTGTAGCAATAACTACATCGAAATCAAGCCAGTTTTCAGACTGAATCTTGGTTACCATATCTTCTGCGCCAACGAAATCTGCACCTGCAGCGGTTGCAGCGTCAGCCTTGTCGCCCTTTGCAAGAACGAGAACGCGTACAGTTTTACCGGTTCCGTTAGGAAGAACAACTGCGCCACGTACCTGCTGGTCAGCGTGACGAGAGTCAACACCGAGGCGTACATGAATTTCTACTGTTTCATCAAATTTTGCAGCAGCGGTCTTTACAACCATTGCAACTGCTTCTTCAGCGTCATAAAGCTTACCGGGTTCGATAAGCTGAGCGCTTGCTAAATATTTTTTACTGTGTTTCACTTTATTTTACCTCCCAATAAGTGGTTAAATCGGAAATTTCCTCCCACGAGAGAGAATCAATCGACTACTTCGATACCCATGCTGCGTGCAGTACCTGCTATCATACTCATAGCAGCTTCTACGCTTGCAGCGTTAAGGTCGGGCATTTTTGTTTCTGCGATTTTCTTAATCTGCTCGCTGGTTATCTTTGCAACCTTAGTTTTGTTAGGTGTGCCGGATGCGGTTTCAATTCCGCAAGCCTTCTTGATAAGAACAGCAGCAGGAGGAGTCTTGGTTATGAAGCTGAAAGAATGGTCTGCGTAAACAGTAATTACAACAGGGATGATAAGTCCCATATCATTCTTTGTGCGTTCGTTGAACTCCTTGGTGAAAGCCATAATGTTTACACCATGCTGACCGAGTGCAGGACCTACCGGAGGAGCCGGTGTTGCTTTACCTGCGGGGATCTGCAGTTTGATGTAGCCTATAATTTTTTGAGCCATTGTTTGCACCTCCAAAATTGTGGTAACAGTGTTTATTACACTTGGCGGAACATTTTAAATAGATTTATGTTCCTCCCACTAACGACACAAAACTGTGTCAGCGGCATTCGCCGCATAATAAACGGTTTAACCGTATTATTATTTGTTTTAGTCTGCCAGAACTATCTGGTCTAATTCGAGCTCGGCAATTGTTTCTCTGCCGAAAGCGTCGATACCTACGCTAACGCTGTTATCTGCGACATTTATTTCTTTAACAACGCCTGCGAAATCTTTAAGAGGTCCGCTGACGATAACAACGCGGTCACCCACATTGTAGCCAACCTCAACGGTGTGTTTTTCAACACCTAGTGAAGCCACCTCTTCATCAGTCAGAGGAACCGGTTTAGATTCGGGACCTACAAATCCGGTACAGCCGTGAATATTACGAACAACGTACCAGGAATCGTTGGTAACGATCATTTTAATAAGAACATATCCGGGGAAAATTTTACGTTCTACCTCGCGAACCTTATCATCCTTTACCTCTGTTACCTTTTCGGTAGGGATTTTAATGTCCACAATTAAATCCTGCATCTTACGGTTTTCAACCATAGTTGCAAGGTCGGTAGCAACCTTATTTTCATAACCGGACATAGTCTGTACTACATACCATTTTGCTTGTGATTCAGACATAAACTTGCCTCCTATTACCAGATAAGCTTAAGTAATGCGGTGAGACCAAAGTCTACAAGCCAAATAATTATGCCGATAGCAACAAACATAACAAGTACAATACCGGTGTTTTTGAGAACCTCTTTAAAACCGGGCCATACTATCTTTTTGGTTTCGCTCTTATAGTCCTTAAAGAACTGCCAAATACGCTTAAGAAGGGGCTTCTTCGCACCTTTGGACTGAAGAACATCGATATAATCGCTTAAAAGAAAATGTCCAACGCCGGCTGCGGTAGCCACAAACATAGCAATAGATGTAATGAGTACAAAAGGAGTATATACAATACTGTTAACTGCAAAGGGACGTGCATCGATGAAAGCAACGGGATTACCCAGTGCAACCACCAGCATAAATATTGCAACTACTGCCGAAGCGGCGGTAGAAACATATTTAAGCACGTTTGACTTTGAGAAGAAGGTTAATACTGAAGTAACCAGAGCAAAAATGGTAACCAGAATGTTAAAGAGTATTTTAGCACTCTTCGCAACATTAAGACCGTTGTACAGTTCGGCACCAAAACCGAGCTGGAATGCACTGGCATTAACAGAATTACCGTCTGCCATATTGTACTTTACAAAATTTAAGAAGAAGAAAACCAAAGTAGCAAGGCCGGCAGCTACTGCCAAAACCTGACAAGCTTTATTGAAAAATTTAATCATATCAAGCTCTCCTTATTTGGTTTCCTTATGAACGGTGTGCTTTCTGCAGAACTTGCAATATTTGTTCATTTCAAGTCTGTCGGGATCATTTTTCTTATTTTTCATTGTGTTGTAATTGCGCTGCTTGCATTCAGTACAAGCAAGTGTGATTTTAACTCTCATAACGGCACCTCCCGCTTTACGGAAATATATTTTTGCTGCAAAATTGCAGTAAACGCCTCCCTCAGTTTAGCCTTTAAGCGTACCTTCCGTCTTATGTCGCCTGACGGAAAGAAGCACACATTACGCCTTTTAGGCCTTGTCAGAACAGAGTCCACACAAAAAAAAAGACTCCTAAGAGGTACAACGATTATATCACACTTGTAAACCTCAGTCAAGCCTTTTTTTATGTTTTTTTAAATATATATAACTTCGCGGTTTTCTTTAGCGGCGCAGAACATAAGATAATCGGTTTTATCTTTAGCGCCCACATCCATCAGCGAAGCCTGATTTGTACGAAGCGCCAAAGCAGGAAGGTTATTATTTTCACTTATATGTCCAAGTACAAAACGAGTTGTACCGCTCTTTAAAAGATACGGTAATTCGGCAGCACAGGCAGAGTTGGAAAGATGCCCTCTCTCCCCTGCTATTCTGATTTTCAGTTCAGGCGGATAAGGACCGTTCTGCAGCATACGCAAATCGTGGTTAGACTCTATAAGTATAAGGTTGCTGCCGGAAATTTCTTTTCTCACCTGCTCGGTTACAATACCAAGGTCGGTACAAACCGAAATTTTATTCTCATCGGGAAGAACTATACTGTAACCGCTGGAACCGGGGCTGTCGTGCATAGTATCAAACCTTACTACTTTTCCGAAATCGGTTTCAATACTGTTTTCAATAGCGACAAGCTGAATATCATCACTTACCTCACCAAATTTGAGAAGACCGTCTATTGTGACCTTTGAAGCCATTACGGGAACATTCAGCTTTTTGCTAAGTCCTTTAAGCCCTTTTATATGGTCGCTATGAGTATGAGTAATAAGTATAGCCCTTATATTTTCGGTGTTTTCGTTTATTTCTTCAATTGCCTTTAAAATAGCCTTGCAGGAAGCACCGGCATCAACAAGTACAGCGCCGCCGGAACCGCTTATATATGTGCAGTTAGCTTTACTGCCGCTAAACAGTGAACAGAATTTTGCCATTTCATTTTACCTTACATATATATAATATACACGCTACTCTGAAACGCGGCGTATTGATGCGCCCAGATTTGTAAGCTTTTCAACAAGGCCTTCATAACCACGGTCAATATACATAATGTCCTGAACCGTTGTTTTTCCCTTGGTCATAAGACCGGCAATTACCATAGCCGCACCTGCACGAAGGTCGGTAGCGTTTACCGTTGCGGGTGAAAGAGCTTCTTTACCTGTTATTATCGCTCTTTTACCCTCTACACGAATTTCTGCGCCCATCTTTTTAAGCTCATCAACATAGCGGAAACGGTTGTCCCATACACCTTCGGTTACTATGCTCTCTCCCTCTGCAACAGAAAGAAATGTTGCTATCTGAGGCTGCATATCGGTAGGAAAACCGGGATGAGGCATTGTCTTTACCTGACACCTTCTCGGTCTTTTATCCATTTTAATTCTTACAGCTTCATCATACTGTGTAACCGAGGCGCCGGCTTCTGCAAGTTTTGCAATAATAGACTCAAGATGCTTTGGAGTAACGTTAGTTATTGTAACATCGCCACAGGTAGCGGCAGCGGCAACCATATAGGTACCTGCTTCTATCTGGTCGGGAATAATGTGGTAAGAAGCGCCGTACAGTTTTTCAACACCGCGGATTTTAATAACGCTGGTACCTGCACCCATTATATTCGCGCCCATACTGTTTAAAAAGTTAGCAAGATCTACTATATGAGGCTCTCTTGCCGCATTTTCAATAACGGTCATACCCTTTGCCTTAACGGCGGCAAGCATAATATTTATGGTAGCACCAACAGTTACCATATCAAGATAGATATAATTGCCGCGAAGCTCGTCCGCCTTGCAAACAACCATATCCTTTTCACAAGAAACAACGGCACCCATAGCCTCAAAGCCTTTTATGTGCTGGTCAATAGGTCTTACACCAAAATCACAGCCACCGGGAGGCGCCACCTTTGCCTTGTTCATTCTGCCAAGTAAAGCACCTAAAAAATAGCTTGAAGCACGCATACCGCTGCTCATATCTTTAGTAACTATATAAGAATTAACCGCCGAAGGATCAATTTCAACAGACTGATTATCAATTCTTTTGACCTTTGCACCAAGCTTTGTCATGGTTTTTAAAATAAGGTCAACGTCAGATATATCCGGCAGATTTTCAACAATGCAGGGGCTTTCAGCCAACAAAACGGCAGGAAGAATCGCCACGGCCGCATTTTTTGCGCCGCTTATATGTACTTCGCCGTGTAAAGCTTTTCCGCCCTCAATTACATATTTTTCCACATCTGCATCTCCATACCAGCTTCTTATTAAATATTATACACTTAAAGGGTATCTTTGTCAATTTATTATTTAATTTTTCCGCCCGTCTCTTTTTATACCCATAATATATATAATGTATAATAACTTGCATTTTTATACCTTCTGTGGTATATTTTTAATAATGTATAAATTAATTCGGAGGTGCTTTATGCGTTTACAGGAATCAGGCGAGATGTATCTTGAATCCATTTACGTTTTATCAAAAAAAAGCAATACCGTTCGCTCAATAGATGTATGTGAGTATATGGGCTTTTCAAAGCCCAGTGTCAGCCGTGCAGTCGGTCTGCTTAAAAAAGGCGGCTTTGTTGTCACCGATAAAGACGGATTTTTATTTCTTACCGAAGAAGGCGTAGAGGTAGCAGAACGAATTTACGAGCGCCACACCATTTTGACAGAATTTCTCATAAAACTCGGTGTTGACAAAGAAACTGCCACATTTGATGCCTGCAAAATGGAGCACGACTTAAGCGACACAACCATAAATGCCATTAAAAGCTTTACCAAAAAATAAGCAACGACTGTAAAAATGCGGAGGAAAGCCATGAACAAATTTCAGTCTTTAAACGGAATTTGGAATTACCGTATAGGCAAAGGAAAAAAGAGAGAAATATCGGTTCCTTTTTCCCGTCTCGCCGTGGGACACAGCGAATGCGAGAAAACTTTCGATTTAGAGTACACCGCCGATAAAGTGTATCTTAATTTTGATGCAATAACCTACTCCGCAAAGGTTTTTCTTAACGAAGTTTTTCTTGGCAGTATGCTTCCCTACTGCAAATACTCTTTTGATATAACCGATATTGCAAAAGAAGAAGAAAATAATCTACTTGTAGAGCTTGAAGATATAAATGCCGAGTTCGGTCCCACAGCCGGTTGGGAAAATTTCGGCGGTATAATAAGAGGCGTAACTGTTCTGTTTAAATGCGAAAACCATATTGAAGATGTTTTTGCTCATTATATTTTAACCGATAATTATTCTTCTGCTCTGTTTACGGCAGAAACAAAATGCTCCATTCACGAGAACAGCGAATTTAACATTAAACTGTTTTACGGTGATACTCTTGTCACAGAGTATATACAGCCTGCAAATAATAATTACATAGAACAAAAAATAGAAAACATCATTTTATGGTCACCCGAAAATCCGAATTTATACAGGTTAGAGGTTACATTACTGTGTAACGGCATAATATGTGATACCTATAACTGTAATATTGGCTTTCGTGAAATAAGCTGTGATAAGCACAGATTTAAAATAAACGGTAAATACGAATTTTTAAAGGGTGTTTGCAAACACGAAATGTACGGTGACAGCGGTCACTGTCCTACCGAAGAGCAAATTCGCAGTGATTTACAGCAAATAAAAAATACAGGCTGTAACTTTGTGCGCCTTGTTCACTATCCCCACAGCGAAAAGACTCTTGATATAGCCGACGAAATCGGTCTTTTTGTATCGGAAGAGCCGGGGCTTTGGTGGTCTGACACAAGCAACCCCGCTATTCATGAGAGTAGCATTGAGGTGCTGAAAAGAACCGTTATCCGTGACAGAAACCACCCCTGCGTAGCTTTTTGGCTCTGCTTTAACGAGTGCCGTTTCACCGAAAAATTCTTAATAGACAGCGCCAAGGTTTGTAAAGAAAACGATCCTACCCGTATGGTTTCGGGTGCCAACTGTATGAGTGATGAGGATACTCTGAAGTATTATAACCTTTGCGGTTTTGATTTTTACACTATGCACCCTTATTCTCAAACCTTTGAACGTGCTGCAAAGTCAGCCAAAATACTAAATGACAAACCCCTTTTCTTTACCGAATGGGGAGGTCATTTCTTATATAATAATCCTAAACTTTTGTCTGAGTTTTTAAGTGAAATCAATAAGCTTTATATGTATGCCGATGACCACGGCGCCTTGGCAGGTGCAAGCTTTTGGTTTTGGGCAGAGCTTAACGATTTTAACCGCCACGATGCCTCGGTGGTTGACGGTCTTCTTCATGAAGGGCTTGTGGACCGATACCGAAATCCCACTTTAATTTACGATACCTTCTGCAAGGGCATAAAGAGAATCGGTAAAAAGGCGGTGGAATACCCCTTCTGGTACGAGCCAAAATCAGAGCTCTATGGCAAAAACCTTTTAAGTGATGACACAAAAAGCGGTTTTGAAGAATTCGTTAAAAATTACGATGAAGGCCCGACCATGCGTCCAAGAAGGCTTATAAAAGGTCCTGTGCTTTGTGATGTTGCGCCTCTTAACAATGTTCCGTTGCTTGTAAATAACAACGATGAATATAAAATTAAGTGCGACATTATCACCGATAAGCTAAATATTATCGGTCTTGTAGGTTTCGGCAAGGGATATCCCCTTTCCGATCAGTACGGCGAAGACGTTGCCACCCTTGAAGTTTTATATGAGAGCGGCGAAAAGCAAAGCTATACCTTTAAAAACGGTATTGACGTTACCACGGTTTTCACTACAAAATGGTCGTCACAGATAAACCCTGTTGCAGAAAACTCTGACACCTTTGCTTATTTCGGCTATGAGAAAAATTCTGAAAAGTACGTTATAAACCGAAAAGAGATAGAAACAGACATTGACAATACGATTAAAGAAATAATAATAAGGTCGGCAAATAACGGCTACGCTTTGCTGATTTACGGCATAATTTACTAATAAAAGCCCCGATTTTTCGGGGTTTTTTATTTTTTCTCAAAAAGGGGTTGACTTTTGTTTTTTGCTGTGGTATAAAGTCCTTGAAGCAATAAGTTTGCTTTATCATAGGCAGTCTTTTTTTGAGGCATAAACAACTGAATACGTTTCTTTTTCCTTTTAGGAGTGTGATTTGTATGAGTCGTAAAAACAAATCAAAAAAGCTTTTAAACAATTCGGAAATTTTAAAGCGAGAAGAACAGTTCATTGAATGTTACCGTAAATATAACGGAAAAGGCCTTCGTATCCTTTTTGGTCTTTATAAAGGTGACTACAAGAACCTGTTTTTCTCGTATTTGTTTTTTATAATAAAATCTCTGCCTGAATGGATTTTACCGCTGATTACCGCTGACGTTATTACAACTGTTGCAACAAGGCCCGAGGGGTATGGTGTAAGGCTTGTTATCGACTTTGCTATTGCCGCTATTGCCTACATTCAGCACATACCCACCCATATGCTTCATATAAGGTTCTTCAGCAAAGCAAAAAGACGTGTTGAAGCAGGACTGCGCGGCGCTATGATTCGAAAACTTCAGCAGTTATCCATTGGTTTTCACAAAGAAATGCCTACGGGTAAAATTCAGTCTAAGGTAATGCGTGATGTTGAAAATGTTGAAATGCTTTCTTCACAGATGTTTACCATTATTATGCGCATTTTTTCAAACACTGCCATTACCCTTATTATTGTGCTGACAAAAAGCTTACCTGTCTTCTTTATGTTTTTGATTTGCGTACCCCTGTTTGCACTACTGCTTAATAAATTCAGAAAACCGCTTAGAAAAAATAACGAGGAATTCCGCAAAACTATTGAAAACACTTCATCAAGCGTTATAAATATGATAGAGCTTGTACCGGTCACCCGCGCCCACGCACTTGAGAATGTGGAAATTAAAAAAATAACGGGTGAAATAACCACTGCGGCAAATAAAGGTTATAAGCTTGACTTTGTGCAAAGTCTTTTTAACTCTGCTATATGGGCGCTTGTTTCCTTTTCACAGGTTGTCTGTCTTTTCTTCACCGCTTGGCTATTTATTAGAGGTACTATTACCGAAATCGGCGATATTGCTATGTATCAATCATACTTCGCCACTTTACTCGGTCACTTAAATGGTATCATTTTGACACTGCCAATGCTTACCAAAGGTCTTGAGTCGGTAAAATCCATTGGCGAAATACTTTGCGCCGGTGATATAGAAGACAATACCGGCAAAGAAAAAATTAAAGAGCTTGAAGGCGTATATGAATTTAAAAACATCAACTTCCAATATTCAAGACGCACCCCCGTTATCCACGATTTCAACCTTAAGGTGAACAAAGGCGAAACCATAGCCCTTGTGGGTGAATCGGGTTCAGGCAAAAGTACCATTATGAACCTTGTAACAGGCTTTTACAAAACCAAGTCCGGTAAACTTCTTATAGACGGCAAGGATATAAAGGAAATTGACCTGCCCAGTTACCGCCGTTTTTTATCGGTAGTTCCGCAAAAAACAGTGTTGTTTTCGGGAACAGTAAAGGATAACATAACCTACGGAAATCCCCATATTTCAAAAGAGCGCTTAGAAGAAATTATTGACGCGGCACAGCTGAGAAGTGTTATTGATAAACTTCCAAAGGGCATAAATACAAATATCGGTGAACACGGTGATAAGCTGTCGGGCGGTCAAAAGCAGAGAATTGCCATAGCCCGTGCACTGATTCGCGATCCCAAGGTTATTATATTTGACGAAGCCACCAGTGCCCTTGACAGCGTATCAGAAGCCGAAATACAAAAAGCCATAGACAACCTTACCAGCAGCCGCACCACATTTATAGTGGCTCACCGACTGTCCACTATCAGAAATGCCGATAAAATTGCAGTGCTCAAAGAGGGCGAATGCGTTGAATTCGGAACATTTGAAGAACTGATGGCTAAAAAAGGCGAGTTCTATAATCTCAAATCTTTGCAAAGTTAAGTAAAAGCAGTACGCCCGGCGTACTGCTTTTTATGTTAATATACGGCTTTTTCGGTACTGTGACGGTGTCATTTTCATAAAAGAATTGAAAACCCTTGTAAAATAATACTGGTCTTTAAAACCTACCTCTTCACTTATTTCCCCCACCGTTTTTCCGCTGCAAAGAAGTAATCGACAAGCATTTATTATTCTGGTGTGGTTTATATAACTAACCGACGTAGTGCCAAGTTCACATTTAAAAAGCCTTGCTATATACGACTGTGAAAAGCCGAATTCCCGTGATAGTGACGAAAGAGTAATATCCTCAAAATAATTACTGTCTATATACCTTATAATTTTAGCCATATTGTAACTTATCTTTTCTCCACCCGCATTTTGCTGTGATATAGTTACTATAAGCTCCCTTACAAAACAGTCGAGCAGTAATTTCTGCTCGTTTGTTTTTATATTCAAAGAGGCGATTTTGTTTAATATTTTACGGACCGCATCATTATCGGCAGTATGGCTCAGGGTATTTATTTTAATGTTACTGTGTCCACCCCAATAGAAAAACTCAAACTCTCCATCAGGCAGCCGCGGGTTAAAGCGCATATGAAGCGGTGCTTCTTTTTCATTTGCAATTTCTGCCGAAAAGTGCAGAAAATAATAACTTATCTCCTTAACCTCAATGGGACGGTAAAAGGTGTTTTGCGGAATAAGAAGTATATCACCTTTTTGCATATCGTATACGGTTTTTTCTACCTGCATTTTAAGAAAACCTTTTTCCAGAACCACAAACATATGGGTATTAAGTCGTCTTCCGTTATGCCACGGCTTTTTATCCTGACTTACCCTGCCGTAGCATATAGCGTTTATTGGCTCATTGGTATCAATGATCATATATTATCCCACCTTTAAAGACATTCTACCACAAAAGTCGTTTAAGTTCAATATTATATTAAAATATACATAAATGTCCATTGTATTGGTTGAGTATTATATATATAATACGATTAAGGGGTGATAAAAATGATAGCTAACATTAAAGATTTCGGTGCTGTTGGTGACGGTGTAACCCTTAATACTTCGGCTATTCAAAAAGCCATTGATACCGTAGGTGAAAAAGGCGGCAGAGTGCTTATTGAGGACGGCATTTATATGACGGGTACAATAAGGTACAAAAGCAATGTGGAAATACATATTGCATCAGATGCCACACTTCTGGGCTCACCCGACTGTAACGATTATCCTGAACAGCAAACAACGCATGTCAATACTGCTCGGCTTCCCCGTTTCAGAAATGCCTGTCTTATTTTTGCTGAAAATAAAGAAAATATTGCGCTTACAGGCTTAGGAAAAATTGACTGCAACGGCAAAACCTTTGTGGTAAACGATACTGAAAATCCACACCGTAAATTTGTTCGTGATTTAAGCCGTCCTACTCCGCCCCGTGCTGTTTTCTTTACGGGATGCAAAAATGTTAAGGTTGAAGACATTACTATGGTAAATCAGCCTGCCGGTTGGTCTTATTGGATTCACGATTGCGACTTTGTCACCTTTGATAAGGTTAAAATTTTCGCAGAGGTTGAATATCCAAACAATGACGGTATTCACATAAACTCAAGCCGCAACGTTACTATTTCCAACTGTGATATTTCTTGCGGTGACGACTGTATAATCGTTCGTGCAAATAACGTTTCTCTACCCGAAAACAAGGTTTGCGAAAAAGTAACGGTTACTAACTGCAATTTAACAAGCTATACTACGGCAATTCGTATAGGTTGGATAAATGACGGTATAATCAGAAACTGCACCTTTTCTAATATTGTGATGACCGACTGTTCTTGCGGCATTGATTTTTGTTTGCCGTATAGACAAAACAGCACAGATACAGGCAGAGAGGAAACACTTATTGAAAATATGACCTTTAACAATATTATTATGGATAAGACCTTCTCTACCCCTATCAACATTGACGTTGACAAAAATCCCGACGTAAAGATGAATTCTATCAGAAAACTTTTCTTCAATAATATAATTTGCAGCGGTCCTCAGTTTTTATGGATAACAGGTAAAGCAGAAAATCACATTCGTGATATTGAATTTAACAACTGTTCCTTTACCCTGACAAATGGTGATGAATTCCCCGACAAAATATACCACGGCGCTATTCGTCACAACCTCCATGACGTTGACCACCACCCAATGAATATTATGCATGCTGATAATATTCGCTTTAATAACACTTCTTTTAATGTAAGATAAAACAATAAGGCTCGATTGAGGCACCCTCCGTAAGGAAGGTGCCTCAATTCTTTTAAAAATGATTTATGTTATAAATGTAAAATTGCAATTTTCTAAAAGATGTCGGTGAATGTCGGTTTTGTTATATGTATAATATTCTTGAAAAATTAAAAAGAAAGGAGTATTATACAAATGGGATTTTTAAATGAATTATTTTCCGCTGGAGTGTGGGGTGAGAAAACACCGACAGCACCAATATGGGAAAAATGGATACATCGTAATTTAAGCGACAAGCATTGTCCGGAATGTTTAATGCTTGATGGTTGTTGGTTCTTAAATGACAAAAAGCCAAAATGGCCGCATCATCCATTTTGTCATTGTATATTAGAAGATATTTCATATAATGATGTATTAACCAAAAGTTCATCCGATAGCGCTTATAGTAAATTTGACCCATATCTATTTGATACCAAGGGTGAATACGGACACGGAAAAGATAAACTTTTTAAATCTTGGGGTTATTCGGTTGAAGATTCGAAATATCTAAAAGCGGAAATTGAAAAACAGGCTTTAGAGAAATATATCAATGGCGACTATACATTAGGCAAACTTAATGACAAAGGACAACGATTAAGTATCAAAATAGAAATTGCTCGAAAAGATACTGGTGACAAAGTGTCTTTTATAACCGGATGGATGGTTTATCCAAATGGACATATCCAATTAACTACACCGTTAGGAGGTAAATAATATGAAAATGATGGATTGTGTAGAAGTAATAGTTGAAAAAGATAAATATGCTAAAGATGGCGTTCATAAAGGGATGCAGGGTTGGATTTGCCTTGAAGATAATTCAAACGAAACCTGGCTTGTCAATTTCCCACAGTATGGCGAAAAGGACGACATTGCAGAAATAAGTGTAAAAGAAGAAGACTTAAAACTTATTCCTAAAATGGACGCAAGAATTAACGAACAAATCAAAGCTAAATTTGATAAATAATTGTGTGTTTTGTAAAAAACTGAGCATACCTATCTCATAATAGTAAAAGAACTTTCTCTTTTTGAGATAGGTGATTTTTAAAGTATGTAACCCACTATGACACTTTCATAAATTGAAAGTGTCATTTTATTTTTATGTATTTTGTATAAAAACTGTTGCAAAATAGGCGCGTATATGGTATAATCGCTAAAAAGGAGAGTGTTCGCATGAAAAAAATTATTAGTATTTTGTTGGCATTAGTATTGATTTTTTCAGTAACAGCGGTGCCTGTTGCTGCTGATACCGAAACCGATACTTTGCCCATCCTAACCAATTTAGGAATCCCCATGCAAACCTATATATCCGACAGTCAAACGGCAGAGCGTTTGTTTGCCCGTTCGGTATGGGATATTGAAGAATACGGCGGCCGTATATATATTGGCGGCGGTAACTATGCTATTAACATGAATGAGGCAATTAACGGTGGTGTGCCCTTACTTAGTTATACCGCGCAAAATGGTTGGACTAAAGAGGCGTCTTTTTATGAACACCAAATGTCCCGTTTTATAAAAGCAGACGGTAAACTTTATATACCCGCTAACAACCGTGCCGGATATATTTACAGTTATGATGGCAAAACCGCTTGGCAAGAGGTTAACGGTTTTTCCGCCGCTGTTCATACCTTTGACGTGCTTGTTAAAGACGGTATAATATATGCCGGCTATGGTTTTCAACAAAATGGTCCGGGTAGGGTTTTTGCCAGCAGCGACGGAGGAACTACCTATAACCCTATTTATATGAAATATAACGGTAGCAACGTTACCCCAAGTGGTAGCGAATTTGCTCGTGTGTATAACATATTTGAATTTGGCGGCAATATTTATGCTACTTTAAAAATTGTAAATGCAACAAGCACTACTTATGACGGTTTTTACAAACTTGATAAAGCAAACAATGTATTTACTTACTTTGGAAGTGGCCATAGCGGGCTTGTAACCAATGATATAACAGGCGCGTTTGATGCTACCATTGGCAATACATTTGCTTTTTGCTCTTCCAATACAAGCAATAAGTTAATGTACACCACCGACTTAACTACCTTTAATACCGCTACTTTGCCTAATAACGGAAATGTTACATGTGTAAAGGCAATAAATAATGAATTTTACGTTTCTGCATACACAAAATCAGGCAGTGTTTATACATCTAACCTATATAAAACCACCGATTTAACCAATTTTGAGCTTGTATATAGTTTAGATTTCTCAACCTTTATTAAGTCGTTCTGTTATTATGACGGTGCATTTTATTTCGGCACCTCGGGTAATCGTAGTGCACCCGAAAGCACAATAGGCACCGTATTTTCTTTGAGGGTTGACGACTCCGAAGACCCCGAAATAAACGAAGACCCCGAAATAAAAGATGATATTATAGTTGGCGAGCCCGAAACCGAAGGTGAGGACGACAGCGTTTTAAACTTGCCTGAGCTTGGATTGTTTGGCAAAGCTGTTAAATATTATGACGGAACAACTCTTATTAAAACAGCAAGTGCTGCCGGTGATACATATACTATAGACTATAATGCCCCTGCTAAAGAGGGATACTACTTTACATGTTGGTATACTAATGCTGCTGTTACACAGCTTGCAAGCGGTAGCATAAACCTACAAGGTTTAGGTGATGGCGAGGCGGTAAACTTATATGCTAAGTATGTTCCTTATTCGTCTGTTTTTACAATTGATTTAACTAAATATAATCTATATAACAACTTTGTTAACTACGGTTATTTTATAGACGGCGTTTATACGACCGGTATTGTTAATAAAGGTTGGGCTACCAAGCAGTACACAAATAGCGGTGTGACTGTATACTCAGCCGGTACTGATGGCACTAGAGTTGCTGCCAATAACGGAGATACATACATAACCGGTGTCAATACTACACCGGGCTCTTGGGGTCAAAGAGCGCCGCTTATTATAACCAATGCTGACGGCAGTGCTTTTGTGCCGAAGGCAAATACAAAATATAATATCACAATAAATTACAGCTATCCTGCGCACGGAAAAGATACCGACAAATCTTATATTGATGTTTTCAGTGGTGTGAAGTATGATTACGCAACCACTTCTGACGCTAAAGGTACAGATCTTGTTAATCTTGCCGAAACAAAGGTAGAAAGTGCAGTAACTTTAAGTGCGGCTGTAAGTGGTACAAAAAGCACTATGGTAACCATTACCACAGGCGATTTCACAGACGCTGTACCCGCTTTAGGACTTTATCTTCGTTCAGGCGGTGCAAAAATAAGCTCAACAGAAACAAGTTTTACCGATGCTTCGGGCAATCCAAAAACAGGCTACAAGGTTGAAGCTTTTAGCAAAATAGTTATAAGCAGCATAACCATTACCGAGGCTGAAGCTACCAACCAGTTAAAGGTTACTCAAATTGTGCGTGATGAAGCTGATATCTTAGCCGGCACAGCACAGATCTTTTTACCCCAAGATGGTAGCCAGGCTTATTCAGTAAATGGAAACTTTACCGGATACTCTATGGCAGTGTTTAGCTATGATGCTGACAAACAAAGCTATGTTTTAACAGCAAACTATGCAGCAAATGCTAGTAAAAAAGGTATTACCATTCCTGCAGGTGGCTTTGCGTACATTATAAACAAGGCTTCAAACGGTTATTGGGCTAACCTACAGGCATCTTATGAATTAATTACAGGTACCGGAAATCAGGATTCTGCTAATGCTCAAATCGTTGGTTCTAATGCTTATGTTTACGAAGCAGATTTTAATATACCTTATATTAGTGCTAACGACAAAATTGTTACATCAGCAGAGTTTATGACTAATGCCTTTATAAGCATTGGCACATCTGTTGAAGGTAAAACTGCTTTTGACCCAACAAACGATAGCGCTAAGCTATTTAGCGGCGGCGCATCGGTTCTAACACCCGATGCATTTGCGCAGGACAATAAAGAACAGGCATTGCGCGTTTACTTTAAGTACAAGGTTAATGACGACGGCACAATTACACATAAGGGTCAAAATGTAACATTAGTTGAACGCGGTATTTTGATTAAGAGTGCAAGCCAAAATGTTGAGTTAACTATAGAAAATATGAACCATAATGCTATAACCGTTGCAAAGACTAGAGATTTCACTAGGTGCTGGGATTATGATGGCACAAACGGTATGTTAACCTATAGTAATTATATAACCGAGATTGTTGGTGTTGCAAGACAGAAAGATATAGCTTTCCGTCCGTACTTAAAGTTAAATATCGGTGGGCAGGTTGAGTATGTTTTAGGTGACCAAGTTGTTTACAATACCGAAAAAATTGAATCAGAATCATCCGAATGGAAGCAGCTTTATAGCATAATCGGTGACCGTCAGCTTGTTTGGAGTAATGAATTTACAACCGATACTACTGTTGATAGCACCGGATTTGATTACTCGACCATTGTAACCGATAATGCTTTAGGAAACTATACTAACGACGGAAGCAATATTCGTTTTGAAAACGGCACAATGTCAATTGTTACAAAGCCTACTGCTGCCAATGATAATCGCGTGTTCTCAAGCTCGGTACTAAGCACCTATGGCAAGCTTGAATACAAGTACGGTTATCTTGAAATGCGTGCAAAGGTTCCTTTCTATAAGGGCATTTGGCCTTCATTCTGGATGCAAAGTGAAGGAAAAGCAAAAGAGTATTTTGACCACTTCTCCGAAATAGATATTTTTGAAGTGTTTGGTAGTACTACTACCCTTAGCCCAACAATACATAAATGGGGTCCATGGCGTCCCGCTTCAGAGGGCGGCAGACCGCATTCTGCTAAGTACTTTAAGGCTTATTCCTTTGCGGACAATGCTACCGCACTTGATTGGCATACCTACGGTTTTGAGTGGAACGAAAACGAAATGAAGTTCTATATTGACGGCGTATGCTATGCTTCTACAAGCATTAAGGAAGAGGACGATTTTGATACTACGGTAGTTCCCGGTATGGGCGGCTTCCACGATTATCACTTTGTAATTTTATCAAGCGGCTTGTATACAAGCGAAAATGATACAGGCTTCTACTTTACAAAGGATAATTTCAATGATGAGATGAACTATACTCTTGACTATATCAGACTATATCAAAATCCTGCTGACGGCGAAGATTTTAAAACTCAAGAAGATTTTTAATATAGCAGTAAATTTATTTTAAGTAATCAGTCCCGACAAACAATCTTGTCGGGACTGATTTTTTGTAAAGGAAAGTGTTGCGAAGTTTTAATATGTATGGTATAATCGCTAAAAAGGAGGATATCGGCATGAGGAAAATTATTAGCATTTTCTTGGCTTTAGTACTTATTTTTTCAGTAACAGCAGTTTCTGTTTCTGCAGACAACATAACTGTGGGTAAGGACGACAGCATGTTATATGTACCCGGACTTGGATTGTTCGGTGACGGTAATAACGATGATAATAACGATAATATCTATGATAACTGTAATGTTAAATATTACGATGGAACAACTATTATTTACGGAGTATTAACCGACGCGGCTACCTATAATATAGATTATAATGCACCTGCTAAGCCGGGCTGCTATTTTGTAGGCTGGTATACGGATTCTGCTCTTACACAGCCGGCAGGCAGCAGTATAAACTTAGGAACCCCGGGTGGGACAGCAAACTTATATGCAAAATATGTTGCTTATTCGCCTACCTTTACCCTTGATTTAACTAAATATAGCTTAAACAACCACGATATTAACTACGGTTATTTTATAGACGGCGTTTATAAGACCGGTATTGTTAATAAAGGCTGGGCTACCAAGGAATATACAAACGGCGGTGTAACTGTTTACTCTACCGGTTATAATTCGGCAGGTACTGACAAGTACGGTAATGTTTACGCAAGTAATACAAGCTCTTGGGGTCAAAGAACACCGCTTATTATAACCAATGCTGACGGCAGTGCTTTTGTGCCAAAGGCAAATACAAAATATCGTATCACAATAAATTACAGCTATCCGTCGCACGGAAACGCTACCACGCAGTCTTATATTGATGTTTTCAGTGGTGTGAAAAACAGTTTTGCAACCGCTTCCAGCACTCAAGGTGAGGACCTTAAAACCTTTGCCGAAACAAAAATAGACAGCGTAGTAAGTTTAAGTGCGGCTTCAAGTAGTACTAAAAGCACTATGGTAACCATTACCACAGGCGATTTTACCGACGCCGTACCCGTTTTAGGTCTTTATCTTCGTGCTACCGGACCGAAAATCAGCACAACACAAACAAGCTTTACAGATGCTTCGGGCAGCTCTAACACAGGCTATAAGATTGAATCTTATAGCAAAATAGTTATAAGCAGCATAACTGTAGCCGAAGTGCAAGCTACCAACCAGTTAAAGGTTACTAAGATTGTGCGTGATGAAGCTGATATTTTAGACGGCACAGCACAAATCTTTTTACCCGAAGATGGTAGTAAGGCTTACTCAGTAAAAGGAAGCTTTGTCGGATACGCTATGGCAGTGTTCACCTATGATGCAGACAAACAAAGCTATGTTTTAACTGAAAACTATGCAGTAAATCAGAGTAAAAAAGGTGTTACCATTCCTGCAGGTGGTTTTGCGTATATTATAAGCAGGGCTTCTAATGGCTATTGGTTTAATCTACAACCGTCTTATGAATTACTTATTGATAGTACAAACCTGAATTTTGCCAATACTTATGTTGTTGGCTTAAACGCTTATGTTTACGGAGCAGACCTTAGTATACCGTATATAAGTGCAAATGACGGCGACGTAACATCCGCACAGTTTAAAACAAATGCCTTTATAAGCCTTGGCGAGCCTATGTCGGGCCAGACTGCTTTTGACCCGACAAATGATA
>JAZNAG010000146.1:0-1786 GCA_045586405.1 Acutalibacteraceae bacterium | reverse complement strand
TGAACTGCCCCAATTTGTGCGGACAGTACAAAAAACCGCCTTTATGGTAGTTAAAATTAAATTTTATGCAACGAACTGGCATCGCTTTTCAAGTGGTGTCAGTTTTGTTTTTAGTTGAATGCGCTGGTGATTGTAGAAATGGATGTACTCACCTATGAGGAGGCGCGCCTCCTCATAGGTCTGAAGTTTCACTCGGTAAATACATTCTGTTTTGAGTATGGAAAAGAAATTTTCTGCTAAAGCATTGTCATACGGATTACCACGTCTTGACATTGACGGCGTTATGCCGTAAGATTGAGTTAGCTTAAAATATGCTGTGGATGTATATTGAAAGCCTTGGTCGCTGTGGAGCTGTAACTCTGCAGTGACCTTCTCTTTTTTCTTGGCTTCTTTAATTGTACTCAAAACAAGGTTTATGTTCTGCTCAGTTCCGGTTTTATAGGAGACAATACTGTTGTCATACAAATCTCTGATTACCGACAAATACAACACACCTTGCTTTGTGTGTATGTATGAAATATCCGTAACCCACTTTTGATTGGGTCTTTCGGCAGAGAAATCTCTGTTTAACAGGTTGGGATACTTATGCAGATAATCTCCATAGTTGCGGTATTTCTTCCGTCTAATAACCGACAATAAGCCATATTTTTGCATAACCCTTAATACTGTCTTTGGATTGCGGTGAATACCCTTTCTTTCAAGCCATATATGTACTCTGCGGTATCCATAGGTTTTACTACATTCGTTTTGACATTCTTGTATTTTTTCCGCTAACGGTAAATCCCATGCAGGTATATCCATTCGTGCTACATAACCGTAATATCCGCTTCGAGATACCTCAAAGAAACGACACATTTCACTAATTGAGTATTTATCTTTATGACGGTAGATTACCATATATTTTACGCTTGTCCTCACTTCCTTCCTGTGAGCGAGAGAAAATCCCGCAATAATACATTTTCCATCTCTAATCTTTTGATATATCTTTCCTTGCTTGCAAGCTCATATTGTAGTTGTGTGAGTTTACCTAATTGCTGTACTGATGGTGGTAATTCTGTTCCGTCTTTTCGTGGTCTGCCCTTAGGCTTGATTGCTATTCCTGCTGCAAGTTTTCTTTGGCTTTTATTGTATCTGTGAAAAAACTCTTTTATTTGATATTTACTAAAGCCTAATTTATCTGCAATTTCTCTTTGTGTTAACCCGCTACTTTTCATTTCTAATATTTCATTTTCAAATTGCTTAATGTATCCATATCCTCTTGACATAAAAATTCCCCCTTATGGTAGTTTCTTAATTCTACCATAAGGGGGTGGTTTTTTCTATTGTCCGTTTTTACTGGACTTGTTCATTAGATTCCGTCGGTTTTGTTTGTTTAATTGTTTACCGATTTGATTTGTCTTATATCATTTCCAAAGCAGGGGCAAATTGTGTAGCTGCCAACAAGTCGTGAAGTTATTCGGTCGTGATAAAATTCGCTTATTTCTTTGAAATTGAGGTTAGTGCTGATTATGGTGGAAAGTCCGCGGAGCAATCGAGTGTTTATAATGTTATAAACTACTGATGCGCTGAGCTGCGTTGCAAATTCAGTGCCTAAATCGTCTAAAATCAGCAGGTCGCAGGAGGTTAAGCTGTCAATCTTTTCGGTTGAACCCGAACGGTCAAAGGATTCGCGGCTCACCTCATTTATAAGGTTTTGTGCTGAGCCATAAATAACGCTATATCCCTTTTCGATTATTTTGTTGGCAACCGCCAGGGAAAGATGCGTTTTACCCAAACCGCTTTTGCC
>JAZNAG010000145.1:0-84266 GCA_045586405.1 Acutalibacteraceae bacterium | reverse complement strand
CCTGCCACCGCCTGTAAGGAGAATTTATATGTTATATGTTTTGAAGCTTGCCTCCGGCGGAAATGGAGGTAAATAAAATAAGGAGGATCGCCAATGGTAGAAAAAATTGCAATGACTATTGAAGAAGCTGCTGAATATACCGGTATCGGAAGAAATACATTGCGTTTATTAGTGAGCGAGCGCAAAATACCCGTGCTGCTCATAGGCCGTAAACACATTATTAGAACCGATGCGTTAACAGAGTTTTTAAAGATAAATCAGGGCGTTGATTTACTCGATATAGATATCGTAAAATCAGTAAGCTGACAGGTAAAAAACACATAGGAACTGTTGCAATTTTGCTCAAAAAATGGTATAATATAGGTACACATTGCAACAGTTCCGTTTGCCAACAGAAAGGAGTTTTATTATGGCAAAAGGATCTGTCAGAAAAAAAGGTAAAAAGTGGTACTACCGCTTTTATGTAGAAGATGAAAGCGGCAGACAGGTACAGCGAGAGTTCGCAGGTACGGAAAGCAAGAGTGAAACAGAGTCTCTGCTTCGCAAGGCAATGGAAGACTACGAAGCAAAGAAATTTGTAGCGAAATCCGAAAATACTACAGTGGGTATGTTACTTGATATGTGGGTGGAAGAAGAACTAAAACCCGGCAATCTAAGCAACGGTACGGTGATGGCTTACCAAGGCACAGTTAACCGTATAAAACAATACCCCATAGGGAACCGAAAACTGAAAAGTGTAACAGCCGACCATTTGCAGACTTTTATGGATCAACTCAGCTTTGGCGGAGTGAATCCGGACGGTACAACATCGAAAGCACTCAGCAAGGGGTACTTGCGATTGTTCTCTGCTGTTCTGCAGGGAGCGTTCCGCTTTGCAGTATTTCCCAAGCGGATGATTTCTTTTAATCCAATGCAGTACGTGGTATGGCGAGGCAAAAAGGATGATTACGAACTGTTCTCGGATGATAACTGTGAAGTTGCTTCCATTCCAACACTTACTCACGAAATGTACTTAAAGCTTGAGGATTTTCTGAAAGCAAAGGATAATCCCGCACTGCTCCCGATACAGATTGCGTACTACACAGGACTTCGCATTGGTGAAGTCTGTGGACTAACTTGGCAAGACGTAAATCTTGAAAAGCAGTACCTTACGGTGCGTCGTAGTATGCGCTACAACAACGCAAGGCACAAAACCGAGATAGGGGCTACCAAACGTAGGAAAGTCCGAACAGTGGACTTCTGTGACACTTTGGCAGAGATTCTGCGAACGGCCAAGCTTGAACAGCACAAAAACCGTTTCAAATACGGCGAATTATACCGCCTCAACTATTACTGTGAGGTTAAGGAAAAAGACCGTAATTATTACGAGGTTTATACGTTACCGAGAAACGAAAAGGTTCCCGAAGGATACAAGGAGATATCCTTTGTATGCTTAAGACCTGACGGAGCGTATGAATCGCCAAGCACGATTGGTATTATGTGCAAGAGAGCAAGCAAAAAGGTAAAAGGTCTCGAAGGGTTTCATTTCCACCAACTTAGACACACATTCACAAGCAATTTGCTCTCTAATGGAGCAGCGCCGAAGGATGTGCAGGAGCTTTTAGGCCATGCCGATGTAAGTACCACAATGAACGTTTATGCTCACTCAACACGAGAAGCAAAACGTACTTCCGCACGACTGCTCGATAAGGTAGTTGGCGGTTAGATATAAAAAGTTTCCCTTATTTTCGCTCATAAGGGCAAAAACAAGGGAAAATACATAACAATTGAGTTTAAAGTTGCTGAAAAGGCTAGTAATATCAAGGCTTTTTAGAATGTAGGACAGCTAATGTCTGATAAATTCCAATTTGTTGAATTATTTCTTGCTAACAATGATATATGCATTATCTGTTTCAAAAACATTTGACACACACATAGATGATGCATTTATAAGAGAAATAATGTTTTCAGGTGTATCAGGGTATATTTTAATTCTGCGAGTTCCCATATCAATGTACTCACTTTGATTCTTGTCAATAGATAGACAAAAAATACCACCATCATTTAACAATGCGTCAACGTTTAATATGACTTGTTTTTTATCCTTGAAATGCATCATTGTAAGCGATGAGTAAATTACATCAAAGGTTTTAATAAAACCATATTCATTGAAATCACCACAAACAAAGCAAATGTTAGAACAATCTTTTAAGTTTTCTTTTGCTCGTTCTATGGTCTTTGGAGAAATATCTATTCCCGTTAATTGCATACAGTATGGAGCGACTTTTACAGCAATTCTTCCTGTTCCTATACCAATTTCAAGAACATTTTTGTTATCGGAAAGTTCCAGTGATTCTAAAAACCGTTCTCCATACCATCCTTTCATATATTCTTGTAGTGGAGGCGGGTCGCGAAAGGGGTCGTTATTTTCATCCACTAATAAATCATAATGAGTAATTACATCCATAACACATATACCTGCAAATTCAAGTTTGTCTAATTGAATTATACCACATTTCCGGAAACAAATCAACGGCTTGCCGTTGCATATCATCAAAACGAAGTTTTGCATATCATCCGCAACTTGTTGCGGTATATCATCAAGCCGCAGGGAGATGCACGCTGACGCGTGATGAGATACAGCCCCATAGGGGCTGATGATATACACCGCACTTCGCGCGGTGATGATATACCAAGCCTGCGGCTTGGATAAAAAAAGGAGTAACTTTTGACAGACAAAAGTTACTCCTTTTTTGGCGCGCTGTAAGAGATTCGCCCGAGAAGCTTCTGCGCTTCTCGGCACGCACGCGGGCATCAAAACAGTCCCCGGACTGTTTCTATGCCTTCGGCATTGCCCTGTTCGAATCTACATCGTGAGCAAAACAGAAAAGCCCTCTTTCGAGGGCTTTCTTTTTTGGCGCGCTGTAAGAGATTCGAACTCCTGGCCTTTTGGTCCGTAGCCAAACGCTCTATCCAGCTGAGCTAACAGCGCATTTTTTTAGGTTGCCATAGTATAATATCACAACAGCTTTAAAAAATCAAGCATTATTTGAAAAAATAATTTTTTCCAATTTCAACTTTGCTGTTGCATTACTCGTTTTGTAGTTATATAATAATATATGTAAATGACATTTAGGAGAGATACATATCATGTTTAAAAAAGTTTTATCCGTTTTTCTGGCTTTGGTTACCGTTTTTTGTTTTACTTCTTGCTCAGGCGGTAATCCTACAGTTGAAGAGGTGTCTAATCCTTCTTCCTCTGTTCCGGAAACCTCAAAATATATGAATAACCTTACCGGTATAGAAGATTCCTCTAAACCTGTAAAAGAACTTCGTCCCGTTGCCGTTATGGTAAACAACATCGGCATCGCTCAGGCTGTGCAGACCGGTGTTCCAAGCGCTGATATCGTTTATGAAACCGAGGTTGAGGGCGGTATCACTCGTCTTTTGGCTGTATATAAAGATGCTTCTGTAATCAAAAAAATCGGTTCTATCCGTTCTGCAAGATATGTTTATGTTGACCTTGCTCTCGGCCACGATGCTATTTATATTCACCACGGACAAGACCCCGTCTATGCCGCTCCTTATCTTTCTTCCAGCGGTGTTGCCGACTTTAATATCGATTCTCCCTACGCTTTCAGACAGGCTAACGGTTTGTCTTCTGAACACACCCTTTATTCTGACGGTGAAAAAATAAACAACGGTATTGCCGCAAAAAATATTAAGGCTACCACCGAAAAAACCGAAAACTTTGCTAATTTCAGAAAAGCAACCGAAAAAGTTGCTCCCACTTTTGCAAAGGCTGTTTCTGCTTCGGTTCCCTTCTCAAGTTCCGCTACCAGCGTGTTCACCTACAACGAAGAAACCGGTCTTTACACCAAAAACACCAAAGGCAGAACAAATAAAGACTATACCACCGGCGAAGCTTACGAAGTAACAAACGTATTTATCTTATCCACCACCATTTCTGCTTATCCCGACGGATATCATATGTGGGTGGACCTAAATTCAGGTAGCGGTTACTATATGTCAGCAGGCGGATATGAGCCTATTACCTGGAAAAAAGGCGAAGGTTCTGCTTCCTTTAAGTTCTACGCTCAGGACGGCTCTGAACTAAAGGTAAATGCAGGAAAAAGCTGGGTTTGCATTCACAGCAGCAATTTTACCCCCACTTTCTCAGAATCTTAATAAAAAGCGTTTCAGACACAGCAGTTATAGACTGCTGTGTTTTTTTTGCACAAGAAATTTTTGGTTTTTTGTGCAAAAAGTACTTTTTTTATAAACTGTTGACTTTTCTTTGTTACGTATGTTACAATTTATGAGTAAAATAATGCTTTTTTAGCAATAGGAGGATTTTTTTATGGCAAAGCAACCAAAGCTTGATGCTAAAGGCTACCGTAAGTTCGGTATACGCGATAACATTGCTTATGCAGCCGGCGACCTTGGCTGTAACATGAGTTTCGCTCTCAAAGGCACTGTTCAAACCTTCTGGCTCGTTTATATGATGCTGGAAACCGGTCTTCTCTCCCTTCTTTTACTCGTAGTTCAGATTTGGGACGCAATTAACGATCCCCTTATCGGTTCTATCATTGACAATGATAAACGTTGCTACAAAAAAGGAAAATTCAAAACATATATTTTTGTGGGCGCTTGCGGTCTTTTGGTGGGCGGCGCAGCTGTTTTTCTTCCTTTTCCCAATGCTGACACCTGGCTCAAAGGAGTTCTTTTTGTTTTAGGTTATATTGTATGGGACGCTTTTTACACTATTGCAAATGTTCCTTACGGCTCTATGCTTTCTTTGGTAACTTCCGACACAGGTGAACGCGCTCAGCTTTCAACCTGGCGTTCTATTGGTTCTATGATAGGCAACATTCTTCCAAGCGTTATTCTTCCTATGCTCATTTGGAACAAGGTTTCCTTTGACGGAACAGATTCTTTTTTAAGCAAAATTGTTATCCCCGAAGGCTTTACCAAAGAACAGTTTTTATCCAATCCCATTACCGGCGAAGCCTATAAAATCGGCGATGCTGTGTTAAACCCCCAAACCGGAAAGCAGGTTGAAATATTACTTGGCGACCGCGTTTTCTGGGCAGCACTTATAATGGGCGTTCTCGGTTTCATCGCCTTTATATTTATGCTCAAAACAATAACCATTCGTGTTGACGAAAACTCTGTTAAAACCAACGAGACAGGCGAAAAGTTCAATGTACTTAAAGCCTTCGGTCAGTTTATGAAAAACCGTCCCGCCGTTGGTGCAACCCTTGCCGCTATGGGTATGTTTTTGGGTATGAACTCAGCAACTACCGCAAATACAATTATGTTTGCCACCTATTTTAATATGGCTCAGCTTTCAGGTCTTGTTCAAATGATAGGCTTCTTGCCAATGTTCCTCTTTATGCCTTTCATTACCAAAATTGTTAACAAATACGGCAAGAAAGAAGCTTCTGTGGTGGGAACCGTAATTTCTCTCATCGGCGGCGCCTTTATGCTTATTTTCCCCTTGGTTTCCGACGTTAAGTTATCCCTCGTTCTGTACCTTATCGGCTTAGTTGTTTTCGGTGTAGGTATGGGCGTTTATACCTGTGTATCCTGGGCTATGATGGGCGATGCCATTGACTATAATGAATGGAAATACGGAACCCGTGCCGAAGGCGTTGTATACTCCCTTCACTCTTTCTTTAGAAAACTTGCTCAGGGCGTAGGTCCCTCTGTTGTTCTTTTACTTATGGGTGTTTTAGGTTACAAATCTGAACTGGGCACCATAGGACAAAGCGCCGCCACCTCTCACAATATGTGCTGGTTGGTTGCAGGTCTTTATCTTTTCAGCGCCGTTCTTCAGTTCATAGGTCTTGCCATTATTTATAACCTTGACAAGAAAACTCTTGCTCAGATGAATAAAGAACTCGGACGCGAAACCGAAGAAGTTCCTGCCGACGCTACTGTATAATTCCTTAATTTATATCTTTCGTCCGATTTTAAAAGAATCGGACGAATTTTAACAGGAGAGTTTATATGAGACAAATTTATAATTTTAATGCAAAATGGGCTTTCACCAAAATGGCGACAGAAATTCCCACCGAAATAAACAACAAGTGGGATTTTGTAAATCTTCCTCACTCGTGGAACGCCATTGACGGACAGGACGGCGGTAACGATTTTTACCGCGGTACAGCCTACTATGCAAAAAAACTTGATAAAATGGATCTGCCCGAAGCAGAAAAATACTTTCTTGAAATAAAGGGTGCCAATTCTTCTGCCGACGTTTATCTTAACGGCAAAAATCTTCGTCACCACGACGGCGGTTATTCTACCTTCAGAGTAGATATTACCGACCATTTAGAGCGTGATAACCTTTTTGTTATTGCCGTTGATAACTCGCCAAGCGACAAGGTTTATCCTCAGGTTGCCGACTTTACCTTCTACGGCGGTCTTTACAGAGATGTAAACATTATCTGTACCGCAAAAGACCATTTTGACCTTGAATATTTCGGCGGTCCCGGTATAAAGGTTACCCCCGAAATTTGTGATAAGGACGCAAAGGTTGAGGTAGAGGTTTATACCGAACTTAAAGAAGGCCAGAAAATCCGTTACACCCTTTACGACAAAGAGGAAAACGAGATTGATAAAATTGAATCTTTAAATACTTTTGTTTGCTTTGATATCAAAAATGTTCATTTGTGGCACGGCAGACGGGACCCCTATCTTTACTGTGTAGAGGCTGAGCTTATCGAAAACGATACCGTTATTGATAACGTTTGCACACGTTTTGGTTGCAGAAGCTTTAGTGTTGATCCTGAGCGCGGTTTCATTCTTAACGGCGAAGAATATCCCCTTCGCGGTGTTTCACGCCATCAGGACAGATGGGGTATAGGTAACGCACTGCTTCCCGAACATCATAGGGAAGATATCGATCTTATCTTAGAGGTGGGTGCTACCACAATTCGTCTTGCTCACTATCAGCACGACCAGTATTTCTATGACCTTTGTGACGAAAAAGGTCTTGTTATCTGGGCTGAAATTCCCTATATTTCCCAGCACATGTCGGGTGGCAGAGATAACACAATTTCTCAGATGAAAGAGCTTATTGTTCAGAACTATAACCACCCGTCTATAGTTGTTTGGGGACTTTCAAATGAAATTACTATGAAGGGCGATTCTGATCCCGACCTTCTTGAGAACCACGTTATACTGAACGACCTTTGTCATTTGATGGATAAAACAAGACTTACCACTATTGCGGCTGTTTCACCCTGCCCCATTGACAGCCCTTATATTCAGATCCCAGACCTTGTTTCCTATAACCATTACTTTGGCTGGTACGGCGGCGACACCTCTATGAACGGCCCCTGGTTTGATAAGTTCCATAAGACGCACCCGAATATTCCTATAGGCTGCAGCGAGTACGGCTGTGAAGCTCTTAACTGGCACACCTCTAAACCCACTCAGGGCGATTACACCGAGGAATATCAGGCGTATTATCACGAAGAGCTTATAAGACAGCTCTTTACAAGAAAATATATGTGGGCAACACACGTTTGGAATATGTTTGACTTCGGCGCTGATGCAAGATGCGAGGGCGGCGAAAACGGACAGAACCATAAAGGTCTTGTTACCTTTGACAGAAAGTACAAAAAAGATGCTTTCTATGCTTACAAAGCCTGGCTTTCTGATGAACCCTTCGTTCACCTTTGCGGCAAACGCTATATAGACAGAGTAGAAGATGTTACCAAGGTTACGGTTTATTCTAATCTGCCTGAGGTAGAGCTTTTTGCAAACGGCGTTTCTCTCGGCAAAAAGACTGCCGATGACCATTTCTTCTATTTCGAGGTTGAAAATAAGGGAGAAACCGAGCTTGTTGCCAAGGCAGGCGAGTTTAAAGACTGCGGCAAGATAAGAAAGGTTGAAGAGTTCAACGAGGCATACAGACTGAGAGAAAAGGGCGCCGTTCTTAACTGGTTTGATATTACCGAGGTTGAGGGACACTTCTCTCTTAACGATAAGATAAGCGACATTTTAGCAACCCTTCAGGGCAAAATGCTCTTTATGGGACTTGTTGCAAAGTTTATGCCTAAAAAAGGCGATAAGGTTGCAGGCGGTTTTGAGATGAACGATACTATGATGGATATGATGGGCGGCTTTACCGTTCTTCGTCTTTCGGGTATGCTTGGTATGGTTGGCATTGAGCTTACCAAAGAACAGCTTCTGGACCTTAATGCAAAGCTGAATAAAATCAAAAAACCAAAAGAGAAGAAAAAATAAAATTTAAGCGAGGCAAAACGCCTCGCTTATTTTTTTCTTGACAAAGAAAACAGACCGTGTTATTATACAAGTGTACTAACTGTAATAGTACACTTATTACCACTAAAAAGGAGTGGCGCTGTGATAACAATAGACTATAAAAGCCGTATGCCGATATATGACCAGATAGTGTCGGGCTTTATGCGACTGAAAGCGCTGGGCGTAATAAACGCAGGGGATAAAATTCCCAGCGTCAGAAGTCTTGCCCTTGAGCTAGGCATAAATCCCAACACGGTACAAAAGGCTTACGCGATTTTAGAAAACGAGGGCGTAATATACTCTGTTTCGGGAAAAGGCAACTTCATTTGTGAAAGTGACGCTGCCGAAACTGCCCTGCGCTCTGCCGCAGAAGAAGATTTCATTTCTGCGGTAAAAAAAGCAAGAGATACGGGCATTTCCGCTACTCGCTTAAATGAGCTTATTGACACTCTCTTTAAAGGAGGCACACTATGATTAAATGTTCTTCACTTGTCAAAAAATTTGATAAATTTGTTGCTCTTGACGGTATAGACACCGTTTTTGAAGAGGGCGGTATTTACGGCCTTGTGGGCTCTAACGGCTCGGGCAAGTCTACCCTTCTTCGCATACTGTCGGGTGTATATAAAAGCGATGGCGGCACTGCTTTAGCCGACGAAGAAAATATATGGAATAACAGTAATAAAAAAGCCGAAATATTCTTTCTTCCCGATACTCCCTTCTTTTTTAAGGGCGCTACCACCTTTTCTATGGCAAAATTCTACGGTTCTCTTTATCCTGATTTTTCCTTTGAGGTTTTTGGAAGCCTTTCAAAAACCTTCCCCATAGACATAAACAAACGCCTTGACAATATGTCAAAGGGTATGCAGCGTCAGGCTCTTTTAATGTTGGCTCTCTCTTCCCGTCCCCGCTACCTTTTGCTTGACGAGGCTTTTGACGGTCTCGATCCTGTTGTCAGACAGGTGCTCAAAAACTTCCTTATTGAAGCCGCAGAGCAAAAAACCACCGTTATTATCGCTTCCCACAACCTCCGTGAGCTTGAAGATTTATGCGATAAGGTTTTACTTCTTCATAAAGGCAAGGTTGTTATAAGCGACAGTCTTGACAACATAAAAAATAATCTTCACAAGGTGCAGGTTGCCTTCAGTCAGCCCCCGAGCGACGATGCTCTTTGCAGCCTTGATATTTTAAAATGCGAAAAAACAGGCTCTCTTTACCGTATGGTAATCCGTGGCGATATTGAGGAAATTATGGCCAAAATAAACGCACTTCTTCCCCTTTTCGCCGAAAGCATAGAGCCCTCGTTGGAAGAAATCTTCATTTTTGAATTGGAAGGAGAGAACTACGATGTTAAAGACCTGCTCGGTTAATAAAATTCCTTTTAATTTCCTTATTTCAACCCTTAAAAAGCAAACCCCCGTGTCACTGCTTGTTACCGCTTTTCTGCTTCTTATCTGCCCGGGTATGCAAATACAAAATTTGCTTCAGGGTTTTTATGATTATTCGGTAAGGGGACTTCTTTATCCTTTTCATTATACCTTCCCCTCGGTTGCAATTATAATTTTTGCTGTCAGTCTTTTGGCAATGCTTATACTTTTGCTGTCTAATTTCGGGTTTTTGTACTCTAAAAAAGCAGGCGATATGTACCACAGTCTGCCTGTTTCAAAAAATCAGCTTTTTGTTATAAGGACAGCCGCATCTTTTATCGGCGCTTTTTTCACTATGTTTTTGTCCTTTGCTTTTCTCCTGATAATGAACTTTTTGCCCTTTGTGCAAGGCATAACCCTTAAAGAGTGCGGCGAATATTTTTTGGCAATGACGGTATTTTTACTTCTTTGCACAAGCTTTACCTCTCTTTTCGCCGTTATTTCAAGCAGTTTCTTTAATTTTATCGTTGCTCTGGGCTCGGTAAGTGTTTCTCTGCCTCTTATTGTGGCGATGGTTTACTACTGGCTTGAGCAGGGCTATGGTATTGTGGTTTCAAGGCTGAACCTTATTTATACCTCTCCCTATCTTTACTCGGTGGTAAAGCTTATAGCCTTTGATAGAAAGATTGACGGAATGGAACTGACCGACTTCTCCATCGTTTCATTTGTTTGCAGTATTTTTCTAACCGCTGTTTTTGTTGCCGTATCTCTCTTTATTTTCAAAATACGCAAAACCGAAACCGCCGAGCAACCTTTCTCCTTTAAATTTGTAAACTTTTTAACCGTTATTTGTGTATCTGTTTGCGGCGGCGTGTTTATCGGAACAATTTTTTCTCTCGGCGACCTTGACAGTCTCGCTTTCTGGGCATTTTCTCTCTTTGGAGCCCTCATTTGCGCCGTTGCCGTTGGAGCAATCATCAACAAAAACTTCAAAACCGCTTTAAACTCTTTGGTTTTGGGCTGTATCGCGTTTTTTATTGTCTTTGCGGTATTTTTAGGTGCAAAGCTATATACCGCTTATGCGGCGAGATTTGTGCCCGATTTTGAAAATATCGAAAGTATTACGGTAAACGACGATCTGGTTATGCTGTCCGATATTGACACCGTGCTTGAAATTCACAAAACAGCTATTGAAACCCGCGGTGAAGCAGAGACAAGTCACAAAGAAATCCACTATAATTATGACATAACGTATGTTTTGCGCGACGGAAGAACGGTTCGCAGAAATTATTCTTTATACAGTAACGAACTCAATCTTAAATATCTTAAGAGCGAAACGCGGTTAGCTTTTTACGAAAACCCCATAATCCCTCAGGATACCGATATTTCCGTTTACGGAGACAATGACAAAGACAGCGCTTCATACCGTCTTACCGCAGAACAGTACCGAGCTCTGCTTTCTGCCTACGCAAAGGACATAAGAAAAGCTACGCCCGATATGTTAAGCGGTGACCGAATTTATATAAGCGGAAGGATGGCAAAAAACGATTACGGAACACTGAATATTTATCCTTCTTACGAAAACACTCTCTCATACCTTGACTACCTTAAAGAAAGCGGTGTTAAATATTAAAAATATCCGCCCGAAAGGGCGGATATTTTTTAAAAAATTTTTTCTTCTCCCTTGTTTCGACAAAATCCGCAGATTTTATATGCTATAATCCCTAAAGAAACCTCAGATTTTAAAGAAAAGGAAGTATTTTTTATGAAAAAAGAAAAAACCTGCTGTATTATTTCAAACGATTTTTGCAACTTTAGTTTTTTGCAACTGGAAAAAAAAGAAAAACAGAAAATTAAAGAAAAAGCAGTCGAAGAAATCGAAAAATTAAGAAGCGACGGCGTAAAAAACTTTATATCCTCCCTTGAAGAAGGCGTTGACCTTTTTGCCGCCGACTACATATCCAGAACAAAAAAAGAAAACGAAACACTTGAATGTGCCGTAGCTTTTGAAGAACAGGCTAAAAATTACAGCGAAAAGCAAAGAGAAGATTATTTTTCACTTTGTGAAAAATGCGATACCCTTTCTTTCGTAAGCCGAAAAAGAAATTTCGGCTGTAAAACAAAACGGGACCGCTATATGATAGAGCAAAGCGATATTGTTCTCTGCTTTTGGGATAAATTTGCCCCCTATACCGGCGAACTTTTGCAGTTTGCCGTAACCAAAAATAAAAAAATAGTCTATATTTAATAAATTTTGACCTCTGCGCCTGTTTTTTAGCAGAGGCCTTTTTATATATTATATAATAATATAATATTTATATTGCATTTTTCAAAATATAATGATATAATCAATATGTATATTTATGTAAAAAGGTGTGAAGAAGATGAAAATAGAATCTACCGGTGATATTTGGACACTTGTTTGTGATGAAATAAAAAAGAACGTAAGCGAAATTGCCTTTGATGTTTGGCTAAAAGACCTGCACCCCATTGACCTTAAAAACGGTGAATTTATTCTGGGTATAAACTCTGACTATAAAAAACAGATAGTTGAATCTACATATCTTGAACAGATTCATCAAAACCTTAAATACATTATGGGTGTAGACCTTGCCGTTACTATACTTGTAGAAGACGAAATGGGACAGGTTGTTGAGCCCTCTAAGCCTATCGGCGACGGCTCTTTTGAAAGTGAATATACCTTCGATAACTTTATTGTCGGCTCTACCAACCGTTTTGCCCACGCCGCCAGTATGGCTGTTGCGGACAACCCCAACATCATCTACAACCCCCTTATTATTTACGGACGCAGCGGTGTTGGTAAAACCCATCTTCTTTTGGCTATTAAAAACCATATAAGAAGAAAATACCCCACAAAGCAGATAGAATATATCAGATGTGAAGATTTCACTAACCAGCTGATTTCCGCTCTGCAAGACGGTAAACTGGGCGTCGGCTCTATCGACAGTTTCAGAAACCGTTTCAGAAACACCGATGTTCTGCTTATAGACGATATTCAGTTTATTGCAGGTAAAGCGCAGACACAGGAAGAATTTTTCAACACCTTTAACGCTCTTTATCAGAACAAAAAGCAAATCGTTGTTACCTGTGACCGTCCTCCAAAGGATATAAAACTTCTTGACGACAGACTTCGTTCCCGTTTTGAAAGCGGTCTTATTGCCGATATTACTCCTCCCGATTTTGAAACCAAGGTAGGCATTATAAAAAACAAACAGCAACAGCTGAACATTGATATCCCCGAAAATGTTGTTTATTATATTGCCGAGCATATTCAGGACAATACCCGTCAGCTTGAAGGTGTTGTTAAGAAAATACAGGCGCTTATTCTTATAGACCAAAAGGTTCCCACATTATCTATTGTTCAGGGCTTTATAAGAGAGGTTGTCAGCGACACTAAACCCGAACCCATAAAGATAGAACAGATAATTACCGAGGTTGCCCGTACTTATAATGTGAGCGAGGGTGATATTTTATCTTCCAGAAGAAGTGCTGACCTTGTTAAAGCAAGACAGGTTGCTATGTATATTGCCAGAGAAACTACCGAACTTCCCTATCAGGCTATCGGTGAAACCTTCGGAAGAAACCATACAACCGTTCTTTATACCGAAAAGAAGGTTAAAGAGATGATGAGGGACAATCCTTACGAAAAAAATGTTATAGAAGATATTATTAAAAACCTTAAACAAGAATAAAAGTTATAAACAAAGTTAACAGTGTAAAACAATAACTTTTAAACAACGCTGTTTATAATAAATTTTTCCTTTAAGTTATGAACAAATTGTTGTGTTTTTTATTAACATCTGTTTTCCTTTATTCTTCATACTTTTTTTCAGTTTGAACATAACTGACACTATTATGAGGACTGTTATATTTATATATTTCTCTTAGCGCAAAAAACGCATTTTTGAAAATTTGAGAGGTGTCTTACAAAATGAATTTTACTGTAGATAGAAATGAATTTTTAGATGTGGTTTCCCGTCTTTCAAGAATTGTATCTAACAAGACAAGCTATCCCGTTTTAGAGGGTATTCTTATTTCTGCTGAACAGGGCAAAGTTACTCTTATTGCTTATAACCTTGAAATGAGCATGAAGAAAACTATTTACGCCAGAGTAGAAGAAGAAGGAGATATTGTTGTTTCCGCAAGAATACTCGGTGATATTTTCAAAAGACTTTCGGGTGCAACCGTACAGATAAGCTGTGACGAAAAAATGGTTTGCAAAATATCAAGTCAGGGCGCTGTTTTTGATATACCCGGTATGGATGCTATAGATTTTCCCGAAATTCCTAATTTCTATGACGGTCAGAAAATCAGCATAAAAGGAGAAAGCCTTATTGAAATGACAGAAGGCACTTCCTTTGCCGTTGCAAATGTAGAGGGAACAAGACCTGTTTTAATGGGTATAAATATTTCCTGCGAAGAAGGTATTTTAAAATTTGTTGCTATTGACGGTTATCGCCTTGCTATAAGAAAAATGAAGGTTGAGGGAATAGAAAACTTCAACTTTATTATAAATGGCGGTATGCTTAATGAAGTTATAAGACTGATAGTTGACAGAAATGAAGAAATTCCTGTCAGTGTAGGCAGTAAAATGATTTCCTTTAATATAGACGGATATAATCTTATCTGCCGTCTTATTGAAGGTGAATTTGTAAATTATCAGAGAACAATTCCTGCTTCTTATAAACAAAAGATAACGGTTGTTGTCAGTGATATTTTAGGAATTCTTGACAGAATATCACTTCTTATAAGCGATTCTTTTTCTACTCCCGTAAGATGTATAGTAAATGAAGAAAATATCAATTTTTCCTGTGCTACCGCCGCAGGTAAAGCAAACGAAATATATGAAGTAGATTTACAGGGAGATCCTTTTGAAATAGGTCTTTCTTCCCGTTATTTAACCGAAGCCTTAAAGGCAGTAGATGATGATATGGTACAAATAAAGTTTGATTCTTCTAAACAGGGTGTTGTTATTGAGCCTATGCAGAGTGACGATTATATGTATATGATAATGCCTATGAGGTTGAAATAATGACTTTAAAAGAAATAAAAATAAAAGAAGATTTTATAAGACTTGACTCTCTAATGAAATTATCCGACCTTGTTACTACCGGCGGACACGCAAAAATAGTTATTCAAAACGGCGAAGTAAAGGTAAACGGAGAAGTTTGCACTATGAGAGGCAAAAAAATGAGAAAAGGCGATTTTCTCGAATTTGAAGATAAAAGGGTTGTTGTGAAAAATGCTGATTAAAAAGGTCAGCGCAGTAAATTTTAGAAACCTTTTACCCTTTGAAATAGAGGTAGACGAAAAAACCAACATAATATACGGTCAAAATGCTCAGGGTAAAACAAATCTTTTAGAGGCTATGTGGATGTTTACGGGGGCAAAAAGTTTTCGTACAACAAAAGATAACCTGCTTGTTTCTTTAAATGAAGAAGAAACAAAGATAAATATGGTTTTTGAAAAAGAAAAGGTAGAAAACAGCGCAAGTATTATTATAAAGCAGAGAAGAAATGCTGTTTTAAATGATAAAAAATTAAGTTCTGCTTCTCTTCTTGCAGGTAATTTTTGTGCAATTGTTTTTTCTCCCGACGACTTAAATCTAATATCCGGTTCTCCTGAAAAAAGAAGAAAATTTTTAGATATTGCTATTTCTCAGATTTATCCTAAATATATAGAGGTTTTAAGAAGATATTCCCGCGCTCTTGCTCAGCGAAATTTTATATTAAAACAAATAAAAGAAAACGGTAAAGAAGATGATATTCTTTTACCCTTTGAACAGCAAATAAGCATAGAGGGAAAAAACATTATAAAATACAGAAAACGCTATCTTGAAATTGCAGAAGAATATATAAAAGATATTTACGGAGGAATTTCGGGAAAAAAAGAAAGTTTTAGTGTTTTATACGAGCCAAATATAAATGAGGAAAATTTACTGAACGGTTTAATAGAAAAAAGAAAAGAAGATATATTAAACGGCTATACAAGCGTAGGTCCTCACAGAGACGATATAGATTTTATAATAAATGATAAATCTGTTAAAAATTTCGGCTCACAGGGTCAAAAAAGAAGTGTTGCTCTGGCTCTTAAACTCAGTGAAGCAGAGGTTCTTAATAAAATAAGCGGTGAATATCCCGTAGCTCTTCTTGATGACGTTATGAGTGAACTTGACGAAGAACGCCAAAACTTTATTTTAAATCACATAAATAAAATGCAGGTGTTTATAACCTGTTGTGACAGAGCAAATATTAAAAATCTGATTTCAGGCACCGTTTTTAAGGTAGAAAACGGAAAAATTGAAAAAGAGATGTAAGATATGTATATACACTTAGGACAAGACACAGTGGTTAAAAAAGAAGATATTATAGGTATTTTTGATTTAGATAATGCTACTGTTTCTAAAAGAACGCGAAATTTTTTAGAAAAAGCTGAAAAAGCAGGCAGGGTAGTTAATGTAAGTTTTGAACTGCCAAAATCATTTATAATCTGTCAGGGAACTGACGGTAAGCAAATAATATACATTTCACAGTTGTCCTCGGCCACCCTTTTAAAGAGAAGTGAGTCGGGAACAGAAAACTCGTTAATGTAAATAAGAGAGGAAAAAAGTATGAGCGAAGAAATTAAAGTACAGGTACAAAACGAATACAATGAAGATTCTATACAGGTACTGGAAGGTCTTGAAGCGGTAAGAAAAAGACCGGGTATGTATATAGGCTCCACGGGTGAGCGCGGTCTGCACCATCTTGTTTATGAAATTGTTGATAACTCTATCGACGAAGCTTTAGCAGGATATTGCGATAAAATTACCGTTACTCTGCTTGATGACGGCATTGTTAAGGTAGAGGATAACGGACGCGGTATACCAACAGGTATAAACGCACAAAAAGGTATACCTACCGTAACGGTTGTATTTACTATTCTTCATGCAGGCGGTAAGTTTGGAGGAAACGGCTATAAGGTTTCCGGCGGTCTTCACGGCGTTGGTGCTTCGGTTGTTAATGCGCTGTCAAGTTGGCTTGAAGTAGAAGTGAAAGACGGTAAAAAAATATATAAACAGCGTTATGAAAAAGGTAACATTGTAACAGACCTTGATATTATAGGTACAACAAATGAAACAGGTACCACCGTTGTTTTCAAACCCGATCCCTCTATATTTACCGATACTACAACTTATGATTATGATACCCTTAAAAACAGACTTCGCGAACAGTCTTTCCTTAATGCAGGTATAAGGGTTGAACTGATTGATAAAAGAACCGACGTTTTTGAGCCAAAAACCGACGAATTTTATTATGAAGGCGGTATAAAGTCTTATGTAGAATTTTTACTTGCCGGTATGAAAAAAGAAAGCCTTAATAATGAGGTTATATATCTTTCTGCAGAAAAAGACGACCAGACCGCAGAAATTGCTCTTATCTGGTCTACTGCTTATGACAGCAGAGTTATGTCCTTTGCAAATACTCTGCACACTATTGACGGCGGTACCCACGAGCAAGGCTTCAGACAGGCTCTTACAAATACAGTAAATAAATATGCCTTTGATTTTAAACATCTTAAAGACGGTAATCCAAGACTTAAAGCTGAAGATATTATCGAAGGTGTAGTTGCCGTTGTTTCGGTAAAACTTGCTGATGCTCAGTTTGAAAGCCAGACAAAAGCAAAGCTAGGTAATACTTCTATCGGTAAGGTTGTAAGAGACCTTGTAAATGATAAACTTTATCAGTTCCTTGAAGAGCATCCTGCAGAGGCAAAGATAATAATAGAAAAATCTATTGCTTCTTCAAATGCCAGAGAGGCTGCGCAAAAAGCAAGAGAAGCAAGTCGAAATAAATCGGGTATAGGCAATAAAACCAGAATGCCTGAAAAACTTACCGACTGTATTTCCGACGATGCCGCAAAGACAGAAATCTTTATAGTAGAGGGTGACTCTGCAGGCGGTAGTGCGGTAGAGGGCAGAAACTCTACCTATCAGGCAATTCTTCCTCTTTGGGGAAAAATGCTTAACGTTGAAAAAGCAAGAGATGATAAGGTTTACGGAAACGATAAACTTACCCCCGTTATTGTGGCTCTCGGTACAGGAATAGGCGAAAACTTTGATATTGAAAAACTTCGTTACGACAAAATAGTTATTATGGCCGATGCCGACGTTGACGGTAGCCATATCAGAACTCTTCTTTTAACGTTTTTCTTCAGATATATGCCACAGCTTATTGAAACGGGACATATTTATCTTGCTCAGCCCCCTCTTTACAGAGTAAGCAAGGGTAAACAACATTTTGATGCCTTTACCGACGAAGAAAAGGCTGAATTTATCGAAAGACTTGGCGGTACCGCAGATGTTCAGCGTTATAAAGGTCTTGGTGAAATGGACCCCGATCAGCTTTGGGAAACCACACTTAACCCTGAAACAAGAACGTTCCTTCGCGTAACTATGGCAGATGCCGAAATCGCTGATGCAACCTTTACAATGCTTATGGGTGAAGAGGTTGAGCCCAGAAAACAGTTTATAGAAGAAAATGCGGTATTTGCTACCGATCTTGATATTTAAGGAAAGGAGAGAGAAAAATGGCAAAACAGGAAAAAGTTTACTGGCCCGAGAGTGAAGAAACAAACATCGTACCGGTTGAAATTGTAGACGAAATTAAAGGAAGTATGCTTCAGTACGGTATGTCTGTGCTTGTGGGTCGCGCTCTGCCTGATGTGCGAGACGGTCTTAAACCCGTTCACAGAAGAATACTTTACACAATGTACGAAAACGGCTTAACCCCTGAAAAAGCATACAGAAAATGTGCCGACACCGTTGGTACCGTGCTTGGTAGATACCATCCTCACGGCGACTCATCGGTTTATGACGCTATGGTAAGAATGGCGCAGGATTTCTCTCTTCGCTATCCTCTTATAGACGGTCACGGTAACTTCGGTAATATTGACGGCTACCCTGCCGCCGCTTACCGATATACCGAATCTAAAATGAACAGACTGTCCCTTCATATGCTTGACGATATTGATAAGGATACTGTTGATTTTGTACCGAACTATGACGACAGACTTAAAGAGCCTACCGTTCTTCCCGTAAGATTCCCTCAACTTCTTGTTAACGGCTCTTCGGGTATTGCTTTCGGTATGGCAACCGAAATTCCGCCTCATAATCTTTCTGAAGTTATTGACGGTATGTGTTGCCTTATAGATAACCCTGATGTTGACCTTAGCGAACTTTGTGAGCATATTAAGGGCCCCGACTTCCCCACCGGCGGTATCATTATGGGCAGAAGCGGTATAAGAGCCGCCTATGCAACCGGAAAGGGCAGAATTATAGTTCGCGGTAAAACCGAAATTGAAGAGCTTTCAAGCGGAAAGTTCAGAATCGTAATCACCGAAATTCCCTATAAGGTAAGAAAGAAAGATCTTGTTAAAAAGATTTATGACCTTGCCGCAGATAAGCGCATTGAGGGTATTGACGACGTTGTTGACTATTCAAGTAAGCGTGACGGCGGTATAAGAATTGTTGTAGACCTTAAGAAAGACGCTAATCCTCAGGTTGTTCTTAACAAACTTTTCTCATATACCGAACTTCAGACAACCTTTGGCGCCAACCTTATTGCTATAGTTAACGGTAAACCTCAGATTTTAACACTTAAGGAAATGCTGCAGAACAGTATTGACTTCCAGTGCGAAATTGTTGAGCGTAAAACCCGCTTTGAAATGAAAAAAGCGGCTGAACGCGCTCATATTCTCGAAGGTCTTAAAACTGCTCTTGACTATATCGACGAGGTTATCAATATTATCAGAAAGAGCGCCGATGTAGCAACGGCAAAGGAAAACCTTTCTGCCCGCTTTGGTCTTGATGATATTCAGACCACCGCTATCGTACAGATGCAGCTTGGTAAACTTGCCAACCTTGAAAAACAGAAAATTCTTGACGAACTCGAAGAAAAACTCGCCTTCATTAAAGAGTGTGAGGCTATTCTTTCAAGTAAAGAAAGAATTCTCGATATCGTAAAAACCGAGTCGTTAAATCTCAGAGATAAATACTCCGATGACAGAAGAACCGAAATTACTTGTCAAATGGGTGAGGTTGATATTGAAGACCTTATCCCCGAAGAAGAATGTGTAATAACCAAAACCGTTAACGGATATATCAAACGTATGGCGGTTGATACCTACGGCGTTCAGCATAAGGGCGGCAGAGGAAAAATGGGTATGAAGACAAGAGAAGACGATATGATAGAAAATATGATGACCTGTTCTTCTCACGATAATATTATGCTCTTTACCACTTACGGCAGAGTATATAAGCTTAAAGCTTATGAAATTCCCGAGGCTACCAGTACCGCTTCTAAGGGTATGAACGTTGTAAATCTTCTCGCTTTGCAGCCGGGTGAAAAACTTTCTATGGTGCTTTCTTGCGCTGAGGCAGACGATAACAGCTTTATCTGTATGGTAACCCGTAAGGGAACGATTAAGAGAACCAAAATTACGGAATTCCGTAACATCCGTAAGAGCGGTATTATTGCCCTTGAACTCAACGAGGGTGACGAGCTGTCCTTCGTAAGCCTTACTGACGGCACAAAGGATATCTATGTTGCCACTAAGAAGGGACGCGGTATCCGTTTTGAAGAAACACAGGTGCGTCCTATGGGCAGAACTGCCTGCGGTGTAAGGGCAATTAAACTTACCGAGGGCGACGAGGTTGTTGCAATGGATATTTGCGACGAAAACAGCGTTCTTCTTACCGTTACCGAAACAGGCTTTGGCAGAAAGAGCCCCATTTCCGATTACAGAGTGCAGAGCCGTGGCGGTAAGGGTACCACCAACTACCGCGTAGAAAAATACGGCGACGTTGCAAACGTTATCTGTGTTGAAGAAGACGAAGATGTAATTATGATAGCGTCTGACGGTGTAATTATAAGAATTCCCGTTGACGAAATCAGCACCTTTGCGAGACCGTCAAAGGGTGTTCGTGTAATGCGAGTTGAGGGTGATACAAAGGTATTGTCGGTAGCAACAGCGGCTCACGACGAAGAAGAGGTTAATGCTTCCCCCGAAGCACCCGATGCTGATGCGGGAGAAGTTGGAGAGATAGTTGCGGAGGATAACGATACAGAAAACGAGGAATAATCAATGTTTGATCCTGCCGAAATTTATAATGAAGAATATATAAAGCAACTGAATATGCGCGAAGAAAAAAAGCAGGTACGAAAAGCCGCTAACCTTTTGGGCGTTGCCTTCCTTTTGATGACGGCAATAATGGTGATGTGGAGTTTTCCTGTCAGCCTTGCCGCAGGGCTGGGTTTCATAAACATCAGAAAACTCTATGATGTTTTAAGCGATCCTACCGTTGTTCAGGCGCTGCAGATAGTGGTTTCTTCTCTGTCGTTCATTCTGGCTTATTGGCTTTATGCCAAAATGATGAAAACGCGGATAACTGACGTTTGCGCCTTTAAAAAACCCGCCGATAAAAGCCTTGTTGTTCCTATGGTTCTGACAGGTCTTGGTGTTTGTGGTCTTTCAAACTATCTGACAAGCATAGCGGGTGGCATTTTTCAGCGAATGGGCTTTGAGTATGAGCTGAAACTCCCCGAAAACCCCACAAACCCATTTGGTGTCGTTTTGGCGTTTGTTGCAACGGCTGTCACACCTGCTCTTGTTGAGGAGTTTGCTATGCGCGGTGTTGTTCTGGGTGTTCTCAGAAAATACGGTGACGGCTTTGCCATAATCATTTCTTCCGTTGTTTTTGGGCTTATGCACGGCAATTTTGCTCAAATCCCCTTTGCTTTTATATTAGGTGTTTTCTTTGGCTATGCTGTGGTAAAAACAGGCTCTGTCTGGACGGCGGTTATAATTCACTTTTTAAACAACCTTTTCAGTATAACTATTGATTATCTGACGGGCGATGCTTCGTCACCGACACAAAGCACCATAATTCTTGCTTATTTGCTGATTTTAATGCTTCTTGGCGTGGTTGGTCTTTACTTGCTTTCAAAAAAAGGCGAAAAAACCTTTGTGCTCGACGGCAAAACAAGTTATTTGACCGAAGGGCAAAAAATAGCAACCGCCCTCACCGCCCCCGTAATGATTATTGTTTACGTGGTGGTTTTAATAGAAGCAACCCTTGTATATGTGTAACGTTTCACGTGAAACATTAAAAAATCAAGACTCCTGTGTTTCACGTGAAACACAGGAGTTTTTGTTATGAATAAAGAATTTATGAAAATAGCCATCAAAGAAGCCGAAAAAGCCGCAAAAGAGGGCGAAGTGCCGGTTGGTGCGGTTATTGTAAAAGACGGCGAAATTATAGCAAAGGGCAGAAACACCCGTGAAAAAGAACAGTCTGCTCTCGGCCACGCTGAAATCAATGCCATCAAAAAGGCTTGTAAAAAGCTTGGCAGTTGGCGGCTTGACGGCTGTCAGCTGTATGTTACTATGGAGCCTTGTCCCATGTGCGCAGGTGCGATAATCAATGCCCGTATTCCTACGGTGGTTTTCGGCACTTTTGATTCAAAAATGGGCGCCTTTGACTCTAAAACCAACCTTGCCGCAGTGGGTTTCGACTTTTCTCCCGAAATTTACGCGGGTATCTGCGAAAAAGAATGTACCGATATAGTTAAAAACTTTTTTAAGGAAATAAGAAATGATAAATAAAAAAGAAATAGAAAATATCGTCGGCAGCTGTGGTGTCTGTTCCTTTGATGCCGTTAAGGATAACCTTTTGCCCTGCCGTAAAACAAAAGAACTCCCCGAAAACTCAAAAAGTATTATCGTTTTCGTCTTTCCTTATAAGGTCAAAGAGGAAAAACCCCTTAATATCAGCCGCTATGCCGCCGTGTGCGATTATCATACCGTGGTGCAAAATATCCTTGCAAAACATTGCGAAAACCTGAAGAAAGTCTTTCCCAAGAGCTCTTTTGCCCCTTTTTGCGATAATTCGCCCGTTCCCGAGGTTTCTGCCGCCGTTAAAGCGGGGCTCGGCGTAAAGGGCAAAAACGGTCTTTTAATAAACGATACCTACGGCAGCTTCGTTTTCATCGGCGAAATCGTCACCGACCTCGATATAGAATATACTTCTTTCGATAAATCTTGCTTAAACTGTGGCGCTTGCCTTTCCGCCTGCCCCGTTGACCTTTGCAAAGAAAACTGCCTTTCGGCGCTGACTCAGCAAAAGAAACCCTTTACCGAAGAACAAATAAAGCTCTTCAAAAAAGGCAACAGTATTTGGGGCTGTGATATTTGCGGCGAAATTTGTCCTATGAATAAAGATAAATCTCTTACATATATAAATGAGTTTGTCGAAAGCTACCGCAATGCCTATATAGTGGGTGAAGATACAACTGACCGCCCATATAACTGGCGCGGAAAAGAGGTAATAGAGAGAAACTTTCATCTACACCCCAACACCACTACTCCCCCATAACAAACCAGCGTTGCGCCGTATACCGCCGCTAGATACCATAAATCTGCCGAAATAAAGGAAAATACCGACGAAAAGCAGAGCGATAACCCCAACGCAAACAAAAGCGGTAAAAGTACGGTAGAAAACAACCTCGGTTTTACCCCTGTTACCGATAATAACTTGCCTACGTTTAAACCAAAGGTCAGTATGTTGCTTATATACATTATATATATAAAGGCGGTTATGCTGTATTTTGGCACAAATATATAAATAAGCGCTATTCGTGACAGTGAATCAATAAGCGCCCCTTTGAAAGCAAAAACCTGACGGTCAAGCCCTTTCAGTATTCCGTCAGAAATGCTGTCAAGGTACATAAGCGGAACAAGTGGCGATAAAACCTTTATAAAATACCCCGAATCGCTGTCAGAGTATATAAACCGCCCAAGCCGCTGACCGCTTACATAAAATAAACATCCAAAAACAACACCCATAAGCCAGGTTGCCTTTAAAACCTTTTCGGTGTTGTTTTTTATTATTTTCGGGTTCTTAAGCACCAACGCCTCGCTCATTTCGGGAATAAGCAGTGTAGAAAAGGCGTTAAGTATGGACGACGGAAAGAAAAGTACCGGAAGCGCCATTCCTTTCAGTGCACCGAACGCCGATAAAGCCGCCGAATAACTAAAACTTGCCTTTGAAAGAGCCTTTGGCATAATAATGTTTTCCGTTGTCCGCAGTATTGTTGTAAAATACCGCCCCGCCGTAATGGGCGCGGCTATTCGCAAAAGATTTCTCGCTGAGCCAAAACTTTCAGAGTCACCTTCAAACCTTAAACGTTTTGCGTCAAAGCGGTAACATATATATGTATATATAAGAGAAATTATTTCCGCAACGGTATCTCCTGCCATAACCGCCGCGACAGCACCGCCTATCCCGTAGTGCGAAAACCGATTTACCAAAATTATGCAAAAAACTATTCTGACCGCCTGTTCTATAAGTACCGCCGAAGAATTAACCGTAGCGTTGCGCCGCGCCGCAAAATAACCCCTTAAAACACAGGATACCGCCATAAACGGTAACGATACCGCAAATATGCAAATAGAAACCGTCGCTCTGCTGTCCCCGAGTATGTTTTCTGCAATAAAGTCTGAACCAAAGAGTAATATTATAAATGTAATAAAAGAAATAAAAAGCGAAAGGGTAAGACTCCGCCGTAAAATTTTAACAAACCCTTCCCTGTTGCCCAGCGTAAACTCTGTAACGCAAAGTCTGGTAACCGCAACGGTTATTCCCGAGGCGGCAAAGGTAGCTGCTAAGGTGTATACCGAAAAAACAAGATGGTAAAGCCCAATACCCTCACTGCCTATAGAGGAAGCAAGCCATACCTTAAAGAATATACCCAAAAATCTAAGTATTGTTCCCGTCGCCGTCATTATGGCGGCATTTTTTATGAAAACAGTCCTTTTCATATAAATCACCGATATATATTATGTATAGCGGAATGTAAATATGAAAAAGCCTTTTCCGAAGGGAAAGGCAAAAACCAACCTTTCCGAAGGACAATATAACGATGCAAGGCATCATATAACTGCGAAGCCATATAATTTGCGCTATGCGCGAATATAACCGAGGTGTTTGTACCTCCCTCTACCCCCTACATATAGTATATTTATGGTTACTTTACACAAAGCAGGAAAAATTTTTTAAAAATTTTGTAAGAAATATTAAAAAAGCCGTTGACAAATTGAAAATTTTGTGTTACACTCACAGTGTAAAAATATCTACAAGGAGAGTTGTAAGATGAAAAAACTTTTAAGCATTTTACTTGCAGCATGTATGCTGCTCACTATGCTCAGCCTTCCTGCAGTAGCTGCAGAGGCTGTTGAAGGCACTTATGTATATCATAAGTTCGACTTTGATGTTGACAATTTCTTGGGTTATACAAATACCCGAACAACATTGGCAGCCGGCACCGGTTTACGCAAATATACCGCTGTTGTTGCCGGTGATGCCGCTGCTAGTACTGAAGGTCCTTCAACCGGTGAAGCCGTTGCGGTTGACTATGTTGAATACGGCGGAAAAACCGTTATGCGTATTCGTTATAACTCAACCAGAAGCCATGCTTCAAACTACAGAACCAATGTTATCCCTCATTATAAGGATGCCAGTGGCAACTTTGTTCCTGTAAGATTTGAAGAAGGCAAATCCTATAGCTTTAAATACAATCTTGTTGCTGTTCGTTTTGGCGGTTGCGGTAATAGTAACAACCGTATCTTTACAGAACTTTGGCCCAACACTGCAGCATATGGTTTCAGAAATGTTGATGCAAATAGTAACAAATGGTCCTCAGCTGCTATGGTTGGCGGAAAAAAACTTTCTGCAGGCACCTTATCTACTAATCATGCAAACTATGTTCCTGTATCCGGTCTTTACGCACCTATTACTCATAGTCAGACAGGAATGGGTTATGACACAAATTATGCAGGTTTTGCAGTAACAGACACACAGGTTTATACCATTGACGGCGAAACTGTTACAGCAGAAACAACTGCTGCCAATTCTAAATATGGTGTAAACGGTAGCAAAAGTTTCCCTGTTACCGTTCCTAAGGTAGATATGCTTCCTCTTAACGACCCCGATGAAGATACCGAAGGCGATTTTGACGACCTTGGCGACTGGGGCATTGAGTGGAAAGCCAACGCAGCAGGCACAGGTATGGGTGCATATACATACAAGTTGTATGGTGCCAGTGAGTATCATTACACTGATGCTGTTGCTATTTCTCTTCCTGCTATCTCCAGCAACAACCGTTACTTTGAAGTAGATCCTGCTGATGTTAACGACCTTCCTTTCCCCGATCAGGTTGTAACCATTGGCGATAAAACCTATGCTCGTCTTTATAACGAATTCTATCTTACTGATTTTGAATACTATGAAGCTGGTAAAGGCGCTATTAACTTTGTTGCCGGCGAAACCACCGCAACTATGGCTGGCGCAGTTGGTGATACCGTTACCGCTCCTGCAGCTCCCGCTGTTGAAGGTAAAGAATTCCTTGGCTGGTATGATGCCGAGGGCAACAAGTTCGTTGACGGTACTGCTATCGTTACAGGTGCTCCCGCAACCTATACTGCAAGATATGCTTCCTATACCGACAACTTTAAAATTGACGGTAAAGATATAGTTTTCAACGCTACTAATGATGTTGCTGGCACAACTGTAAAGAGTGACCTTAGCATGATAGTAGCAGAAAACGATTATTATAGAATTACACCCGTTTATAGTATGTTGCACAAATGGGCTGACGATGTTGAAATTCCTTACAAATCTGTTGCTCCCGCATTAAAAAGAGCTACAGCTACAATCGGTACAAAAATTGGTTTACCCAATACACCTGCTGATACCGAAGTCGGCACACTGAAAATGGTATCTACCACTGGTGCAAACTCACAGGTTTCCACCCTTCTTGATGCTTCAGGCGCTCCCCTTCTCGCAAAATCAAATACAGAGTATATGGTTAAACTGGCTTATAAGCAGTTGGGTGCAGGTACTGTAAGAGTTAGAGTTGGTGCAGGCAGAAGCACTGCCTATGCAACTTCTGGCATCAATGTTGCTGCCCTTGAAAGTACCCGTTACCAGAATATCTCTGAAGTATCAGGTACTGCATTTAATGCAAAATTTAAGACTTTGGGTGCTGTTTCCTTAGACTATAGTGAAGATGTTCAGTATGCATTCTTTAACTTCGCTACCGGTGATTTTGGAACAGGTTATATCCCTGAGTTCAATATTACTACTTCTACAGACGGTGTTCTTGGTAGATATACCGGTAAACACTATGCAGACGTTCCCACCAACCCCAATAATGCATCTGATAAATGGGGCTCTTCAAACTGGGGCCAGTATGAAATCGTAGGTCTTCCTGAGTTTGAAATTCAGTCTATCGAAATTATCGAAGTTGAAAGCGGCAACTCCGTTGTTGTTTACAACGATGGCGATACAATGGTTGAAGGCGTTAAGGGTGCTGAATTAATCCCTGACAACTTCGAAAAGACTGTATATAAGACTGCAGGTAACACCAGAGAGTCTAACAAACTTAAAGTATTCCCCGAAGATAACAGCTTTGTTTATGACTATAATGACGTTCTCGAAAATGTTAAATACACACAGAGAACATACATCGGTTGCCGTGGCTTTGCTATTGACGAAGCAGAAAACGCACTCTTCTACAAACCTTACACCTATGACGAGTACTATGATAAGTACGGTGTGGATATTATTTCTTCTGCAGCTCTTGGAGAGGGTGTGTCCCTTACCGGCGATCAGAAGTTAGCAAAACTTAAGCAGGCATATGAGAGCTCTATCTGGAATATGTACCGTCTCCCCATCGAAGAGACTGTTGATGGCGCTACCTACAAAGTAACCTTCTCTTATAAGAACGAAGGCGAAATTCCTGCGACCCTTTGTCTTGCTCTTGGTAAACTTGAAAGTGTTGTTGACAGCGAACAGCAGGTTCTTGCAGAAACAAAGGTAATTGCTAAGACCGACGAATACACCACCGCTACTATGTTCTTCACTATTGAACATAGTGCAATGGTTACTGCAAATGTAGAAGGCGCTGATGATACTCACGAAGCATTAGGTAAGTATCTCTATGTATACTTCAACCATAGTGTAGCAGACGTTAACCAGACCGGTCGTCCTGAAGTTTACCTTAAGGATATCGTAGTTGAAAACCTCGGTACTGTTGTAGGCATCCCCGGTGCATCTTGTCTTACCGAAGATGCTGCAGAAGCAGCTAGCCAGCAGGCTATGCGTGTATACTTCTCTTACAAGTCCACAACCGGTTCAAACATCTTCATTGATGACGTAGAGTACGAAGTATTAGAGCGTGGTATCATCTACGCTAACGGTGCTATCGACAAGTACACAACCGTTGGTGGTACAGAGGGTGCTCCTACCTACAAGTACTATGGCGGCATCAAAGTTGGTAACGGTTATACCACTTACGCTAAATCTGAAAATCTTGATACCGCTTGGGCTTATGAAGAAGCAACTCAGGAACTCTGGTATTCTAACTACATCAGAAACTTCAGAGCAGGTATGGAAAACTACAAGGTTCTCGCTCGTGGTTACATCAAATTCACCGATGGTGAAAACGAGTACATCGTTTACTCCAACACTGTAAACCGCAGCATAGAGTATCTTAAGGATAACTGCACAGATAAAATTGAAGAATTCTAATATAGATTTCTGATAAACTAAACAAAAGGAACTCAAAGCAATTTGAGTTCCTTTTTTTATAAGCCTTCTCCCTATTGAATTTTCATATCAAAAGTATTATAATATACCTATACTAAACACAAAAGGTGATATTATGAAATTAGACCTTAAAACATGTTTTCGTTTAGGCTTAACTTTGTTTATCCTTTTTCTTATTATAAGATATTGGGACAAGGTGTCGGTTGCGGTAATAAGCGCGGCGGCTCCTATTATTATCGGTTTTGTTATTGCTTATCTCGTAAACATAATTATGTGCGCTTATGAACGCATATACTTTATAAAATCTAAAAAGAAATTTGTCAATAAATCAAGGCGTCCCGTTTGTATGATCGCCGCCTTTCTAACCGTACTTGCCGTAATTGCTTTGGTAATCGGTCTTGTTGTGCCTGAATTTGTTTCCTGTATTCAGGTTCTTATACAAAAACTGCCCATTGCAATTACTAAGGCAATAGAAAACCTTAATAAATACGACTTTGTTTCTGACGATTTGATTTCTGCACTCAGCAGTATAAACTGGCAAAGCAAAATTTCTGAAATTGCAGGCTTTGCCACTACAGGTGTTACAAACTTTGTTGGTATGGTTATTTCCTCTATAACCGCCGTGCTCTCAGGAGTTGTAACAGGTTTCTTAAGTATTATCTTCGCTATTTACTTCCTGCTTGGCAAACAAAAGCTTATTGGCCAGTCAAAGCGTGTCTTAAAAAACTATTTTGTTGAAAACTGGTACAATAAAATCAAATATCTCATTAAAGTGTTTAACGAAAGCTTTCACCGTTATATCGTCGGCCAGTGTATTGAGGCGGTTATCCTCGGTGTACTTTGCACGGTAGGAATGTTGATTTTAAAACTGCCCTATGCCACAATGATAGGCGCACTTATTGCCTTTACCGCACTGATACCTATAGTGGGTGCCTTTTTGGGCGCAGGTGTTGGCGCATTTATGATATTAACCGAAGAACCGCTGAAGGCTCTCATATTCATAATCTTTATTCTTGTACTTCAGCAGCTTGAGGGTAATCTCATTTACCCCAAGGTTGTGGGCACCTCTATCGGTATCCCTGCCATTTGGGTACTTGCCGCAGTAACAATAGGCGGCGGCGTTTTCGGCGTTGCCGGAATGCTTATTTTCGTTCCCCTCACCGCCGCAGTATTCAGAATAATCAGAGAAGACCTGAATAAAAAAGCAAAGGCTTCGCCCTAAGGTGAAGCCTAAAACTAAAACCCCGTCATAAGACGGGGTTTGTTTTATTTCATTCTTTCAAGTCTTTGTTTAGCACCGCTTGATGTTGTGATTATCAAAATATCGCCGTCAAGCTCATAAGAAACAACATTATAGGTAGCGCCTTCGATAATCGTTATTGCATTACCGATAACAGAATACTTCAAAAACTGTTCTTGCTTGTCAAGGGTAATCTTTAAAGTACCGCTTTCTCTGAAGTCGTAAGAAGAATTTATGTAGCGCGTTGTACTGCTGCCTCTTGTTACAGAAAGAAGATTCCATTTACCTAAAAGGGGGCTGTCAACAACAGCTGCCTGTGAGGAAGACGACGGATTCTCGGAAACCGTAACGTCGGTACCGCCGCCCGATGCCTCGTGAAACTCGCCGGGGTCATCACAGCCACAAACGGCAAATATTAAAAGTAAGCAAAAAAAGATACTTAAAATTCGTTTCATACTATCACACCTCTGTATATTCATATATATTCTAACATATTATTTTCTAAATTTCAATTACTATTGTATTTTTCTCTAAAATTTGTTATAATGTATATAATGTTTAGAGAGGTGAAATGCGTGGGAAAGGTTATAGCGGTAGTTAATCAGAAGGGCGGAGTAGGTAAAACCACCACCGCCGTTAATTTAGTGGCGGCTTTAGGTCTTGCGGGTAAAAAAGTTTTGCTTATTGACTGTGATCCGCAGGGCAACTCTACCAGCGGCTACGGTATAGACAAAAGAAAACTTGAACGCTCTGCTTACGGGCTTCTTATTGGCTCTTATTCCGCAGAACACGCTATTATAAACACACAATTTAAAAATGTTGATATTATTCCCGCCGATATGAACCTTGCCGCTGCCGAGGTGGAAATGGTGGAAATTGAAAACCGCCATAATCAGCTGAAAATGACACTTGCGCCCATTGTGGACAAGTACGATTATATTTTTATTGACTGTCCGCCTTCTTTTGGGCTTGTGCCTGTTAACGCGCTTGTTGCGGCTGATACTGTTTTGGTGCCCATGCAGTGCGAATACTATGCTATGGAAGGTCTTTCTCAGCTTATGACCTCTATCCGTCAGGTAAAGCGACTTTATAACCCCACTTTAGAGCTTGAGGGTGTTGTGCTTACTATGTATGACGGCAGACTTAACCTTACAGGTCAGGTTGTCAGCGAAATAAAGAAATTTTTAGGCAACAAGCTTTTTGCCACCGCAATACCCAGAGCGGTGCGACTTTCCGAAGCCCCCAGCTACGGTATGCCCATTCAGTATTACGATAAACGAAGCAAGGGCGCCGCGGCGTATGATAATCTCGCAAAAGAGTTCCTTAAAAGAAATAAATAAAGAGGTATTTTTATGGCAGTAAAAAAAGGCGGTCTTGGCAGAGGTTTTGGCTCTGTTCTTGACGAAAACGCAATAGATAACGGCGGTCTTGTAGAGGTAGAGCTCAGCGAAATTGAGCCCAACCGCGACCAGCCGAGAAAAGATTTTGACGAAGCGGCACTTAGTGAACTTGCCGACAGCATTGAAAAGCACGGTCTGCTTCAGCCGATAGTTGTTCGTCCCCTGCTTAGCGGCAGATACGAGATAATTGCAGGTGAACGCCGTTGGCGCGCAAGCCGTATAGCAGGTCTTTACAGAGTTCCCGTAATTGTAAAGGCTATGGACGAGCAGACAGCCGCCGAAGCCGCCCTTATAGAAAACCTACAGCGCGAAGACCTTAACGCTTACGAAGAAGCTCTGGGCTACAGCGCACTTATAGAAAAATTTTCTTTAACTCAGGAAGAAGCCGCCGCAAGAGTAGGCAAGTCCCGTACCGCAGTAACTAACGCGCTAAGACTTCTTAAACTTCCCGCCGACATACTTGCCGCGCTGAGAGAGGGCAAAATTTCCGCAGGTCACGCCAGAACTCTGCTTTCTGCCGAGGGCGAAAAACAGCAGGAAATGTTTAAAGCCGCGCTGAACGGAGCCTCGGTGCGTGAGCTTGAGGCAATGCTCAAAAAGAAAGATAAAACCAATAAACCTGCCCCTAAAACCGATAATTATCACAGAGAGGTAGAGCTTTCCCTTAAAGAAGCCCTGCGCCGTCCCGTAACGGTAAAGACAGGAAAAGGCGGCAAGGGAACACTCACCGTAGAATTTTACAGCAAGGAAGAACTGGCAGATTTTGCAAAGCGCCTTGCAGATAAGGATATATAATGAATCTTGCCGACATAAGAGTTGTTGAAAAACTGTTAAAGCCTATTGGTTTTTCCTTTAAGAAATCCTTAGGACAAAACTTTCTTATAGACGGCTCAGTTTGTCCTGCTATGGCGGAAAGCTGTGCCGATAAAAATACCGGAGTCTTAGAAATAGGCCCCGGTATTGGTGTTCTCACGGTAGAATGTGCAAAGGTTGCAAAAAAAGTGGTGGCAATAGAGCTTGATACTCGCCTTAAAAGTGTACTGGAAGTCACTCTTGCCGATTTTGACAACACTGAAGTGGTTTTTGCCGACGCTATGAAGACAGACCTTGAAAAACTTATAAAAGAAAAGTTTTCAGACTGTAAGCGGGTAGCGGTTTGCGCAAATTTGCCTTACTATATAACCTCGCCGCTTATAATGAAACTGCTGGAGAGCAAACTTCCCGTTGACAGCATAACCGTAATGGTTCAAAAAGAAGCCGCCGACCGCCTTTGTGCAAAGGTGGGCACAAGAGATGCAGGGGCAGTAACCGCCGCAGTTGCATACTATGCAAAGGCAAGTGAAGAATTTTTTGTTGACAGAACTTCTTTTATGCCGCCGCCAAACGTTGACTCGGCTGTCATAAGGCTTGACATTTTAAAAGAGCCGCCCGTAAAGGTAAATGACGAAAAATTCTTCTTTTCGCTGATAAGGGCTTGTTTTGCTCAGCGCAGAAAAACACTCGTCAACACTCTTTCAAACACTTTAAATATCGAAAAAGCCAAAATTTTAACCGCAATACAGCAAATAGGGGAGGAGCCCACCGTCAGAGGCGAAACCCTTTCCCTTCAAAAGTTAGCCGAACTTTCAGATTTGCTCTGCTAACTTTTGTCACCGGGGTTAAAAATAAGGCTCATAATAAAACCCAGCAGTATAGCGGCGGCAATACCGCCTGCGGTGGCTGTAAGACCGCCCGTAAGTGCACCGAGAAGCCCTTTTTCTGCAACCGCTTTTTCTACACCCGTAGCCAGCAGATAACCAAAGCCGGTAAGGGGAGTGGTGGCGCCGCAACCTGCAAACTCAACAAAGGGCTTATAAACGCCCACCGCGGTAAGAAGCACACCCGAAACAACGTAGCCTGTCAGTATTCGGGCAGGGGTAAGCTTTGTAAAGGAAATAAGCAACTGACCTATAACGCACAAAGCGCCGCCTGTAACAAAAGCTAAAATAATACGAATAAACATAAAAATCACCGTCATTAGTGTTTGACGGTGATTTTAATTTATACATTCTTTATTTTATCGTTATATTCTTTGAATTTCTGCTCGTTTTTGTTGTCGCCGTAGGTGTAATATTTTTTATTTTTAATGTTATCCGGCAAATATTGTTGTTTTACATAGTGGTTTTTGTAATCGTGGGGATAAAGGTAGTGCTGACCTTTAACGGCGGCATCCTCACCGTCATAGTGTTTATTCTGAAGCTGACGGGGTATATCGCCGCCAACACCGTGCTCAACATCGTACATAGCCGCGTCAATAGCCATTTCACCTGAGTTTGATTTTGGCGAGGTGGCAACCAGAATTACCGCATCGGCAAGGGGAATACGGGCTTCGGGCAGTCCCACGAACATTGCCGCATCAATAGCCGCTTTGACAATGGGAATAATCTGCGGATAAGCAAGACCGACATCCTCACAGGCACAGACCATAAGTCGTCTGCAGGCGCTTGGCAAATCACCTGCCGCAAGAATACGGGCAAGATAGTAAACGGCGGCGTCGGGGTCGCTTCCGCGCATAGATTTTTGATAAGCGGAAAGCAAATCGTAATGCTCATCGCCTTCTCTGTCATAGCGAACAGAGTTGTTTTCTAAAATCTGCTCGGCAATATCGTCGGTTATAACTGTGCTGTCGTCAAATTTAAGGCTTAAAAGACAAAGCTCAAGCATATTCAGCGCACGGCGAACGTCGCCGCCTGCCGATACTGCAATTTTATCGCGAACACACGCGCCAAAACTGTAATTTTTATTATCGTCATTACCAAGCAAATAAAGGGCACGGTCAAGAAGAGCGCCGATATCTTCTTTAGAAAGGGTTTTAAACTCAAAAACGGTAGAACGGGAAAGAATAGCGTTGTAAACATAAAAGAACGGGTTTTCGGTGGTGGAAGCAATAAGGGTGATATCCCCGTTTTCTATGTAGGAAAGCAGAATTTGTTGCTGTTTTTTGTTAAAATACTGAATCTCGTCAAGATAGAGAAGTACGCCGCCGGCACATTCAAGAGTGTCAAGAGAAGAAATGATATCCTTTATATCCTGCGTTGAGCAAACGGTAGCGTTAAGGTGGTAAAGCTTTTTACCCGCCTTTTCGGCAATAATATTAGCCACGGTGGTTTTACCAACGCCCGACGGACCGTAGAAAATAAGGTTAGGAATCTGACCGGAGTCTATAATACGGCGCAGAACTTTGCCGTCACTTAATAAATGGTGTTGACCTGCAACCTCGTCAATATTTTTCGGACGAAGACGGTCGGCAAGGGGAGAAGCCATATTATTACCTCCTTAGAATTTTCTTAAAATATTATATCATAATTTTAGACGCAAGGCAAGGGTACTGTCAAAAAAGCCGAAAAATGTCGAGACACTTTGTACAAAACGGCAAAAAGAGTAACAAATTAAATTTTCCTATTGCAATTATATATAGATGTGTTATAATAAAAAGGCTCAAAAATCGGAATTTATTGAGTATTCACGATTTTTTATACACAATATGTAGTGGTTTTAAATAAACAAACGGAGGAAGAGATATGAAGATTATCAAGCGTAGCGGCCGCGAAGTAGACTTTGATGCGGCAAAAATTATCACCGCTATTACCAAGGCAAACGAAAGCGTTGTAAGCAGCGAAAGAATGACGCCGATACAGATTAAGCGTATAGCAGAAGACGTTGAGATGGCGTGTATGAATGTTAACCGTGCGCTCAGCGTAGAAGAAATACAGGATATGGTAGAGAACCAGATTATGAATCAGCGCGCTTTCAGCGTTGCAAGAAGTTATATTACCTACCGTTATACCCGTGCGCTTATCCGTAAGTCAAATACTACCGATGAGCAGATTTTAAGCCTTATCGAATGTAATAACGAAGAAGTAAAGCAGGAAAACTCTAACAAAAATCCTACCGTTAACTCTGTTCAGCGTGACTATATGGCAGGCGAGGTTAGTAAGGATATAACAAGACGTATTCTTCTTCCCAAAGATATTGTAGAGGCTCATGATCAGGGCATAATCCACTTCCACGATGCTGACTATTTTGCACAGCACATGCATAACTGTGACCTGGTTAACCTTGAGGATATGCTTGAAAACGGTACCGTTATCAGCGGAACTCTTATTGAAAAGCCCCATAGTTTTTCTACCGCTTGTAATATTGCCACTCAGATTATTGCACAGGTTGCTTCCTGTCAGTATGGCGGTCAGAGTATTTCTCTTACCCACCTTGCGCCCTTCGTCGAAATAAGCAGACAGAAAATCAGAAGTCAGGTTAAAGAAGAGTATGCCGAGGCAGATGTTGCACTGGATGGTAATCAGATAGAGGCTATTGCCGAAAAGCGTCTGCTTGACGAAATCAGAAAAGGCGTACAAATGATACAGTATCAGGTTGTTACCCTTATGACCACCAACGGTCAGGCTCCTTTTGTAACTGTATTTATGTATCTTAATGAGGCAAAGGATGAGCGCACAAAGGCTGACCTTGCGCTTATTATCGAAGAGGTACTTAAACAGCGTTATCAGGGAGTTAAAAATGAAAAGGGTGTATGGATTACTCCTGCATTCCCCAAACTCATTTACGTTCTTGAAGAAGACAATATCACCGAGGATTCTAAGTATTGGTATCTTACCGAACTTGCCGCTAAATGTACTGCTAAGCGTATGGTGCCTGACTATATATCTGAAAAGATTATGCTTCAGAATAAAATAGACAAAAACGGCAACGGTAACTGCTACACCTGTATGGGTTGCAGAAGCTTCCTTACTCCTTATCTTGACGAAGACGGTAATCCCAAGTATTACGGACGCTTTAATCAGGGCGTTGTAACCGTAAACCTTGTTGATATCGGACTTTCTGCACAAAAAGATATGAATGAATTCTGGCAGATTTTCGATAAGCGTATGGAGCTTTGCCACAGAGCATTACAGTGCCGTCACGAGCGCCTTACAGGTACTCTTTCTGATGCCGCACCTATTCTCTGGCAGCACGGCGCTTTGCTTCGTCTTAAATCGGGCGAGTCTATTGACAAGTATCTCCACGGCGGTTATTCTACACTTTCTCTCGGTTATGCAGGTCTTTGGGAATGTGTATACGCTATGACCGGTAAAAAGCTTACCGAAAAAGAGGGCGAGGCATTCGGTCTTGCTATTATGAAGAAGCTTAACGAATACACAGCTAAGTGGAAGGCTGCTGAAAACATCGATTACAGCCTTTACGGAACTCCTCTTGAGAGTACCACATATAAGTTTGCTAAGTGTCTTCAAAAGCGCTTTGGTATCATAAAGGATGTAACCGACAAGAGCTATATTACAAACTCTTACCACGTTCACGTTACCGAGCCTATTGATGCCTTTGAAAAGCTTGAGCTTGAGGCTAAGTTCCAGGCACTTTCTCCCGGCGGCGCTATTTCCTATGTAGAAGTACCTAATATGCAGCATAATATTGAGGCTGTACTTGAGGTTATGAAGTTCATATACGATAACATTATGTATGCTGAACTTAATACCAAGAGCGACTTCTGTCAGGAATGCGGTTTCGACGGCGAGATAGAGGTTATGGAAAACGAAGACGGCAAACTTATCTGGAAGTGCCCTAACTGCGGCAATATTGACCAGACTAAGATGAACGTTGCAAGAAGAACCTGCGGTTATATAGGTACACAGTACTGGAACCAGGGCAGAACACAAGAAATTAAAGAAAGAGTGCTTCATTTATAATATGTACTACGGAGAACTGAAAAAGCGTGATATTGCAAACGGACTTGGAGTAAGAGTTGCTTTGTTTGTTTCGGGTTGCACAAATCACTGTGAAGAATGTTTCAACCGTGACACATGGGATTTCCATTTCGGCGCCCCCTATACTCAGGAAACCGAAAACGAAATTATTGAGGCTATGCGCCCCGACTTTGTTCGGGGCCTTTCACTTCTGGGCGGAGAGCCTATGGAGCCGAAAAATCAGCCTGAGCTTTTGGCTCTCGTAAAAAGGGCAAAAAAGGAATTACCCGATAAGGACATTTGGTGCTATACAGGTTTTACCTATGATGAGCTTTTAGATAGACGCGCCTATCCCAACACAGAAATTGTGGAGGAGTTGCTGTCTTATATAGATGTTCTTGTGGACGGACGGTTTGAAAAAGACAAACGAAATCTTATGCTTAAATTCAGAGGCAGTGAAAATCAGCGGCTCATTGACCTTAATGCTACCCGCAAAGAAAACAGAGTAGTGCTTCTGGATATATAGAAAAGGTGATAAAAATGGAAGTTAAAATTAAAAGACTGAAAGAAAATGCAATACTGCCCAACCGCGGCAGCGCCTCTGCTGCAGGTTATGACCTTTATGCTTGTCTTGACAGCGACAGCGTTACCATAGATCCAAACACCAATGTAAAAATCGGTACGGGACTTAGTATTGCTGTGCCCGAGGGCTATTTTGGTGCAATTTTTGCCCGAAGCGGTCTTGCCGCAAAGGAAAATCTGCGCCCTGCAAACTGTGTTGGTGTTGCTGATTCGGATTACCGCGGCGAATATATCGTTGCGCTTCATAACGACTCGAATGAGCCAAGGGTAGTTAAAAACGGCGACAGAATAGCACAGCTTGTGGTTATGCCTTATTTGTCTGTTGAATTTACAGAAGTAGACGAGCTTGACAGCACCGACAGAGGTGCGGGTGGCTTTGGCTCAACGGGAAAAAGATAATGAATATAACGGTATACGGCGCCGCCAGTGAAGAAATAAAGCAGGAATACAAAGATGCCTGTGAGAAGTTGGGCAGTAATTTAGCGCAAAGGGGACACACCCTTATTTTCGGCGGTGGTAAAAACGGACTCATGGGTGCGGTTGCCCGCGGTGCCGCAAAGGAAAAAGGCAAAATTATCGGTATAGCGCCAAAATTTTTCAAGCCCGACGGCGTTCTTTATGAAAACTGTACCGAGTTCATCTATACAGATGATATGCGAAGCCGAAAAGAACTGCTTGAAAATATGGCAGATGCCATAATAATGCTTCCCGGCGGTATTGGTACCTATGATGAGTTTTTTGAGGTTTACACACTTAAAAGCCTAAAACAGATAGATAAAAAAATTGCTGTTTTTAATACGCGGGGGTACTATGAGCCCTTAAAGGAAATGCTTAACTTTACCGCAAAGGAAGGCTTTATGAAAAGGGAAACCCTTGAAAGCCTTTTTATTGGCGAGAACCCCGAAGAAATTATAGAATATATAGAAAAAAGAGAGCTTTAGAGCTCTCTTTTTATATATCTATTTTTTCTTGAACCTCGTTTTCGGCAAGATTTATAATATTAAGCCCGTTTTCTTTTGCATAGTTTACGGTGTAGGCTGTGCCGCCGCTGTTTCTTTTAAGAAAGCAGATAATGTGACTGCTCATATCCACAAGGGCGCGGTTGCGAATGTGCATACAACCTGCGGTATAGTTTTCGCCTGTGTATATAACGCCGTCACTTTGGCTTTTTATATCCTCATAAAGCGCCCTTTCGGTATCTCTCCAATTTTTTGCTTGGTCTTTGCAGGGGAGAATAAGCAAAAGACTAATCTCGGGGTACTTTTGTTTAAGATACAAAACAGCCTTTGCGCAGAGAGTATCAAAACCCAGTGCGCCACCTGCGGCAAAACGGGTAACACCCTTTAAAATAAGGTTTTCAATACTGTTTTCAAGGTCTTGGCATAAAGAGGGAATTTCCTCTTTGGCTATTATACGATGCCCCGAAAAACAGCAGGTAATATCCTTTTCACTCATTATTTTTTATCAGCTCTGTAGGGAATTTCTTTTGTAACATTTTCAGGCTTTTCTTCAAGAAGACGGGGGTTTTCAAGATATTTTCTGAACTTTCTGAAAGCCTTGGCATAATAAAGTCCCGAACAAATTCTTTCGTCCATTACACAGCCAAAAGGAATATGTTTTTCAAGGTCAACAACACCCTCAGCGTTTTTATAGGGAACATCAATGGTGTTACCCATAGCGAGAAACACGCTTGTAGTACCAAAGTTATATATGTGGTGGAAAATATGGTTGGTACGGATACTTGCAAGGTTTGTTATGCTCATACTTGTGTGGAAAGGACTGGCATCAACTATTGAATAGGGCAAAAGACCGTGCTTGTCAAGCCACTTGAAAATTGCGACACCCACAGTTAAAAGACCGGGTACGCTAAGCAGAGCCGAAACCAGCTTATCGGTTTTGTTATTATCGCCTGCTTCTCGGTTGGTATCTATGTAAGCGTTGATTTTTTCATTAACCTCAAAAACCGTATCGGCGGGATCAAATTTTACTTTAGACATAGTGCCGTTATCAGCACCCGCTTTAAGTACAACCATACCCACGGCAAGTTCGTTTCGGGCATAAATTTTTTTATTTACGATAAAACGGTTAAGCAGAGGAAACTCGCCCACAATACGAGTGTAAGCGGCAAGAACTAACGCCAGATGGCTAAGGACAACGCCCTCTTTTCGTTTTTCGTTAAGGTACTTTTGCATAGGAGCAAGGGGAACAGTAATTTCAATAAAATTAAGAGAGTCATTACGGTTTACCATTATGTGTGGAACAACCGCATATTCCGCATCGTCACTCTTAACTCTTTTTCCGTCAGGCCGCATAAAGATTCTCCTCATTAAAAAGATTTATACATACATTATATATTTTTTTGTCGCTAAAGTCAAATAAAAAGTCGAACAATGTTGAAAACTCAACCTTCCTAAAATAAGATAAACTCTTGATTTAAGACAGAAAAAATGGTATAATTTAAAAAACGAAAAAAGGAGGCGGCTTTATGCAAGAAATCAAAGAAGCTATTGCGGTAAATATACAAGAGCTCAGACGCAGTCGTAAAATGACGCAGATAGAACTTGCAGGTAAAATAAATTATACCGATAAGGCTGTTTCCAAGTGGGAAAGGGCAGAGTCTGTACCCGATATAGCGGCACTTAAAAAAATAGCCGACACCTTTTCGGTAACGGTTGATTACCTTATAACAAGAGAGCATAAAGAATATAAATTGCTTAAAAAAGAGGGCCGTAAGGTCAGCCGTAACAACCGTACGGTAATCAGTCTTATATCGGTGGTTCTGGTTTGGCTTGTAGCGCTGTTTATCTATATGAATATAGATTTGTTTGCCCAAAACAACCTAAACTGGCTGGTTTTCGTTTATGCAGTACCCGCCTCGGCAATAGTTTCTCTTATATTTAATTCTATATGGGGCAACCGCCGTTTTAATTACCTTATTATATCGGTAATTATGTGGACTGTACTTTCGTCAATATTCTTAACGGTTATACTGTTTACAGGCAAATTGGTATGGCACCTTTTCACCCTTGGCATTCCTGCGCAGATAATAATTATCCTGTGGTCAAGGCTGAAGAAAAAACCCAAAACCGACAACTATTGATTTTTACAAATTTCTATGATATACTAAATATAAAGATGTACGGGAGGAAAAAAATAATGAAAGATTTAACTCTTACTCAAAAAGTTTTAATTGCTACAGGCGCTGTTGTTATTGCCGGCGCTGCCGCTTACGGTGTTTATACTCTTGTTAAGAAGAAGAAAGAGCTTACCGGCGAAATTAAAGAGCTGGTTATTGAATCTGACGAACTCGAAGAAGAGGAAGCAGTAGAAGAATAAAAGAAACAAAGGCACACTTTCGTCAAAGGTGTGCCTTCAGCATATATAGAAAACGGTAACGATCCCTTAAGGGAACGCTACCGTTTTTTTGTGTTGCTTTATACTTTACTGATATCCTTAATTTTAGTTTTTAGAAAGTTTTTTAATCAAAGTTTCAATTAGTAAATAATCCTCATTAGATAATTTAGACAGTTTATTTGATAACTCCGATCTTTCTGATGAGTTTTTATTGCCTGTTAGGATATAGTCGGTACTTACTCCTAAAATTTGAGATAGATTTAAAAGATTGTTTATTTTAATTGCTTTATTTCCTCGTTCAAGATTAGATATCATTTGTATAGACACATTCATTTTTTCAGCTAATTGCTCTTGGGTAATATTATTGCGTTTGCGCTCTATGGAAATGCGGTTTCCAATAGCAACCAAATCTATTTCTAACATAGAATCTCTCCTTAATAATGCCTATAGATATTATATTGCATTTAAAGGTTAACTTTAACAACCTAAAGATTGACAAAGTTAACCTTTAGGTGTATAATGTTAATGCCAAGTTTAAGGAGGGATGAAAGTGAAAAAATTGGTATGTTTGATACTAACTGTATTGATGATTATGTCTTTAGTAGCTTGCAACGGCAACGATAAACTTGATAGTAGTTCCGAGGTAATAGAAACTAATTCAGAATCATTTGAATCAGAAGAGAATGTTGATATCAATCAAACTAACTCTGAAGAAGAAAGTGGCGACAGTGCTGAATGGAAAGAATTTTTAAAGGATTATGAAAAATGGGTGGACGATTATATAGCTATTGTAAAAAGGCAAAAAGAAAACCCAACGGACATAACCATATTGACAGAATACACTAAAATGTTGGCAGATTTAACCAAATGGACTGAAAAAGCTGACAAGATAGCAAAAAGCATTGAAGGAACAAATGATGCTTTGGAATATTCTAAAGAAGTATTAAGAATCGCCGGAAAACTTGCAGAAGTCGGCGAATAAATCATCTTTAGTGTTAATGACGAGGATATTGTAATGAGAAGTAAAATGTTTTTGGCGGCAAATATTATATCATCTATTTATACAACAGTGTTATTATGGACACTTGTTGGGCTGACTATACTTAATGCCGGAGGAGAAAGCATAATAAATACTGTGGGCGGCTTTTTCGAGGCAACATTTAAGTTAATTAGTATAGATCTCGCTATAAGGAATTATTTATATGTACTCGCAGTTACATTATTTGTGCATAATGGATTATTTATTATAGGATGTATTTTTTCGTGGATTGCTTATACTACAAGTAAAGAAAGCCTTGCAACAGTTGCGACGATAATATATTTGATAGGCACTATATGTTCGCCGATTTGTCTTGTTTTTGGCATACCTGTTGTTATACTTACGTTTATAGGAGCAGGAAATCAAAAGAAAATCAATAAAACAACTTAAAATAAAAAAGGAGAAAATAGTGATGGAAAATAATACAACACAAGAGGCAAAAACAAAATTTTGTAAACATTGTGGTGAGAAAATAGCAGAGGATGCTGTATTGTGCACACATTGTGGCAGACAAGTGGAGGAAATCAAGGCTCAAACACAACAGCCAAGCATAGTTATCAATAATGATAACAATAATGTTAACTCAAATGTTAACCAAAACGGCGCTATGGGATATGGCAGACCTAAAAACAAATGGGTTGCACTTATTTTATGTTTCTTCTTGGGCTTCTTGGGTGCGCATAAGTTTTACGAAGGTAAAGCAGGATTGGGTGTGCTGTATTTATTTACAGCAGGTCTTTTTGGTATTGGAGTTTTTATAGATTTTATTACCATTTTATTTAAACCTAATCCATATTTTGTTTTCTAATTAAAAATAGAAAAAATAATTAAAGGCGCGCTTCTATATGAAGTGCGCCTTTAATTATTTAAAGCTATGTTTAAATACCGGGACAGTCGGTGATAATGGCTTCAAAATCACCCTGTAAAGAAACCTCACCGAAATCGGCAGGTACAAAAAATGTATCGTACTGACCGAATTTTTCGCCGTTTATACTGCCTTCACCCTTTATAACAAAAACACAAACAAAGCTGTCAGCAGGTGTAAACTTATGTACGCCCTTTATTGCTATTTTGGTTGCCTTGAAATAAGGGCAGGAGCTGAGTAAAACTTCACTTCCGTTTTCAAGGGGAGTAGCTACAGCCTTGTTTTCCTCTTTAATAGGTGTAAGGTTAGATACCTTCATAGCCTTTTCGGTGTGAAGCTCTCTCGGTTTTCCGTCTGCGCCGACTCTGCCGAAATCGTACACTCTGTACGTAACGTTTGAATTCTGCTGTACCTCGGCTATTAAAAGACCTGCGCCAATGGCGTGAATGGTACCGGAAGGTATAAAGAAGCAATCCCCCGCTTTGCAGGGCGCAAAGCGTAAAACGTCTTCTATGGTGTTATCATCTATAGATTTTTTAAACTGCTCTGCCGAAATTTCCTCTTTAACGCCGTAATAAATTCCTGCGCCCTCTCTGGCGTCAAGTATATACCACATCTCAGTTTTGCCGTACTGACCTTCGTTTTCAAGGGCATATTCATCACTGGGATGCACCTGAATAGAAAGGCTTTGCTCGGCGTCGATTATCTTAATCATCTGAGGAAACATTTCAAAGTCTTTTGCATTTTTGCCAAGGGCATCATCGCCCATATCAGCAAGGGCTTTGCTAAAGGTCATACCGTCAAAAGAACCGCCCGAAACAATCGAGTTGCCGTCCTTATGGGTAGAAAAAACCCAAGCCTCAGCCACCTTATCCATATCGCTTACATTGAATTTATTCTTTAGATTTTGTCCGCCCCAAAGATAATCTTTAAAAGCGGGAGAAAGGCGTAAAATTTCACTCATAATAAAACTCCAAAAAAAATAGTAGATAGCTTTCGCTACCTACTATTTTACTGTTTAATATGCTTTTTGTCAATTCTCTGTTTCTTTTAAAGCTTTAAAAAATCGGTCGGCTTTTCTGGCCTTTTCGGTGTAACTGTTGTTGTACCACCAGGAAGCGATTATAGAGCCTATTTCAATAAGCATTTCAACAATACCCGCAACGGTGCTTTCTCCTGTATTGATAATGTCAAAACCGAATTTTTCGAGAATTATGTTTAGAAGCACAATGGTAAGCATAATCGTTCTAATAATTGTGCCTTTTGAAATATTATACATTTTTTACTCCTTAATACTTTGAATTATTTTTTCTTTTTGAAGTATGGCGCTTTGGCTGTTTTTAAAAATATGAGAGTAAGAAAACAGCACTGCGCCGTCTACGTCTGCCTGATTTTTTATATGGGTTATCTGCCTTGCTACAATGTCGGTACCGTTTCGCCATTCGTAAGAATCAGGCGCGGTTAAAGTGTCAAGCTTGTAAGGCGCGAGACCTATGTAAAGCTTTACCCTGAAATCTGCCGTAAGGTTTATCCAGTCAAGCAGTAATCTTTCAAAGGAAAACTTTTCGTCAGGATATAAAAAACCAAAATAAAGCTGAGGGATTACCGCGTCAAGATATCCTGCTCTGCACCAGCCACCTATATCGGCATAGAGCTCATTATGATTTTTTTCTATATCGGCGGCAGGGCTTACAGTAAACGCAATTTTTTTGTTCAAGCTGTCAAGATACAAGGCAACATCTGAAATCAGCAAAGTGACGTTTACTCTGCGGAAATCGTCAAGGGGCAGGGGGTTTTTGCAAGAGTTTTTATAGGCGGTATAGCTTTTTGCGTCGCAGTTTTCGTCTGTGGTGGGATAAAAATAGTCGTCAAAATGTATACCGTCTACAGAGTAGTTGTTTGTTAACTCTTTTATGCCGTCAAGAATTAAAAGCCGCGCGTGCTTGCTTGACGGATCAAGATAAAGCCCTTGTGAACAGCTTAGCAAAAGTTCAGGGTTTTTCTTTGCAGGTGAGGAGTTTTTCAGTAAAGACATATCGGCTGATGTTGCTACGCGGTACGGGTTTATCCAGGCGTGAAACTGAAGAGAGTATTTTTTACAAAGGGTAATCATTTTTTGAAGGGGATCATAATCAAGAGAAGCTAAATAATCACACATAGGAAAAAGCTGTGACGGATAAACGCTGTCACAAAAGGCGCGTACGTGCACAAAAAGTGCTGTGGCGCCAAGCTCTTTTGAATTTTTACACACCTCTTCAAAGCCTTTCTCAAAATCATCTTTAGCAAGGTTTGAAAGTTCGGCATAGGTTATCCAGATTCCGTAAAAATAGTCTTCATATTCGTCAGTGGAGGTTTCGGTTTTTCTGCTGCAGCCGCAAAGCAGTAAAAGACAAAGAACAACCGATAAAATGCGTTTCATAAAATCTCACCTTCTAATTTTTAACAAGACATTTAATATAATGTAACGAAAATTCTCCGCTTCCTTTGAACTTAATTCCCAGTTTGCCCGAGGGAAACTTAAGCGGAATATGATACAGTTTAAATTTTTTGTGGTTCATAACGGGCAGTGTTACTTTATCACCGTTTATATCGTAAATTGTGGCTTGGGCGAACTCGTTAAAAGAGGCAGAAAAACTTATTTTTTCGGTTTTCTTTTGGTCTTCGCCAATTAAAGCAGTGTTAAAGAAAAATACAGGGGACTGAGTTTTCTCGACACCGTCCACATAAACTGTGTCAAGAGAGCCGGTCAGATGGGCAATATCATAATGTATATAGTCGTCACTGCGCAGTATAAAATAGTCTTCGCCTTTTCGTGAGTAAGAACACAAAAGATTCATACTGTCAGGCAGTCGCCAATGAAACCAGGGCAGACCGCCGTAGCTTTTGTTGGGGTTTTTGTGTCCTAAAAGATAAGCAAAACCGCTTACCTGCGAGTCCATAATAAAAATAGATTTATTGGTCGCCAGAGCATATCTGCCGTGAACCTCTATGGCTCTGATATATTCTTTATCCTCATCCGAAAGGCTTTTCAGCTTGTCTTTAATTTCACCCGCCAATTCGTATACACTGCCTTCGGTATATAAGTTACTGCCGTAAAGTGTATAAACACAGCCGTTGCTGTGATACCAAACAAGGCGGTTTGAACAGTTTTTAACTGTGGCAGGTCTGTCACAACCGATACTGTCGTTTATTCTTACCACTTTTTTATCGGGTTGAGGCACCTTCTTAACCGAGTCATCGTCAACAAGGGTGGCTCTGTTTACTGCTTTTGATTCAGAAACAGTAATACGGTATAATTCGTTTTCTTTAAAGGCTACAATGTAACGGCCTTGCTTTGAAAGAGCCGTAACCTTATCCAAACTGTCGCCAACCGAGAAGCTGTTTTCCTCGCTGTAGTATAGATGCTCGTTTTTGCCCGAATAATATATCTTGTTTTCTGTACCTTCTCCGCCCGCAAGAAAAATTCGCTGGTCAGAAACAATAGGTTTTGCTCTATGACCAAAAAGACTGAAAGCCTTATTTCCTGTATCAGTATATGCATAGATTTTCAAAGAATTGTGCAGTTTGTTGCGGGGAAGTGCAAAAGCCCCGTTTTGAGATACAGCCTGAATAGTACCTGTTGCTCGGTCTGTCTTGAAAGACAGCTGAATGTCAAGAAACGGCAAAGAGGGAGAAACAGTACTTGTTGCAGGAATAACAAAAGTCATATAGCTATCATCAGAAGTATAATAGCGGATAATAATTGCATACAGTTCCTTAAGACTGACGGGAAGTTTAAAGGTATCGGAATAACCGTCGGCGGTAAAAGCGGCTTCAAAAGAGCCGTTTAAAATATTCACTCCCTCGGGATACTGGGTTTCTTTAACGGGAATATCGGTTGCCAAATCAAAACGGTTTCCGTGTCCGTGTTTCATAATAAGAGGACGGTAAAGGTTGGGCATATCTACAAAAACAAGACTTGAATAATCGGTGGTAAATTCAAAACAGCGAAGCTCTTTTGTAACGACACCTGTTTTTAAATCTGTACGAATAAGCGGAATAAGTAAAAACAGACCGCTTTCTGAAAGAGGAGACGACTTTATGAAAAAAGCATTTATTATCTCAAAGGTAGTGTGGCCGGTGGCAGAAACTATTTCGTGATAAAAAAGTTTTTTCATATTACCAAAATCGTCCAGCACAAAAAAGTCGAGAGTGGTGTTTGAAAAAACCTCTTCTCTTGTAAGAACTGCCAGGGTGTTGTATCCGTCGATTTCGGTAAAGGGGAAGTCAGCAAAGAATACCTGCTCTTTTGTAGACGAAACCGTAAAATCAACAAGATTATCTTTGCAGGTTTTTAAAAAACCGTTTCTGTTTGTTAAAATACCGTCTTTGTTGAAAACATTAAGACTGTCTTGAAGTCGGTCAATAGAGTGAAAAGCAGGGTGTATTGCGGAAGCGGTACCTGTAACACCCGTTATTTTGTGAGCCCTGCTGTGCTCCTGATTTATTTCGGGAAATTTCATAACTTTTATTTCTCCTTAACAAATAAATCTTTTCTTTTGACCACACAGGACAGGGCGGCGGCTCTTTTAGCGTTGTAAACGGTCGAAAGATAGTTGCTCATTTTTCCGTCTTCAAGGTGTACCGCTAACAGATAAGCAATACCGTAAACAATAGCATCTGCCTTTAGGGCGGAAAGCTCTCTTTCGTCAAACGCGCTGTCTGCAATGGGCTCTTTAAGGTCAGAAAGCGCTTGATTTATGAAGAAAAGCTCGTCAGGCGCCTCACCGATAAAAATGGTTTCCTCGTCTTTTCGCTGTCCCGAAAGAATAACACCCTTTTTATAAAAATCAATCAGTTTCATTTGTTTCCTCCTTTTTTGCGTTTGCCTGAAAACGTATATTTTTGTATCTGGCGCTGTCAAAGGGGAAGTACCAGGCACCGTTTTCGTCCTGAATCAAAATTTCTCTTTTGCCGTATTTTTTTATCCAGAAGTCAAGCCACAAAAGAGCAACCTCTTCAAGAAAAGCAAGATATCTGACATAAATATTAGACATAGAGGTTTTTGTAATAGTAGCAACACTTTCAATGGCGGCAGTGCTGTTATAGGTTTTCTTTAAAATGTTAAGATTACCTGCGCCGCTGTTTTCCAGCGTGTTTTCAATAAGCGAGGAAATGCTTTCAGAAAAGTTTGCAGAAAAATCAGGGGGAGTAATATAATGTATAGCACCTGCCACGTCCTCGTTGGTGCCGTAAACCTTGATTATCTGGCCCGGATCGTTGGTGATATCACCCGTTACGGTATCGCCGTTAACCGTCATAATGGGCATACCCATATTCATACTTGCCCATACAGATGCAGTAAGCATACGGTTTATAGCAATTTGGTTGGGAATAAGATAGGTAATTTCGCTGTCACCATAAATACAGTTTTCACGGCTGTCCCAACAAAAAATATTTATGGGATATCGGGTAAGTCCTGTATCGTAAGGGGGGCGCACATACGCCTTTTCGGTAACAGAGGTTGCCATTATTTTATACTCTTTGCCGTCAAACTGTCGGTATAGCTTTGTGTAAACAGTTGTTTTGCCTGAAGAAGTGTCAGGCGTTATTCTGTCGGTAGGCATATTATTTGCCTCGGCTATGCGCATAACGTTTTTTGTGTCGCTGTGGGTTACAATGATAATATAGGGCTGGTCCTCTATTTTGGTTTCGGTGGCATCACCAAAGTAAATATTTTCAATAGGCAATACTTCGCAGGCAATATCGTTAGAAAGATTATCCCAGTAGGTGTATAAAACGCCTGTGCCGGTAATAAAGCTGTTCTTTAAAATGTCAGATATCATACTGTCAAAGTGAAGCTTATTCTTTGTCACAACAAAATAATGACTAAGAGCATCGGTAAGCAAACGAATTTCACTTTTGTCGGGAGATTTTTCAAGTTTCAGGTTTCCGCTTGCCGCCGTTTCTTTAAGAAGTTTGGTAGCTGATCTTTCAGAAAGGGTAGAGGAAATACCTTCTGCCGAAAACTCCACTTTTGCCTTTTTTGTTATAATATCGCCCATTTTATATTCGCCGATTCGCTTTATAATGTTGTGGCGCACCAGCGGTCTTTCTGCGCTGATGTTTGCGCCGTACCATTGGTCGCCAATGAAGAAACGGCGGTTTAAAATATTCTGCGCATAAAGACCTTTATCACCCAGTGACTGTTTAAAAAGCTTGGCATTTTCAAACTGTTTTACTATTTCTTTAGGTGTATTCATAACATTTCCTTTCAAAAGAAGGGAGGAAATTATTTTCCTCCCCCTTTATTTAATTTTTTAGTTTACGCTAACCTTTGCAATATTTGAAGTCTTATTAGCAAGACCGTCTACGGTGATTACTGCATAGAAGTAATGTTCACCGGCAGCAAGGTCAGAAGGAATATTAAGGGTAGCGGTGTCTGCGCCCACAACCTTAACACTGTTTTTGCCGTTTTCATCGCAGGCGTACCACTGATAAGCAATTTCGCCGTCAGCTAAGGCAGCTACAGAAAGGGTTTCTGTGATATCGCCTTCGTCTACAGAAATATTGGCAGGCTGAGTTGTAATGGAGATTTCGGGAGCAAGCCAAGCCCAAACTGCGTCAACGCCGCTTTTCTTTACGAATACATCGTAGTAAATGCGGTAGTCGAATTTGAAAGCATCGGCATCGGGGTTCTGCTCGGGGGTGAAGATACGCATATTTTCGGTTTTCTTCATAAGGTGAGCGCCGTCCTTAGGGCAAACAAGCATATAAACCTCTTTAGCATTGTCTGCTACGGTAAAGCCGCCGTTTGCAAAGTTGTAGGCGGTCTTCATTCTTTCTCTTACAACAGGGATAAGAGCAACGCCATTAAGGGTTTTAACCTGAAGGTCGATTTCGCCCTGCTTAAAGCTTGAAACGGTTATCATTTTGGAAAGCTCAGAAGAATTCATAAGCTTTGCGTACATACAGCTGTCAATGAAAGCAACAAGTTCGCTGTCATAACCAACCTTTTCCTGAACGCCGTTGATAAGCTGACAAAGAGCCTCAAAGGGTTTTTCTATGTTGCCCTCAACAGTGTTGCCTCTTGTGGCGGCAAGACCTGAAAGCTTTGAAATAACATAAGCGTCACACTCGGGAATAACCTTTGTGCGAACATATTCGCCGAGAATTTTACCTGCGAGATTAGCAACACCTGTTTCGTCAAGGTCCTCACGGTCTATCTGTAAGGAACGGGCGCGGTCCATCTTCATAGTATAAGAAGTATTGGATACGGTAATTGCACCGCGGGTGAAGCCTGTGTCACGGTCATAATCGGCAAGTCCCGAAAAATCAATATCGGGAACGATAACGGTTTTGGCACCTACGAAACGGGCGCCGAATGCGTTGTCAGCAAAAAAGCCGGTAGCGCTTTTCTGAGTAAAAAGGCGGTCAAGTTCTTCGCTGTATACGCTTGCATTTTCTAAATTGTTGATAGACATAATTTTTTCTCCTTAAAATTTAATGGTTCCAGATACCGCGTATAAATTCGCGGCTCTCTTCGGTGCGGGAAACTCCGCTGTCTTTTTGCGAACCGACAGAGCTGAGTAAATTTTCCCGTTTTTGTTTTTCCTCTGCGCGAGCAAGGAAATCCTGTCTTGCTTTATATCTTAAATATTCGTCAAGCAGGTTAGAGTTATTTTCTTTTGCGCGGTCAAGAACCTCCGGGGGCAGAGAAGCGGTGGATTTATGGGGAAAATACTCTTTGAAATCTTCTTCACCGCGGATCTCCTCCGTTTTTCCGCCCTCGAGTTCTATTATCCGCATGGCAATATCGCTGTTTCCTCCGCACTGACGTGTGAGCTCTTCTACTTTATTTTCTGTCCTCTTCTTCTCAAGAGCAGAGAGAAACTCGGCGGTACTCATATTGTCCTGTTTTGCAAAGGCTCTTACCTTTTCCCACTGTGGAAAAATTGCATCGTACTTGAGTCCTTTCTGGGAAAGACTTGAAGCCTCGCTGACAGTAAGATTTCTTATTTCCTTGTTAAATTTCACAGGCACAAAGGTTGTTTCGTTTTCTTTTTCTTCGTCGGGAATATTTTTTATTTCTTCTTCCATCTTTTTTCTCCTTTTTTATATTTATTTAAAGACAGATTATCTGTCGGTTCACCGGGATAGTAATTCATTAAAACAGACCAGTCGTCGTTTCTTATTGAATAAGACGGACGGTTTTTTAACGAAAATTTTTTACAGAAACGGCGATAAAGCCGTCCTGCAAGGATACCCGCCGCAAAGGCGGAAATATCGGCAATTAAAATCAGTAATAAAATATTTATATCCACTTACTTAACAGCAATGACCTGCCGCTTAATGAGGCGGTGGTATTGCTTTCCTCCTTATATGGTTTCACGTCTTCAAAGGCATAACGCATGGCGTCTATCAGATGGTTATTGCAGTCTTCTGGAAGACGCCGTCCTTTTTCATTTTTTTGACTACCGTAGCAATAACTGCTAAGCTCTGCTATGGTGTTTTTGCAGTGAGGCTCTACGGTGATTTTATACTCGCTGATTCTGGCAATGCCGCCGAGAATACTGTCAGGTCCCTTGTGGGCAGGGGTGATACGGGAAATACCCATACGCCTAAGGTCCTCGTTAGACTTGGGCTCTGACGAGTCTGCTCGTATTCTTTCTTTGCTGTAGCCTCTTTTCTTTATTTCTTCGGCTATATCAGAATTAAGCATTCTTTTTTTGTAAAACTCGTCAAAAACGTGTATGGTCATATTTTTTCTGTCAACATAAAAAGCAATAAAAGCGGTGGGATCATTTACATAACCGTAGTCAAGCCCGAAATAAGCGCGTATGCTGTCGTCGTTTTCTATTTCTTTGTGTTCAACCGACCAATTTTCAAAAACAAGTCCTTCAGCGATACCCCATTCTCCCAGACCTGCAACAGCATACTTTCTGGCGTTTGTCTGTTTCATACGTTCAAATACCGAGCGGTCGGTATCGTCAAGAAATTCGTTGCACAGATAATTGGTTGAAAAAACCTGAGCATTATCGCTCCTAGAATCAAAAAACCTCTTTTTCAGCCAGTGTTCGCTACTCCAGGGGTTGAAGGTCAGCGTTGTCTGTTTAAAAACACCTTCTGCTGTTTTTCCTCGGGGAACGGTAAGGTCCAACTTGTCAAAGTCTTCCTCTTTGGCTATTTCAAAGGCTTCCTCTATCCACACAAAATTTATGGTGCCGGTGTCAACGGTGAGCCCTGCGAGTTTTAATACGTCGTCAGCGCCTCTGAAAATAATCTTTTGCCCCGTGGGCAGATAGGTCATTTCCATATTGGTGACGCTGTTATGCCAGAACTTTTCCACATTCAGACGCTTTTGCGCCCAGGAAAGAACAGCAAAGGTAGAATTTTTGTGAGTGTTCATAACCGCCCTTACCACCAAAAGATTGGTGTTTTTATATTTCATAAGGCGGTATATAAAGTTAAGGGCGGTAACGCTTGATTTTTTACTGCCCTTGCCACCCTTTAAAACTCGGTAGCGCTTTTTACAGTTCCAGTAGTCGTCATAGCCTTTTCCTATAAGTGAGGTAATTTTAACCTCGGACATCGTCTATAATGGTCACCTCCCCACCGCTTTCGGAGTTTTTGTCGCAAATAAGGTTTAAAATTTCCTTAATGGCAGACATATCACCGTTTGCAGCTTTTTTGTAAAGCGCCGCTAAAATGCAGGAGGCGCGGGTTGGACGAATAAACTTAAATCCGTCCTCACGAAGACCTTTTCTTTCCTCTTGAGTCAGGGTTTGGGAAAGTAATTTCTGCATTTCTTCTTTCAGATTTTCGCCTTCCAATTTTTTACCTCCTTTGCATTTTATGAGGCAAGTATATGGACAAAAAGTGCGACATTCACCGACACCTGAAAATAAAAAAACACCGAGTTTTTGTGCATAACTCGGTGCATAACATTCATAACTTGCCTAAAAAACTGCATAAAACCGCGAAAAATGGAGGTTTTTGTTGTTCATAACTTATTAAGACAAAAAAATAACCGACTCAAAAAAAGAGTCGGTTATTGGTGACTTTTTATTCTTTTTCAGGCACAATTGCGATGGATAAGTCGCTGAGCTGAAGGCTGTCAACAGCTGCGGGAGCGCCTGACATAAGCTCACTTGAATTTGAAACCTTGGGGAAAGCAACAACATCTCTGAGGCTGTCACTTTCACTAAGAAGCATACAAAGTCTGTCAAGGCCGAGAGCCATACCGCCGTGAGGGGGAGCGCCGTAGCGGAATGCGTCGGTTAAGAAACCGAACTTCTCGTGGGCTTCTTCTTCGCTTAGTCCCAGAGCCTTAAACATTTTTGTCTGAAGGTCAGGATCGGTAATACGGATAGAGCCTGAAGAAAGCTCAATACCGTTCATAACAAGGTCGTAAGCCTTAGCGTATACTTTATCGGGATCGCTTTCAAGATAAGGGATACACTCGTCCAGCGGAGAGGTAAAGGGATGGTGCATAGCATCCCAGTTGCCTGTGTCCTCGTTGTACTCAAAGAAGGGGAATTCGGTTATCCAAAGAGGAGCGTAGGTGTCAGGAATAATATCAAGACGCTTAGCAACGCTAAGACGGAGATTACCAAGCACCGAGAGAGCAAGACGTTTTTTGTCTGCGATAATAAATACAACGTCACCCTGTTGGCAACCGGTTCTTTCCATTATTGCGGCAAACTCGTCTTCACTTAAGAACTTAGCAAAAGCGCAGGTGGGGGTGTCTTCGGCATAGCGGATAAAGGCAAGACCTTTAGCGCCGATACCTTTGGCCTCTTCTGTTAACTTGTCAATTTCTTTACGTGTGTAAACAGATGCGCCGCCCTTAGCGGTAATAGCGCGGACGGTACCGCCGTTTTTAACGGTGTCAGCAAATACCGAGAAGCCACAATCTTTAACAATATCGGATAAATCAATAAGCTTCATATCGAAACGGATATCAGGCTTATCAGAGCCATACTGTTCCATAGCATCGTTAAATTTAAGTCTTGGCAGAGGAAGTGAAAGTTCTACCCCTAAAATTTCACCGAAAAGGCGCTTCATATAGCCCTCAGCAATAGTGAAAATGTCTTCCATCGTTACAAAAGACATTTCAAGGTCTATCTGAGTAAATTCGGGCTGACGGTCGGCGCGCAGGTCCTCGTCTCTGTAGCAACGGGCAAGCTGGAAATAGCGGTCAAAGCCCGAAAGCATTAAAAGCTGTTTGTAAAGCTGAGGAGACTGGGGCAGAGCGTAGAAACTGCCGTGGTGGATACGGGAGGGAACAAGATAGTCTCTGGCACCCTCGGGTGTAGATTTTATAAGGGTAGGAGTTTCTATTTCAAGAAAACCGTTTTCGTCAAAGTAATCCCGTGTAATTTTTGCAATGCGATGACGAGTCATAATATTCTGCTGAAGTTTATTTCTGCGCAGGTCAAGATAGCGGTATTTAAGGCGAAGCTCTTCATTTGCCTTGGTATCGTCACTGATATCGAAGGGAGGAGTTTCAGCCTTGCCCAAAATTTTAAGGGTGGTTACTTCTATTTCAATTTCGCCTGTGGGGATATCCTTGTTTATAGAGGAACGGCGGCGTACTTTACCCTGCGCCATAAGTACAAATTCGCTTCGAACGGTAAATGCTTTATCGAAAATTTCTTTTTCGGTGTTATCATCAAAAGCCAACTGTACAATGCCGGTTCTGTCCCTGAGGTCAATAAAAATCAGACCGCCAAGGTCGCGCTGTCTTTGTGCCCAACCGCAAACAACAACCTGACTGCCTTCGTCTTTTGTACCAAGAGTTCCGCAGTAATGTGTACGCTTTAATGAGTCCATTCTGTCAAGTGCCATTTATATTACCTTACTTTCTTAAAATCTCAACAAGAGAGTCAAGTTTAATTTCTTTTTCTTCGCCGTTTTCCATATTTTTAAGTTTTGCAACGCCGCTTGCCAGCTCATCGTCGCCAAGCACTATGCTGTATTTTGCGCCGATTTTGTTGGCGTAACGCATTTGAGCTTTAAGACCTCTGCCGCAAATATCGGTTTGGGCAATAAAACCGTCTTTACGAAGAAGTGTGCAAAGGGAAGAAGCTTTTTTACCTGCCGCTTCACCCATGGGCGCAATATAAATATCGCAAAGGAGCTTTTCGCCAAAGTCTTTACCCTGATTTTCAAGCACCATAAGCAGACGCTCAATACCCATAGCAAAACCGAGAGAAGCGGTAGCGGGACCGCCCATCTGTTCAATAAGTCTGTCATAACGGCCGCCGCCGCAAACTGTTGACTGTGCGCCGATATCACCGCTGACAAACTCAAAAACGGTACGTGTATAATAGTCAAGACCGCGCACAATGGTGGGGTTGACGGTGTACTTTATTTCCATTTCGTCAAGGTGAGCCTTAACGGTGTCAAAATGACTGCTACATTCTTCACAAAGGAAGTCAAGCATAACGGGAGCGCCATTTGCAATGTCACTGCAAACAGGTGATTTACAGTCAAGAATACGCATAGGGTTTCTATATAGCCTGTCCTTACAGGTTTCGCAAAGGTTTTCTTTTTTACTCTCAAAATATTCTTTAAGCGCCTCGTGATATTTAGCGCGGCAAGAAGGACAGCCGATAGAGTTTATTTCAAGGCTTAGTCCCTTTATACCGATACCCTCAAGAATACTGTTTGCAAGGCAGATAACCTCTGCATCGGCAGCGGGAGCGGCGGCGCCGATACACTCAACGCCAAACTGGTGAAATTCGCGAAGACGTCCTGCCTGAGGCTTTTCATAACGGTAGCAACCGCCGATATAGCAAACTTTCTGGGGCAGACTCTGATTATAAAGACCGTTTTCAATAACGCTTCTGATAACACCTGCGGTAAGCTCGGGGCGAAGGGTGATACTTCTGCCGCCCTTATCGTCAAAGGTATACATTTCTTTTTGAACAACGTCGGTGGTGTCGCCAACGCTGCGTTTAAAAACCTCAGTATGCTCGAAAACAGGAACTCTTATTTCCTTAAAGCCGAAAAGAGAGGCGGTGTTCAGCATTTTGCTTTCTATAGACTGCCATTTATAGCTGTCCTCGGGCAAAACATCGTTTGTGCCTTTTACGGCACGGTTTATATCGCTCATTATATAATAACTCCAATCAGGATATATTTTTCACGCAAAGCGGCTGTCCTACTCTTTATATAAGGTAAGACAGCCAATATTTTAGTGTTGTTTTACATATTCGCGCCAGTCAAGATCACCGCGTTCAAGACCGTGAATAAGAACTTCAGCGGTAGCAATATTTGTTGCAACGGGGATATTATGCACGTCGCAAAGGCGCAGAAGGGATGTTTCGTCAGGCTCGTGGGGCTTGGGATTTAACGGATCACGGAAATAGAGCAAAAGATCTATTTCGTCACAGCCGATACGTGAGCCTATTTGCTGACTTCCGCCCTGACTTCCGCTTAAAAAGCGAATTATATCAAGACCGGTTGCTTCAGCAACCGTTTTTCCGGTGGCGCCGGTAGCAAGTAGAGTATGGCGAGAAAGAATACCGCAATAAGCGATACAAAACTGCACCATAAGTTCTTTCTTGGCGTCGTGTGCAATCAGGGCAATGTTCATTAGATATACATCCTTTCTTAAATAATAAGTTAAATCTTTTTAGCCTTTGGCAAGGGAATATCCTCGCCTAACAGTCGTCTCATGATACGGCGGAAAGCCTTAGCGGCCTTTCCCCGTTTTATAAGCTGTCCCTTTGCCTGTGACAGCAAAACAGCAGTATCGGTAGGAACAACACCTGCAAGTCTTATTCGGGACAAATCAATAATATCGTCAATACCTTTATATACACCGCTTTTTATGTAGTCAATAGAAAAGCGGTTAAGGATAAGTCGGTTATCGTTTTTGCCGATTTCACTTAGCCGGTCAGATACAACCGAGGCATCTCTAACGCTAACGGGGTCGGGGTTGCAAACCGTTAAAAAACGGGTGGTATCGGGCAGCTGTTTATAAAGCCTTAAATCAATACCTGCAGGAAAATCAACGATAACAATATCAAAGTGCTGCACGGCCTCTCTGATAAACTGACCGAAAGCCTCTTCGTCAATTTTTCCGTAAAAAGCGGGGGCAGGAAGCAGATAAATCAGAGGGTGAGAGGGTACGGGATAAATTGCCTGATTAACGTCGTGCCCGTTAAAAGCGTCGGATAAATCAAGGACCACCGATTCGCTCATAGAAAGCATCATATCAAGGCATCTAAGCCCTTCGTCAAGGTCAATAAGCAGGGTTTTCTTGCCCAGCGCCTCAGCCGCATTTGCAAGGCAGGAAGCAACGGTAGATTTACCCACACCGCCTTTGCCCGAAGTGACGGCGAAAAGATTATTCATTTTTACCGACACCTCCTTTTTAAGTGCTCAATTTGGTAAAAATAGTATATCATAATGTTTTTTTGTTGTCAATTAAATAGAGGCTGTGTAAAGGCATATTTTAAGGAAGAGCACTGTATGACGGCGAGGAGTCCACAGTGGTTTCCTGAGAGAAGAAATATGCGTCCAGCGCCGCCTTAACAACACTACCTGCCGCAAAGCCCGAGTTTCCGTGTTCAAGAACAACGGCAATAGCAATTTCAGGGTTTTCAAAGGGGGCAAAAGCAACGAATATACTGTGGTCAATGCCCTGGTTCTGAGAAGTACCCGTTTTACCGCCCACCTTTATAGGATAGTTTCCGAAAACAGCACTACCCGTACCGTCTACAGTAACCGAAAGCATACCCTCTTTAACACTGCTTAAAGTTTCGGGGTTGATTTCAATAGAGTTTAACACCTGACCTGTCGTATCGCTGTAGGTTTCTTTTAAATCGTAAGAAACAATTTTTTTAACTAAACTCGCTTTGTAGCGGTCACCGCCGTTTGCAAGGGTAGAGGTGTAGACAGCAAGCTGAAGGGGAGTAAAGGCGTTTTTCTGGCCGATAGAAATCTGCAGTGTATCACCGCTGTCGTCGGCAACCTCGGCAAGAAGACCTGCACTGTCAGAAATTTCAACACCCGTTTTAACACCAAGACCGAACTTTGTAAAGTAATCGGTAAGTCTTGTTGCGCCAACACGTGTACCAACCTCAAAGAAGTAATAGTTACAGGATTTTGCAAGGGCGCGGTTAAGGTTTATAAGCCCGTGAGTGCCCATACAAGAGGGGGTATAGTCTGCAAAGTGACGGTAGGTATGAACACAGCGGATATTTTCACTGGCGGTTACAAGTCCGTTATCTATACCTGCTATTGCAACAATGGGCTTAATGGTTGAGCCTATAGGGTAAATACCCTGAAAAGCTCTGTTTATAAGAGGATTATTGGGAGCATTTAACACCGAATTATAATCTTCCATATAGGTTATCATATCGTAGGTCGGGTAGTTGGCAGAAGCAAAAATCTCACCGCTTGAAACATTCATAACCACCGCCGCACCGCCGGTACAACTGCCGCCCTTAGAGTTCAGCTCGTCAATTACCTGTTTCAGCGCTGCCTGAGTGTTGTCCTGAATGGCTTTATCTAAGGACAGCATAACGGTTTTACCTGCAACAGGCTCTTTTGTAACCTCACTGCCAACGATAACACCGCTTGCATCTATATAATAGGTGATTTCGCCGTCGATACCGCGAAGTGTGTCCTCAGCATAAGCTTCAATACCGCTTTTACCGACTTTATCGTTGTATGAATAGCCCTTTGCCTTTAATTCTTCCCACTGCTCAGCATAAATAGAGCCTACTGTACCTATAAGATGTGGGGCAAGGTCGGTATCTACATATTCTCTGAAATGAGCAGTCTCCACCGTAACGCCTTTCAGCATAAAACCGCTTTCACTTACCTTTTGCATAACCGAGGTCGGAACGTCTTCGGCAAAAACATAAGGGTTGGCAATAGAAAAATTAGAATAAACCATAGTATACCGAACACCCATTATAATACGTGCCTGTTCTCTTGTATACCCTGATAGTTTATAGGTAGAAACAAGCTTTTCAAAAGCGTTTTCAGCCGAAGCATAATGGGCAAGGCCGATAGATTTCAGAAAAGCTTCGTTAGCCGAGTCGGTAAAGGCGTAAGGCTCAGTTTTTTCAAGAGGTAACTTGTCCTCCCACTGAGCATTCTCACCGGCAAGATAATTGCAAAGGGTAAGAATGGTGTCGTTTATAGTGGTAAAGTCGATATAAGCGCTGTTGAAAACAATATTATAGCCCTCGCGGTTAACGGCAATTTCTCTGCCAAAGCTGTCCAGAATTTCTCCGCGGGGCGCCTTTAATACAGCAGTTCTTGTGGTAACTCCCTCAGATTTAGTTAAATATTTATTTGCATTTATAACGCCTAAATGACAGGCTCTCATAGTACATATTATAAAAACAACGCAGAGCGCTATTGCTAAAACGTTTGTGCGTTTATGTCGTTCTCTTTCAAATGGCAAAGGGTGTCACCACCTTTCTGTTTTAACGTTTTATTTTATATAAAGTTTATCTTTTTGTTTCTTTTCGCTGAGTATCCATTTTTCAAGAAAGAAAAAGGGGATAATAAACAGCGCTGTGTATATGGCGCAGGGAACTGCCTGCCATAAAAAATTGTAAACCTTACCCTGAACGTCAGGCAAAAGGTAAAATATAAACCACTTAAGTGCAAAATAAAGGCTTGAGAATATAAAGGACAAAAGAAGTGAGCCTTTAAAGTTTTTGTTGAATATATTTTTTGAAAGCATTCCTGCAAAAAAACCTATAAACATAAGGGCGGCACAGTTGAATATAACGGTAGAGGAAGCAACCGCATCACAAGCGGCGCCGCAAACCGCGCCGAAAATAAGCCCTGTAAGTTCACCTCTGAAGACAGCTACCGCTACCGTAAGAGATAAAAGAATAAAGGGAGAAGCGGTATAAATTGTAATGTCTATAAGCGAGGTGTAATGCAGTATAAAAACCGCGGCGGCAAGTATAGACTCAATAATGGGGAAAGACTGTTTTTTCTCTGCAAACATAACCTGCCCCCTACTTTGCGCCTAAGACGCCTTGTCCGTCAAAATGAGTAATGACCATAACGTCTTTTATTTTGCTTAAATCAACAAATGGAGTAACGGTGGCATAAAGAGCCGAGGTGTAGGTATCGTTTTTGATGGTTTCCACACTTCCGATAAGAAGCCCCTCGGGGAAAAGGCCTTCGCCCGAAGTGATTATGGTGTCACCTACAACAATGTTACAGGAACGGGAAAGATTATAAAGCTTAACCATTCTGTCCTTGGCAAAATCGGCAGTTCCCGATAAAATACCTGCATCACCCGAACGGCTGCCGATGGCGCCTGCGGTAATTTCGGGGCTGAGTATGGTGGTTACCTTGCTGGTGGTGATACCAACACTGCTGACATAACCCACAAGGTAGTTGCCTACAATTACAGGATCGTACTGTGAAATACCCGAGGCGGAGCCCCTGTTTATTGTAAAGTTACAGTATAAATCGTCTTTATCTATGGCAATAAGACGTGCGGAGGCAAAGGTGAAATCGGGGTTTGCTTCTTTAATTTCAAGATAATTTTTGAAAAACTCGTTTTGTCGCTTTACATTGTCAAGCTCGGCAGAAATTTCTCTTAGTTCATTAAGCTCCTCTTTAAGCTTCTGATTTTCGAGAAGCAGGGCGTTTCCTTCGTTGAATTTCTTGTCAAGGTCACGTATTGCGCCACTAATACCTGTAGCCATATCCTGAAAGGGAGAAATTATGGTACCGATAATACCCGAGCCGGGAGAAAGTATACCGCCCACAATACGAACAACTATTAAAGAGGCAACAACCGCCGCCATAATGCAAAGACATATTTTAAACCTGCGTGTTTTAAAGTAAAAACGCATAAATTTTACTCCTATCTGAAACGTTTAGAATGACGGAAAACATAATTTTCAAAACCGCTGCTGCCGTCAAGACGCTTTTCGGTACCCAGAACAACACAGTCAATGGGGTTGGGGGCGATTTGAACAGGCATACCGGTTTCTCTTGCAATAAGCTCGGCAAGACCGCGGAGAAGGGCAGTACCGCCGGTAAGAGTAATACCTCTGTCAATGATATCTGCACTAAGCTCAGGAGGTGTTTTTTCAAGGGTAATACGAACAGTGTCTACAATTTGTCTTATAACGTCAGACATAGCTTCTCTTGCTTCAGCGGAAGAAATATTTATATTTTTGGGAAGACCGTCTACAAGGTTTCTGCCACGAACCTCAATAACCTTTTCATCTTCATAGGGAAGAGCAGAGCCGATTTCAATTTTAATCTGTTCTGCACTGCGCTCACCTATAAGAAGATTATGCTTTCTCTTTACATACTGAATAATGGCGTTGTCAAGGTCGTCGCCAGCCATACGAAGCGACTGGCTTGTAACAATATCACCAAGGGAAATAACAGCAACGTCGGTAGTACCGCCGCCGATATCGGCAACCATATTACCTGCCGCATCCCAAACGGGAAGACCTGCGCCTACAGCGGCAGCCATTGGCTCTTCAATAAGGTCTATTTCAGCGGCACCTGCAGTTTTAGCGGCATCGTAAACAGCACGGCTCTCAACTTCGGTAACACCGGCAGGTATACAGATAACCATTCTCACTCTTGAAAAAAGTGAGCCTTTAAGAGCCTGACTTATAAATCTTTTAAGCATAGCCGCAGTAACGTCAAAGTCGGCAATAACACCGTCTTTCAAGGGGCGCACGGCGATAATAGAGCCGGGGGTACGGCCTATCATAGCCTTTGCTTCGCTGCCTACTGCTCTTACGGCGTCGTTTCTTACGTCATAAGCAACAACAGAGGGCTCTCTCATAATAATTCCTTTTCCCTTTACGCAGACCAGGGTTGTGGCACTACCAAGGTCTACACCTATATCTCTTGTAAACATTATTCATTCTCTTCCCTTTTGATTATTTATTTTACTTCTTAGGCGGTACTATAAAGGTTACGGCCTTGTGAAGATTTTCTATATAAATTGTGTCCTCGGGCGGAACATATTCTCCGTCCAGCGTCCACTCAACATCCCAGGCATTTTCAACAACAACCTTGTCGGTTTGCAAAAAGGTTATGCCGTTGCGGTTAAGGTCACGGGTGAGCAGAGCAGAAATCAGGTTGTTAAAATCGTTAAGATTTTTGGGGTAGTGAAGCAGTAGAACTTCAAACTGTCCGTCTCCAAGCTCAACAACCGTTTCGTCATAATGAACCACACCGCCAACCGACAGCGAGTTAGATATAGTACCGAAAATAAAATCGTCTTCTATAACGGTATCGTCGCAGGTAATTTTAAGCGGAATGGGACGGATGCTCTCAAGGGTTTTAATTCCCTCAAAGAAGTAAGCCAGTTTTCCCAGAACGTTCTTTATATCCTGAGGCGCAGAATATGAAGCTTCGGTGAAAGCGCCGAAGGAAGCGGTATAGGTAAAATAATTGTTTGAAAATTTACCTATATCAAGGGGTATTGTATGGTCAGACAAAATATCAGATGCCGCCTTTTTCATATCTCTCGATATTTTAAGACCGCTTGACCATTCGTTAAGGGTACCCGAAGGAATATAACCCAGTCTGAACTCATTTTTGTTTTGCATCAGTCCTGTAATTACTTCGTTTAGGGTACCGTCGCCGCCACAAACCACAATGGTATCAAAAGAGCCGTCAAGCTTTGCCGCCTCTTTTGTGGCGTCACCTCTTTTTTTGGTTATATAAACTGTTACCCGATACTCATTTGACAAAATATTAACCACGTTAAAAAGCTGTGTTTTAATTCTGCCCGTACCTGAAGCAGGGTTGGCAATAAGAAAAAGATTTTTCATAAATCACGCATCCTCAAGAAATCTTGTCTATGGGCATTGTTGCCGAAGCATTCAGTGACATATCGGCAATGTTGCCCTCTTTAAAATCGTAATAAGCCTGAGCGCCTATCATAGCGGCGTTGTCACCACAGTATTTAAGTTCGGGTGTGTAAAATTCAAAACCTCTTTTTTTACATTCCTGTTCCATACGAGAGCGAAGTTCGCTGTTGGCGCTGACACCGCCTGCCAAAACTATTTTTTTAAAGTTCAGGTTTTCAGCCGCGGCAATAGTTTTTGAAATAAGCATATCGCAAACTTTTTTTCTAAGTGTTGCAGACAGCACAGGTACATCAACGCTTTCACCCTTCTGGGTTTTGTTGTGTATAAGATTTATTACTGCGGTTTTAAGCCCCGAAAAGCTAAAGTCATAATCACTGCCGTTAGTTTTAGGGGTGGGCAGAGGATACTCTTTTTCGTCGGCAGCGGTGGCGACTTTGTCAAGGTTTACACCGCCGGGGTAATCAAGCCCCATAGTACGCGCCGCCTTGTCAAAGCATTCACCTGCCGCATCGTCTAAGGTCTGACCGATTATGGAAAAATCGGTGTAGTTTTCTACCTTGCATATTACGGTGTTACCGCCCGAAACCACAAGACAAAGAAAGGGCGGCTCTAAATTTTTATGAGTAAGATAATTTGCGGCTATATGACCTCGCAAATGATGAACGGGGATAAGAGGCTTTGAAAGGGAAAGGCTAAGCCCCTTTGCAAAGTTAACACCTGTAAGCAAAGCGCCTATAAGACCGGGATAAGCGGTAACGGCAACAGCATCAATATCGCTGTAGGAAATACCCGCTTTTTCTATAGCCTCGTTGGCTACGGCGGCGATGTTTTCACAGTGTCTGCGAGATGCTATCTCAGGAACAACACCACCGTATATGCGGTGCTCGTCTATTTGGGTTGATATTATGTTTGAAAGAACTTCTCTGCCGCAAGTTACAGCAACACTTGTTTCGTCACAGGACGATTCAATGCTGAGAATTTTCATCGTTTAAAACCTTCTTGTAAGTATAATGGCGTCTTCTTTTGGCGCACTGTAATAGTTTTTCCGTCTGCCTTCCTCTTTAAAACCGAAGTTTTTGTAAAGGCTTATGGCAGGGAAATTACTTTCACGCACCTCAAGAGAAATAAAACTGAAATTTGCATCGGTACAAAAAGCTATAAGCTGACCAAGCAGTCTTTGTCCTATTTTTTGTCGTCTGAAAGCAGGGCTGACAGCCACATTGTTTATATAGCCTTCGTCACCCGAGTAGTACATACTGATATAACCGCAAAGCACATCTTTTTCCTTTACGCCAAGGAAAACATTGTTGCCTTTCAGCGATTCTACAATACTTGCCTTGCTCCAGGGGATGCTGAAACACTCTTTTTCTATGGCTTCAATTTGCTCGGCATCCTCTGAGTTTAAATGAACAACCGAGTAACGCTTTATGTCAAAAAGTGTATCGATAGCCTCAAAAATCCGGTCTCTGCATTTTCTGTAAACCGAAATATCCTGCATAAAGGGATCTGGTATATCCTCAGAAGAAAGCATTGAAACTTTGTTCTTGTCTATACCAAGACCGTTTAAAAACCCACAAACCACATAGTATTGAGATTTTGTCATAACAAGAATTTTATCCGCCTCTAAAACCATTTGGGGTGTAAGAGGACGGGATATATGAGAGGAAATGTCAATACCCGCTTCGCTCATAACAAGTCGGGAATTTTCGCTGACAGTTTCGCCCCCAATGCTGAGACCTGCTGAGGTAACGGAAAAACCTTTTATCTTTAAATCTTTAAGGTAGCCTTCTGCCATTGGCGAACGGCAGGTGTTACCCGAACAAACAAAAACAATATTCATAAATTACCCCTTAGCCTCATACCAGCTTTTGCCGTAGGCGGCATCGGCAGAAAGGGTTACCGCAAGGTCTGCGGCCTTTTGCATTTGGTAAGACAACAAATCGCAAACCTTCTTTGCATCTTTTTCTTCACACTCGACAATAAGCTCGTCGTGTACCTGAAGAATAAGACGGGCAGAGGGAACCTCTTTTTCAAGGGCGTCATACACCTTTATCATAGCCAGTTTTATAATATCTGCCGCAGTGCCCTGAATGGGGGCGTTTCTTGCAACCCTTTCGCCAAAAGCTTTCATCATATGGTTAGAACTTGAAAGCTCAGGCAGGTATCTTCTTCTGCCAAAGAGGGTAGAAACAAAGCCCTGCTCTTTTGCGTCAAGAATAACCTTTTTCATATATTCGTCAACGCCCTTATAGGCGGCAAGATAGCTTTTTATATATTCGTCGGCCTCTTTCCTTGTTACGCCGATATCCTTTGAAAGAGAGAAAGCGCCGATACCGTATACTATGCCGAAGTTAACGGCTTTAGCCTTGCTTCGAAGCGCGGGAGTTATCATATCTTCAGACAAAGAAAATACCTGAGAAGCGGTAGCGGTATGAATATCAAGACCGCTTTCAAAAGCGTGTATCATATTTTTGTCCTTTGCAATAGAGGCAAGAACACGAAGCTCTATCTGTGAATAGTCGGCATCGCACAGTACCTTGCCTTTTTCGGCAATAAAGAATTTTCTGAGCCTTCTGCCTTCTTCTCGTTTTACGGGAATGTTTTGAAGATTAGGCTCTAAAGAGCTGATTCTTCCCGTACGGGTTTCCACCTGGTTAAAGGTAGAGTGTATTCTGCCGTCAAGACCTATTGCGGCGGCAAGGCCGTCACAGTAGGTAGATTTAAGCTTTGAAAGCTGACGGTATTCAAGCAATTTTTCTACTGCAGGATGTTCATATTTTAAGTTTTCGAGAATTTCAGCACTGGTAGAATAACCGCTTTTGGTTTTCTTTCCACCGGGAAGCTTTAAATCTTCAAAAAGGGCAACGCCCAGCTGTTTTGGTGAGTTAAGATTAAGCTCGTAACCGATAAGGGCGTAAATTTCTTTTTGAAGTGTATCAATACGCTGTGCCAGTTCTTCGCCCATTAAAGTAATGCCTTCCTTGTCAACCAGAACGCCCAGCTTTTCCATACTTGCCAGAACTTTTGCCAAGGGTAGTTCAATATTATTCAAAACATCAAGCTGTCCTGTTTTTGAAAGCTCTTTCTTTAATGCGTCACAAACAGGGCCGTGAAGAATGCAGGTGCGGACTATCCCCTCAAAACCGCCTACATCGGCAATATGGTATCTGCCGATAAGTCGGTCAATGTCATAAGAAGATGCCGAAGCGTCGGCAAGATAGCCTGCCAACATAGCGTCAAACACAACGTTCTGAAGTGAAATGCCTTTATCCATAGCAAAGCGGTGAAGCCCTTTGCAGTCGTAAACTCTTTTTTCTGTATTGCCCTTTAAAAGCTCTAAAAATTTATCGTCATTTAAAGAAACGGTGGTGCAAAGGTCCTTTGAAACAAGGGCCGCAGTTTCGCTTTCAAGGTCATAAGTGATATCTAAAACACCGTTTACCGAAAAGTCTTTGAAATCTACGGTTTTTATTTCTCTGCTTTCCTGCAGGTCAATGCTTTCTTGACTTTGAAGGGGAGAAATACCCATAGAATCCATAAGTCTGAAAAGCTCAAGGTCGGTCATAAAGGCGGCAAGAGCATTGCTGTCCTGCGCTTTTGGAAGATAATCGTTAAGATTTAAGGATATCGGAGCCTGTCTTGAAATGGTGCCGAGAAAGAGACTGAGATAAGCGTTTTCTTTATCATTTTCAAGCTTTGCCTTCAGAGCAGGGCGAATATCGACAGAGTCTATATTTTCATAAACCCCGTCAAGAGTGCCGTATTTTATAATAAGCTCGGTAGCGGTTTTCTCACCCACACCCGCAACACCGGGAATTTTATCGCTGGTGTCACCCATAAGAGCCTTAAGCTCTATCATTTGCTCGGGAGAAAGACCGTACTTTTCAAAAAGAGCATTTTTGTCAAAGGTTATAATTTCGGGTTTACCTGCCTTTGTGGCGGAAAGAAGTACCTTAACAGAGTCGCTTATAAGCTGAAGGGCATCACGGTCACCCGTAGCAATAACACAGGAATGATTGCCGTCTTCACAGGCCCTTGCCAAAGTGCCCAAAATATCGTCAGCTTCATATCGGGGACATTCAAGCACGTGATAGCCGTAAAGGGTAAGCCACTCTTTAAGCAGAGGAATTTGCGCCCTCAGTTCGTCGGGCATGGGTTTTCTGCCCGCCTTGTAGCCGTCATACTTTTCGTGGCGGAAGGTTGGCACCTTAAGGTCAAAGGCAACCGCAACGGCATCAGGCTGTTCAAGGGAAATAAGGCGGTTCAAAATATTTATAAAGCCGTAAACTGCATTTGTGGGTACGCCCTTTGAGGTATAAAGCAGACGAATCCCGTAAAAAGCGCGGTTTATTATGCTGTTTCCGTCAACGGCAAGAAGCTTCATTTTTATTTCCCTCTCTTAAAAATAATTAGTCAATATATATTATAACAAGTTATTATATATTTGTCATCAATTTCTTTTAAAAATTTTCAAATTTGACATAATTTCAAAATAAGGGTATAATTACCTCGTTATGAAGATAGGAAATATTGAAATCGGCTCTTTTGCCTGCCTTGCACCGATGGCAGGTGTTGCCGACCGCGCTATGCGGGAGATTTGTATGAAATACGGTGCGGGATATTGTGTAGGAGAGCTGACCAGCGCCAAGGGTGTAAGCCGTGGCGACAAGAAAAGTCAGCAGTTGCTTTACTGCTCTGAAAAAGAACGCCCTTTTGCTTCTCAGCTTTTTGGAAGCGATGCGCTTTCAATGGGTGAGGCGGCTAAAAGGGCAAGAGAGTTAAACCCCGATTTTATTGATATAAATATGGGTTGTCCTGCCCCTAAGGTAGCAGGTCACGGCGGCGGAAGCGCCCTTATGAAAGACGAGGTTCTTGCAGGAAAAATAATTGAGGCTGTTGTAAAAGCGGTAGATATACCCGTAACGGTTAAAATGCGCTCGGGCTGGGATGAAACAAACCTTAACGCGCCCGGTCTTGCTAAAATAGCAGAGCAGTGCGGCGCCGCGGCGGTAACGGTCCACGGCAGAACAAGACGGCAAATGTATGCGCCCCCCGTTAATACCGCCATAATTAAAGCGGTAAAAGATTCTGTGAAAATTCCCGTAATAGCCAACGGCGATATAACCGATTTTGAGTCGGCATTAAAAATGAAAAACGAAACGGGCTGTGATTATCTTGCGATAGGCAGAGGGGCAATGGGAAATCCCTTTGTTTTCAGCCAGATAAACGCAGGTTTTAGGGGAGAGGAAATTCCTCAGTTTTCTCTTGAACAAAGGCTTTGCGTCTTAAGAGAGCAGGTGTCTCTTATGGTAGAATATAAGGGTGAGAGAACTGCGATGTTAGAGAGCCGAAAGCATACCTCGTGGTATATAAAGGGTATGCGCGGCGCCGCGGCGCTAAGGCGTATGTGCGGCGAAATAAACTGTATGAGCGATATCGACAGAATAATAGAAAAAGCTCTTGAATCGCAAAGCGTATTGTGATAAAATACTCTTGAAAATTTCCGAAAGGACTGTATAAAAAATGTCTGGACACAGCAAATGGAACAATATTAAACGTAAAAAGGAAAAAACCGATGCCGCTAAGGCAAAAATCTTTACAAAAATGGGCAGAGAAATTGCCGTTGTTGTAAAGCAGGGCGGTCCTAACCCTGCCGAAAACAGCAAACTTAAAGATGTTATTGCCAAGGCAAAAGCCGCTAATGTGCCTAATGAAAATATTGAGCGTATTATTAAAAAAGCGGCAGGTGACGGCGAGGCTAATAACTATGAAGAATTAGTTTATGAGGGTTACGGCCCCGGCGGTGTTGCCTGTATAGTTGAAACCCTTACCGATAACCGTAACAGAACCGCAGGGGAAATGCGCCACTATTTTGATAAATGCGGCGGTAATCTCGGTCAGGCAGGCAGCGTTGCTTTTATGTTTGACCGTAAGGGTCAGATAATTATTGAGGCTGAAGACCTTGACGAAGACACTGTAATGATGGACGCTATTGAAGCCGGTGCCGAGGATTTTAAGAGTGAAGAAGATATTTTTGAAATCATTACCGCGCCCAACGATTTAGGTGCTGTCAGAGATGCTCTTGAAGAAAAGGGCTACGCCTTTGTTTCGGCTGAGGTTGCATATATTCCTCAGAATATGACCGAGCTTTCTGACGATGAGAGTCTTGCAAAAATGGAAAAGCTTATTGATATGATGGAAGACAACGACGATGTTCAGGCCATCTGGCATAACTGCGAAAACATTTAAGATATTAAAACATAAAACAGACCGTAGTTTTAAACTGCGGTCTGTTCTTTTTTTTGCCCTTTGGACATACCATTTATTGAGGTATTTTTATGAAAACAAACTCCGCTTTAAAATTTGACGATGCCTTATACGGCGTAGGAAGCCGAATAGGCAGAATTTTAATTTTTATAGAAGAGAATAAAAAGGCAAAAATTCAGGAAATACGGCTCAGAAGTCAGCGGCCTTTGGCGGTGACGATAGAGGGCAAAAGCTTTTTCGTAGGCAGCCGCTCAGAGCTTCTTGAAAACCATATAGGAGCCGAAACGGTTACTAAAGCCGATATAGACGAGACATTTGAAAAACTGACCGCCTCTTCGGTTTATTCTCACTTAAATGAGATAAAACAGGGATTTATAATGCTGAAAAACGGAAACCGAGCAGGTATAGCGGGAAGCTTTAGCGAAAGCGGCGGCGTGTCTGATATTTCTTCAATAAATATACGAATTTCTCATGAAATTTTCACAGCCGCAGAGAATCTTTTTGAGGCATACTTCGGCGGCGGTGTACTTATTTGCGGCAGGGCAGGAAGCGGAAAAACCACCCTGCTTCGAGATTTTATTCGTCGGCTTTCAAACGGCGGGAAAAGAGTCAGCGTTATAGACAGCCGCGGAGAAATTTCTGCCGCTTATAAGGGGGTTTTAAATAATGACCTTGGAGCAAATACCGACGTGCTTTTAGGCTACCGTAAAGAGCAGGGCATAGAGATAGCGCTGAGAACCCTTTATCCCAATATAATTGCTTTTGATGAGATAGGAACACTCGCCGAAGCCGAAAAGGTAAAGGCTTGTCTATACGGCGGTGCAGACATAATTACAACGGCGCATCTGGGGGATGTTTCCCAGCTTAAAAAGCGCAGCGTAACCGAAAAACTACTGTCAGAAGACGCCGTAAAAACCGTTGTTATGATGGGCGAAACGGCGGTGGAAAAATACACAATATACTCTGCAGATGAGGTGAAAAAACTGTGTGGATTTTAAAACTTTCGGGCTGTTTGATGGTGACCTTTTGCGGCGGTCTTATAGGGCTCCAATCTGCTTTAGACCTTAAAAACAGAACCGAAATTTTAAGCAAAATAATACTTTGTACCGACGAAATTTCCCAGTACATAAAAATAGGCACGGCAGAAAAAAACGACATTTTAAAAAAGGTACTGCCAAAGGGAATCACTTACGAAAAAAGCGGCCTTAAAACCGATATAAGCGTTAAAATAAGCGGTGAGGATAAAAGGCTCATAAACGAGTTTTTAAAGGGGCTTGGTATGGGGGATAAAGAGGCAGAATTTACACGCTGTCTTGCCTTTAAAAACCTGTTTGAAAAACAACTTTTAAAGGCCGAAAAGGATGTCAGAGAAAAGTATAAGCTTTACTCTTTAGGCGGCTTTTTTGCAGGTATAATAATTTCGTTTATGTGGTGGTAAAAATGGATGTTGATTTTATTTTTCAGGTAGCAGGTATCGGCATTATAGTTACGGTGCTGAATCAGCTTTTGGTGCGCTCGGGCAGAGAGGAACAGGCTATGATGACCACCCTTGCAGGACTCGTTGTGGTGCTGGTAATGATAGTAGGTGTAATAGGCGACCTTTTTGACACCGTAAAAAGTGTGTTCGGTTTATGATGATTTTCAAGGTTATCGGTATCGGGCTCGTTACGGTGGCGGCGGTGCTGATCTTAAGACCGTACCGTCCCGATTTTGCCTTTCTGTTATCGGCTTTGGGCTCTGTGGCAATATTTTTTATAGTAGTGTCATATCTTGAAAGCTATTTTGCGCTTTCAAGCGGAATACTCGCTGATAACGGAGTGTCGCCCGAGTATTTTGGTGTGGCAATAAAGGCGCTGGGAATAGGCTATATCAGTGAGTTTGCCGCCGATTTGGCAACAGATTCGGGGCAGAGCGCAATAGCCTCTAAAATAATTTTTGCAGGAAAGGCGTGTATGTTTATTACTGCCTTGCCTCTTATAAAAAATTTACTGGATTTAGCAACAGAGTTGGTGGGAAAGTGAAAAAAGCGGTAGCGGTAATTCTTATATTTTTCCTGTTTTTTATACCCGTAAAAGCCGAAGAAATATATAAAGAAAGCGGTACGGAAAAGATAGAAGACGCATTACCAAACGACGCCGAAAAAATATTTTCAAAATACGACTGGGATACTTCAAATCTCGGAACTCAGCTTGACGCCGAGGGCTTCTTTTCGCTGATAAAAGACTTCTTGAAAGAGGGCTTTTCAGGGGTGCTGTCAGGCGTTTTGGCGGCAGTTTCTCTCATTCTTTTGTCGGCGCTTATGAGCAGCTTTTCAAAGGGCGAAACCAGTGGGACGGTGGATACCGTTTGCCTTATTTCCGTGGCTTCTTGTCTTACCTTTTCGGTCTATTCCTGTATAGAGGCATCCCGTCAGACGATGACGGCGGTTTTTACCTTTGTGTCAACGGCTGTTCCGGTATATCTCGGCATACTTATAGCAGGGGGAAAGCCTGCTACGGCAGGCGGCGCAGGCGGAGTTATTTTAGTAGCCTGTCAGGTAATGTCATATATATGTACCTTTGTGCTGACTCCTGTAATGAACGCTTATCTTGCGGTGGGTATGTGCTCTGCTTTTGCCGATAAACAAAGCGTAAATACCCTCATGAATACGGTAAGACGGGCAAGTCTTTGGGTGTATTCCTTTTGCGTCACCGTTTTTCTGTTTATAATAGGTACAAAATCGGTGGTGGGCAGCTTTGCCGATAATCTGACTATGAAAACCGCAAAATTCGTACTGGGTACTGCGGTGCCCATAGCAGGAGGTGCACTCAGTGAATCGGCAACGGCGGTGGCGGCAAGTCTCGGCGTTTTAAGAGGCAGTGCAGGTATATATATTATCGTTGCAATAATCGTTATTTTACTGCCACTTATATGCTCACTTATCTGTTGGCGGTTTTCTCTTCTTCTTATAAAAAATCTTTCGGATATTTTTTTCTGCTCTAAAATTTCAGCGCTGATTTTGTCTTTGGAATCGGTAATCTCGCTACTTCTCGGCTTTGTGCTTTTAAGCCTTGCCTTGCTTATAATTTCAATGGGAGTAATGGTAAAAATTTGAAAAACTTTTTCATGTCGCTGTGCGCGGTGCTCATTTCTTACGGTTGTGCAGGGTTTATTAAAAACAGTGGCAAAACCGCCAAAATGACTCACTTTATTTTTGCCCTTTGTGTAATATGCTCTTTTATATCGCTTCTGCCTCGGGTGGATCTTGCCTTGCCGACCTTTTCATCGAGTGGCACGGCAGAGTACACAAATACCGAGCTTTCAGAAGAAGTTTTCACCAAAACTCTTGAAAATTTACTTTCGGGGCAAAGCATTACTTTTGAAAAAATAGAAGTAACCTCGTCTAAAAATAAAGACGGTAGCATAACTATAAATAAGATAAGGGTGCAGGGGGCATCAGACAGTGAGAAGGCAAAAGAAATTTTAAAAGAAAATACGTCAGTAGCGCAGATAGAGGTGAACCAAGATTAACAAAGCAAAAGATTTTTTAGTTAAGATAACCTCGGGCAAAAAGCTTATGGTAATAGGAATTATCGGTATGGTGCTTATTGCCCTTTCGTCCTTTCTGCCTCAAAAAAGCCAAGAAAACAGCGAAACAACGGGCAACGAAATAACTGCGGCACAGTATGAAGAAAGAATAGAAAAAGAACTTACCAAAATAGTAAAAGAAATAAGCAAAGATAAAAATCCCAAAATTTTCGTCACTCTTGAAACGGGAATAAGGCGGGAGTATGCAGGAGAAAAGCAGGACGCTGTCAGTCAGCGCAGTGACGGGCAAACGAATGAACAAAGCAAAGAAGAACAGATAAAAACCATAACGGTAAAAACCTCTGACGGCTCTGAAAAGGCCATAACGGTAATAGAATATATGCCACAGATAAGAGGTGTGGCAATAGTCTGCGACGGCGCCGATAACGAAGCGGTGCGCGAAAAAATAGTAGGCGCCGTAACCGCGGCGCTGAATATCACATCAAAAAGAGTAAGTGTTACGGGAGGGCAAACACAGTGAAAAAGGGTAAAGTATTTACAAAAGGACAAATAGGACTTGCGGTAATGGTCTTCGTTTTAGCGGGGGCAGTCTGGCTTAACACCCAGTATTCAAAAAAGCAAAGCGGAACGAAATATATGGGCGAAACAACTCTTGTGGGAAACCAGTCTCAAGACAATAATGCCGCTATGGTAAACGGCACGGTGGAAGAAGACTATTTTTCTGCTGCCGCCGCCGACAGAGAAAAGGCTTATAAAGATGCCGACGAAACTATTGCCGAGTGTCTTTTGAGCAATGATGAAAATGTAAGGGAAAAGGCTACGGAAATAGGCGAAACCATAGCTAAAAGAAAAACCGATGAAACGGCAATAGAAAATCTTTTAAAGGCAAAAGGCTTTGAAAAAAATCTTGCCATATTGGGAGACAACAGCGTTACGGTGGTAATAGAGGGTGATACTTTGACGGTGGACCGTACGATGCAGATACAGGATGCGGTACAGTCACTTTGCTCTGTAGCTCTTGACAATATAAAAATTGTTACAGTAAAATAGTTGAGAATTTTAAAATAATGTGTTATACTATTAAAAACAAAGGATTTAACTGCCAAGGAGGATATATAAATGGAAAGAAACAGTAATCTTACCATAAACGCAGAAGTGCTTGAGCAAATGGCTTCCCTTGCCGCTAAAGAGGTCGAGGGCGTGGCAGGTCTTGCCGAAAACGGAATAGATATCAAAAACGTACTTAATCGCGGTAAAATATTCAAAGCGGTACATGTAACCGAGAAAAACGGCGCTGTTGCACTGGATATTCACATTAAAGTGACTGACGGCGTAAACGTAAAGCAGGTTGCCGAGGCTGTGCAGGCAAACGTTAAAGAAAAACTGCAGAGTATGACAGGAAATGCCATTACCCGTGTAGATGTAACCGTTGCCGACGTAGAGCAAGAATAATTAAAAACAAACTGCCGACCGAGGTTTTCCTCGGTCGGTTTTTTCATATCTTCTTACTGTTTTTCATATACATTGTATAACGAATAAGAAAAAAAGAAGGTATGATAACAATGAAAGAGTTTTATCCTGAGGGTGTCAAAAGAAGCAGGTCGGGTTATAGCGAGGCTTATCTTGAACAGGCGGTAATAAGCGGTGAAATTTTGGAAGCGGTTGCCCTGCTTTGCGATGCAGAACATAATCTTACGGTAGAGCTTGGCTCTATGAAGGGCATAATAAAAAGAGAAGAGGGCGCAATAGGTATAAGCGAGGGTAAGGTTCGTGATATTGCCCTTATTTCAAGGGTAGGAAAAAGCGTATGCTTCACCGTAATCGGTTTTTTTCAAACCGAAACAGGCGAAAGGGTGGCAAGTCTTTCAAGAAGACTGGCGCAGGAAAAGTTCACCGAATATATGAAAGAAAATATGCGTATCGGTGACATAATAGAGGCAAAAGTAACTCACCTTGATTCCTTTGGCGCTTTTTGTGATATCGGTTGCGGTGTTGCGGCGCTGCTTCCCATTGACTGTATTTCGGTGTCCCGTATTACACATCCGTCAGACAGATTTACTGTTGGTATGAGAATAAAGGCAATAATAAAGGCAATAACACCTGACGGTAAGGTGACTCTCTCCCATAAAGAACTGCTTGGCACCTGGCAGGAAAACGCCGATCTTTTTTCTCCTCATCAAACGGTTTCAGGTGTTATCAGAAGTGTTGAAGATTACGGCGTTTTTGTAGAACTTGCCCCTAATCTCGCAGGTCTTGCAGAAAATTTTGAGGGTGCAAAGGTAGGGGACACCGCAGGGGTATACATAAAAAATATAATCCCCGACAAAATGAAGGTAAAACTTATTATTATTGACATCTGCGAGGAAAAATATACACCTCAGATAAATTATTTTTACAATAAAGACCATATAGACAGGTTTGATTATTCTCCGAAAGAGAGCGGTAAAAAAATATTTACCGAGTTTACCGAAGATATATAATTATTTTTTATTGACTTAATCAGCAAAAAATGATACAATGCAAGTGATTATAAACACCATGAAAGAGATTTTTTGAAATGAGAAAATTATCCGCTTTTATTCTTTGCATTAGTATTTTATTTGTTTCTACATTTACACCTGTCTGGGCAATAACAACAGGTGTGGATGATGCTGTGCATGACGATCTTTTAGAAACACTCTCACCAACTCGCAGAGTGGATGATAATGCGTTTGATGTTGATAGTCTCTTTGAAGAAAACGCTCGTGTTACGCTTGGCACCGGTTCTGCGATACCGGGCTCTACCGTAACGGTCCCGTTAACTCTGGAGAAAAACTCGGGTTTTGCAACCATGACCTTGCGTGTTTCTTATGACAGCACGGCTTTAAAACTTACGGCAGTAAACAGTACACTTGATGTAAGCTTTACAGAAAAGAGTGGTTTTGCTGTTATAACATTTTCAAACACCGAGCTTGACGAGGAGGAAATGCCCGTTAATTTCACAGGTGTAGGCGAGATAGCAAGACTTACCTTTTCGACAAAAGATGCTTCGGGTGTATATACCGTTTCGGTTGACGATAAATCTCAGTTGTTTGCATACGGCGGCCGTGTTCTTAATACCACATTCATTAGCGGTGAAATTATACTGCAGTGTGATCACAACTATTCGGGCGAATATATAGTTGTGAAAGAAGCCGGATGTGAAACAGAAGGCGCTAAGTATAGGGTATGCTCTGTTTGTAATCATAAAAATGTTGAAGCTATACCGGCAACCGGTCATGATGAAGGCACCTGGTATGTTTACAGACCGGCTGACTGTATAAACGGCGGTGTTGAAGCAAGACTTTGTAACAAATGTGATAAGGCTATTGAAATGCGCAAAACAGAAGCCATCGGTCACAGTATGGCTTGGGCTGTAGAAAAAGCACCCACCTGTACCGAAGAGGGTATACTTACATATATGTGTATAATCTGTGGTGGCGAAAAGGGCGAATCCCAAGCTATAAGCATGACAGACCATATTGCAGGTGAAGAAAAGGTTATAAAAGAACCTTCCTGTGGTGAAGAAGGTGTTTTGGCAGTAATTTGTAAAAACTGTCCTGCAGTTATATCTACAACACCTATAGCTAAAAAAGAACACGAGAAAACGAAACTTTATGTAGTTACACCGCCAACCTCAAGCGAGAACGGTTATGGTGAATACAGATGTACTGTTTGCGGTGAAGTTACAAAAACTGTAGATTTTGATAAAACCGAAAGCGTTATTAAAGGCAGTGGCAATACTGTTGCTTACATAGGTAAAACAGTAAGAATTCCTGTCGTTGTGGAAAAAACCGAAGGTTTTTATTACGGTGTTGTCCGTGCAAAGTATGATGCAGACAGCTTAACCTTCCTGTCCTGTCAGGCAGGGGATGTAACACAGGATATAATGGTAGGCTCTGCCGTTGATGGCGAACTAAGTATCCTTATTTGTCCGCAGGATGATGAAATTCGTAAAAACGGCGTTCTTTTCTATCTTGAATTTGCAGTTAATGAAAATGCCGAAGATACGGTTATAGATTTGTATTACGATGCCGATGGTGATTTTTCCGATAAAAAAGGAGACCGTGTTTTCTTTAACTTTGAAGATATCAACGTAACGGTAAGAGAGAGCAGGCCGGGTGATGTTAACGGTGATGATTTGATAGACACCACCGACCTTGCGCTTTTAAAGCTTTATCTTGTAGGTGCGCGTGATACCGTAAAATCGGGAGCAGATATAGATTTCGACAAAATGATTGGTGCTAACGACCTTGCACTTTTAAAGCTTTATCTTGCAGGATGTATATTACTTGAATAAAATTTATCCGTGCTTTTTTGGCACGGATATTTTTTTACTCTTGCATAAATAATATAAATGTACTAAAATGATATGGTCAAATAATTTTTAAAGGTGATATAAATGTCAGAATGTACACATAACTGCAGTACCTGTTCGCAGAACTGCGATTCGAGAGAAAAAGAAAGCCTAATTGAACCGACTAAAGAATTTAACAATATCAAAAAGGTTATAGGCGTTGTAAGCGGCAAAGGCGGCGTAGGTAAATCTATGGTGACCTCGCTTCTTGCTACAGCTATGAAGAATAAGGGAAAAGAAGTGGCAATTCTTGATGCCGATATTACAGGTCCTTCAATTCCTAAAGCTTTTGGTATCAGTGACAGGGCAGAGGGTAACGAGCTGGGTATTTTCCCTGCCATAACCAAAAAAGGCATAAAGCTTATGTCTATAAATCTTCTGCTTGAAGATGCCGAAGCTCCTGTTGTATGGCGCGGTCCCGTTATTGCAGGTGCCGTAAAGCAGTTCTGGAGCGATGTTGTCTGGAACGATGTGGACTATATGTTTGTCGACTGTCCTCCCGGAACCGGCGATGTTCCCCTGACCGTTTTCCAAAGCCTTCCCCTCAGCGGAATAATTATTGTCACCTCTCCTCAGGACCTTGTTTCAATGATAGTTAAAAAGGCTTATAAAATGGCACAGCTTATGAACATTCCGGTGCTGGGTATTGTTGAAAATATGAGCTATATAGAGTGCCCTGACTGTAAAAAGAAAATCCGTCTTTTCGGTGAAGGCAAGTCACAAAGCGTAGCCGATGAACTGTCGGTACCTCTTCTTGCCGAAATGCCCATAAACCCTGACCTTGCAGTAATGGTTGATAACGGCTGTATCGAAAACGCTGACACTGCTGTTCTTGAAAGAGCAGTAGAAGAGCTCGAAAAATTATAACCTAAAACGGCAGATTACAGTAAAAATCTGCCGTTTTCTCTGTATAAAAGACTTGCAAAAAGGTTTTTTGAAAACTCTTTTGGGCAAACTTCCTGCAAATTTTGTGGCAAATTAACCGTAAAGGGATAATTTTTATCGATATAAACATCACAGACAGTGCGGACGGTTTGATAAATGGGTAAGGTTCCGCAAAGGCGATAAATTTCTTCGTTTTCAGCCTTGCTCAAACCAAAGGGAACATACAGTCTGTTTGATACACTGTATAGCGAAACAAGTTCTGTCAGTGACGGCTTTTCAAGGGCAAAATATACTGTTTTGCCTTTATCTCTTTTCAAATATGATATTGCTGAGCAAATTATGGCCTTTTTTATGTATTCGTCGTCACCTGCGCTGTGGCAGGTGTAAAGGGGATACGGCACGGCTTTGCGCAGTTTTTTTACCGCTTTTTCCATACCCTTATAGGAATAAAGTGTATAAACGGTGATTTCACCGTAAGAGGTATTGTGTTTTGTAAAAACAACCGTGTTGTTTTTTGTCAGGTGCAATTTTTCCTTCAAGGTGCGCCTTTTAAGGCGTTTTTTAACAAGTAAGCAAAGCATTGTAAACCAACCTTCTCTTGACAAAATCGATGAAGTATATATACTAATATATAAGAAAGTATTCATTTACTTTACATTATTTTATAGTTTGGCTTGCCAAAACGTGAGGTAATTTAATGAACATATTAATGAAATTCAGAAAAACCATAATGTTTATGGTAAAGGTTGCCATTGTGGCTGCAATGACACTGGGCTTTGTAAGTATGTGGTATAACAATTACGAAGATTCGGTTTATTCTGTCGGCAGTAACTATATAGTTATAGGCTCATACGTTTTAACACTTACTCTGTTCGCAGAACTGTACGGCGCATTTAAAATAGGTGTTAACCGACTGCACGAGGTTGCGTATAGTTTGTGTCTTGCGGCTGTGTTCACAAATGTTATACTTTATTTTGAACTTTGTCTGCTTGCCCGTGAAATGATAAACCTTGTACCGTATATTATATGCTTTATCTATCAGTTGGTTGTTGCAATTCTTTGTACCTCATGTGCAAATACCATTTATTTTCTTCTTTACCCCGCAAGACGAATGTTGGCAATTTTTGCCGATGACGAAGAGGGTACGGCCATAATCCGTAAGGTTTCAAAAATACCGGAGCGTTTTAATATTGAAAAGGGTGTTTCGGTAAACAGAAGAACTGTTGAAGAAATAAAAGAGCTTATCAATGATTATGAAGCGGTACTGCTTTGTGACGTTGAAAAAGGCAAAAAAGCCGAACTGCTTCGTTATTGTTATGCAAAAAGCAAACGTACCTATGTGCTTCCTTCAAGCGATGACGTAATTATAAGAAACTCTGACCAGATACAAATTTTTGACACACCTATTATGATGTGTAAAAACCGCGGCCTTCGTCTTGAACAAGAATTTGTAAAGAGGGCTATGGATATATTTGTTTCGGTTGTGGGTATAGTTTTGACCTCGCCGATTATGTTGGCTGTTGCCGCTGCAATAAAACTTTATGACAAGGGCCCCATTTTCTTCAAGCAAAACCGCGTAACAAAAGACGGTAGGATATTTAATGTTTTGAAATTCCGTTCAATGATAGTTGATGCGGATAAAGACGGCGCTAAAAAGGCAGAAAATAATGATGACAGAATCACCCCTGTGGGCAAAATAATCCGTCCTTTCAGAATTGACGAATTACCGCAGTTCTTTAATATCCTTTTCGGTGATATGTCTCTTGTAGGACCACGGCCTGAGCGAGTTGAAAATGTTTATGAGTATACCGAGAAATATCCTGATTTTAACCTGAGACACCGTGTAAAAGGCGGACTTACAGGATACGCACAGATTTACGGTAAGTACAACACAAGCCCTGAGGACAAGCTGAAAATGGATCTTATTTATATTGAGCAATACTCAATTTTTCTGGATTTCAAGCTTATTCTCATGACAATAAAAATTCTGTTTATGAAGGAGAGCACCGAAGGCTTTGATGCCAAGGCAAATGCTCACCTCAAAGCACCCGAGAGAAAGGAAGAAAAAGAATGAGTTTTGATGCAACATTGGTAGTTATGGCAGCAGGTATGGGCAGTCGTTTTGGAGGTCTTAAACAACTTGAGCCTATAGGTAAAAACGGAGAGGTTATCTTAGACTTTTCGGTTTACGATGCCATGGAGGCAGGTTTTAACAAGGTTGTTTTTGTTATTAAGCACGAAATCGAAGAAGATTTCAAGCGCCTTGTTGGAGAAAGAATTTCAAAAAAAGTAAAGGTAGAATATGTATTCCAGGAGCTGGCTGATATTCCTGAGGAATTTTCAGTACCAAAAGACAGAGCAAAGCCTTGGGGTACCGGTCAGGCAATTCTTTGCTGCAAAGACGTTATAGACACTCCATTTGTAGTTGTGAACGCTGACGACTATTATGGTAAAACAGCATTTGTAAAAATGTATGATTATCTTAAAAAGCAGGACGGCCGCTATGCTATGGTAGGCTTCCGCCTTGCTAATACCCTTACCGAAAACGGTACCGTTTCCCGTGGCGTATGTGCTACCGAGAACGGACTACTTACGGATATTGTTGAAACCACAAAAATTGATTCTGCCTGCAGATATACTCTCGACGGCGAAACCTGGACACAGCTTTCTCCGGACACCGTTGTTTCAATGAATATGTGGGGCTTTACCACAGATATATTTGATTATTTAAGAGACGGCTTTAAAGAGTTCCTTAAAAAAGAAATCAATGTACCTAAATCAGAGTACCTTCTTCCCGGTGTTGTGGGCTCTCTTATTGCAAATGGCGAAAAAGAGGTTGCTGTTTTGGTGGCTGAAGACAAGTGGTACGGTGTTACATATAAAGAGGATAAAGAATCTGTAGTTAAGGCGGTTGCCGAGCTTATGGAAAAAGGTCTTTATGACGGCATCTGATAGGTAATAGAAAAGAACGGTTAAATATCAACCGTTCTTTTTTAATTTTGCAAAAAATTTATGCAAAAGCGCTAAAACATCAATTGACAAACCGCAATATTTGTGGTAAACTCTAAACAGTTAATATAGGAAAGGTGTTTTTTCATATGAAAAAGGTATTGTGCATTTTATTAAGCTTAGTTATGCTTTTTACACTTGGCCTCAACGTTTATGCAACTGTTGAAGGAGAAGATGATGCCGACGTTCCTGCAGGTGAAGTGTTCCCTGAAGGTACACTTGGCGGCGGTGTTGACGATGACGAGCTTGGTGCAGGTGATATTTTTGGAAATCCCATAGTTTCTATCGGCAATGTATCTGCTTATAGTGGCAGCTCCGTTGTTGTTGATATGGTTATTTCAGTAAACCCCGGCTTTACAGATATGACCGTTGCTATTGAAGGTGAAGGCGTTACCGTTACTGCTGTAGAAAACGGCGAACAGGGAACTGCAACTCTCAACGAGGGTAACGTTGTAATCACTTCCGACACATGTATTAACGGTGATATTTGCATTGCAAAGGTAACCCTTACTGTTGACGGTGAAATTGGTAAAAAAGAAGTTTCTATCAGCGTAACTGCAACAAATGAAGAAACAAATGTTGCCGTAGAAGGCGCAAATTTCACCATTACTGTTGAAGAAGATCCTTTCGTATACGGTGACGTAAACGGCGACGGCAGTTGTGACACTTCCGACCTTGCAGAGATTAAGCTTTATCTTGCAGGTGCAGTGAGCGAAACCACTCCTGAAATTGCTGCTCTCGACATAAATACCGATGGCGTATGCAATACCACCGATCTTGCAATATTAAAACTTTATATTATTGAGTCAACCGTAGCATAAAAAAGCATAAAAAATCCCCGAGCCGAAAGGCTCGGGTTTTTTGTTCTTAAAAAGAAGATTGATTTTAAGGCTGAAATAAAGTATAATTAAATGTAGGTTTATCTATGAAAAATGTCAGATTTGACGAAAGGACGGATTAAATGATTAAAAGGTTGTTGGTTTTTGTTCTTTGCATAGCGTTGCTTATTGCCTGTGTTCCTGCTGTATATGCGGCAGAACCCACGGTTTCTATGACTTTCGATAAAGATGCGGTTACAATAGGCGACAGCGTTACAGCGACACTGAATGTTGATGATGATATAACACATTTTTCTGCCCGTATTGAAACAAACGGAAAGGTAAGTTATCTTTCCGGTGCGGAATTTGACTATGAGAATAGCTGTTATTACGTTTCCTTTGATCCTGGTGAGGAGTCTGTGGATATAGAATTTTTTGCAAACTATAAAGGTGACGGTTACATATATCTGTCAAATATAGAATATACTTCTTTAAGCGGCACCTCAACTATGAAAACTCTGGCTTTTGAAATAAGGGTGCGGCCTGAATATATTCCCATATACACTAAAGAGGATTTAAATAATATACGTAATAACCTTTCGGGCAATTTTATTCTTATGAACGATATAATATTCAGTGAGACTGACTTTGCCGAGGGCGGAGATTTTTATAACGGCGGCAACGGTTGGATTCCTATCGGTGCTATGCCTTCCTGCGCTTTTTCCGGTTCTTTTTACGGTAACGGCTATACAATATCCGGTCTTAAGATAAACAGAGCATATTATTTTTATAATGGTCTGTTTGGCGTGTTGTCGGGAGAAGTAGAGGCGCTCAGACTAAAAGATACTGTTATTGATGTAACACAAGGCATAAACACAACCGTTCTCTTAGAGCCGGCAGAGGAGCAGACCGAAACACCCGCTGCCAGAGCAGGCATTAATTACGAGGATCCGAATGTCTGGACCGATCCTAATGCTACTGCCGATGAGAGCACGCTGAACAAATATGACAGAAGCGGTGAAGCTAACGCCCTTGCGGGTTTTGTTTGCGGTATAAATAACGGCACTGTCAGAGAATGTTATGTGCAGGGCACAGCGGTTGGTAACAGATACCTGGGCGGTATAGCGGCTAGAAACTCGGGCACGGTTAAAAACAGCGCCGTTAACATCGAAATATCGGGCGCGACTCTTGCAGGCGGTATCGCTGCCGATGCTACGGTTTATTCTAAGGTATACGACTGTGTGATTCAGGGTAATATTGAGGCCGTAAGCAAGGGCAGTTTCTTTGGCGCGGCAAAAGGTGCGATTTCCCGTTCATATTCTATTTGCGGTATAAATAAAGTTTGCGCAAGCGGAGAGGCAACTCTTACCGAGGTTTATTTTGCCGATATAAGCAATGCAAAAGAAATAACCTTCACAAAGGGTGACTGGAATTACGAAAAGCTTATGCCCTATCCCACCCATATATTTGATATTGTTAAGGCATACCCAACCGTGTTTGGCGATGTGGATAAAAACGGTAACTGTGACACCGGCGATCTTGCTGTTTTAAAACTATATCTTGTAGGGACAGAAAGAGAAGAAGAGATTTGTCCTAATGTAGATTTAAAAGGAATTGCAAACAGTACCGATCTGGCAATTTTAAAACTCTATCTTGCCGGGGTTCAAATCTAAGAAAACAGTTGTAAAAACAGGTAAAATTAACAAAAAATAATTGACATTGATATAAACAATGTGTATAATAAACTCAAGTGATTGTCCTTAGGGATATTATGCAAAATTTCAAAAAGGAAAAACAGGTGATTTAATATGAAGAAAAAACTCTTGTCCGTCGTTCTTGCGGTTGTTATGCTTGTTTCTTTACTAGTACCTGCACTTGCTGCTAATGCGGCAGCGCCTACCGCAACTATCAGCTTAACAAATCCTGTTGAAGTGACTAAGGATAACGTTCAAGTTATCGCGATGGACGTTGTAATAACCGATAATGCAGGCGCTTTCTTTACCGCTAACTATCAGGTAAAGAGCCTTGACGGTGTTAAGCCTTATGGCTGGGATAAGGGAAGCTACAAAGAAACAGTAGGTTCCGATGATGTGATTCTTACTTATACCGTTAATAGTTCTACAGCTCCTCTTGAAAACAGTGAGCCTCTTGCTTTTGACGGTTTCCAGGTTGTTCATACCGTAGTAGGTTCGGCTGATGGTCAAGGCGGTATTACTACCGAAGGCGGCAGTCTTATGACTGTATATTTTGAGAAGCCTACCACATCCGGAACATACCGTTTTGAATTGGTATGGCTCAGTGGTACTGATAATGAAACCGTTCAGTATGAAATGACCGTTTCTCCTTCTAATCCTACATACACAGTACTTAATGACGGTTGGCAGCAAGTTGGTGATACTTGGTATTACTTTGTTGGCGGCGTTGCAAGTAAGGGTTGGCAGAGCATCAGTGGTACCTGGTATTACTTTGATGCTAGCGGTGCTATGGTTTTAGACTGGCAGAATCTTGGTGGTACCTGGTATTACTTTGATGCTAGTGGTGCTATGGTTTCAGACTGGCAGTATATTGGCGGTACCTGGTATTACTTTGATGCTAGCGGTGCTATGGTTTCAGACTGGCAGTATATTGGCGGTACCTGGTATTACTTTGATGCTAGCGGTGCTATGGTAACAGGTTGGCAGAGTCTTGGCGGCACCTGGTACTACTTCAATGACGGCGGTGCTATGGTAACAGGTTGGCAGAGTCTTGGTGGCACCTGGTACTACTTCAATGGCGGCGGTGCTATGGTAACAGGTTGGCAGGATATCGGCGGTACTTGGTATCTCTTCGATGCTAGCGGTGCTTGGGTAGGATGATCATTGAAAAACTCTTGCACAGCAAACCTTTAAAACGATAATAAAAAAGCTCTCTGTTTATACTGAACTGCCCCAATTTGTGCAGACAGCATAAAAAGGCACACTATGGTAGTGCGTATTAAATTTTAAGCGACATACTGACTTCGTTTTTCGAGCGGAGTCAGTTTTGTTTTTATCTGTATTCTTTCATGATTGTAGAAATGA
>JAZNAG010000144.1:0-1952 GCA_045586405.1 Acutalibacteraceae bacterium | reverse complement strand
GTGTCTGAGCATTGGTTAAAGGTGAAGTCGAAGAAATATCCGTTATCGCCTTTAACGTGCCCGTTTGTAATTATAACAGCGTAAATTTTCCACTTGTGTTTTTCGTAAAGTGTGTTGAATTCTATAACTGGATGTTTTTTGAAATAATCAATGGATTTGTAATGCTTCAATGAAGCAAAACGGGAGCCATCGTTCATATTGTGACCATATATAAGAATGTTTCTGTCAAGTGGATTAAGGTTTGCTATATAAGTAGCGTAAATTTCACCGTAGCTTGTGTATTTGCCGTGGAAGTCGTGATTCAAGTAATATTTGTTGTTGTCTGCTTGTACCACGGGAGTGTCTATATTAGTTCCGTCAATTTTAATGTAGCCCACTGTGTCAGGGTTTTCAGCATAATATAATGCATATTCGTGATTGAAGCCGACAGGGAATACAATATCTAAAAGATGTGGGTATTTCTCATAAAGATAAGCCCACGCTTCTTCTTCTGTCATATTAGAAAGCTCTTTTGTTACTTCGTTTGGTATAACGAATTCTTCACCTTTTTTTTCTTGATCGTGAGCAAGGTAGCTTTCAAACCCGCGTTTTCCTAAAAAGAAGGCAGAAACTAAAACTGCAAAGGCAGAAACAAGAGAAACTATCTGGCGTAGTTTTCTTAAAGCGAATTTTCTTCGCACTTTTTTCTTGATTTCTTCTTTTTTGGGATTATATGCGCGGATAACTGTTTCTTCAACCTTCTCAAAGTGAACTAAGTTTTCTGAAACTGTAGCTTTGTTATTATCCTTCATAATTCCTCATTCCCTAAAAAATTAAGTACTGTTTTTACCGCAGTAAACCTATTTTTATAACGAACATCGTCAGAAAAATTATTTTCAAGTTTTATTACATCGGTTTTGCCGTTATGGGTTATTGAAATGAATATAAGTCCTACTTTTTTATTTGTGTTGTCGGAGTTAGGACCTGCAATACCAGTAATACCGACACCGACAGAGGTTTTCATAAGCTTTACTACACCTTGTGACATTTCACTTGCAGTTTCTTCACTTACAGCACCAAAAGCTTTAAGAGTTTCTTCTTTAACGCCCAAAACGTTCATTTTTATATCGTTACTGTAAGAGCAAACGCCACCCAGAAAAATTTCTGAAGCACCGCTTATTTCGGTTATGATTTTACTGAGCCACCCACCTGTGCACGATTCTGCCGTGCTTAAGGTGAGTTTTTCATTTTTGAATCTTTCAACAACTCTTTCGCCGAGAGCGATTAATTCATTTTCAACCATTCTGAACACCGTCTGAATTTATAAAGATTTTTTTGATGCCATTTACAGCTTCTTCGCAGAGAGCGTCAATATCTAATGGTTCTTCTGCTTTTTCTATATCGGCTAAAATCGGTTTTGTTTTAGGATGCTTAGGTGTGAATACTGTGCAGCAATCCTCATAAGGCTGAATTGAAATTTCAAATGTATTAATCTGCCTTGAAATTCTTATGATTTCCTCCTTATCCATACCAATAACAGGACGGAATACAGGGAGTGATGAAACAGCATCGGTACAACCTAATGCAAGCATAGTCTGACTTGCAACCTGTGCTACGCTTTCGCCAGTGATAAGAGCGTGACAGTCAATTTTTTCTGCCAACATATTTGCAATTCGCATCATAAAGCGACGCATAATAAGTGTAAAACAATCTTCAGGGCATTTCTCTTTGATTTCTTCCTGAATGTGTGTGAAAGGAACTGTGTAAAGAGAAATTCTGCCACTGTAAAGAGCAACCTTTGAAAGAAGCTCGTGAACCTTTTGTTCAGCTCTTTCTGAAGTGTATGGTGGCGAAGCAAAGTGAATTGCAGAAAGGTCAATACCGCGTTTTGCCATCATATAACCTGCAACAGGGCTATCAATACCACCAGAAATAAGAAGTAAGCCTTTACCAGATGTGCCAACTGGCATACC
>JAZNAG010000143.1:0-1697 GCA_045586405.1 Acutalibacteraceae bacterium | reverse complement strand
AAAAATGACAGTTCATATAAATCTATGTTATAATAAGTTTACCACAACAAAAACAACAGGAGGATTTATATGAACTGCTACCACCATTTTACCATAGAAGAGCGCGCTTGTCTACGAAAATACTATGTGGAAGGAAAAAGTTATCGTGAAATTGCAAGGTTATTAGGCAGAAATGTCAGTTCGGTATCACGAGAACTCCGTAGAAATTACTCACATATGTACGATATACCCACTTACTACCCCCACACCGCCCATAAAAAATATTTATTCCGTCGCTCCTTTTGTCATCGTGGTATGTTTGGCAATGAAAGGCTTGTTGAATACATAACAGAAAAACTGCAAGCAACGTGGTCACCTGAACAAATCGCAAATACGCCTTGCGAATTAAAAATGCCTTGTCATAAAACAATATATCGCTGGTTGTATGAAGGCTACGTAGCAAAAGGTAATCTCAAAGTATTGAGAAAGAAAGGAAAAACGCGTAAAAGACTCGGGAACGGCGGGCGATTTACCACTGGTAAATCTATACGAAAAAGAGATAAAAGCGTATATAAACGCAAAGAGTTTGGGCATTGGGAAGCGGATACTGTAGTTTCAGGGCGTGGCAAAACAAGTGCTTGTTTTGCCACCCTTGCGGAGAGAAAGACTCGGTTTTACATAGCTATTAAAATACCAGACAGAAAAGGCAGTACTCTTGCAAAGGCGGTTATTACAGTATTATCTCAGTTACCGAAAGGCGCGGTAAAAACAATTACTTGCGACCGAGGCTCGGAGTTTGCAAATTGGCGAGAAATAGAAAGCGCATTGAATTGTCAAATGTATTTTGCAGACCCGTATTGCGCTTGGCAAAAAGGAACGAACGAGAACTTAAACGGGCTTTTGAGAGAATTTTATCCCAAAGGGAACAATCTTTCTCGCGTTTCCCCGAAAACGCTCGAAAAAAATCTGGCGTTAATTAACGCCAGACCGAAAAAGGTATTAAATTTCCAAAAACCTCAAGATTTATTTGAACTTTTTCTTAAAAAGTGTTGCACTTAGTTTGACAAATCACCGCGATTGTTTACAAATTATTTTTCCGATTGCTCGGCTGCGTCCTCTTTGGTAGTAGGCATTTTTGCTACGAAGAAGAATACGATAAGTCCTGCAATCGTAAGCAAAGGAATGGGAATTAAGTCGAGGTTCATAATTGCCGTAATAGCTGACAGCGATTCGCCCAAAGCGTTTACGATTGCTACGCAACCGCTGACGAGGACAGGACCAAGACAACCTGCGCCTTTGCCGAAAATATCGTAAATTCCGAAATATTCGCCCGATTTATTTGAGGGAATAATGCTGGTAAAATACGACCTGGACAATGCCTGTATACCGCCTTGGAACATACCCACGACAAACGCAAGCAACCAAAATTGCCATTGCTGTTTTAAAAACAATGCAAACAAGGAAACGGCAACGTATCCGCTGATACATACAAAAATCAAGTGTTTGTCTTCAAATTTTTTGGACAATTTACCGATAATAATCGCGCTGGGAAATGCTACGATTTGAGTTAAAAGGAGCGCAAGCAACAACATAGTGGTATCCAAGCCCAATTTATCTTGTCCGTACACCGTCGCCATTTTAATAATGGTATACGCGCCATTGATATAGAGGAAAAATGCAATGAGGAACAAAAACGCTTTTTTGTTTTGTTTTACTTC
>JAZNAG010000142.1:0-1615 GCA_045586405.1 Acutalibacteraceae bacterium | reverse complement strand
TTTTCAATTTCACGCAGGTACTTTGTATCTACACAAGCCTTTTGGGATAGCACCTCCTGTGTCAGCTTCTTCCTGTTTCTTAAAATCTTTACTGCTTCTCCAAATTTTTCTGCTTCACTGTAGCTCATTTGCTTCATCTCCATTTCATTATTTTTTATGCTAGCAGCTATAACTGTTTAATCATAAGGTATTTTCACCCTTATAGTTGTATTCGTTGCAACACTTTGCTATATTTTAAACGTCCAATATTGGAAAAAGTACGTACAAGGCATTTCATTTTATAGTGAAAAGAGGTTATAACATTAAAAGAAAAACGAGCAGTACCCCAACAACAGCAGTTCGTTTTAACAGGCTTAGCTCTTCTGAGTTGAAAACTCTTATCCACAGTTATCAACAAGGCGACCCACTTTCTGCAGAACTTCTGTGTCAAAACTTTGCTCCCCTTGTAAAGCGTCTTGCCCATCGTCAGTATGTTTATAATTCTTACGGTGAAGACGCAGAAAACATGCTCTGGCTTTGGCTTCTAGAGTTTTTCACAACCTATGAGGGTGATAATTTTAGAATGCTTCCGGGGCTTGCCCGTAGGCACTTAATCTGTAAGCTAATGCGTACCGCTGAACAAAACAGCAGGCGTTGGAAGACAGAGCAGACTACGGATTTAAGCGACACTTCTCAAATGGATATGGTGGAAGAAAATGACTTGCTCCAACAGACCATGCTTAACCTTGCGTTAAAGCAGGAGCTGGATTATCTTCCCAAGAAGCAATACCATATCATACGTCGCTTTTATATGGAGCAGGAACCACAGAAGGAAATTGCTTGCAGCATGCACTGTACTCCCCGTGCAGTAAGGCTACAGCAAAAGGCCGCACTGAAGAGCATAAGAAAAAATCTAATACGCAGTTAAATAAAAGGCTGTACGTTTTGTACAGCCTTTATTATTACTACAATACTACGATAGTAATAGGAATGAATAGGGCAAAAGAAAAAACGAGAGAAAGCAGAAGAAGAAAACCAACAAAAGAAGAAGAGGAAAGAGAGCAAAAAAGAAAATCTCACTATATAACTTTACATTTACTCACCCAAAGAGGAAGTTGTTTTTGAAAATTTTTTTGAAAATCAAGATAAAATTGGTTTTTTAAAATTTTTTTAGAAATTTACTTCCTCTTTTGCTTTCTCAAGTAAAGTTATATTATGAGAGGCAAAATTCCAAGCGCGCAAACGAAGTAACTCTTACCCTCTTAACTAACACCTAAACCTACTCCCCAAAGCGGGAGCCTAACAAGAAAGGTCGTGACTAAACTGACAACTAACCAACCCAAACTCATTACCCAAGTTACTGTTTTGCAGTAACCCCCTCCCCTTGCAGGGACGGCAAACTAAAAATCCCCGTTCAATCAATCTGAACGGGGATTTACTATATTAGTATTCTTCTTCGTAATCATGACAGTGATGGTCACAGCAAGCACAATTTGGGAATTGCGATTCGTCGTAGTCTATGCCATTTTTGTCATAATAATCTTTTAGGGCAACCTTAATAGCCTCTTCCGCCAAAACGGAGCAGTGAATCTTATGTACCGGCATACCGTCCAGTGCCTCCACCACAGCCTTATTG
>JAZNAG010000141.1:0-70805 GCA_045586405.1 Acutalibacteraceae bacterium | reverse complement strand
AGGTATATTAGAAAAAACAGCATAATGCCAACTAATGCGCAAATAACCAAAATTATTAGCCTTTCGTTAGTTTTTTGATAGCCGTATAAATATGCGGATGCAAAATAAGAAAAAATTGCAATCAAAAAGAATATTGAGTATTTTAAAACGTTACTAACAATTCTTTTTTTTCTTATATCAACTTGTTTTACTCCGCTATTATTTTTCATATTATATACACAAATTTTCCGTTAATATAATTTTGCAAATCGCAAGGTTTTAATTCTATTTGAACGCCCCTTCTACCCGCCGAAACACACATAGTGTCAACAAGCAAAGCAGTTTCGTCAATAATAGTAGTAAAAGGCTTTTTCATACCTATTGGCGAACAACCGCCGTGAATATAACCCGTAAGGGGCAAAAGGTCTTTTTGTTTTATCATAGCAACTGATTTTACACCCACCGATTTTGCGGCTTTTTTAAGGTCCAAGTTTTCTGCTACCGGTACAACGAAAACAAAATATTCACCTTTATCGGATACCGTAACAAGTGTTTTGAAGGTGCAATTCACATCCTCACCCAAAGCATTTGCTATACCGACACCGTCTACAATATCACCATCATAAAAATGAGGAATATACTCTATTTTTGCTTTGTCAAGCAGTCTCATCACATTGGTTTTATCCATTATTTTCACTTACTGTCTTTTTAGATTTTATTAAAAGAGCAACCGTTTCTACGTGGCTTGTTCTCGGGAATAAATCAACAGGTGTATATTCTGTTACTTCATAGCCTTTACCGCTGAGAATCTTACAGTCTCTTGCAAGGGTGGCGCAGTCACAGGAAACATATACTATTCTCTCCGGTGCAAAATCTTCTGCTACTGTATAAAGAAGTTTTTCACTGCAACCCTTTCGTGGCGGATCAAGAACCACTACGTCAGCTTTCACGCCCTCGTCTTTGAGGGTTTGGGCTGCCGTTTCGGCATCACCGCAAATGAATCTCGCGTTGTCAATACCGTTTATACAGGCATTTTCTTTAGCGTCTTCTACCGCCTGCTCTATAATTTCAACACCGATAATACTTTTTGCCTTTTGTGCAAAAGAAAGACCTATTGTTCCGGCACCGCAGTAAAGGTCAATAACCGATTTTCCCTCAGGCTCGGCATACTCTTTTGCCTTATTATAAAGCACCTCTGCCATAGCTCTGTTTACCTGATAAAAAGACAGCGGGTTGATTCTTATTTTATTAGAGCATAAAATATCGGTTATATATGCTTCTCCGTAAATAACCTTATTTTCTTTGCCTAAAATAACGTTTGTTTTATCTTTATTGATATTCAAGACAACGCCTTTCAGCGTATCGCCAAGCTCGTTTTTAAGCATATCAACGAATACTTCTGCATAAGGCAGAAAATCGCCGTTTATAACAACGCAGACCATTATTTCTTTTGTTGCACCGCCCCGCCTTAAATACAAATGACGAACCAGACCTTTGCCGTTTTCTTCGTTGTACATACTGATATTATGTAAACCAATATGTTCTGTAAAAATACGGCTTATTATGGCAAATTCCCGTGGCTGTAAAAGGCAGTCTTTACAGGGTATTATTCTATGGGAATGGGGCGCAAAAAAGCCTACCTCACCGCTTTCGGATATGGGATACTGAGCTTTATTTCTGTATCTTTCACTTTCCCCTGTCAGAATAGGCTTGGCAGGTATATTTATACTCCCCACCCTTTTCATAGTCTGCTCTACGGTATTCTGTTTTATAAGAGCCTCAGCACTATAGTTTATATGGCGATAGACACAGCCGCCGCACTTATTAAAACAGTCACAATCATTTTCACATCTGTTTTCTGATGGCTTAATAACCTCAACAATTTTACCAAAGCAATAGTTCTTTTTAACCTTTACAATATGAACCTTAAGGGTATCACCCACCGCACTTTGAGGCACAAAAACTGCCATGCCGTCAAATTTGCCTACACCGCTTCCGCTTTCAGTAACATCGGTTATTTCTAAAATAATTTGGTCGTTCTTTTTCATAACTTTCCTCAAAAAAAGAGAATAAAAAACAGAAAGTTTTTCTATTTTCTATTCTCCGTTAATTTTATTTGACCCTAAGCGATACAACTCTTCTGGAGTCATAGGTTTGATTTTTGTTTAAATCCAGGGTTCTCGAGTCAATGGTTATGGTATTTTCGTCTACCCAACCGATAATAACACTTTCCTTGCCTACTTCCCAGTAAATATTTTCTTTTTTGTCTATATTTATTTCGTCATCATAGGTAACGAGTTCTACCCTTACAGCACTGCCCTCGGGAGTTTCAACCGTATAGCAGACAGCTGATTTTTTAAGGTCGGGTGAGAAAGCGGAATATACCGCCGTCTGACCTTCTTTCAATTCAGGTAAATCTTCTAAGGTATAAAAGAATTGGTCGCCGATAAAGAACACCGTATTTACTATAAATACAGCAAAGGCAACTACATAATAAACCGCAAATTTAACCGATAATCTCATTTTAAGTTCCCCCAATTATACTTCATGAGTAGGAATTTCATTCATTTTATCAATATTCAAGTTGTACTGTGTCACCCCAAAACGACAAGCAACAATATAAGACATCAAAAGGTAAGGCAAGGTGAACAGTAGCGGCACCATAAAGAGCGAAAGCAAAATCCACCAGGAATAAGACAGCGTTATGGTCGCAATACTGTTTTTACAGGTTTTGCCTATTTCTATACCGCGTTTTATACAGTCGCTTGCCGACATATCTTCGTTTGCCACAAACAAAAAAGTGGGCAGAAAAATGCCAAAAAGGTAAGCAACGCTTGCCGAAAGACCTGCAAATTCCAAAACATAGAAAGCGGGGCTGAAACCAAGCACCCATAAAGGTGTGGTCATACCGAAAAACTCATAAAAATATTCGGTAGTAAGAAGCTTTACTATTATTGCCGGCAAGAAAAATAATAAAAACACCACCGCAAGACGAAAAGTAATTTTAAAGGTGTAGGCTAAAGCCCTTTTGTACAGATGAAAAGATGAAAAAAAGTAAAACGTTTCACTGTAGGCATCTTTAACATCATTTGCCATACGCCAGTAACAGCGAAATACACCAAGCCACAATGGCGACAGCAGAAAAAAGTAAGCTACTATATTTATTATAACAGAAAAGTTTCCAAGTGGCAAGTTTAACAGATATGAAGCTATATATACAACAGACGTGGCAAGAACAGGGGCAGCCGCAACAGCTATTGCACCTGTCCAGTTTTCTTTTAATAACATTTTAGCCGTAGCCTTTACAGCCTTTGATGAGATCATTTATTTCACTCCCTATAGTCTCTCTGTCTATTATTATACCTGTGGAAAGAAGCGAAAGTATTAAATAATTTTTAATTTTGCAAAACCTGCCATAATTTTTTTAAGCCCAATACCCTCGAACTTGATTTCAAGCAGAGTATCACTACCCATTGGTACGGTTTTCAGTATCTCACCCTTACCAAAGGTGCTGTGCTCTACCTTCATACCAACGGTGTATACGGTTTTACTGCTTTCCGCCTTTTTAGGCACAGTGAAGCTGATATTTCTTGCAAAAGACGAAGAAGAAACAGGGCCTGATAATATATGTTTTTCAGGTTCTTTCTGTTTCATACCGCTAAATACGCAAAGTTCTTCGGGTACTTCCTTTAAAAATCTTGAAGGCAGATTTCTGTTTGTCTGTCCGTACAGCATACGTGTGTAAGCATTCGTAATATGAAGTTTCTTCTTAGCTCTCGTTATGGCAACATAAGCAAGACGGCGTTCTTCTTCCATTTCCGCCTCACCTGCATATATTGACTGTGAACCTGGGAAAACACCCTCTTCAAGACCAACCAGATACACATTGTCAAATTCAAGTCCCTTTGCGCTGTGCACCGTCATCATTACTACTCTGTCTTCATTACTGTCAAGTGAGTCAATATCGCTGACAAGGGCAACTTCCTCAAGAAAACCGCTGAGGGAAGGCTCATCGCTTTCCATTTCATACTGAACAATAGAGCTTGAAAGTTCCTTTATATTTTCAATTCTGTCCTGCTCGGTTTTACCTGCAAGAATCAGCATATTCATATACCCTGTTTCCTGAACCACCGTTTCACAAAGTTCGTTTATAGAAACATTAGAAGACAGCTCTATGAAAGAATTTATCATATCGGTGAAAGCTTTAAGCTTTGCACCGCTGCGGCTAAGTACAGGATAATCATTTGGGTTACTTAGCACCTCAAAAAACGGTATGCCTAAATTATCAGCAATATCACTTGCCGCTTTAACGGTGGTATCCCCTATTCCGCGTTTCGGCTCGTTAATAATTCTTTTAAGTCTAACCGCGTCATTTTTATTGTTTATAACCTGAAGATAAGCAAGAATATCCTTTATTTCCTTACGGTCAAAGAAGCGTGTGCCGCCTACAACGGTATACAAAACACCGCTTCGCGCAAAAACATTTTCAAGGGCAGCAGACTGAGCGTTCATTCTGTAAAGCACGGCGTGAGAAGACGCCTTACCGCCCTGTCTTATATCGTCAAAAACACAGTCGGCAACATACCTTGCTTCCTCTACCTGATTTTCAGCGGTATGTATCTTTATAGGCTCACCCTCACCGTTATCTGTCCAAAGGTTTTTACCCTTTCTGCCTTTGTTGTTTTTAATAACCGCATTTGCGGCATCAAGAATATGAGAGGTAGAACGGTAATTCTGCTCAAGTCTTATTACCTTAGCATTTTCATATTCGTCTTCAAAATTCAAAATATTTTCAATAGTTGCACCACGAAAACGGTAAATACTCTGGTCGTCATCACCTACAACGCAGATATTCCCCTCACCCTCTGATAAGGTTTTTATAAGCACATACTGGGCAAAGTTTGTGTCCTGATACTCGTCCACCAGCACATAACGGAACTTTGACCTGTAGTACTCGGCAACATCGCTGTTTTCACTAAGCAGTTTCACCGTATTTACTATCATATCGTCAAAGTCCATAGCGTCGGCTTCGCGAAGTCTGTTTTGATATTCAATATAAAGGTCGGCAATGATTTTTCTTCTGTAATCATTACCTGCCTGTTCTTTATACTGTGCAGGGGTTATAAGCTTGTCCTTAGCCGAAGAAATTTCGCACAGCACCGATTTCGGCGCAAACGCCTTATCGTCAACACTGAAATTTTTAATAATTTCCTTCATCAGACGCTTTTGGTCATCAGTATCGTAAATAGTAAAATGAGAGTCATAACCGATAAGACCGGCATATCGTCTAAGTATTTTTCCGCAAATACTGTGGAAGGTACCTGCCCATATATCCAGAGCATCGTCCTGAAGCTTTGCAGATATTCTTTCTTTAAGCTCACCTGCCGCTTTGTTGGTAAAGGTAATAGCTAATATGTTATAGGGCTTAACAGGGTCTACAGCCAAAAAACCAGAGGATATATAGTCGGTTTTTCCCTCTATAAAATCTGTCATAACCTTTTCATCCTCATCGGTATAAAAAGGCACGAGCTGACTGTTATAAGCATCGCCGTATTTTACAAGATAGGCAATTCTGTTTACAAGCACGGTGGTTTTACCGCTACCTGCACCTGCAAGTACAAGCACGGGACCCTTAGCAGTTGTGACCGCTTCTAGCTGACGCTCATTAAGGTTATTAAATTCTTTTTTTATTACCTGCTGTCTTAAACTTAAAAACTGATTATCGGTCATTTTCTGCTCCCATAAATGTATTATACTTGTAATATTATAAAATATATGTAAAAATATATCAAGTTAAAATTGACCTTTTGATGAAAAGAGTGTATAATAACTCTATACATGTAAATTTTTAGGAGATGTATGTATGAAACGCACCGAAATCGTATCACTTTTCAGCGCACCGGAAGGTTTTTATGATAACACCATCACGGTTTGCGGCTGGATAAAAACTTCAAGACAGTCAAAAAACATAAGCTTTATTGAACTTAACGACGGTTCTTCTTTCAAAAACCTTCAGGTTGTTTATGATGAAGAATCTGTAAGTAACTATGCAGAAATTGGCGCACTTAATGTTGGCTCGGCTATTTGTGTAAAGGGTGTTTTAGTTGCCACCCCCGAAATGAAACAGCCTTTTGAGCTTCAGGCAAAGGAAATTACCATAGAAGGCGCTTCTACCCCTGATTATCCTTTACAGAAAAAACGTCATTCACTTGAATATCTGCGTACTATTCAGCACCTTCGTCCCCGTACAAATACTTTTTCTGCCGCATTCAGAGTGCGCTCTGTAGCTGCTTACGCTATCCACAAATTCTTTAACGAGCGTGGCTTTGTATACGCCCATACTCCCCTTATCACTACCAGTGATGCAGAGGGCGCAGGTGAGATGTTCAGAGTAACTACTCTTGATGTGGGCAACCCTCCTTTAACCGAAGACGGCGCTGTTGACTATAGCGAAGATTTCTTCGGCAAAGGCACCAGCCTTACAGTATCTGGACAGCTTCAGGCAGAGGCTATGGCAATGGCTTTCGGTAAGGTTTATACCTTTGGTCCTACCTTCAGAGCCGAAAAATCCTACACCGCCCGTCATGCCGCAGAGTTCTGGATGATAGAGCCTGAAATTGCTTTTGCTGATTTGCAGGACGATATGGACCTTGCCCGTGATATGCTTAAATATGTGCTTTCCTACATTTACGATAACTGTCAGACCGAGCTTGATTTCTTTGAAGCTCATTTTGAAAAAGGTCTTAAGGATAAACTTAAAAATGTAATCGACTCGGAATTCGCACAGGTTACCTACACCGAAGCCGTTGATATACTTAAAAATAGCGGTCAGAAGTTTGAATACAAGGTTGAATGGGGCTGTGATTTACAGAGTGAGCACGAAAGATACCTTACCGAAGAAGTATTCAAAAAGCCTCTCTTTGTAACCGATTATCCAAAGGAAATAAAGGCATTTTATATGCGTCTTAACGATGACGGAAAGACCGTTGCCGCTGTTGACTGTCTTGTTCCCGGAATTGGTGAAATTATAGGCGGCAGTCAGCGTGAAGAGCGCCTCGACCTTCTTATTGACCGCATTAAAGAAATCGGCGGCACTGAGGAAGAATACGGTTGGTATCTTGACCTTCGCCGTTTCGGCGGTGCAAAGCACGCAGGCTTTGGTCTTGGTTTTGAAAGACTTATAATGTATGTAACGGGTATTGCAAATATTCGTGACGTACTTCCCTTCCCGAGAACTACAGGCTCGGCAGAGTTTTAAAAAAAATGTAACCCCTGTGTTTTTTGACACAGGGGTTACATTTTTTCATATTCCATTACAGTTTTGTAGCACTTATTGACATAAAATGGTAAATGAAATAAAATTAAATCAGTAAAAAGAAAGAGGTGAGTCCGATGTATCTTGAAGAAGAATCATTTTTTATTATATTATGGAAAGGAAAAGTAATTTATGAAAAAGTTAATAAGTATATTACTGTCAATATGTTTGATAGTTATTCCGTGGAATGTTTCGGCAGAAAGTTCATCGGAAACCGAGTATATAGATAATTACGAAACGATTATTACCGAAATAGCAGATGAAGAAATAACCGATATAGCACCTATTGAAGACAACCTGATTACTATAACACCTGATGATGATGATAGTCCCGAAGCTCAAGCAAGACGAAAAATACTTGCTCATATGCAGGCTAACGGTCAGACTGTTGACACTATGGCGCAGTCTACAGGGTTAATTAGCGGCGGTATCTATTATATTAAAAATTATTTTTCAGGCAAATATCTTAATGTTCATTACGGTGTAGATGCTAACGGCACCAATGTATACCAGTGGACCAAGGATAGCAGTACAGAGCAAAAATTCAAGGTCGTTTATGACTCTGCAAGTAATAGTTATAAATTATATGCTATGTGCAGTTCAAACGGTAATAACAGGGTTGTTGATGTTGTACGAAACGGTGCAGCACTTGCTTCAGGTCAAAATGTAGATATTTGGACTCCTGTTGACCATACTGCTCAAAGACTATTGATAACTAATCTTATTCAGAATATATATCATATACATATGCAGGCAAGTGACAAGTTGTATCTTACAACTAATGACAGCCTCAACGGTACAAGTGGCGGAACTTCTTCAACTTCGGCGGGCAATGTTTATATACGCTCGTTTGACGGGAATTTAAATCAGCAATGGGCGTTCGAATATATTGGCAACTCAAGTTCTACTCCGTCAACACCTACAGGTAGTCTGCAAACCGTAAATAAAAATTATATACGGGGTTGGGCTTGGCGCAGTGACTTACCTAACACACCCATAAATGTAAACATTCAGGTTTATAGAGAAGATACTCAGATAATAAATACAACAGTATCTGCAAATCAGTACAGCAGTGATTTATATAACACAGGTTACGGCAACGGATATCATGAATTCACCTATTATTATGATTGGACTACTATGCCTAATTGTCGCCTCACGGTGTATGCATATGCGATTAGCGCTTCCGGAACGTATGTCCAATTAGCTAACAGCCCAATAGTATATGAGGTGGACAATTCTGTAACTGTGTACTGTCCTTATGTTTCTCAACCGACGGGTAGCAATTGGTGTTGGGCAGCTTGTGCAGAAATGCTGGGTAAAAATGCTAATCCAAGTGCTATAAGAACTATGTACGATGTTATTGATAACATACAACATAATTCCGACGGCACAGGTAATAGAAACACACTACGTAATGGGGCACAATATGTAAGTAATAATGGTACTATTTTTGTTGATTCAAACCCCATTACCGCACAGCAAATTGAAAATTTAATAGACAGTGGTATCGCTGTAGCCGTAGGACTAGGGCCACTAAAAAACTCAACCAGTGAAATAGGTCATGCAATTGTGATATACGGATATAAAGAACAATATGATGAAGGTATCGTTAAAAAATATTTTATATACAATGACCCTACTTTAGGGCAGAACCGTAACAAGCGTTACGAGCATCTGTTTGATGAAACTCAGGCTACCAGAGAATATCTCTATGTTGTATATAGAACTTCGTAAGCAGGAGGGATTTTAGTGATACTAAAAAAATTTATTTCAATGTGCTTTGCTTTGATTTTGTTGTTTTGCTTTACTATTAACTGCTTTGCCGATAGTGATTCTTACAAAAAAAATAAATACCTTTACGAAGAGGAAGAACATCAAAAAGTTGTTTCAAGCAATAAAAGTTTTTTACATTCCGAAGAGCCCAACAGCAGCATTTCCTTATCCTGCAAGATGTATGCTATTTATTATAACGATAAAACCATTGATGAATTAAAGTCAGGTGTTTTTTTAGACCAGTTAGTCGAAGATATTGATTATTGGCACCTAACTTTAAAAGATAATACATATATTACCGCTCTTAAAGAAAGCGATGATAAATATCATGCAATAGAAGTAGGTCCTTACCCAACTGAAGATAATCAATTAGAGATATTGAATTTCGATAAAATAGAAGAAAAAATTTCATCCTTAGGTGTTGCGATTGACGATGATAAGTTAATAGTTAAAATGATATATTCAATTTCTCACTATTTAACTCGTGATGACAGACAAATTTATATAAGATACGAAGATAAAGAATATATTATTCCTTATGGACCTTTTATAGAAAATTATGGTGGTCTTAACACGGGTCAAATATATACTATGGAGGAATGGGTAAATTTTTTAGAAGAACGAAATAATATAATAAAAAAAACAAGCGAACAAATAAAAAAAGAAAACACTAAAAAGGAAATAGAAAAATTTTTGCCATATATAATCACTGGCGGTTGTGCGCTGATTATAGCATCAACGGTAATAATATTCCTCGTTATAAGAAAAATCAAAACGCAATGAATATTGAAAACTAAAAAATCCGCAGAAGATTTATTCTTCTGCGGTATTTTTATATAAATTTTATTATAGCCAAAGTATTTAAACCCGAATCAGATTTTGGAATACGGATTTTACGCTTCTGTTTCGTTAAAATACTCGCAAATCCGCCAGGATTTGCTGTGTTTTGTGCCTCACATAACCCAAAATCCGTTTGTTACAAAATTCCGCGACCTAAAAAGTGCAGTTTTATATGAAGATTTTGGTGAAGCAAAGCATATAAGGCTTCCGCCTATATGTGACAATGAGCCAAAAGATACCTTAAAACCGCCTTTTTAGACTGGTTCGGGTTTAAATGCTTTGGCTAAGCGCGGTAATAAACGCCGCACCTGCCGCCGCTATGGCAACAACTATAAGGGGCTTTTTGTAAAAGGCAAGAACAAGTGCCGTTATGGTTCCGACTATTGCGCTTATGTTGTCGCCCGTCGAATAAAAAATAGCGGGAAAGGTCATTGCCGACAAAACGCTATAGGGAACATAATAAAGAAAGCTTCTTATAAAGCGGGATTTTATGCTTTTTCTCATAAGAGTAAAGGGTATCATTCTTATAAGATACGTAACCCCTGCCATAAGGGCAATATAAACTACAATACTCATTCTTCGCCCTCCTTAACGGGAAAGACAACCGCCGCAAAGGCAGATGCCACCACCGCACAGATGATTACAGCAAAACCACTTGAAACAACGGGCAAAGCGTAATAAAAGATAAGGCTTAGTATTACTGAAATAGCGGTAGATACAAGAACACTTTTATTCTCCTTTGCAGGCGGAACAAAAATAGCGATAAACATAGCGTAAAGCATTATGCCCATAGCGCCTGTTATTATTGCGGGTAATATTTCACCCGCCAAAGCGCCAAGCAACGTGCCGGTTGTCCAGCCAAGCCAGGAAATAAAAATCATTCCATACATATAAGAAGGTGTGACTTTTTTATCTTGCGAATAGGATATTGCGAAAATCTCGTCGGTTATACCAAATGCTGCTATCATTCTGTGAGGAACAGTGAATGAAGCGTCTGTTCTCTGGGACAGCGATATACCCATAAGAGCGTATCTCAGGTTTATAATAAACTGTGAAAGTATCATTTCGATTACACTGCCCATTTGTGCTATTATACCAATACCTGCCGCCTGTCCCGCAGAGGTAAGGTTGGTAGCCGAAATAACAGTGGCTTCAAGCGGTGTAAGGCCGCTTGCAACAGCAGATATTCCGATACCGAATGAAACCGATAAATATCCGAGAAAAACAGGAAAACCGTGTATCACACCTTTTTTAAAGGTTAATTTCATTTATATCAGAACTCCCACTTTTCGCTGTCGTACAGACATGCGGCTATAAGAACATCTTCTTCAAAGTAAAATTTAAGCACATTTTTACCGTTTTTACAAACTAAAGTGTCAACGTTATCCATATCAAAAAGCAAATAGAAAAAATCTTTATTACCGCTTACTGTTGCTTGGGGTGACAAATTAGAAATTGCCTCATTTACTTCAAACTTTGTAGCCATACCAACCGCAAAGCCGTAAATAGTATCGGTACCGATTATGCAGGAAATACCTTTTTCCTCTTCACCTGTTTTAAAGCAGTAATAAAAGCCGTCCACAACATACGCTTCTTTGCCAATAAAATCCTCATAGAAGATCATACCGGCATGGCCGTCACCGCCTTCGTGGGTATGTTCACCGCTCTGAGCCTCAGCATCCTTTTCAATTTCATCAGGATTAAGACCTAAGCCGTATTTAGCCTCGCTTATTTGTCCTGCACCAAGGTAGTAATTGATGTCAATTCCATAAGCGGAGCCGTTGTTCTTATTCTTCTTACAACCGGCAAGACAAAACAGCACACTGAAAGTTAGTAAAAGTGCAATTACTTTTTTCATACATTTTCTCCTATTTTGAATGTTTATGCAGAAGTTCACTTCTCTGATTCCAGAGTTCTTCTGAAAGGTCTACATAATAGGTATGGGGTTTTTCGAAACGCTTAACCTCATCCCAAAGGTTGTCAACCTTCTCTTTGCAGTATTTTGCAATTTCATTTACAGATGGGCTTTCATAAACAAGTCTGCCCTTTTCGTAAACCTTTACCTGCAGTTTTTCAGCCTTGAAGTTTTCAACCGTTTTTCTTTTCCAGGTATATTCGGGGTGGAAAATTTCATAAGGCTTGGTGTCATCTATTTTTTCATGCCCTAAAGTCATAACATCGGCTATTGCCTTACCTGTATCCTTATCATAAAGACGCCACGGAATCTTTACACCGGGTATGGTAATTTTAGAAGTGTTCTCGCTGATTTTAATTTTAGGAATAATTTCATTATCTTTTTCAACGGCAACAAGTTTATAAACACCGCCGAAAACAGGCTCTCTTGCGGCAGTTATAAGTCTTTCGCCTACACCGAAAATATCTACCTTTGCACCCTGGATAAGCATATCTCGGATAAGATATTCATCCAGAGAGTTTGAAACAACTATTTTACAGTCAGGATATCCTGCATCGTCAAGCATTTTTCTTGCTTTTTTAGTAATATAGGTTATGTCACCGCTGTCAATACGAATACCCCTCGGGCGTTTGCCCATAGGCTTTAATACCTCGTCAAAAACCTTTATGGCATTGGGAATACCGCTTTTAAGAACATTATAGGTATCCACAAGCAGTGTTGTGCTGTCCGGATATTTTTGAGCATAGGTCTTAAAAGCATCGTACTCGCTGTCAAAAAGCTGTACCCAGCTATGTGCCATAGTGCCTGAAGGAGTAACGTCAAAGTCTTTACCTGCGATAACACAGGCGGTACCTACACAGCCGCCGATAATTGCCGCTCTTGCGCCGTTGATAGCCGCATCATAGCCGTGAGCACGGCGGGAACCGAACTCTAAAACAGGTCTTCCTTCTGCCGCGCGAACAATTCTGTTTGCCTTTGTAGCAATAAGAGATTGATGGTTAATGGTCAGAAGCACCATAGTTTCCACTAAAAAGGCCTGCATAATAGGACCGCGAACCGTCAGAATAGGCTCTCTGGGGAAAATGGGTGTGCCTTCGGGAACAGCCCATACGTCACATTCAAACTTAAAATCTCTTAAAAAAGCGAGATATCTTTCATCAAAAAGACCGAGGCCTCTAAGATAATCTATATCATCCTCACTAAAAGAAAGCTTTTCAAAATAATCTATCAGCTGATGAAGTCCCGCCATAATAGCAAAGCCGCCCTCGTCGGGAACACGGCGGAAAAACATATCAAAATAAGCAATAGTGCCTTCCATTTCACTGTCAAGTATACCATTAGCCATTGTCATCTCATAAAGGTCCATCAGCATACTTAAATTTCTTTTATCCATATTGCGCCTCCGCAGAAAAGTTTTCTGTATCTAATAATACTCCAAAAAACGACGCTTGTCAACGAAAGGGGTAAAAAAAGAGCCCTTTCGGGCTCTTTTGATTAAAACTCTATTTTATGCATTGCACGATTAAGGTTATCGCTCTCAGCATAAAGTCTTACTTCGCTGTCGGTATTGCCAATTTGAACCGCTACGCTGATAGCACCTGCACGCATCTGACGGTTAGGCAGATGTACGGGATTATGGTCGCAAACATCGCTGCCCGTACCAACAATTTTAGCGTTGGGTGAAGCATAGAAGCGAACATAGGGAGCCGCATCGGGAACTTCAATGCCGTTCTCATCTACAACATAGCAGGTAAAGAGTGCAATGTCGCCCTCTTTTAAAGGCTCTTCATTTTCAAGACGGAGTTTAAGAGCATAAGATTTGCCCGAAGTAACTCTTTTATCCTCGGCAACCTTTTTACCACCGTTATAACCTACAACTTTAAGTTCGCCTGGAGCAAAAGGTACCTGCCATTCGCCGTGACCGTAAAGTTCAATATCCTTTTTGCCGAGAGATTTGCCGTTAAGGAAGAGTTCAAGTTGTTCGCAGTTAGTATAAGAAACAACTCTTATTTCTTCACCCTCCATACCGCACCAGTTCCAGTGAGGCATAAGATAAACATTCGGCTTATCTACCCACTGGCAAACCTTCTGATAATAAGCATCTTTTTTCTGCAGATAAAGATCAATTACACCTGACTGAGAGCAAATTCTGGGCCAGAAAGCTTCGCCTCTGTGTTCAAAACCTGCCCACATAAACTCGCCCATTACCCAGTCTCTTTCCATAACGAACTTCCAGGTGGTTTCTCTGCCTACAAACCATTTATTTGTGTCGTGATCAATAGAATCCACATAGCCCTGAGTACTAATAAGGTTTATATTACCGTAATAATAACCTCTTGTAGTACCTGCAGAAGAACATTCGGAACCAAAAATTGCTCTGTCGGGATACATTTTATGTATATCTTCATAGTGCATAAGGTTGTAGTTAATGCCGATTGAATCAAGACAGTCAAAAATGGTACTGCCTACAGCCTTATCAACAGCGGCAAGAATATATCGTTCGCTGTCGAGTTTCTTAGCAAAGCGGTACATTGATTTATTGATACGTCTTCCAACCTCTGTTTTATGATGGTATTCTTCATTACCGAGTGACCAGAAAACAACGCTTGGGCGGTTTCTGTCACGCTTCATAACCATTTCAAGCTGAGCAAGACCTTCATCGGTAGATTCCATCCATCTGCACTCGTCCATTACTATAATGCCCATTTCGTCGAGAGCATCCATAGTAGCGGTAGGATGAGGATAGTGAGAGCAACGATATGCATTTGTTCCCATATCCTTGAGCATTTTAACCTTATGTCTTAAAATGTTATCGGGAACGGCAAGACCTGTAAGACCAAAGTCCTGATGGGTGCAAACGCCTTTAAGTTTAATGTGTCTGCCGTTAAGGAAGAATCCTTTATCGGGATCACAGTAAGCAGTACGGAAACCGATACGGGTATCGTCATTATCACATTCTTTACCGTTTTTAATAAGTACGGTTTCTACGGTGTAAAGGTTAGGATCGTCAATATCCCAAAGTGCAGGATTTTTAACGGTAGCGGTATACTTTGCAACGCCCTTTTCCTTTGCGGCTACAAGCACATTACCCTGAGCTTCTGCCACAACATTACCGTCTTTATCCTTAATTACACTTTTTGCGGTTACGCGCTTTGCTCTGCCGTCATAGTTTTCATTTCTTACGGTAGTTTCAAACTCTACATTCCAGGTAGTATCGTCTACCTTTACGGGTTTAGCATAAACGCCGTACATATCGATACATACTCTGTCGGTTTTCTTAAGCCATACATCACGGTAGATACCGCCGCCCTGATACCACCAGCCTTCAAATTCTTCGGTGTTAACGTAAACGGCAAGAACATTTTCCTTGTCAAAATAAACATTATCGGTAATATCAACCTCAAAGGTGGTGTAACCGCTGAAGTTATGCTTCATAAGACAGCCGTTAAGATATACAGTAGCGTGGGTTGAAATAGCGTCGAAAATAATAGAAATTCTCTTATCCTTATCTTCTTCGTTAAGTTTAAAATGCTTTCTGTACCAGCCGTTTGTGTACTCAAAATAACCGGTAGCGTTGTTGTATTTCTCTTCAGGAGTTTTAGTGATTATGAAATCGTGAGGAAGATTAACCGATTTCCAACCTATACTGCGAATTTCCTGATTAGTGCCCCACCAACCCTCAGGATTGTCATAATAGTTATATGAAGCAGGTCCCTGAAGTTTACGCTCGGTTTTTGACTGTCCGTATGTAGGTCCTTTGGTAACAGGTCTGGGTACCTTCAGGTCGCCTTCACAAAAACGCCAGTCCGCATTGATTTTAAATATTTCTCTCATTTTTTATCTCCTCCTGATAAAAATCAAACAAAATGGCATCAATCCTCCGTCTTTCAGAAGGATGATGCCATAAATTTTACTTTCTTCTTTCAATAACCGCTTCTTCGCCGTCAACGGTTTTAGCGGAAATTTTAATTGTTTTTATATCCTTATCCGATGGTGCGCTATACATATAGGGTTGCAAGGTCGCTTCCACAATAGAACGCAGTCCTCGGGCTCCCGTTTTTCTTTCTATTGTAAGTTCAGCAATACGCTCCAGAGCATCTCTTTCAAAGACAAGTTCAACACCGTCAAGTGAGAAAAGTGCCTGATACTGTTTGATTATTGAATTTTTGGGCTCGGTCATAATACGGATAAGAGTTTCCTTATCCATACCTTTAAGTCCGGTAATAACAGGCAAACGGCCAACAAGCTCGGGAATAAGACCAAACTTAACAAGGTCCTGATGAGTAGCAAGTTCAGCTACCGCCTGAGCTTCCATACTCTTTGGTGATTTGACATCTGCACCAAAGCCAAGACTTGAACCACCAAGTCTTCTTTCAATAACCTTTTCAATACCGTCAAATGCGCCTGAGCAAATGAAAAGGATATTGGTGGTGTTTATCTGTATAAACTCTTGCTGGGGATGTTTTCTTCCGCCCTGAGGAGGAACATTAGCAACAGTACCTTCAAGAATTTTAAGTAAAGCCTGCTGAACACCCTCACCGCTTACATCACGGGTAATAGAGGTGTTTTCGCTTTTACGGGCAATTTTATCTATCTCATCAATATAAATAATGCCGCGTTCAGCCTTTTCTATATCATAGTCAGCCGCCTGAATAAGTCTTAAAAGTATGTTTTCTACATCCTCGCCCACATAACCTGCTTCGGTAAGTGTGGTAGCATCGGTTATAGCAAGAGGCACCTTCAGAATTTTAGAAAGAGTTTGCGCCAAAAGAGTCTTACCAACACCGGTAGGACCTAAAAGCAACACATTACTCTTAGCAAGTTCTACATCGTTATCGGTCTGCTTAAAGATACGCTTATAATGGTTATACACAGCAACAGACAGGGTGATTTTTGCATCATCCTGACCTATTACGTATTCATCAAGTTTTTCTCTAATCTCTTTGGGCGTAGGAAGAACAAACTCTTCACTTTTCTTAGGCGCACCTTTGCGACGGGGCTTTTCTTCTTCCATTTCTCCGTATAACAGAGTATTACAAAAGTCAATACAAGAGTCGCAAATATATACGCCGGGGCCCTCAATAAGCCTTACGACTTCCTCCTGCGTTTTACCGCAGAAGGAGCATCGTATTTGCTTTTTATCGTTTTCTTTACTGGGCATATTAACCTCTCTTAGCAATTACCTTATCTACAATACCGTACTCTCTAGCCTCATCTGCCGTCATCCAGTTGTCTCTGTCTGTATCAACAGCTATTTGCTCTAATGGTTTACCGGTATTCTCGGATAAAATTTTGTTAAGGTTTTCTCTGGTACGCTCAATATGTCTTGCACTGATAAGAATATCACTTGCCTGACCTTGTGCGCCACCAAGAGGCTGATGAATCATAACCTCTGCATTGGGGAGAGCATAACGTTTGCCTTTTGCACCGCTTGAGAGCAAAAATGCACCCATACTTGCCGCCATACCAATACAAATGGTAGAAACATCACATTTAATATACTGCATTGTATCATATATAGCCAGACCTGCCGAAACACTGCCACCGGGGCTGTTGATATAAAAGCTTATATCTTTATCGGGGTCCTGACCTTCAAGGTAAAGCATCTGTGCAACTATAAGACTTGCAGACACATCGTCAACCTGTCCGTTCAGCATTATGATACGGTCATTAAGCAGACGGGAGAAAATGTCATAAGAGCGTTCTCCACGGCTTGTCTGCTCTACTACAACAGGAACTAAATTCATATTCATATCCATATCAATTACCTCCGTTTTATGATTATGCACAATATTTAAATTTTATAAACAGATTATTTATCTGCCTTTTCTGCAGTCTTCTTAGCAGCGGGCTTCTTAGCGGCAGGCTTCTTCTCAGCCTGGCCTTCAGCCTTTTTGGTTGTGGTTTTCTTAGCAGTAGTAGATTTAGCTGCAGTAGAAGTTTTCTTGGCAGCAGGTTTCTTTTCGGTTTCACCCTCTGCCTTCTTAGCAGTAGAAGTTGTCTTCTTAGCGGCAGGTTTCTTTTCAGTTTCGCCTTCTGCCTTCTTGGTTGTAGTTTTCTTGGCAGCAGGTTTCTTTTCCTCAGCAGCGCTTAAAGCGTCAACATCGGTGATAACTGCAGTAGACTTAATAATTTCAAGAGCCTTTTCTACAGCGATGTCTTTCTTAAGTTCAGCAGCGGGGATAGCAGCCTTAACCTGCTCAGCAGGAATAGAGTACTGAGCTGCCATTTCCTCATACTTCTTGTCAACATCCTTGTCCGCAACGATAATGTTTTCAAGTTTTACGATTTTTTCAAGAGCAAGACGCATCTTAACCTGCTTTTCAGCCTGAGGACGATAGGTCTTTGCTATATCTTCAATAGTAGCACCGGTGTACTTGATGTAGTTATCAAGGCTCATACCCTGAGACTGAAGTCTGTAATAAAGGTCCTGAAGATTCTGCTTAACTCTGTTTTCATACATAGCCTCGGGGATTTCGCCCTTTATAGAAGCTACAACCTGATCAAGAAGTTTGGTTTCGGTTTCATCTTCAGCAGACTTCTTCTTGCGCTCAAGAGCCTTTTTCTTTATATCTGCCTTAAGGTCAGCAAGTGTATCAAACTCACTTACGTCCTTTGCAAATTCATCATCAATTTCAGGAAGCTCACGCTTTTTGATTTCGTGAAGTTTTACCTTAAACACAGCTTCTTTACCTGCAAGGTCAGCAGCGTGGTATTCGGTGGGGAAAGTAACATTTACGTCAAATTCGTCGCCGTTGCTATGTCCAACGATCTGCTCTTCAAAGCCGGGGATAAACTGGCCTGAACCGAGAGTAAGGGTATAAGATTCGCCCTTGCCGCCTTCGAAAGCAACGCCGTCAAAATAACCGTCAAAATCAATAACGGTGGTATCGCCGTCTTCTGCTGCTCTGTCGGTAACCTCTACCATACGGGCATTTCTTTCAGCCATAGCCTTGATTTCCTCATCAACCTCAGCCTTTGCTACCTTTACCTTAAGACGCTCTTCTTTAAGACCTTTATATTCGCCGATTTCAATTTCGGGAACAACGGTAAGGGTAACCTTGAAGTTAGCACCGTCTTCCTTGCTTATTGAAACAAGATCAAAGTCCATTTTATCGTCTACAATTTCAACACCTGCCTCAGCTGCAGCTTCTTCAAGAGCAGCACCGTAAAGAGAATTTAGAGTCTCCTCAAAGAAAGCCTCAGCACCGTAATACTTTTCAATAAAGCTGATAGGAGCCTTACCTTTACGGAAACCGGGTACGGTAATCTTCTTGCTTTCGCGACGCATAACATCGGCAAGTGCCTTTCTGAAATTTTCACCGTCAATAACTATGTCAAGTTCATAACGGTTAGTGTCAACTTTTTTTGCATTTTTTAAACTCATGGAAATACCTCCGCAAAATTTATCAAAATATAATATAGCATATATTTAAAGAAATTTCTACAATTATTTGGAAATTTTTAATAATATTTTTATATTTTTACATCAGTTATGAAATATGGGGTGAAATCTATACAGTCACAGGACAGTAATTTGAAAGAAACACCGTCAAATTCTTTAACCGAATGATGCATTCCGCCGCCGTGAATATGACCGTGATAAACCTTATCAATGCCGTACTGCTTTATAACCTCCATTATAGGCTCTGTTACCTGCTCGGCGTATACAGGCGGATAATGCATAAATACTATAGGTGTAAGGCTTTCTTTCTTTGCCGCTTCAAGAGAAGTTTTAAGTCTGCCCGCCTCACGAAGTGCGATAACCTTATCGTCTTTTGACTCGTAAAGCCACCCGCGGCTTCCGCAAATTGCAAAATTTCCTGCTTTATACATTGAATTAAAAACTATTTCAACGCTTATTATATTATTTTTTTCAAAAAATTCGTGAATTTTTTTGGCGGTTGACCACCACAAATCGTGATTTCCCTTAATTATCAGTTTTTTACCTGGAAGAGAATCTAAAAACTGAAAATCGGCAAGGGTATCTTCAAGCTTTAAAGCCCATGACAAATCGCCGGGAAGAACAACTATATCGTCTTCTTCAACAAGCCTTGTCCAGTTAGCTCTGATTCTGTCGGTATGATTAGACCAGCCCATAAAAATATCCATAGGTTTATCGGCGCCAAAGGACAAATGCAAATCGGATATTCCGAAAATTTTCAAAAAATTCCCTCCCTTATAAACGATTATTAAACGATTTTACGGAAACAATAATTATGACCAAAAGGTCTGAAAGGAAGATTTAAAATGGAAAACAAAGAAGCAAAAATTGTTCCCGGTATACTTTGCGATGCTTCCCACTGTGTTCATCACACAACAGGTGACAGATGCACCGCAGGTGAAATTCAGGTAGGTTACAAGAGCGCATGTAGTTGCAGCGAAACCGCTTGTACCACCTTCAAATCAAAGGAATAATGAACCGAAACCACCCGAAAGGGTGGTTTTCACTATTCAAAGGCATTTTCTATGTAATTTAGTGTAAATTCATATTTGCCGTCATTTAAAGAAACAAAAACTTCAGCCACATCAAAACGGCAACGATAGTCCATAAAAGTTTTTGATATGAAGTTTTTTGCCGTAATTCTTATCTTATTTTGTTTTGAATAATCTACCGCCTCTGACGGTGAAACCATAGCATTTTCAAAGCGGGTTTTAACCTCTACGAAAAGTAAAAGGTCGTCCTTTTCGGCTATGATATCTATTTCACCAAAACGGCTGTGATAATTTCTTTTAAAGATTATAAACCCCTGTTTTTTAAGGTGCAAAGCAGTGATATCCTCACCCTTTTTACCAAGTTCCTTTATATTTCTCATATTAGTTTTTTAAGAAAGGACGGACGGTGTATTTTTGTTACGCCATACTTTTTGATTGCCTCTATATGCACCTTTGTACCGTAGCCCTTATGCTTTTCAAATTCATACTCAGGGTACTCTTTTGCAAATTCTGTCATAAGACGGTCACGGGTTACCTTTGCCAGTATACTGGCGGCGGCAACAGACATACTTTTACTGTCGCCCTTTATAACTGTTTCGCCCTTAACGTTAAGCATAGGCGGATATCGGTTACCGTCAATCAGTACATAATCGGGTTTTACGGTAAGTTTTTCCACCGCTCTGCACATAGCAATATAGGTGGCACCTAAAATATTTACCTCTTCGATTTCTTCGACATCGGAAAAAGCAATGCCATAGGCTAAAGCCTTGCTTATTATTTCATCAAAAAGGGCTTCCCTTTTCTTTTCACTCAGTTTTTTGGAATCGTCAAGGCCTTCAATTTCCACTCCCAAAGGCAAAATAACCGCAGCGGCACAAACAGGCCCCGCAAGGGGTCCGCGACCAGCTTCATCTACACCGCAAACCACTTTAAAGCCTTGTTCTATTGCGGCTTTTTCGTAAGAATAATCGGGCATTTTATTTCACCCTTTCAAGTGTTATTCTGCCAATTTTACAGTTTCTGAATTCCTCAAGAAGCATAGTTGAGGCGCGTAAGGTATCGTACTCGCCGCCACGAATTACCATTCCGCGTTTTTTAGCAAGCAGACAAAGTAAATCATAAGGCTCAAGAGAAAAATCAAGTTCGCCGTAGCGGTCTGTCAGCAAATCTTTATATGACTCTGAAAGTGCCTCCAGCAGACGCATACCAAGCAGTTCAACATCAACAACATTGTCCTTAACAGCACCCGTAAAGGCAAGTCTTTCGCCAACATTAACATCATCAAATTTAGGCCAAAGTACACCCGGTGTGTCAAGTAATTCAAGCTGTTTGTCAACCGTAAACCACTGGTTACCTCTTGTAACACCCGGACGATTTTCAGCCTTAGCCTTATTAGCCCCTGCCATACGGTTTATAAAGGTAGATTTACCTACATTAGGTATACCTACTACCATAAGACGAAGAGGTCTGCCTGCCATACCTTTTTCGGTATTTGACTTTATTTTTTCAGCTAAAATTTCTTTTACCTTAGGCACAAATTTGTTTATACCGTTGCCTGTTCTGCAGTCAACGGCAATAGCATTTATATTCTGTTCTTCAAAATATTTTATCCAACCTGCAGTAGCCGACTCATCAGCCATATCACATTTATTAAGAATAATAAGCATAGGCTTTCTGCCGAGAAGTTTAGGTATATCGGGGTTTCGGCTGGATGCGGGAATTCTGGCATCAACAATTTCTGCAACGGCATCTACTAGCGACAGTTCTTTTTCCATCTGCCGTCTTGTTTTTGTCATATGTCCAGGAAACCACTGTATATATTGTGCTTCGCTCATATCAGCCAACCTTTCCGAAATCACTGAAAGGCAAAATACGAAGTGTAACCTTACCCAGTATGTATCTTGTGTCTATCATACCCTTATCGCCAATAACGCTGAAACGGCTGTCGAGAGATTCATTTCTGTTATCTCCCAAACAGAATACGTGACCTTCGGGTACATATACAGGGAACTGAATATCGCCCTGCATATTAGTGGGTGTTTTGGTATAAGGTTCATCAAGAGCAACACCGTCTACATATACAATGCCCTTTGAAAAATCGATATTAACCTGTTGCCCCTCGGTTGCAATAACTCTTTTAATAATAGGGCCGTTATCATCAGTAGCTGCGCCCGTGTTTTTAACATTTCGCGATACAACCACAACATCGCCCACCTTTGGAGTATAGAACCAATTAGTTATAATTACCTTTTGACCTTCAAAAAAAGTGTTTTGCATAGAATCGCCAACTATCGTGGCAACTCTGAACACAAAAGTGAAAATCACAACTACAACAACAAGAGCACTGATAATTACTTCAAGCCATTCAAATATTTCTTTAGTCAGAGCCTTTGCATCTTTAGTTTTTGAAGTGCTGTTTTCTTCTCTCAAAACATATACCTCCCATCAAAAATAGTAAAAAACGAAAAAAGGAGACAACGCCCGTTGCCTCCTCCCTCTAAAACAAATTCATCTCTTTATCGGTTAAATTAGCCGATTAACTCTTTAACCTTGGCAGCCTTACCGATTCTGTCACGCAGATAGTAAAGTTTTGCTCTGCGAACACGGCCTTTTCTTACAAGTTCTACCTTGGCAACATTGGGAGAATGTACAGGGAATACACGCTCAACGCCTACACCGTAAGATACACGGCGTACAGTAAAGGTTTCAGCAATACCGCTGTTATTTTTAGCAATTACAGTACCTTCGAAAAGCTGAATTCTTTCACGGTCGCCTTCTTTGATGCGTACGTGAACTTTTACGGTGCTACCGATAGAAATTTCGGGAGCGTCTTTCTTCATACATTCTTCAGTTAACTTCTTAATAGCGTCCATTATTATTTCCTCCTAATTTTTATCAGATGTTCATAACCGAAGTTAAAACTTTGGCAGAGGACCATCCGCTTTAATGTCGAACTATTCGGCATCAAACCCACCTAAAAGGAGTAGGTGAAATCAAATGCTAAAACATTATACAACAAACTTCACAAAAAATCAAGCATTATTTTTAACAATTTTCACCCATAAAAAACTTGCGTATTAGGGAGTTATATAATATAATAGTATAGTATATGAGTATACTGTAACATTATGCTCTTTGGAGGCATCGCTAATTGAAACTGGTTTATCTTGATAACAGCGCTACAACAAAGCCTTGTGATGAGGCAATATCTGCAATAAACAACTGTCTGTCTGACACTTGGGGTAACCCTTCTTCTACCTATTCTTTAGGTGTTGATTCTGCCACCGTTCTTGAAAACAGCAGAAAATGTATTGCCGATTTTATAGGTGCTAAAGAAAGTGAAATTTATTTTACCTCAGGCGGTACTGAGGCTAATAATATTGCTCTGTTCGGTGCTGCTTACCAAAACAGACACAAGGGCAACAAAATAGTAGCCTCTGCCATTGAGCACCCTTCTGTTTTAGAGCCGCTTATACAGCTTAGCCAAAAAGGTTTTGAGGTTGTTCTTTTAAACCCAGACCAGAACGGAAATATAAGAGTAGAAGATTTAAAAAAAGAAATTGACAGTAAAACCATTTTGGTTTCACTTATGCTTGTAAACAATGAAGTAGGCTCTATCCTGCCGGTTTTAGAGGCTTCAAGGGTAATTAAAGAAAAGGGCTCTCCTGCCCTGCTTCACTGTGACGCCGTACAAGCCTTTGGTAAGCTTTCCATAAAGGTTTCGGCACTTGGTGTTGACCTGCTTTCAGCCAGCGGACATAAAATACACGCTTCAAAGGGTGTAGGTTTTCTTTATAAATCGTCATCACTGCACATTCCACCCATAGTTTTTGGCGGCGGTCAGGAAAGCGGACTTCGCTCGGGAACGGAAGGCATGCCTCTTATTGCCGGTTTTGCCTCTGCTGTAAAGGCGCTTGACCTAAAGAAAACCGAAAAGAAAATGACCGAGCTTTCACAGTATGCCAGAAAAAAGCTGTCTGAATTTGATTTTATATCGTTTAACAGCCCTGAAAACTGTTTGCCGTATATTCTTAATATATCGGTAAACGGTTATAAGTCAGAGCCGATGCTAAATGCCCTTGGGGCTAAAAATATATTCGTTTCTAAGGGTAGCGCCTGTGCTAAAGGTCACAGAAGCCATGTTCTTGGCAGTATGGGGTTCAGTAGCAACCGTATAGACAGTGCGCTGAGAATAAGTTTTTCAAGGGATAACACCTGTGAAGATATTGATATTCTCTGCGAAGCAATTAAAGAAATTACCGGAAAAATGAGAAGGTTTAAATAATGAAGGAAATTATACTTATAAAAAACGGTGAGTTGGTACTTAAAGGTCTTAACCGTAATACCTTTGAGAGTATGCTGATGAAAACCATACGCCGCCGTTTACACGATCTTGGTAAGGTTAGCATAAAAAGTTCTCAGTCCACAATTTATATAGAACCCATTGATGAGGACTTTGATTTTGAAGAAGCCTGTCTTAGAGTTAAAAAGATTTTCGGTATTGCCGCCTTCAGCAGATGCGCTGCACTGGAAAAGGATATGGACCTTATACTGAAGGAATGTGCCGAATATGTAAGGCCTTATATTTCAAATCACAAAACCTTTAAGGTGGTTGCAAAACGTTCGGACAAGGCGTTTCCCTATAAATCTCCGGAAATTGCAAGAGAGGTAGGCGGTGCCATTTTATCGGCTATGCCGCACTTAAAGGTAGATGTTAATAATCCCGACATTGTTGTTTCGGTTGAAATACGAGATTATGCCGCTTATATTCACGCGGGGCAAATTCAGGGTGCAGGTGGTTTACCTGTGGGCACGGGCGGTAAAGCCACAATTCTCATTTCGGGCGGTATAGACAGTCCCGTTGCCGCTTACCGTATGGCAAAACGTGGTCTTATACTTAATGCCGTACATTTTGCCAGTCCTCCATACACCAGTCCTCTTGCCGAAAAAAAGGTTAAAACCCTGCTCAGCAAGGTGGCTGCATACAGCGGTGATATCAGACTTTTCATAGTTCCCTTTACCGAAATTCAAGAAGCCATTGCCGATAACTGCAAGGAAGAATATTTCACCCTTATTATGCGCCGAATGATGATGCGCATAGCCGAAAAAATTGCCCTTGAAAGCGGAAGCAAAGCTCTTATTACCGGAGAAAGTCTCGGTCAGGTTGCAAGTCAGACTTTACCTGCCCTTGCCGTTACCGATATTGTAACCGAGGAAATTCCTGTTTTAAGACCTCTTATAGGTATGGATAAGGAAGAAATAATAACCGTTTCAAGACAAATAGATGCCTTTGAAACATCTATTTTACCTTATGAAGACTGCTGTACCGTGTTTACACCAAAACATCCACGTACAAAGCCAACCCTTGAAGACTGTGCAAAGGCAGAAAGCACATTTGACTTTGCGCCTTTAATAGCAAAGGCTATTAGTGAAACTATAAACTGCCGTATAACCAAAGACGGACAAGCAGATTAAAGAAAGAAGTTTATTATGAACGCAGAAATTATTTATTTTTACACAAAAGAACAAAGTGAAAATGTAAGACAATGTGAAGATGTTATAGCGCCCTTTGTCAATCAACTGAGCAACGGTAGTTTTTCTTACTGCAAAATCAATTACGACAGGCTCAAATTCTTTTCGGCACTCAAAAGATCTCACAGTTATAATAATGTTATATTTTTGTGTTCAGATATAGACACAGCAACAGATAGCGTATGCAAACTACTCCGCGAGAACGCCAAGATTTCAGGTGAGTACGCAAATTTTGTATCTCGCAGTGGCAGAGACGATCTAAGTAATATTGTTTTTCCTGAAAACTGCTATGTGTTTTTTGACAGAAAAACCTTATTTCCCGGTTTTATCAAAAAAGCTTTTAACAAATACTTTGTGCATCTGCCACTAGCTGCTGACGCAGCCTATGATATGCTTACAGAGTCGGTTATACCCTACTTTTCTGATATCTACAATAAAAGTTTCTCTAATATAAAAATACGAACTTTTGATGTAAATCACCAAATCATTTCAAAAGAAATTGAAGCTCTAAAAAGAAAACACCATACTGATATTACTTTCCAAAATAACGGTGGTGTTTCAGACATAATTATTTCTTGTGCAAACAACTCACCGGATAATACCGATAAAATTTGCACAAATGTAATTTCTGACCTTAAAACCGTTTTAAAAGACAATATTTTTGAAGTCGGCAAAAAAAGTATGGTAGAGGTTAGTGTAGAAGCCCTGAAAAGAAATGGCTATACAGTAGCTACTGCAGAAAGTTGCACAGGCGGTATGCTTTCACAAGCCATTACATCTGTTGACGGTGCATCCAATGTACTTGAAATGGGTATTTGCGCCTACTCTAACAAAATAAAAACTGAAGTTGTAGGCGTAGATAATAAAATACTGCGTGATTTTGGCGCTGTAAGTAAAGAAACAGCTGCTGCTCTTGCCAAGTGTATAAAAAACAAAAGCGGAGCAAATTTAGGCATCGGTATTACCGGCGTTGCCGGACCTTCCATATCAGAAGGCAAAGCCGTTGGAACAGTTTATGTTTGTCTTTATGACGGTAATTTTTACTGGATACGCGCACTATCTCTCGGTCAAGATAAAACACGCGATTACATACGTCAGTATGCGGTTAACATTGCCCTTGACCTTGTAAGGCGCTACCTTCTGACACTCCCCTCTCTTATGGAGGGAGGTTGCACCGAAGACAAACTTACACTAATTTACAGTCAGCCCTATTCCGCTTCCCATCTTATAAATGAATCATCTGAAAAATCAACTGCTACTGATATTGTTTATTCAGAAAATGACTTCCTTATATCCACTACCAATGAAGACTACACAAACGAATTAGAGCCTGAGTTTTTTTTGAGGCAGCCTGAATTTATAGTTGATGAATACGATACCGATACTAACACCGCTGCTGATAACAAACGTAACATTTTCCTATCCAATATCAAGACAAAAAATACAGATGTAATAAAAAATTGTATTACAAAACTTAATTTATCAAATTTCTTTAAGAACAATAAAAAAAAGCAGCGCATAATTAAAATTTATTTTGCAATTATAGCGGCGTTACTCATTGTATCCTGCATTGTTGCTTCAACATATTTTATAAAAATTTACCGTGATTTATCTCTTGTTGACAAGGCACGTGTAATATATTCAGATAATGAGCACGATGTTGCCTTTGATATACTAAAAAGTAAAAACAGCGATTTTACGGGCTGGCTCTCAATAAACGGCTCGGATATCAATAACCCTGTCTATCAAACAACCAATAATTCATATTATGTTAATCACAATATGAACAAACAAAAAAGCCGCTACGGTGCACTGTTTTTCGATTACAGAAATACAGTTTCCCCTGACGACACCTCTGACAATCTTGTTATTTACGGGCAAAATATGGACGACGGTGCTATGTTTGGTGAGCTTAATAAGTATCAAAATCTTTCATTCCTTGCGGAAAATTCTCATATTACCCTTTCACTTGAGAACTCAAAAACCGATTACAAGGTTTTTGCCGTTATTATAATGAATGCCGTAAGAAAAGATGATAACGACTATTTATTTGAGTTTACAAAATCGTCTTTCTCTGGTGAGGCGTCATTTAACAATTGGCTTTCTGAACTTAACGAAAGAAATCTATACAGTTCAAATATGAATGTTGCTTTTGGCGACAAGCTGTTAACTCTTGTTACCACAAGCAATGCTTTCGATAATGCTCGACTGGTTGTAGTTGCAAAAATGACATCTGCAGAAGATATAGCAGTGACCTATAAAGCAAATCCGTCACCCCGTTATCCGCAAGCGTGGTATGACCAGAGAAAACTTGAAGCTACATGGGACACAGATAATTCTTTAACCTCATCTGAGGCTACTATATCTTCAGATGTTTCTTCTGAAGAATCTTTACTACCCGATACAAGTTCTTCTGAATCTTCTGAACCTACCCAGTCAAGCGAACCCACTCAGTCAACCGAGTCAACTCAGTCAACTCAGTCAACTCAGTCAACGGAATCAACGGAATCAACGGAATCAACCGAGCCTGTATATACTCCTACAGAATCCGTCGAATCTACAGAATAATTTAAAAGACAGGAGCATAAATTATGGTACAGAATTTAAAAATCGATATCATTTACTATGATACTCCATCAGATTTTGAATTCGAATTCAATCTTGGTGGTTGCTGTCATTCACGTATTCTTAATTCACATACGCATCAGCCCAAAGAAATGCTTTCAGGTCTTGCAAGAGCTGTCAGCAGAAGCCGTATTATACTCATTATTGGCGAACTGCACGGTGACTGTGGTATTACCGACCTTGTTTCAAAAGCCGTAAGCATACCTCTTGTGGGTGCAGACACCTCTGAATATATCATAACTTCACCCGAGGAACCTATGGTTTTAAAAGGCTCTTTGCCACTTGTTAGCAAAGACGGTACTCTTTCAGGTTGCATTATAGAAAGCGGACCGCAGTCTATAATTTTGCTTCCTGAATCAAAAGCATTACGCAAAGAAATTTGCGATAATCTGGTATTCCCTTATATTACCGCTTTAAGCCGCGTTCCCGAAACCGATAATGTTATAAATGAAGATTCCGCCAAGAATGCAGAAGAAACCGAAACTGTTTTTGAAGATATTTCGCTTGATAGTGAAGAAAACACCGAAGATGTTACAGAAGCCTCTGATAATGTTATCGAAATGACCGAAGAAGCTATAGAAGAAATAGCAGAAAACTTAAACGAAGCAGAAGAATTAGCGAAAATAGAAGAAGTTTCTGCAGAAGAAAACGAAGAGGAGCAGACCGAAGAAGAAATCGTATTTACAAAAGAAAACGTCAACACAATTTTAACGGAAGAAAAAAGCGAAGACGAGCAAGACAGCATTTCTATAAATGATGATTTTATAATTGCAAATATGCAGAACGATACCGATTTAGAAGATACTGACGACTATGACGAAGAAAAAGCTGTACGCAAACCCGTAAGCAAACTCACTGTTGCCATTCTTATTCTTATAGGTCTTATGCTTATAGTAGCCGGTGCTCTTCTTTATATGTTGGTTTACTATCCAATGGCAAGTTCGATACCGGTAACGGAATATGTAAAAGAATTTTTTGATTTTTTGTAACATAGAGAGGAAAAACTATGACAGAAGAAATTGTACAAAGCTTTGTAGAATTTTTTAAAAGTAAAATTCCTGACGAGCTTTTAGTATTTGTTATTTCCCTGCTTCCTATTTTAGAGTTGAGGGGCGGACTGATTGCTGCTGCACTATTAAACATAAATTTATATGTTGCCTTCCCTATATGCGTTATAGGAAATCTGGTTCCCATTCCCTTCGTTCTGCTATTTATAAGAAAGATTTTTAATCTTTTAAGAAAGACAAAACTCTTTGCCAAAATGGTAGAAAAGCTTGACAAAAAAGCAAGAGAAAAAGCAAACTCCGAGTCACTAAAAAAATACAAGTTCTGGGGGCTGTTTTTATTCGTTGCCATTCCCCTGCCCGGCACAGGCGCCTGGACAGGAGCGCTTGTAGCGGATGTACTTGATATGCGGATAAAACATTCCTTCACTGCTATACTTTTAGGGGTACTGAGCGCAGGTATAATTATTTCGATTATTTCCTACGGTATTCCCGCCTTAATAGCAGCGTTTTAAAAAAGAAAACCGAAGTAACTTTCGTTACTTCGGTTTGTTTTTTACTGAGCGTTATTTGAGCTAATTGTAATTGCTGTTGAATAGTAACGGCCCGAACGGTAAATCTTTACAGAAATCGTATCACCGGGTTTGCAATTATTAAGAGCTTCAGAGAATGAATCGGTGTCATTAACCGCTTTGCCGTCAAATTCGGTAATAATATCTCCCCTCTTAATTCCCGCCGCATCAGCAGGAGCGCCGCTTACAACATTGGTAACAACTGCGCCTGCAGGATAACCGTACTGCTGAAGCCTATCTGCAGACCACGATTGGCTGAGTGTTATGCCTATATAGGGATCAGGATTATATTCTTTAGCAATTATTTTATCGCATATCTCTTTAACTGTATCAACAGGAATAGCAAAGCCCATTCCTTCAAAGCTTTCGGAAACGATTTTAGAACTGTTTATACCTATAAGCTGACCATTGATATTAACAAGAGCGCCGCCCGAGTTACCGGGGTTAATTGCCGCGTCTGTTTGAATCAGTGATATAGACTGGTCGGTAGAGTTGCTTACAGTAACAGTACGGTTAAGACCGCTTATTACACCGTAGCTTACACTGCCCATATATTCAAGGCCGCCCGGTGCACCTATTGCCGCAACGTACTGTCCTACAGCAAGATTTTTCACATCAGCTATTTCAATAGGTGTCAGGTCTTTCTTATCCACCTTAACAACAGCAAGGTCATAAGCAATATTGTAGCCTACCACAGTTGCCGCTACAGGAGTTTCTGTTTGACTTTCGAAATAAACCTCAATAGAAGCGTTAGTTCTTCCTGTGGCGCTTTCAATTACGTGATAGTTTGTGATTATATAACCGTCAGCAGAGTATATAACACCGCTACCCTCACCTGTTGATTCGGAACTTCCGCCAAAAAAACTTTGCACAGCAACGGTAGTTCTGATACCGACAACGCTGGGATTAACCTTTTTGGCAACCGCCTCAATAGTAGAATTAGCGGTTTCGTCAACCGTAATGTTTATGTTTGTTTTGCCTTCTTCAACTGTGCTATCATTACTGCCCTGAGGCATATTTTTTAACATATAGTTTGCAGCAAACAGACCGCTTGAAAGACCAATTACCAAAGACAAAAGCACACAGACAACAACAGTAACACCGTTTCCGCTTTTTTTAGGCGGCTTATAGGGTGTAACAGGCGTTGCATAATATAGCTTTTCTCCAGCAGGGTTTACGCTACCCATATCATCGTTATGAAATTCGCTCATAAGTCAGTTCTCCTTTGATAAATCTCAGTATAATTTTAAAATATATTTTTTAACAACTTTAAGCTTATATATGAATAAAAAGTTAATTATTGGTTGTTTTCTTGTGCTCTTTTGCCTTTTTGAAATCCTTTAAAAGAGTGATACCAACATATACTATAACCGAAATTATTGCCAATAACAAAACAACAATTATTACGCTGTAAAAAGAAAAATTCTCATAACCCGTATTTATTCTTATATCATTAACAATGTTTTGAGCAGATAACATATATTTATCCTTTAAAGTTTCATTTGCAAAAGCAAAGGTAATAATATAAAAACTGCCGTTTTTTACGGTTATGTACTGTCTTGCCGGGTGTTCACCCTCCGCACTGAAGGAAACGGTATCCTGAACAATATAAACCTCATTTGCCGTCTTATGATATGTAATAAGGTTAGGGGCTATTTCAGCCGAGATTTCATAAAGTCCTTTTTCATCAAAAGCAGAAAAATCTACAGCCTTTTCAGAAAAATCGGTAGTTTCTTTAACGATAGATACCGTATAGGAATTATCTGCGGCAATACCGTAAAAAACCATACCGTTTTTCTGCATAGACTCTCTCAGTTCTTTTTTGCTTTTATCAAGAGATTTTGCAACCTTTTCGGTAACGTTATCCTCTGTACAGTAAATAAGATCACTATTATTCTGATATTTAATTTCCGCCTTATTTTGACAACCCGCCAAAATAAAACACAAAACCAAAATGCAAATAATTGCAATAACTTTTTTCATATTATTTAAGTCCGTTCTGTTTTTTAGCAGCTGTTACGGTGTTGCACATAAGCATAGCTCTTGTCATAGGTCCTACACCGCCGGGTACGGGGGTTATCATAGAGGCTTTTTCTTTTACGGCATCATAATCAACGTCGCCGCAAAGCTTACCGTCTTTATTGCGGTTCATTCCTACATCAATAACCACAGCGCCGTCTTTAACCATATCAGCAGTAACAAAATCGGCTTTACCTACTGCGCTTATAAGAATATCAGCGCCAAGACAAGCAGCCTTTAAGTCTTTAGTTCTTGAATGGCATATTGTAACGGTAGAGTTACTGTGAAGCATAAGCATTGCCATAGGTTTACCTACAATATTGCTTCTACCTATTACTACACAGTCTTTACCATTTGTTTCTATGTTATAGTAGCTGAGCATTTCCATAATACCTGCAGGAGTACAGGGTAAAAACTCGTATTTGCCCATCATTATTCTGCCTACATTTTCGGGATGGAAAGCATCAACATCCTTTAAAGGCGAAATTGCTTCAAGCACCTTCGTTTCGTCAAGATGACGAGGTAAAGGAAGCTGACAAAGTATACCGTTTATGTTCTTATCGTTATTAAGATTATCAATAAGGCTTAAAAGTTCTTCCATAGAGGTTTCTTCAGGGAGTGCGTATTCTATAGACTTTATTCCAAGCTCGTCACAGTCTTTTCTCTTATTGGCAACATAAACGCAAGAAGCAGGATCATTACCTACAAGTATTACTGCAAGGCTAACCTCTATTCCCTTCTCGTTTAATGCTTTAACCTCATCTTTTTCTCTGTTTTTGACATAAGCCGCAACTGCGCGACCGTCAATAATCTGTGCCATAATTTTATTCCTCCGCAATAATATTAGCCTGTTCCTCTTGGGCTGTTTCTTCATCGCCGTCGTCCATTTGCTCTTTGAACATTTCTTCATAAGGCAAGGTTTCGGCTTTCTTTTTGTGTTTATTATATAAGTACAGAACCAAAGCAGTACAGGTAACAAAGGCAATAATGGCAACCATTTGAGAAATTCTTATTTTACCTAAGGTAAGACTGTCGGTTCTAAGCCCCTCAATAAAGAATCTGCCAAAGCCGTACCAAGCACCGTACATTAAGAATATCTGTCCGCTGAACTTTCTGTTTTTGCTTATTCTATGAAGAATTATAAAACCTATAATACACCAGACAGACTCATACAAAAAGCAGGGGTGAACAAGACCGTCACCAAGTTCTATTTTTGTTATACTGCTTTCCATACCCCACCAGCTGCTGCCTGTAAAGGTGCCGTAAGCTTCTTGGTTTGTAAAGTTACCCCATCTGCCTATTGCCTGACCGATTAAAAAACCGACAGCGGCAAGGTCAAACATATCAAGTATATTTACCTTACGAAGTTTACACATAAGCGCACCGCAAAGGAAAGCGCCGATTATTCCGCCATAAATAGCAAGTCCCGAAAAACCACCAACCTGACCAAGACCGAAAAACTCTTTGACAGAGGTGATTTTCGTTCCGCTGACATTGTCAAAAATACAGTAGTATGCTCTCGCACAAAGAATAGCAACGGGAATGGTAACAAGCACTACGTCTAACATTCTGTCCTTATCAATATTAAAGCGCGGAGCGTATACCATACCGTAAATGAGAGCCAGCAGACAGCCGGTACCGATAAGTATACCGTACCAGTAAATCGGCCAGTTAATACCGGGAATGGTGAATGCAACAGGATCGATATTTAAAGTAATGCCGAAAATTGTAATTGTATTTGCCATAACTTTAATTTCCTTTCTTAGTCTTTAGGTAATATTACCGAAAGAACACTCTTTTCTTCCTTTAGCTTATTTAAGCAGTTTAATACGTCCGCACTGCTTATTTTTTCTAAAATTTCTTGTTCCTCAAACAAATCATATCCGAACATAGCACATTCAACCATTTGACTGACAATAGCCTCACAGCTGTCAAAACGCCTTATGACATCACCGTACATAGCGCGTTTTACTGTGTTTAGAAGTTGCTCGTCTATTCCCTCAGAAAGCAGTAAGTTTATTTCGCTGATTATTTCAGCCTTTACTTTTTCAGGCTTTTCAGACTCACCTGAAAACATTATACACGCATATCCCGTTCCCGTAAAGTACTCTGTTTCAAATTCGTCATTTATAAGCTCAAGATCAGTAAGGCGTTTATAAAGCGGTGAGCAATCCCCCGCAAGAACTTCAAGGGTAACACCCATAGAAATTCTTTCCTTTGCAGTTTTCTCGGGAGTGTCGCAATTTTCTTTAAAGCCTAAACAAAACTGAGGTGATGCTACCTCTAATTTTGCTTCAACATAATCTGCCTTTACGGTATCAGGTTCACGGTGCTTACCTCTTATAACCTCTACCTTTTCCTTTTCTTTTAAGTGAGATGAAACAAAATCCGCAATTTCGTCAGCCTTTACATTACCTGCAACGCAAACGAACATATTGGCAGGATTATAAAAGGTATCATAACAGTCATAAAGAAGCTTATCGGTAATTTTTGCTATACTTTCTACCGTTCCTGCAATATCTATTCTTACAGGGTGATTTAGGTACATGGTTTCAAGCATATTAAACAGCACACGCCAGGACGGGCTGTCGTCATACATTCTTATTTCCTGACCGATAATGCCCTGCTCCTTTTCAACGGTCTTTTTGGTAAAATAGGGGCTCTGAACAAAATCGAGCAGTATATCCAAATTGTCATAAAACCGCTGTGAGCAGGAAAACAAATAACAGGTTCTATCAAAAGAGGTGTAGGCATTTGCACTTGCCCCTGTAGCAGCATATCGTGTAAAAGCGTCACCGTCTTCACTTTCAAAAAGCTTATGCTCTAGAAAATGAGCAATTCCCTCAGGTACGGATATAAAGCTTTCACCCGAGTCATTACTGAAAAAGGTATCGATAGAGCCATATTTTGTTCCGAATATAGCATAGTTTGATGAAAAACCGGGTTTTTCAGCTACAAATATTTTAAGGCCTGAAGGATGAGTATATTTTACATAGCTCTCACCAAAGCGGCTTAAAAAAACTTCTTTCTTCATCGGTTATCCTCCGGCATCAGCATATATACTGTGTTATACTTACATTTTTTAGCTGCGGTTGCTACACCGTCTTTGGTAACAGCGCTAAGCTTTTCGATAATTTCTTCGGGAGAGTAAAGATTTTTGTTTGGCGCCTTAATGGTATACCATAAATCAAGTCCCTGTTTACTGTCACGGTAAGATTTAAGGGAATCGCTTATACTCTTTATAGACGAGGCAAATTCGAAATCAGTAAACTCACCGTTCTTCATTATTTCAAGCTGTTCAAGAATAGCTTTTTCGGCGCTTTCGGCATTATCCTTTTCAACACCGCAGTCAACCATCATAAATCCTTTGTTTCTCATAGAAGAAGCACTGCAATAGTAACAAAGGCTCATTTTTTCTCTTACATTACCGAAAAGTCTTGAATAAGGTCCTCCACCGAAAATGTCACACATAATCATAGTGTCAAGGTTGCTGTCATCATCACCAAAGGGACAGTTAAAGCCCATAACAAGTTTACCCTGAGCTACATCCATATTTTCACTTACACGCTTAACGCTTTCTCTCTCTTTAAGCGCTGTAGAACTGTATATGTCGGTAATATTTTTACGCTCTATTTTTGAAAGCTCGGCTGTTATTCTGTCATATATATCGGTTGATTCTTTTTCGCCCACAGTGTGTATTCTTATAAAGGCAGAGCTTAGCATTTGTTTATATGCTTCATAAAGGTCATTGCCCGTAATTTTTTCTACCTCTTCTACAGTACCAAGACGATAAGCGCCAAAAGGATCATCTTCAAACATTTCAGATACAAGACGGTTTCTCGCGTAAATACGCTTCTCGTTAAGGTCACCCTTAATTCTGTCGATTAGCTTACGCTTTTCTCTTTTAAGGTCCTCTTCAAAAAAGGCATTGTTCTTTACCTTAGGTCTGAAAATAAGGTCAAGCAGTAAATTCACGCTGTCGCTTACAGCCTTTTCACCGCTGAAAGCAAAGCGGTCGTTAATAGAAGAAGCAATAAACTTAATACACAAACAGTCCCCAACCTTTGAAACTGAGCATTCAGCATCAGCTCCGTAAAGCTGTGAGAGCTTAAAATTCAGTTTCAGATAATCGGGATAATCTGCCGAACAGGTAATAAGTATTTCGGGAAGCAACGCATATTTTGCTATTGTTTCACGGCGAAGGGGCAGATAGAAATTCACTGACACAAGAGTTGTATTAAAAGAATTATTTTGAAGATAAATTTTTTCAACACCGTTTGCAACGGTTTTTATCAGTTCGGGCAACTTCTCTTCCTCCAAAGAATTATTTTATACCAGAAAATTATACCACAATACTGCGGTCTAAAACAAGAGAATATATTATTTTTTCTTTAACGGGAAGTCCCGTTATTTTTTCACAAGCTACAGCGTAGATATTAAGCTGTTCTGCATAGGCGTTTACAAGCTGACTTTCCTCTTTCACCCTGTCGGTTTTGAAGTCAACAATAACGACACCGTCTTCCTCAATAAACATACAGTCAACGGCACCCTGAACAACTATTTGTTCATCATAAAGGTCTGACGGGATATTATCATTTACTCTGCCTGCAGGTAAAAATGTCAAGAACTTCATTTCCCTTTTAAGTTCTTTTGCCTTTAACATTCTTGAGAACAGTTCACCGTTTACAAACCTTTTAATATGCGCAGTGTCCACTTCTGCTTCTTCCTCGCTTATATACTCCCACTCTTTAAGGCGGGTGATTTCAGCCTCAAAATCTTCACGCACCTTTTCAAAGTCCATATACTGCATAATTTTATGAACAGCAGTACCTCTGTCGGTGGCGGTAAGTCCGTTTTTGTTCAAAAAGCCCGGACGCAAGGTGAAATCATAATCTCCCTCTTCAGCCTTGTGTACTATTGCCGATACAGAAGATTTAGCCTCAATTTGTCTTAAAATATCAAAGGGATACTGATAATCAAGACGGTCTTTTATAAGCTTTATTGCATCATTGTCGGGTTTATACTCATATTCAGTATTCCCTGCTACTCTTGTATTTAATTCATAGATACCAGAAAGAACGGCATAAGGGTTTTTCACCCCTTCATACTTATAGCCGACAGTTTTTCTAAGGTCAGCAGAATCACTGTGCAAAAGCAGACACGGAATAATCCAGTCGGCATAGCAGTTTGCAGAAAGATATATTTCTCTGTTTACTTTGTCACCTGCGGCTTCAAGCTTTACAGCGCTGCCAAACAGCAAGGCTTCAACATTTTTTCTTGCCACCGTCATAACAAGGCGGTCTTCAGCACGGGTAGCCGCAACGTAAAGCATACGCAGTTCTTCTTTAAGCTGTCTCTTTTTCTGATACTGAGCAAGAAGTTTTTTATCAATCGGGGTAACTTTACCGTCTTCGTCATCATAGTACATAAAGGAAACGCCATACTCTGTATCTATTATAAGAGATTTGCGGCTATCTTTATTACTGAAATTATTACCGCCGTAGGCAACAATACAAATTGGAAATTGAAGTCCCTTTGAATAGTGAATGGTCATAAGCTGAACACAGTCGCCCCCACTACTCATTGCCGCACCTTTAAGTTTTTCGTCCCCAAGTTTTTCAAGACTTTTCTTAAATGCAAATATACCCTTATTACCGGTAGCCTCATAGTTTTCGGCAAGGCTGACAAGATAGTTAAGGTTTGAAATTCTGCCCACGGCATCAGGCATAAGCGAAACCATATTCTTATAGTCTGTAAGATTATAAATATGGGTTATAAGGTCGTGAAGCGGCATAATTGCGGCAAATTTTTGAAGTTTAGACAAAAACTCTAAAAATGCCTTGCATTTTTCATTGCCGTTATTTGCGCTGTTTATAACCGCAGAGTAAAGGTTTACCTTACGGCTGCCTATCCTTATATTCGCCATATCGTCGGCTGTAAAGCAGAAAATGGGTGACATTAAAACAGACAAAAGTTCTATCTCACGGGTAGGGTTATCTATAACGCAAAGAAGTGACAGCATGGTTTTGATTTCTTTAGATTTCAAAAAACCGTCCTTTGTATATGTAACGGGTATACCTCTCTCGGTAAGCTGTTCAACAAGCGTTGAAGAGACGGTACTTAAATAGCGGACGATGATGGCAAAATCTGAAAATTTTGCCTTTCTCAAAGTACCGGTTTTTTTGTCTTTTATTATTTCGCCCGAATTCATAACCGATAAAATATAATCGGCAATATAGGAAGCCTCGGCTTCTTTTTCTTTTTCAAAACCACTGTCTACAATATGAAACTCAGCCTGAGGAATATCTATTGGCGGAAAATCTGCCTTAGGTGACAGTCTTTCGGTTGCTTTATAATCTATTCCGCAGGTTTCTTTAGTCATAATGCGGTCAAAAATATGGTTTACAAAACCGCATATACCGTCTCTGCTTCTGAAATTAGCGTCAAGAATTATAGATTTAAGTTCATTTTCGCCTGCTTCTTTATAATCAACCGACACCTGCTGTTTTGCAAGAAAGTTATCGGGGTTTGCGCCTCTGAAACCGTAGATGCTCTGCTTTACGTCACCAACAACGAAAAGTTTCTTGCCTGAGTCTGACAGAAAGTGGAAAAACATATCCTGTAAATCGTTTACATCCTGATATTCGTCAACGAAAATCTCGTCATAGCGGTCAACAAATTCTCTTGCCTCTTCACGCAAAGAAACTTCGCCGTCTTTAAACTCACATAAAAGTTCAAAGGCTTTATGCTCAATATCAGAAAAGTTATACACGTTCTTTTCACGAAGAAGACTGTCAAGCTGCTTTGCATACTCGCAAACCAACTCAAGTAAAAGACGAGTCAAAGGTGAGGTGGTGTTATAGTGATTTTCTACCACAGCCTTTTCAGCATAAATAAATGTTTGCAGTTTTTTGATAATTGTTTCTGCAAAGGCTCTCAGCTTTTTAACGCACAAAGCATCTCTTTCATCTGCCGAAAACGCGCCTCTCTTAAAGTCATCAAACTTTAACATTTTAATGCTTTCATAAAGACCGTCCCAGTCTTTTTTCTCAGCGCTTTTTATAGCCGCTGACGTTCTGTCCCTTGCGGCATCAAAAGATATACCGTAGGCTTTTTTAAGTTCCTCATTTTCGGCAAAATATCTGTCGGCAGAATTTATATAACCTAAAATTCTGTCAAGCTGTTCCTTCGCCTCTGTATAGGCTTCATTCTCCCAAAGGGCAAAAGAATTGTCTACGTATCGGTTTTTAATACCCTCTATCCATACAGACGGAAAAGGCATATTCTGTGAATTTTCATAAATTTCTTTAACCGCATCGGTAAGGTCACTGTCATCATACAGCGAACCAAAGGCGTCAAGAAGACTTATAAAGGTAGGGTTTTCACTCTCATAATACTTTTCAAACACTGCTTTTGCGGCAGTATCCTTTATAGCGCTAAGCTCATTTTCCTCTGCCATTTTAAAGTCTATATCTACATTTGCTTTATCAAAATTTTCACGTACAAGAGATATACAGTAAGAGTCAATAGTGCTTATATTAGCGCTTTGCAAAAGAATTTTCTGACGTGCAGCAGCCTTATCGGCAGGATTTTCGCGACAATACCGGTCAACCTCTTTTTCAAGTCTCGCTCTCATTTCGGCAGCGGCGGCATTTGTAAAGGTAACAACAAGAATTCTGTCAGCGCTTAAGGGATTATCCTTGCGGGTTAAAGCCTTTACTATTCTTTGCACAAGCACGGCGGTTTTACCCGAACCCGCGGCGGCGGAAACCAATATACTTCCCTTTTCTGTTACAGCCGCCTGTTGCGGTATGGTAAGTTTATTAAAGTCCATCAGTTTCGCCTCCTCTTATTGCTTCTATAACCTCAGAGTTGGATAGCTTTTCAGCCTTTTTATGTTCCTCGTCTTCAATACAGCAAACCGAGCTGTACTGACAGTATTTACAGGCATCGCTGTCACAGGCATCAACGGGGTCTACTGCTATATCTCCCGAATGCAAAGCTTCACCCATTTTACAAGCCAGTTCCTCTATATAATCAAAAATAACATTAAAGGCTTCCTCAGAGATATACGAAGTATTGCTCTTATAGGGCGTACCGTCCTTTTTAACCTTGTATTTTGGAATAAACTCACCGTTATTTGCTTCTTCCATAGCCTCAACTACATCCATATTTTCGCAAATAAGGCCGTTCATAGCCATACCCTTTTTGTTTATATCCTTTTTTGAAATAAGATAGAGAATACCTGCAGGGTTTTTGCCTTTATAGTCAATATTTTCGCCTCTTATTACACAGTAAAGGTATATAAGCATCTGAAGATTCTGTCCGTAAAGGGTATCTGAAAGTCTAAAAGTTTTGCTTCCTGTTTTATAGTCAACTATTCTTATAAAGCTGCCCCATCTGTCAAGACGGTCTATACTGCCGTAAAGGGATAACTTACCATCCTCTGAAAACGGAAACTGAACAGTAGGAATGGTGCCGTCATTACCTATTCTTACTTCACATTGGCAAGGTCTGAACTTGCTCTGTTTGAACTCGGCTACTATCCTCTCGAGCACATCAACTATACCTTCTTTTATCTTTTTAAGAAGGAAATTAAACCTTGCGGTAAAAAGAAACTCACTACCCTTTATCTGTGCAAAATACTCGTTTAAATAAATATCGGTTTCCTTTATTATCTGTGCTTTTTCAACCTTATCAATATCCTTTAAATGAGCATTGCAAAACTGTTCAATAACGAAGTGGACAATAGTTCCGCGTTGCAAATTATCAAGCTTTGCAGGCTGAATAATATCGGTATCAAGACCGTATCGGCAGAAAAATCTGAAACGACAGCTGTGGAAAGTATCAAACTTAGTCGCCGAAAGGCTTATGTTATTACCGAAAAGCTTTTTAGACACTTCACTGCCCAGCTTCATATCACGCTTCGCGGCGGCAGAGTAAACACTTTTAAATCTGTCTTTTATACCGTCATATTCAAAGGTAGCCTCAGAAAGCGTAGCATATTCGGGGCTGCTTTTACCCGCCAAGGTACAAAGGGTACGAAAAGCATCAGACTGTGTCTCGGGAAAGTTTTCCTCGCAAAGCGTTTCTACAGGCTCACTTTTATATAGCACACCCGTGGTATTTTCTTTAATTTCCCCAATGAAAGCCGAAGGCTCAACAGTCTTGCCGTCACCGCCTGTTTCGTGATGCAAAACAAAAAGCATATCCGAGGCACAGCAAAGGCAGGAATAAACCAGCAGGTTTTCCTCTACCGACTGAAATACGGTTTTATCGCGAAGTACAAAGCCTGCATCTTTAAGAATTTTTCTTTCGTTATTGCTTAAAATACTGTTATTTTCACTAATGGCAGGAAAAACGCCATAGTTACAACCAAGTACAAAAGCAACCTTAGGTCTTGATGGACGAATTCTGTCTGCCGCGCCAAAGGTGACCTCGTCCAGCATTTGAGGAATTCTGCCCACCGTTGTCATACTGCAAGCAGTAGAAAACATTTCTTTAAAATCTTTAACAGAAACAGTATCTTCCCCAAAGCATTTAACAATACCGTCAAACACATTCATAATACCGTCCCAGCTTTGACGCAGAACGTCAATGTTTTCAGGGGAAAATATATCTGAAGATTCATTTATTATCTTCTTTAAATTGGCGGCACTGTTTATGTTTTCAAGAAGCTCTACACAGGCCGTTGCCATATTGCGCACCTGACCGCTTAAATTTTCTCTGAAACGGCACATAACCTTAACAGCTTTTTTGCGAAGGTCATTTATACCTTTAAGCTGTTCTGCTATAGCCTCGGTTTTACTCTCGTCGGTTTTTGAAAAGCCGGTTGGGTCCATATCCCACTCATTAAGCCAGGCTTCGCCGTTTATATCCCAGAGATATACATAGTTTTCAAGTTCGCTGATGCTCTTATCGTCAAAATCAAGTACAAGACCGGTTTTCAGAAAACGGAAAAGTGATTCTGAGGAAAATCTCAAAGCGCAGTCCATAGCGCAGTCAAGAAGTGCGAAAAGAGGTGACACGGTAAGCGGCACACGCTTGTCGAAGAAACAGGAAATATCATTTATTTTAAATTCGTGCTCTATATATGTTTCATATACCTCGGGGTTTCTGGCAATAACCACAAAGTCTTTATACCTATACCCATTTTCACGTACAAGACGTCTTATATTTCGCGCGGTAAAGCGTACCTCGTCTTCGGCAGTTTTTGCAGAGCAAACCGTAACACCCGAGCCGTCTTTTAATTCTTCACAGTAAGAAGACAGTATTTCCTCTACAGACTTTACGCCCACACCTTTATAATGTGTAAAGTCAAGATATTCTTCATCTATTTTTTTACCGTATTTTTGTCCGATAGCTTTAACGCTTTTTGCTGTTGCTATTGTATTTTCAAACAGCTCTTTTTTATCAGCCTTGTCAGCAAGAATTGCAACACTCAGAGAGTTACACTGAGCACAGATAAGGTCTATAATGCGGTACTGCTGTCCCGTAAAGCCCTTAAAGCCGTCAATAAATACCTCTTTACCGCTAAAATATTTATTAACCGTTAAATCGTCATAAAGTTTTTGAAGCTTGTCCGCAGGATCAATAAATTTTTCTTTAACCAGAGCGTCATAGGCACGGTATGTAATGGAAAGCGCCTTCATTTTTTCTTTAAGAGAGCCACCGAGATTTTCTGATGCTTTCTCTATATCCTCAGGAAAAAGCGCACTTATCTTAAATTCACCTATCATATCGGTTATTTTAGAGGCAAAACCCGTTGAGTTTATATTTTTTCGCCAAATATAAAGTTCATCACGAAGAGCCTTCAAGGTTTTGCTCATAAACATAATTTTATCGGAATCACTAAGCAGACCTCTGCAGGCGCCGCCGCAAAGATCGGTAAGCTTATCAGCAAGGCTTGAAAAACTGAGCACGGTAACCTTGGCGGATAATTTATCTCCAAGTTCTGTCAGTACACTTCTTTCGCTTTCAAAAGAAAATTGCTCGGGAACTATAAAAGCTACTTCTTTACCCTCACTTGCCGCTTGTTTTATTTTGTTTAGTATTACGGTTGTTTTGCCTGAGGCAGCTCGTCCATAGATAATACTTAACATAATTTCCTCCGATAATATAATATAGATATATTTATTATAACATAAAGCGTAAAAAAACTCACTATATTTTTTATACAAAAATAATATACTTCATAATTTCAAGCAGTACCACACCGGGAACCCCTAAAATACCGGTTGTCAATACCGTGGCATAATTTACGGGAAGATGCAGTCCTGTATAAAAGGCGGTAAGGTCAACAACCGCAAAACACCATATTCCGCATAGCGCATTTAAAAACAAATATTTAAAAGGCTTTTTAGTGATTATAAGCAAAACAAGATATAAAAGCGCAAAAAAAGCCAAGATAAAACCCATTAAAAGATAAAATATTTTCAAAGCAAAACACCTCATAAAATTTTATGAAGTATTTTGGCTTAATATGAGAAAAGCGTGGTCTTTCGACCACGCTTTTGCTTTTTATTTTTAATTATTTTGCAATAATTGTTGCTACAGCGGTAGCGGCTATGGCAAGTACAAAGAAAGCAATTGCACCTATCATAGTATAACGCTTTAATGCAGCGTCAATGGTTCTTGCTTTATTCTTTGAAAGGAATGTTTCAGCAGCACCGGAAATAGCACCGGAAATACCGGCTCTGTGTCCCTGCTGGAAAAGTACAAGAACAATAACAACTATTGAAAGCAGGCCAAGTAATACGCCTAAAATAATCTGTAAAACTTCCATTTAGTCTTCCTCCTAATCTGTATCTCTTAAATTACAACATAGCAATGATATCACAACTAAAATAAAAAATCAAGTATTTTTATCACTGCAAGAACAGCAACTCTCAAAAAGTTTTTCTGCATTAAGGCTTTTTTCTTCGGCGCTCAATATAAAGCCGAGTTTATCTAATATCATAACAGGAGATTTTTCGTCGTAATACACCTTCATAATATTCTTAAACACCGCATTATGAATCGCACTTCGCAGTATTCCGTCGGCAATGGGCAAATCATTTTGTGGTTCTATTTCAAGTACCGTCATTTTTTCACTGTCAAGGTAGTAAAGGCAATAACCGATAGTTTTATCCCCTTCTGTTGCAGTTACGCAACCCGAAAAGTCAGAAAAAATTCTGTCGTGTTTTTCAAAAAGAGCTTTTATTTTCAGTTCTTCTTTTAGAGGGAGAACACTAATCATTATTGATACCCTCCTTACTGCTTGAAATAGCGGTAAGGCGTTTCATTTCTCTCTCATTAAGGTCACGCCATTTTCCCTGAGGCAGCATACCCATTTTTACACCTGCAATTTCGGTACGTTTAAGGCGAATAACGGTAAGACCTACCGCCTCACACATTTTTCTGATTTGTCGGTTTCTGCCCTCGTGAATAACAAAAATGAGTACCGTTCTGTCAGGCTTTCTCTCTGCCACAAAACATTCGCAGGGCAAGGTTTTTTTGCCGTCTATTTCGACACCATCTGAAAGCCTTGCAAGTTTTTCCTCCTCTACCTCACCCTTAACGGTGGTACGGTAGGTTTTATTAACGTGCTTTGAGGGATGGGTTAAATTGTTTGCGAACTCACCGTCATTGGTTAAGAATAAAAGCCCCTCAGAGTCTTTATCAAGACGTCCTACGGGAAAAACTCTGACACCAACGTCTTTTACGAGATCGGTAACACATTTTCTGCCCAGTTCATCAGAAACGGTGGTGACAAAACCACGCGGTTTATGAAGCATAATATATACCTTTTTATTAGTCGGTACAACGGTTTTGCCCGATACAGAAACCTTATCTCTTATAGGATCAACCTTATCACCCAGAGAGGCAATTCTGCCGTTAACCCTTACCTTCTTATTTTCAATCAGTTCTTCTGCCTTTCTTCTTGAGGCGATACCGCACTCAGAAAGGTGTTTTTGAAGACGAATTTTATTGTCCTTCATAATTACTCCTCACACATATTTAAACATACTGAAAAAGGTGTTTTTAACCCTTAACAAAAAATTTTCACTGTCATTTGCCTCTATGCTTTTATCGGCATAAAGAGTTTGTTTTGCAACGGTATATCCACCGCTTTTATATTCAACATACCCTACTTCTTCCCCTTCTTTTACAGGGGCAAATATATAAGGGTAAATATATTCTTCTTTTACGATTTTTTTGCCCTCAACAGTTCTGAATTCTATCCTGTCAGAAATGACTGTGATACTGTTTTCTTTTCCTGCAAGAACGGGAATTTTATACTCGGTTTCATAAAACACACAACTTGAGTTTTCAAGACGCGAAAAGCCGTAATCAAGCATATTTTTATGGTCTTGCCAGTCGTCGCCGTCGTTAAGTGTAACCGCAATAAGCCGTCCGTTCTCCCTCTCTGCGGCAGAAACAAGACATCTGCCCGATTTTTTGGTGAAACCGGTTTTTACGCCTATTGCCCCGTTATAGCTTGACAAAAGTCGGTTGTGATTTGAAAGGGTTACCTTTACACCGTCAAGATAAACCGCCTTACTTTTTGTACTGCAGGCTTCATAAAAATCACTGTTATTTAAGGCATATCGGGTAAGCATAGCCAAATCATAACTTGTAGTATAGTGAGAATCTCCGTCAAGCCCCGACGGAGTATCAAAATGGGTGTTTTCAAGCCCCAACTGCTGTGCTTTATCATTCATCAATGCCACAAAGTTATCCATACCGCCGCCCACTGCGACAGCGGCAGCATTGGCGGCATCATTACCCGAAGCAAGCAGCATACCGTAAAGAATATCCTTAAGGCTTACCTTCATTCCCACCTTAAGCCCCATAGAAGTACCTTCCACATATACCATTTCAGGAGTAACGGTTATTATTCTTTCAAGGTCGCCATACTCACAAAGCAATAATGCCGTCATAATTTTAGTGGTACTTGCCATAGGAAGCCGTTCATTCGGGTTTTTAGAAAAAAGAATTTCACCGCTTATGGCATCTATTAAAACCGCCGACTTTGCCGAAACGCTAAGGGCTTTTATCGGCAAGGGGCATACCAAAAGGCAGATAATAAGAAAAAAGCAAAGCAGTTTTTTCATAAAAAACTTCCCCCTCAACAAATAACATCTCTATCATTTTATTAAAGAGGAAGATTTTTAATGCACTTATTCTTTGTCTTTGGTTATTTCTTTAAATTTATCAATGATTTCGGGTGCGGCGGCAATAGCGCGGTCAAGAGCCGTTGATTCGCTGCTTACCGGTATCATTCTGATACTCTCGCCATTGACACAAAGAAATCCCACCGGTGAAACGGTAACGCCTGCGCCACTGGCACCGCCGAAAACAGCCTCACTTGTTTTTGTGGGAAAATCGCTTCCGCCGGTAGCAAGACCAAAGGCCACCTTTGAAACGGGAATAAGAGTCATTTCACCAAGTTTAATAGGAGTGCCGATAACAATATCAGCATCTATCATAGCGCGAAGCTTGTCCATAGAGGTATCCATTATACCCTTTAATTTCTGTTCACTCATAATCTTTTCAGCTCCTATTTATTCTTGTTCTTCGGTAATTTCTTGTTCTTCTATAACGTCAATAGCCGAAAGCTGTTCGCCAAGATCCTGTTTAACGGCATCGTCGTCATGAGGAAGCGGCGGAAGTTCACTAAGATCTGATATACCAAAACATCTTAAAAAGTTTTTGGTAGTTCCGTAAAGAAGGGGTTTACCGGGAAGTTCAAGTCTGCCCCTTTCTTCAAGTAAACCTTTTTCTATAAGGGTTGTCACGGTGCTTGAACAGTCAACACCTCTTACCTGTTCAATAAATGACTTGGTAACCGGCTGATTATAAGCTACAACCGAAAGCACCTCAAAAGCAGCCTGAGAAAGCGGGGTTTTTCTGTGAATATCAGCCATTTTTCTGATATACTCACCATATTCACTTCTGGTACAAAGCTGATAAGCATTTTCAAGCTTTAAAAGTTCTATACCCGAACCGCCCTTATTAAGACGGTCTTTAAGCGCATCCATAACCGTATTGATTTCGTCTACACCAACATCAAAAACCGCGCTGAATTTATCTATGCTTACCGGCTCACCGCTTGCAAAAAGTACAGCCTCAAAAGCCGGTAAAAGTTTTAATATTTCGTTACTCATTTTCTTTTCTCCTTAATGAGAGTTATCTCGGCAGAACCGGTATCACCCGATATTTTAACGCGGTTAGCCTTACAAAGTTCCAAAACAGCAAGGAAAGTAGCAACCAGCTCAGAACGGCTTTTGGCGCCTGAATATAGGCTGTTTAACTTTTGTGTTTTTCCGCTGAACAGATTTCTTATAACATAGATAATCTTTGATGAAACCGATACAATTTTCTTGGCAACTATCTGAGTAAATGCCGCAGACGAAGGCGGAAGTTTTCTTTTTCCTCTGCCTGCCGCCGCAAGATAGGCTTCATAAATAAGCATTGCATCGTGGCTCAGCGAATAGGTTTTGTCAAGTTCAACCGGCTCAGCATCTTTAACAAAACGGTCAATACCGCTATTCATAACGCTGAGTTTTGCCGCTATTTCTCTGCACATCTGATACTCAAGAAGCTCACCTGTCAGTTCCTGCTTTAATTCCTCTATTTCTTCGTGGCGAGGAAGCAGACTTACGGTTTTTATATAAATAAGACGAGATGCCATCGCAAGAAAATCACTTGCAATATCCATATCATTAAGCTCCATAAGTTTTATCTGCTCTAAATACTGGTCAATAAGAACAGTCAGCTGAATATCGTAAATATTAAGTTTATTTTTTGCTATTAGCTGCAACAGAAGGTCAAGAGGACCTTCAAAATCACAGGTCTTAAAAGAAAGTACATTTTCCATAATCAATAACCAAATATCACTCTCGGTAAAAATGTAATTATATTTATAAGGAAATTGCTGACAATACCTATAGGTCTGTCAAGAATATCCGAATAAACAATGAGTATAAGCGCAAAGCTTATATAGCGCTCATAGTTTAACACCGTCCAGTAAATTCTGTCAGGCAGAAAAGCCGACAACACCTTCCAACCGTCAAGAGGCGGAATGGGAATAAGATTAAATACTGCAAGTCCCACATTTATCTGAACATAGTATGCTAAAAACATTACCGCATAGGCAGAAAAATTGTTGTATCCTGAAAAGGAAGCAACCGCATACATAATAAAGCACGCAACGGCGGCAAGAAGTATATTCATAACAGGACCGGCAAGAGCAGTAAGCGCCATACCGCCCTTTTGGTTTTTGAAACGTCTTGCATCAACAGGAACCGGCTTTGCCCAGCCGAAGCCGAAAAGAATTATGGCAAGAGCACCGAAATAATCAATATGAGCAAAAGGGTTTATAGTCAGTCTTCCCTGATAACGAGCCGTCTTATCGCCCAGCTTATCAGCAATAAATGCGTGAGCAAACTCGTGAAAAGGCAAGGTTAAAAATATAACTATAAGGGCAGACAGAATATACATTACTATTTGAGTAAAGGACATTCTTCCCGAAATCATTTCAGATAACAAGCATACCACTCCAATCTAATTAGTATTATTATATAACAAAATAAAATATATTGCAAGTATTATAAAACTGTTGCAGTAATATAAAATTTGTGGTAATATATAGTGGATAATGCGATAAGGAGGAAGTTTATGGCTGATACACGCCCTATTGGTGTTTTCGATTCGGGACTTGGCGGTCTTACTGTTGTCAAAGAACTCATTAACACTCTTCCCTCTGAAGATATTGTATATTTTGGTGACACCGACCGTGTTCCTTACGGCACAAAGAGTAACGAAACCATTAAAAAATTTGCCCGTGAAGACGAAGCTTTCCTTCTTTCAAAAGATGTAAAGCTTATCGTTGCGGCTTGCGGTACCGTAAGCTCTGTTGCAAGTGATACGGCAAAAAATCTTCCTGTGCCCTTTGTTGAAGTAGTATCTCACGCCTGTAAAAGTGCGGTAAATACTACTAAAAACAAAAAAATTGGTGTTATAGGCACTGCCGCCACCATAAACAGCGGTGAACACAAAAGGCAAATTTTAGAGTTTTGCCCCGACGCAACCGTTATCTGCCAAAGCTGTACCCTTTTCGTACCGCTTGTTGAGGCAGGGCTGACAGACGAAAACGATATTATAGTTTTAGAGACGGTTAAAAAATATCTTACTCCCCTAAAAGAAGCCGATGTTGATACTCTTATTCTCGGCTGCACACACTATCCTCTGCTATCTTTAGCAATAAAAAAGGTTTTAGGTGACAAGGTGACCCTTATAAATGCAGGTGTTTCTACCGCCAATGCTGTTAAAGAAATTCTTGCAAACAATGATTTATTAAATGACGGCAAAGGCGGAAATGTTTCCTACTTTGTAAGCGATATAACCCCGTCATTTAATGCCGTTTCTTCTATGCTGCTTGGTAGCGAAACCGATAAAATCAGCGTAGAAAAGGTGGATATAAACAGCTTATGAAAAATGCGTTAATAACCATCAACGGTTTTCAGTATACGGATGGTGAAAAAGACTCTATTGAACTGAAAACCTTAGGAAAATTCGGCATAAAAAACGATAAATTTTACATAAAATACACCGAAACTAATGAGGGTGGCGAATCTTGTGAAAACCTCATAAAAGTAGGTAAAAACGAAACCGTGTTAACAAAAAGCGGTTTTACCGAATGCCGAATGGTAGTAGAGGTAGGAAAACGCAACAGCTGTGTTTATTCTTCAGCAAGTTGCGCACTTATACTTGATATATACGGTTGTCAAATTGATAACCGATTAAACGAACACGGCGGCGCGTTAAATCTTGAGTACGACATCAATATGAACTATGCGCCTATCAGCCGTAACAGAATAGAAATTACCGTAAAAGAGGTTTAAATTTATGTCACTGCTTGTGAATACTGCAAAAAAACAAATTAAAGAGGCAATTGTCTCTGCCGCAAAGCTTAGCTTTGAAGAGGGTGTATTTACACCTTGCGAACTTCCTGATTTTAACATTGAAGTTCCTGCCGACACTTCCCACGGAGATTTTGCGGTTAACGCCGCACTTGTATGGTCACGCGCCCTTAGAAATGCGCCCCGCAAAATCGCAGAAACCATTATGGAAAAGGCCGATTTCAGCGGTTCTTACATTGACCGCTACGAAATTGCAGGTCCCGGCTTTATCAATTTCTTTTTAAATAACAGCTATTTTGCAGATGTAATAAGCGAAATTGACGATAAAAAGGACAAGTACGGTGAAAGTGATTTTGGAGAAGGCAAAAAAATTCTTGTAGAATTTGTTTCTGCCAACCCTACGGGTCCTATGCACATAGGTAATGCCAGAGGCGGCGCTCTTGGTGACTGTCTTGCCAGTGTTTTTGAAAAAGCAGGCTACTATGTTGAAAGAGAATTCTACATCAACGATGCCGGTAATCAGATAAACAAATTCGGTCTTTCGCTTTCTCTTCGTTATCAGCAGCTTTTTGATGACACTGTAGAAATGCCCGAAGACTCATATCACGGCGCTGATATTATTGCTCACGCCAAGGCTTTTGCTGATATTCACGGTGATGCCTTTATGAAAGAGTCGGAAGAGGACAGAAGAAAGGCTCTTGTTGAATTTGCACTGCCCAAAAATATTCAGGGGCTTCACGACGACCTTTTAAAATACAGAATAGAATATAATACCTGGTTTAAAGAAAGTTCTCTCCATAAAAACGGAGAAACAAGCCGAATTATTGAGCTTTTAAAAGAAAGCGGACACACCTATATTGAAGAAGACGCTTTATGGTTTAAGGGTGAGGACTTTGGAAGTGACAACTTTGTACTGGTCAGAAGCAACGGTGTTCCCACCTATATTGTTCCCGATATCGCTTATCACTATAACAAGCTTGTAACACGCGGTTTTGACAAGGCTATTGATATTCTGGGTGCTGACCACCACGGCTATGTTCCCCGTCTTAAAGGTGCTCTTACGGCTCTTGGTGTTGATGCGAACAGATTAGACGTTGTTCTTATGCAGATGGTACGTCTTGTTAAAGACGGTGAAATCATTAAGGCTTCAAAGAGAAGCGGCAAAGCCATAACCCTTGTTACACTTCTTGAAGAAGTACCCATTGATGCTGCTCGTTTTTTCTTTAATCTCAGAGAGCCGAACTCACACTTTGACTTTGACCTTGACCTTGCAATAGAAGAATCAAGCAAAAACCCTGTTTACTATGTGCAGTACGCTTATGCACGTATTTGCAGTATTATAAGAAATCTTGCAAATGATGGCATTATACAGCGCAAATGCACAAAAGAAGAGTTAATACTCCTTAATACACCTGAAGAAAGAGAACTTACCGTTCATCTTGCAGCTTATACAGATGAAATCATATCTGCCGCAAAGGCATACGACCCTGCGAAAATTACTCACTATGTAGAAGAACTTGCAACGCTTTTCCATAAATTCTACAACTCTTGCAGAGTTAAATGCGAAGACGAAGGTCTTATGCAGGCCCGTCTTACCCTTTGCACCGATACAAAGGCTGTAATTAAAAACGTTCTCGACCTTCTTAAAATAACCACTCCCGAAGTAATGTAAAATAAAAAACTGACAAGATTAATCTTGTCAGTTTTTTTATACTAACAAAAAAAGCACTCGCAACTGTCGTTACGAGTGCTTTTAAATTTAGGTATTATTATTTTGCCATTGCAGCAACTTCAGCAGCAAAGTCGTCAACGCGCTTTTCAATGCCTTCGCCCTTTTCAAAGCGAACATAAGAAGCAATTTTAACGGGAGTGCCGATAGCCTTAGCAACGCTTTCTACATACTTACCAACGGTAAGGTCACCGTCGATAACATACTGCTGCTCAACAAGGCAGTTTTCTTTGTAGTATTTGCCCATTTTACCCTCAACAATTTTGCCGAGTACCATTTCAGGCTTGTTAGCCATCTTGGGATCTTCCTTCATCTGAGCTATCATAATGGATTTTTCCTTCTCGATAACATCAGCAGGAACACTTGCTTCGTCAAGATAAGCAGGGTTCATAGCAGCGATCTGCATTGCAATGTTCTTACCGCAAGTGATAAGCTCTGCATTGTCAGCATCAGCATCTGTTTCAAAGTTAACAAGAACACCGATTTTACCGCCGCCGTGAATGTAAGAAACAACCTTACCTTCGTAACGAACGAAACGACGAACCTTGATATTCTCACGAATAGCAAGGAAAAGTTCCTGTACCATTTCTTCAACGGTCTGACCGTCTTTAGAAACAGCAAGAAGAGCATCAAGATCAGCAGGATTTTCATCTGCAACGATTTCAGCGATTTTAGCAGCAAGTGCCTTAAAGCCTTCGCCGTTAGCAACGAAGTCGGTCTCAGAGTTTAACTCAACAAGAGCGCCTACGCCGTTTTTAACGATAGCAGCAACTGTACCTTCAGCAGCAACTCTGGCAGATTTCTTTGCCTGAGAAGCAAGACCTTTTTCTCTGAGGTAGTCAACAGCTGCGTCCATATTTCCGTCACACTCAACGAGAGCCTTTTTGCAGTCCATCATACCGCAACCGGTTTTTTCACGAAGAGTCTGTACATCTTTAGCAGTAAAAGCCATTTTACTTTTCCTCTTTTCCTAAAATATAAACTTTTAATGGATTATTCTTCGGTTGCAGCAGCTTCTTCAACCTGAGCCTCTGCAGCTTCCATTGTTTCTTCAGCATCGTCATCTGCTACAGCAGCAGGTGCACCCTGTTCGCCCTGACGGCCTTCGATAATAGCGGCACCGATAGTTTCAGCAATAAGCTTTACAGCACGGATAGCATCATCGTTACCGGGGATAACAGCATCAATTTCATCAGGATCGCAGTTTGTGTCAACAATAGCGATAATCGGAATACCGAGTTTCTTTGCTTCAGCAACAGCGATTCTTTCTTTTCTGGGGTCTACGATAAAGAGAGCGCCGGGGATCTTCTTCATATCCTTGATACCGCCGAGATATTTCTCAAGCTTTTCAATCTCAAGCTGAAGACCTACGGTTTCTTTCTTGGGGAGAAGGTCGAATGTGCCGTCTGCTTCCATCTCTCTGAGCTGAGCTAAACGAGCAATTCTCTTCTGAATAGTGCTGAAGTTAGTGAGCATACCGCCGAGCCAACGAGCGTTAACATAGGGCATACCGCAATTTTCAGCCTCTTCTTTAACAGAATCCTGAGCCTGTTTCTTGGTACCTACAAAAAGGATATCCTTACCTTCGGCAGAAATCTCACGAGCAAAAAGGTATGCTTCGTTAAGCTTCTTAACCGTCTTCTGAAGGTCGATAATGTAAATACCGTTTCTTTCTGTGAAAATGTACTCAGACATTTTCGGGTTCCAGCGGCGAGTCTGATGTCCGAAATGAACACCGGCTTCAAGCAGCTGTTTCATAGATACTACTGCCATTTTTATTCCTCCTAAGGTTAAAACCTCCATCCCGCTAAAGTACAGGAAACTCCGGCAAAAGAGCACCTACTGTATAAGCAGCGGAATGTGTGTAATTATATTACTGCCCATAATAAGACAGCCTATAGATTATATCACAAAGATTTGCATAATGCAAGATATTTTTTTAGAATTTTTCAGTCTATGAAAAGCGGTGTTGAAAAGTACCTTTCAGCCGTGTCGGGAAGCACCGTGACAACGGTTTTTCCCTTGCCCAGTTTTTTGGCAAGTTTTATTGCCGCCGCAACGTTTGTGCCACTGCTTATTCCGCACATAATACCCTCTTTGCTCGCAAGAAGTTTAGCGGTTTCAATAGCCTCTTCGTCCTTTATTATGCAAACGTCTTCATATATCTGCTGATTAAGTATCTGGGGAATAACACCGTCACCGATACCCATTTGTATATGTGTACCGATAGAGCCACCCGATAAAATAGCGGCATTTTCAGGCTCTACCGCCCAAATAGTAATGTTTGGGTTAGCTGCCTTTAGAGTTTCACCTATTCCGGTAATGGTGCCGCCTGTACCTATACCCGAGCAAAAGCCGTCTATAGTAGTGCCCACCTGATTTAAAATTTCCATACCCGTAACCTCACGCTGAATAGCAGGGTTGGCAGGATTTTCAAACTGTTGGGGCACAAATACGTTTTGGTCCTCAGCCTTCATTTTAAGAGCCAGTTTTACGCACTCTTCAATACAAAGACCGATATTCCCCGCATCGTGAACAAGAATAACCTCTGCCCCGTAATGATTTACAAGTTTTCTTCTTTCTTCACTAACCGAATCTGGCATAATTATTTTCACTTTATACCCCTTTACCGCGCCAACCAGAGCAAGACCTATACCCTGATTTCCGCTTGTGGGCTCGACTATAACGGTATTCTCATTTAAAAGCCCCTGTTTTTCGGCCTCACATATCATATTATAGGCTGTTCTTGTTTTTATTGAGCCACCCACATTAAGACCTTCAAACTTAACAAGTACGTCTGCACTGTTTTTGTCTGTCATTTTTTGAAGCTTAATTATAGGCGTGTTTCCTATTGCCTCTAAAATGTTACTGTAAATCATAAAAACTACCTTTCTGCGCCGGTTAAGAAAGCCACTGTTCTTTCTACCGAGTCTTTAGAATTACCCCAATTGGCATCTTTTGTGTTATTGCGGTAATCGTACATTGAACAAAAATGCTTGACATCGTCGTGAAGTGACATAACATAGTCCTTGGTTATACGTGTAAGATTTTTTGTAAATTCCTTATGATACGAGCGCATATTTTTCTTATTTGCACCGCTTAGAAGCCGTTCATAATGAGGCAAACAGCATACGCTTTGCTCGTTAAACATTTTGCGAAAATCACTGTCGGTTTCATAACAGCGATAAAGAGTTTCTATCATTCTTGACATACCCCACTCTATTTTATCGCAAATAAAACATCCGTCTGTCACTTTTCTTACTTTTTCCGCCTTATTTCCCGAAAAAAGACCGTCTGTCATAACATTTTTGTTTATACATTCTATGTGAGATTCCAGCATTAGTGCAAGTTGAAGTCTGCCACGCTTACCCATCATATTTTGAAAATGCTTTTCACAAAAGCCGATTTCGTTGGTAACGGTTCTTATATCTGGCTCCATCATAGCCGCACCCATTATGTAATCAACTATTCTCTCCTGCACAGTATTATACATACGGCAAAGAGGACAGCCGTCATTTACTTCAAATACCTCGCTTACGGGTATGGTACAAATATCGTTTCGCATTAAAAGTGATTTCTCCTTCACTATTCATTATTTTTCAATATAACACACTTTAATTATGCAAGTCAATAAAAAGCCGTCCAAGTAAGCACTCGGACGGCTTTTCGTTATATTTCGCTTTCTATTATAAGCAGTCGGTTATACTTTGCAACTCTGTCACTTCTGGCAGGGGCACCTGACTTTATAAAGGGGGCGTTTACGCCTACCGCCAGATCGGCTATAAAGGTGTCCTCACTTTCTCCGCTTCTGTGGGAAACAATATTATCGTAACCGCTCTTTTCTGCAAGTCGCATTACCTCTAAGGTTTCGGTTAAAGTTCCTATCTGATTAAGCTTTATTAAAATGGCGTTGGCTATACCCTTTTCTACCCCCTCTTTAAAACGCTTTGTGTTGGTAACAAACAGGTCGTCGCCCACCAGTCTTATTCTGTCACCCAATCTTTCGGTCAACAGTTTCCAGCCCTCAAAATCGTCCTCACCCACGCCGTCTTCAATAGAAACAATGGGGTATTTTCCCATAAGCCTTTCGTAGTAGTCACAAAGTTCAAAGGCACTCATTACCTTACCGCTTTTTTTAAGGGTATATTTGCCATCCTTCACCCATTCGCTTGAGGCTACATCAAGCGCAATTCCTATCTGCTTATCGTTATACCCTGCCAGATAAATCGCCTCCATAATACAGGCAAGCGCAGCCTCATCATTTTGAAGATTAGGCGCAAAACCGCCCTCATCTCCTACCCCGCAGGAAAGCCCCTTGTCCTTTAAAATTTTGCCAAGGCAGTGGTATATTTCGCTACCAGCTCTCAGTTGTTCCTTAAAGGTTTCAATACCCATTGGCACTATCATAAATTCCTGAATATCAATATTGTTTGAGGCATGCGCACCGCCGTTTAAAATATTCATCATAGGCACGGGAATTTTCTTTGCTTTTTCACCGCCTATATACCGATAAAGCGGTTGTTTTGCGCTGTTTGACAGTGCTTTTGCACAAGCAAGCGACACAGCAAGTATAGAATTGGCGCCAAGCTTCTTTTTGTTTTCACTGCCGTCAAGTTCTATTAACAGTTTATCTATCTGCTCAACAGAGGAAAGTTTTTCACGAGTTACCGCATTGCTTATAACGGTGTTAATATTTTCCACTGCTTTATTCACCGATTTGCCGTGATAGTTATTTTTGTCGTTATCGCGAAGTTCTATTGCTTCATGTACACCGGTTGACGCACCCGACGGAACTATTGCAAAACCTTTTTTGCCTTCATTTGTTACCGCAAAGCAAGCCACCGTCGGATTAGCTCTTGAATCAAGAAGCTGATATCCCTTAATTTCTCTTATATAATCCGCCATTATTTAACACTCCTTTGCTACTATTTTTGCCACAATATAAAAAAATAATACTTTTAGTGCAAAAATATCTTTTTTTTCTTTAATTATTATGATATAATAGAGTGAATATTTATTGGAGTTGATTTCCTGTTATGGAAAAAGAAATAATAAAAACAGAAAACGAGCAGGAAGAATCCTGCTCTACACAGATAATTTGCGGTAGAAATCCCGTTTTTGAGGCTGTTCGCTCGGGCAGAGAAATTGACCGGCTTCTTGTTGCCCATTCAGTATCGGGCGGCAGCGTAGCCGCCATTATAGCCAAGTGTAAACAGTCGGGCATTCTTATCAAAGAAGTCTCTGTGCAAAAACTTGACTATCTTTGCGGTGGCGCAAATCATCAGGGTGTTGCCATTCAGTTTGCAAGTCAGTCTTATGCCCATGTTGAAGATATTTTAAAGGCTGCAGAAGAGTCAGGCAGACCGCCCTTTATCATTATCTGCGACGAAATTGAAGATCCGCACAATTTAGGGGCCATAATCCGTACGGCAGAATGTTGCGGTGCCCACGGCATTATTATTCCAAAGCGCAGAAGCGCCTCTCTTAACGCCACCGTTGCCAAATCGGCAAGCGGTGCTCTTGAGTATATGCCTGTTGCCCGTGTTACAAATATTTCAAATGAAATTGACAAGCTAAAAGAAAAAGGTATATGGGTATTCGGTGCCGATATGGACGGAAAGAATTATACTTCTTTTGACTATAATATACCCTGCGCCATTGTTATAGGTAACGAGGGTAAAGGTATTGGTCAGCTTGTCAGAAAAAAATGTGACGAAATAATTTCACTTCCTATGTTCGGTAAAATAAATTCGCTTAACGCATCGGTTGCCGCCGGTGTACTTATGTATGAAATAGTAAGAAAACGTTCAATAAATAACGGAGGGGAGTTTTAATGGGTATTTTCAGACGAAAAAGACACGATGATATTGACGAAGCTCTCTTAATAGATCAGGAAAACCTTTTTGACACTATTGTTAGTAAGGTAGAAAATGCGCCAAAACCCAACGTCTTAACAGCAGACGAAATAATTGGTGAAACTAAAGACACCGAAACGGTTACTCCACCGGCTGTTAACCCTCTGGATGAAGTTCGCAAAAAAATGGTTGCAAGACAAGAAGCCGCTTATGAAGAAAAAAATGATGATTTTACTCCCCACTTTAATATAGACGTATCCTTTCTTGAGAAAGAGCAGGAAGAAATGAAAGAAGCGCATGAAGAACCGCAGCCTAAATCAGAAGCGTTGCCCATACAAAATACCAATGACGAAGAATATCTTATTTTTGATGATGAGCAAGAAGCCGAAGACGACTTTATTTCAAACGATTATCAAGGTGCCGAAGACAATTTTATTTCAAATGATTACCAAGAAGACCAGGACGAGCCGACTGAAAGTATTTTAGAAAGCTGTCTTCCTTTTATTCTCGACGGCAGAGAGGAGGAAGGTCTGCCTGAAGAAAAGCCTCTTTATACCCTTGAAAGTGTAGCCTCTATACTTGGTGAAGAAGAGAGCGAGGCAGAAGAGACAGTAGAAGAACCTGAAGAAGAGGTTGAAGCCTTTGAAGAAACTATTGTTTTCAAAGCAGTAGACGGCGAAAATATTCCTGATATTTCAGATATTGATACCAATGCAAAGGTTATAGCTGAGCCCCCCATTAACTTTACGGGTACCATGTCGGTCTTTATAAACGACGATATGATAGGCCACACAAGAGACGTTGATATTTCAAACGAGCTTTTCAAAAAACCTACCGCTGAGCCAACCTTTGAAGAAGTAGCCGAGCCTGACGAATATGACGATTATGAGCCGGAGGATGAGTTTGTAAGCATTGATGACCGAAAGAGAATTCGTTTAAAGCTTTTGAAAACCAGACGGTCAAGCTTTATGAGATTTTCACTTTCTCTTTTAAGTCTTATTGTTCTATCTATCTTCTTGCTTCCTGCCTTTTCGGATATGATGACCACCTTTAGCGTTGCCCTCACGGTATTTACTTTAATAGCGTTGGCTGTAACCTTTATTGTAAATATAGACATCTTTAAGTCACTCATTACTCTGAAGGGTACCCGCACCTCTGCCGAAACGGTTATTGCGTTGTCCTGTATTTTCGCTCTTGTCGGAATAATATTCTCAATTATAAATGAGCTTGACACGCAAATTCTTTTCGGTCTTAGCTTATCAGTAGTGCTTTCCCTTACCTTCCGCAATTTCTGGTGCCTTAAAAAGAGCCAGTATATGTGCTCAAACTTCACTCTTATTGCCGCAAATTCCGATAAATACGGCATTTCGCTTATTGACGATGCCCCCACCACCTTTGCAATGGCAAGAAGAGCTATTGACGGTGACGTGCTTATTGCCGCTCCCCGTCGCACAAGAAATATTACCGATTTTATAAAGAACAGCACCATTGATGTTGATTTTGACGGCAAGGCAAAGATTTTGTTCTTTATTGCCTTAGTCGGTTCACTTCTTTCGGGTGTTGCCTTCGGTTTCTACCGTGACAGTTTGCCTGTCGGAATAACCGTAGCATCATCTATTTCACTTTTATTTGCGCCGCTTACCTCTCTTGCCTGCACTACTATGCCGCTAAGCCACGCAGCACGGCATATCGGTCGCTACGGTGCAATGATATCAGGTGTTAAAACTGCAAGGCAAATAGAACAGGCAAACGCCTGCGTTATTGACTGCAGTGACCTTTTCCCAAGCGGCAGTATTCAACTTGCCGATATGAAAATACTAAGTGAAAATAACCTTGAAGAAATTATCGCCTGCGCCTGTGCTATAACATCATACATTAAAAGCCCACTTGCCAGTGTTTTCAAAAAAATAACCGAAACAAACAGTGATGTGAAAATTCCCGTTGCCGATTCGGTTAAATATGAAGAAAAGTTAGGCATTACCGGTTGGGTTGGCGACAAGCGTGTATTTATAGGCAACCGTTCGCTTATGATAGCCCACGAGGTTGAAATTCCCGATTCGGCAGTTGATAAAAAGATACTCAGCGAAGGCTTTTTCCCGGTTTATCTTGCCTCTGACGGAAAGGCTTTAGCTCTTATAGTACTGAGATACGTTCCCAGTCTAACTATTGCCAAAGAGCTTGACAGAATAACGGCTATGGGACTCACTGTTCTTATAAACAACTGTGACCAAAATATAAGTGAAGAAATGATTTGCGATTATTTTGATCTGTACGGCGACTCTGTTAAAATTATGAGTGGCAGTGGCGTACACATGTATAAAACCGCTACAAATTACACAGAAAGCCTAAGCAGTGGCGCTGCTGTCAAAAAAGGCGCAGCTGCCATCGCCTCTACGGTATTCGCCGCAAACAGAATACCTAAGGCCGTTTCACTTTTGCAGATCATTCACTATGTAACCATTGTACTTGGAATAATAATATTCGGCTATGCATTTTTCGGAAGCACAAGCGGTTATGTAACAGGCATATTTATTGCCCTTTATCAGTTTATTTGCTTTATTTTAGGCAGCATTGCCTATCTGTTTACAAAACCGTAATTTTCCTTTAGGAGTAGATATGATGAACAAGAAATTTTATATTACCACCGCTATTGCGTATACCTCACGCAAACCTCATATCGGCAACGCTTATGATATTGTTCTTGCCGATGCTATTGCAAGACACAAAAAAATGGAGGGTTATGAGGTTTTCCTTATGACAGGCTCTGACGAACACGGACAGAAAATCGAGGAATATGCAAAGGCTAAAGGCATTGAACCAAAACTTTATGTTGACGAAATTTCAGGGCAGATAAAGAATGTCTGGGACAGTCTTGATACACAGTACGATAAATTTATTCGTACCACCGATGCCGACCACGAAGCCACTGTTAAAAAGATTTTCAAAAAGCTTTACGACCAGGGCGATATTTACAAAGGTGCTTACGAAGGCAAATACTGTGTTCCCTGTGAATCTTTCTTCACCGCATCTCAGCTTGTTGACGGCAAATGCCCCGACTGTGGCAGAGAGGTAATTGACTCAAAGGAAGAAGCTTATTTCTTAAAGCTTTCAAAGTATGCTGACCGTCTTGTTGAGTATTATGAAAACAACCCTGATTTCTTCCTGCCCGCTTCAAGAAAGGCAGAAATGATAAATAACTTTATCAAACCGGGCCTTACAGACCTTTGCGTTTCCCGTTCTACTTTCAAATGGGGTGTTCCGGTTGACTTTGACGACAAACACGTTATTTATGTATGGATAGACGCTCTTTCAAACTACATTACCGGTATAGGTTATGACACCGAAAATCCATCTGAACAGTACAAAAAGCTTTGGCCTGCCGACCTTCACGTTATAGGTAAAGATATTGTACGTTTCCACACTATTTACTGGCCTATAATTCTTATGGCTCTCGGTGAGCCTCTGCCTAAACAGGTGCTCGGTCACCCCTGGGTACTTTTCGGTGAGGATAAAATGAGTAAATCTAAGGGTAACGTTATTTATGCCGACGAGCTTGCCGCCCGCTTTGGCAGTGATGCAGTCAGATACTATCTTTTAAGCGAAGTACCCTTTGCTCAGGACGGCAATATTACCTATGAAGCCTTTATAAACAAGTTCAATACCGACCTTGCAAATACTCTCGGTAACCTTGTTAACCGCAGTATTGCTATGACTAATAAATATTTTGGCGGCAGTGTTTGCACCCCGAAAGAGAAAGACACTCTTGACGAAGAATTATTTGCTTTTGCAAACGAAATGATAGATAAGTTTAATAAACAGATGGATTCTTACCACACTGCAGATGCCTGTGAAACCGTTATGGACCTTGCAAGAAGATGCAATAAGTACATTGACGAAACTATGCCTTGGGCACTTGCTAAGGACGAGGAAAACAAGCCCCGCCTTGAAGCCGTAATGTATAATCTGCTTGAAAACATCAGACTTATCTCGGTACTTCTTACCCCCATTATGCCTAAGTGCTCACAGGAGATAAGAAAACAGATTTGCTGTGACAATACCGAAATGAGTATTGGTGCAGTATCTGCCTTCAGTGTTGGCACACCTTCCCCTATTTTCTCCCGTCTTGACGCCGAAAAGGTACTCGAAGAACTTGCTAAAGAAATGGAAGAGAAAATGAAGGCAGCTAAAGCAGAAAACGATGCCGTAAATACCGTTTCTCTTGCTCAAATCGGCATTGAAGATTTTATGAAGGTACAGCTTAAAACCGCAAAAATCGTTGACTGTGAGCCTATAAAAAAAGCCAAAAAGCTTTTAAAACTTACTCTTGATGACGGTAGCGGTACTCCCCGCACTGTTGCCAGCGGTATTGCTAAATACTACACTCCCGATGAGCTTATAGGCCACACAGTAATAGTTGTTTCTAACCTGAAACCTGCCGTTCTTTGCGGTGTAGAATCTCAGGGTATGATACTTGCGGCTGATATTGACGAAGAAAATGTTAAGGTTATCTTTGCCGATGATATTCCTGCCGGCTCGGTTATAAGATAATATGATATTTGACACACACTCTCACTATACCGACGAGCAGTTTTTTGATAGAGAAGCGTTACTCTTAAAACTGAATAAAGAGCATAATGTAAGCGAGATTATAACCTGCGGCACCGATATTGAGTCCTCAAAGGAAAGTATAGCTCTTGCCGAAAAGTTCCCCTTTGTTTATGCTGCAATAGGTTATCACCCTGAAGAGCTGACTCGTCAAAAAGCTGATATTTCGGCTATAGAAAAACTTATTTGCGAAAAGACCGTTGCTATTGGCGAAATAGGCCTTGATTATTACTGGAACAAGGAAAACAAAAGTGAGCAGATGGCTGTTTTTAAAGAACAGCTTGAACTGGCACGTAAAGCAGACCTTCCGGTAATTATTCACGACCGCGAAGCGCACGGCGATACCCTTGATATAATAAAAGAATATAAGCCAACAGGCGTACTTCACTGTTTTTCGGGTAGCGCTGAAATGGCAAGAGAAATTGTAAAACTTGGTATGTATATAGGTATCGGCGGTGTTGCTACCTTTAAAAATGCAAAAGCTTTGCCACAGGTGATACTTGAAACACCTATTGACAGACTGCTTCTTGAAACCGATGCACCCTATCTTGCACCCGTTCCATTCAGAGGCAAACGCAACGATTCTTCTCTTATACCCTATATTGCAGAAAAAATAGGCGATATTAAAGGAATAAGCAAAGAGGAAGTTTTGAAAATTTGCAGAGATAATGCCTTAACACTTTTTAGTAAAATCGTTTAAAGAATAACACCTCACATTCGGTAAATACTACTACTGAAAGTGGGGTGATTTTAGTGGAAGACAAGAATAAGAAGTTTGAAAACGACCAGAACAAGAAGGATAACAATCAGAATAAAAAGGAAAACAAGGATCAGAACAAAAAGGACAACAATAATAAAAACTAATTTAAAAAACTCTCATCAGTATTTCTGATGAGAGTTTTTTATGTCTTCTTAAAACCGTTACCCCTTATTTCACCTGAATCGCAAATTATTATAAAAGCATTTTGGTCGAAATTTTTCACTACCGAATTCACAAGTGCCACCTGATGCGCCCTTACAGCGCACAACAGTATTTTCTTTTCTTCACCGGAATAGGCTCCGGTTGCTTTTATCACGGTAACTCCCCTTTCAACGTCTTCAATGATTTTTCGGCTTATTTCCGATGCCTTATCGGTAACTACATAAATGAGTTTGCCTCTGTCCGCACCCGACAGTAGCTTATCTACCACCACCGAAGAAATAAATACCGTTACGGCAGAATAAAGAGCATTTGAAAAATTTTTATAAAACATTGCCGACAGCATAATTACCACCGCATCGCCAAGCAAAATTATTCTGCCTATTGAAAAGTGAGGATATTTATAATTTATAAGTTTACCTATTATATCCATACCGCCTGTGGTTGCACCTCTGAGCAACACAAGTCCAAGACCTACGCCCGATAAAATTCCGCCGAATAATGCGCAAAGTATAATATCACTGTAAAAAGGCTTTATGATTTTTTCACCAATATCTATACAAAGCGACATTATAGGCGTGGCTATTGCCGTACCGATGATAAACCGCCACCCCAGTATTCTAAGCGAAATAAGTATAAGCGGTATATTAAGGATAAGCATAGTAACGCCCACAGGTACTTTAAAAAGAAAATTAAATATAAGAGACACACCGGTAAAACCTCCCGGACTTATCTTTGCAGGGGAAATAAACATAGCTATGGCTACCGCGTAAATAACAGAGCCTACAACATAAAACAATATATCAATAAGCTGTCTTTTAACTGTTTCTTTTCTCATGAAGTCCTCTCTTTTTCTCATTTTTTTATTTCTATTTAAAATGTTATTGAAAATTTTTGCCTTATACATTATTATTATGGTTAGTTAAATAATAATAATTCCATTTGGAAGTGATATTATGAGTAAGGCTAAAAAAGAATTTATAAGAACGGTTAAATTTATTTTGTTTTCCATTAGTGCCGCTGGCGTTCAGGTAGTCAGCTTTTCTTTGCTTAACGAATTACTCGAACTAAGATATTGGTTATCATACTTAATTGCTCTTATTCTTTCAACCATCTGGAGTTTTACCTTAAACAGAAAATTCACTTTTCATTCGGCAAACAATGTACCTATCGCTATGCTTAAACTTATCGGTTTTTATTTGGTATTCACTCCTCTTTCAACCTGGTGGACCGCTGTATTAACCGATAAAGCACATTGGAACGAGTATCTTGTTCTTGCAATTACTATGGTTATAAATTTAGTGTCTGAATATCTCTATGACCGCATAGTTGTGTTTGGCAGTTCTATTGATACTGCCAAAAAGAAAGGTGACGAAAATGAAAATATCTGAGAAAATATTACTTGACTATGAAGGGCTCTGTAAGTACGGTCCTATAAATATTGTGGCATTTGGCGATAGTGTAACCCACGGCGCTTTAGGAGCAGACGAAATTGACCAGGATACTGTATATTGGAGTTTACTTCGCAAAATGATTTTAAAAAAGCGTGACTATGTGCCTGTAAATGTCATAAACGCTGGTATCGGCGGTTCCTGTGCCGCAGGCTCTCTTACTCGCATAGACAGCCATGTTTTAAAGCATCAGCCTGACCTTATAATTATCTGCTTTGGTCTTAATGATGTGAACGGAACACTTGAAAGATACATAAAGGCCCTTCGCACCATCTTTGAAAAGTGCAAAAACTGCGGCGCTCAGGTTATTTTTATGACGCCTAATATGCTTAATACTTACGTTGCAGACGATACGCAAGAAAAGTTTAAGGAATATGCCCTTAAAACTGCCGAAATGCAAAATAGCGGAAAAATGGACAGCTTTATGGATGCCGCCGTTTTACTTGCAAAGGAAATGGATGTAACCGTTTGCGACTGTTATGCGAAATGGAAAGAATTAAGTAAAACTACCGACACCACAATGCTTCTTGCAAACCGCATAAACCATCCTACAAGAGAAATGCATAAACTCTTTGCAGAAAGCCTTTACGGAATTCTCTTTAGTGATGATATAAAAATAGAAAACACCGAAAGCACAATGTATAGAGGATAAAGCTAGGTCGGCAAAGCAGTACAATTTTTCAAAAAAAAGAAAGCACACCGTACGGTGTGCTTTCTTTTCTGAAAAGGTCGCACAAATTTGATGCCCTTTGATTTTTTGACCTATGTGTTCGAACCACTGCATATTTTTTATATTTTGTGCCGCAAGGCACACCGAAACTTTTTCACAATTCACTATTACTTATTACCTAATCGACAAGTTTCGAAAGAGAAGAGTGAAAAGTGAAGAGTGAAGAGGTAAAAAGTAAAATCGACAAGCTTCTGTCGAAACTTGTCGATTTTGGCAGGGGCAGAAGGACTCGAACCCTCGACGCACGGTTTTGGAGACCGACGCTCTACCAACTGAGCTATTCCCCTATATTTTTTTGCTGATTTGAGAAAATAAAAAAACTGGTGGGGCATCAGGGACTCGAACCCCGGACCTACCGGTTATGAGCCGGGAGCTCTAACCAACTGAGCTAATGCCCCAAATCAGCAAAAACTATTATATCACATTTTCAAGGTTTGTCAATAAAAAAATGTATTTTTATTGCATTATTTTTATTTGTAATATCTGTTCTGCGGAACAAACGCCAGTAACATTAAAAGCAAAAGATAAGGTAAATCCAAAAATACCTCTTGCACCACATTACCTGCCAGCTGTATCAATGTTACTATAGGGTTATAATTACCGTTATAAGCTATTATAGCTTTAATAATTTCAAACACCACGGTCACCGGAAAACAGGCTATAAGCAAATGCATACATACAAAAGGATAACGCTTTGAATAACTTCTTTTAGTATGGCAAAGCTTTCCTATAAACAGCAAAATCAAAAACAGCGAAAACAGGATGCTCTCAACCGCTTTTGAGAAATATGTAAATATTTCATATTCAGAATAATGAGTATAAAGCGCAGTCACCTTATAGATACTTGCGCCCGCCGTATAAAGCTTTACACCAAGCAAAAAGAAGTCGGGTATAAGCAGATAAGCATATTTCACCTTAAGGGCTAAAAGTATTGAAACAGCAAAATACACCAGTATACACATACAGTCTGCAGGTTTTATAGAAAGAAAAGCTGTTATATTGCCCGAATTATAAGATATATCGGCATTATATATAAGTCGTTCAACAACCAATGATAAAAACATTATAAAGGTGGCAACTCGTAAATTATGCTGATGCTTTTCGTTATGAAAAAACAGGTGTCCCCTTTTATGTGGCATATATTGTCCTCTTTCTTTTATTGGCGTTACTTAAAGAATATGCATCCCAAAGTATTTATACCTGGGATGCACAGCTATGTTTTTAAATTAGTCCTTTTTCATAGGAGCCTGCGCCTTTAAAGCAGCGCGGGTTTTTCTTACTTCGCCGAGATTAGCGGTAAGGTCTTCATCAGCCTTGCGCATAATATCGTCAACGAAATCCTGTGCAGCTTTACGCATTTCACGGCTCTTAGCCTGAGCATTAGCAATAATCTCCTGAGCCTTTTCCTGTGCAAGACGGGTAATTTCCTGCTCGGCAACCTTAGCTCTTGCCTGCTCCTCAGCAGAACGGATAAGATTATCTGCTTCCTGCTTTGCAGCACTGATAATGTTTGCTCTGTCGGTAACAATACCGCGAGCCTGTTTGATTTCATTGGGGATATTAAGACGAATATCGTCTACAACAGCTCTGAGCTTTTCAATATCCACAAGTACTTTCTTTCCGGGCATTTTAATGCCACTGTCGAGGGCTTCGTCAAACTGTTCAAGTAATTCTTCCAAATTCATTTTTATCTATCCTTTCAACCTATTTATTATTTGTTTATGAATGATATCAGGGACGAAGCCGCTGATGTCACCGCCCATAGAAGCTATTTGCCTTACCATACTTGAGCTTAAATACATATTTTCAGCCTTTGTGGTAAGGAACAGCGTTTCCACATCCGGATTTAATTTGCTGTTGGTAAGAGCCATCTGAAACTCATACTCAAAATCCGAAAGTGCGCGCAGACCTTTTATAATTGCGCCTGCATTTTTTTCTCTTGCATACTCAGCAAGAAGACCATCTGAAAACTCAACACAAACATTATCAAGATCACCAATACAGGTCTTAATAAGCTCTACCCTTTCTTCAGGAGAAAAAGAGCATTTTTTTGCAGGATTCACCATTACAACAACAATAAGCTTATCAAAAAGTCTTGCCGCGCGGTGAATGATATCCAGATGCCCCAGTGTTATGGGATCAAAGCTACCGGGATATATGGCTACTTCATTCCGCATTTATCGGCACCTCCAAACAATATTTAGTTACCCTGATATTTGAAAAGCGGTATTCCTTTTGCTTTTTAAGACAGCCGTAGCTATCTGCAAGGACTATATCCGCAGGATGCTCACAAATTACTTTACCGTTTGGCTTAATACAGTCTTTAAGAAGAGACATCGCCTTTTCGTAATAACCCGAATAGTAAGGCGGATCTAAAAAACATATATCAAACTTATCGGCATTTGAAGTAAGAAGTGAGGAAAAGTCGCCCTTTATAACCTTAGCTTTATCTGAAAGCTTTGTGTTAGAAAGGTTTTCGTTTATTACGTCCACCGCTTCCTTTGAGCTGTCACAAAAAACAGCGTATACAGCGCCACGGCTTAAAGCTTCAATACCCATTTGTCCGCTTCCGGCAAAAAGGTCAAGAACCCTTGCGTTTTCAAGTTCAAACTGTATGGCGCTGAAAACTGCCTCTTTAACCTTTTCTGTGGTGGGGCGCACACTTTCACCGCTAAGGGTTTTAAGCCTTGTCCCACGCGCAGTGCCTGTAATAACGCGCATAATACGACTCCTATAATTATACTTATCTATATTATCACACTAAACAGGGTGTTTTGTCAATAAAAATTTGTTATTTTGGGTAAAAATAATCGGACCGAGAAAATTCGGTCCGATTATCTATTTATTTTAGGTCTATTTAATTTTGTTGGTTGTTGTATCCTTCTGGATTACATCGTGGGCACCGCCCTCTACAATACTTGTTGCGGAAACAAGGGTGAGTTTAGCCTTCTGCTGAAGTTCGGGAATGGTAAGAGCACCGCAGTTGCACATTGTAGACTTAACCTTCATAAGCGAAAGGTTTACGTTATCCTTTAAAGTACCTGCATAAGGAACGTAGGAGTCAACGCCTTCTTCAAAGGAAAGTTTCTTATCGCCGCCAAGGTCATAACGCATCCAGTTCCTTGCTCTGTTAGAGCCTTCGCCCCAATACTCTTTAAAGTAGTTACCGCCGATATTAACCTTGTTTGTAGGACTTTCATCAAAACGAGCAAAGTAACGGCCAAGCATAAGGAAGTCCGCGCCCATAGCGAGAGCAAGGGTCATATGATGGTCGTGAACGATACCACCGTCGGAACAAACAGGAATATATACGCCTGTTTTTTCAAAATATTCATCTCTTGCTTTACAAACGTCAATAAGAGCAGTAGCCTGTCCTCTTCCTATACCCTTTGTTTCACGGGTAATACAGATAGAACCGCCGCCGATACCAACCTTAATAAAGTCAGCACCGCACTCAGCAAGGAACATAAAGCCTTCGCGGTCAACTACGTTACCTGCACCGATTTTAACACTGTCGCCGTACTTTTCTCTAACAAAAGCAATAGTGCGTTTTTGCCATTCACTAAAGCCTTCGGAAGAATCAATACAAAGTACGTCAACACCTGCATTTATAAGAGCAGGAATTCTCTCTTCATAGTCTCTGGTGTTAATACCTGCGCCAACGATGTAACGCTTTTCTGCATCTAAAAGTTCGTTAACGTTTTCTTTATGTGTGTCATAGTCTTTACGGAAAACCATATATTTAAGGTTGCCGTTTTTAGTAATAATTGGAAGGGAATTTAATTTATTATCCCAAATAATATCATTAGCCTTTTTAAGAGTGGTGTCTTCATCACCGCAAACAAGCTTATCAAATGGAGTCATAAATTCACTAACCTTAGTAGCCTTGTCCATACGGCTAACGCGGTAGTCACGGCTTGTAACAATACCTAAAAGTTTACCGCAACAGGTACCGTCATCAGTAACGGCAACAGTGGAGTGACCGGTTGCTTCTTTAAGTGCAATTATATCTGCAAGAGTTGCATCGGGAGTAATATTGGAATCACTTACAACAAAACCTGCTTTATAGTTTTTAGCGCGGGCAACCATAGCAGCTTCATCTTCAATAGACTGTGAGCCATATATAAAGGAAACGCCACCCTCTTTTGCTAAAGCAACGGCAAGTCTTTCACCTGATACCGACTGCATAATTGCACTTACCAAAGGAATGTTCATGGTAATTGCCGATTCCTCACCCTTTTTGAATTTAACAAGGGGAGTTTTTAAACTAACATTAGCCGGTATACAATGTTCCGAAGAATAACCCGGAACTAAAAGATATTCGTTAAAGGTATGTGATACTTCTTCAAAATAAAATGCCATAATTTCCTTCCTCACAATCGCAAAATTTATATTAAGACAATTATATTAAATTAGTTAGTTATTGTCAATACACAGATAAATAATCTTACTTTTACACTGTTTATTGCCCTGTTTTCACCAAAAAATTGTTCATTTTGTTAAGCATTCGGTAAATATGCGCCTAATTTTTTAAGATTTTCTTGCAGTTTCTTAATATCAATACTTCTTGTGTCCCCTGTTTCACAGGCAAGGGCAGCGCCAACACCTGCAGCGCCGCCACCCGCTACAAAAACATCAGTTTCATACTTGTTAGTCAATTTTCTTTTATAGTCCATTACTCTTCCCCCAAGTAATTGTTTAAATAATTAAGAACGTGCTTTTTATCAGCTGACCAAAGAGGTGCAACCAAATCTTTTTTTGCTCCGTCACCCGTTATTCTGTGAACAACGATATTTTCGTCCAAAAGGCTTATACATTCCTTTAAAATATACGCGTATTCCTCTAAAGTCAGGCACTGTATTTTGCCGTTATTATAATCTTTTTCAAGGTCGGTATTTTTGAGGACATAAAGTAGATGAAACTTTACTCCGTCACTTCCGGCTTTAACAACCTGCCTTACGGTTTCTTTTACCTTATCTACGTCTTCACCTGGAAGCCCTATTATTATGTGGGTTACAACCTCTATCCCCGCCTCTTTAAGACGCTTTACGGCATCAAAGTATACAGGTGTTTTATAGCCTCTGCGAATATACTCTGCTGTTTCTTCGTGAACAGTTTGAAGACCGAGCTCTACACTTACAGGCTTTATGAAATTTATATCCTTTAAAAGTGCAATAACCTCATCAGATAGGCAGTCAGGTCGTGTACCTATTGACAACCCTACAATAAAATCAGGCTCTATTGCTTCAAGATACAGTTTTTTAAGTTTTTCTACAGGCGCATAGGTGTTTGTAAAGGACTGAAAATAAGCAATATATTTTCCACCCTTATTCTTACTTTCAACCCGCTTTTTAGCTAAAGACAGTTGCTCATATACCGAAGTGCTTTTGCCCTGAGCAAACTCACCGCTGCCGCTATGCGAACAAAATATGCAACCGCCAAAACCTACCGTGCCATCACGGTTGGGACAGGTAAAGCCTCCGTCAAGTGTAATCTTCTGTACCTTGCAACCGAATATTCCACGCAGGTAGGCTCCGAATTCGTTATAATAAAAATTATCTCCGCACATATTGTGCGAAGATAATATAAAAGGCGAT
>JAZNAG010000140.1:0-1868 GCA_045586405.1 Acutalibacteraceae bacterium | reverse complement strand
GATAGAAACGCTCGTCGCCTCGCCTCTACCGACCCTGCATTATTCTTTGAAACCTATGGTTATCCTTTGCTTATTGATGAATTTCAACGAGTTCCTTCTATTCTGTTAGAAATGAAAAAGATTGTAGACCAAAAAGCACTTGACAGTGAAGATAATAATGGAATGTTTTGGTTAACAGGCTCACAAAAATTTAAAATGATGAAGGATGTTTCTGACTCGTTAGCAGGTCGAGTTGCCATTTTTGATATGGCAAGTCTTTCAATTGCTGAAATAGAAAATCGTCCGCAAATGCTTTTCCATCCGGATTTAACATCAATACGCAAACGACTAAAATATTCATCTTCTAAAACTTTGCAACAGGTGTATGAAGATATTTTCCGTGGTGGTATGCCAAAACTTCGTACAACAGCCATTGAACGAGATCGTTTTTATATGGACTATATAAACACTTATATTGAAAGAGATATAAAAGATTTATCACAAGTTGGCAAGCTTAACGAATTCTACGATTTTCTTGTATTTATGGCAGCACGAACCGGACAAGAATTAAGATACGAAGATATATCTAACGCTATTGGTATCTCTGCTCCCACGGCTAAATCTTGGGTATCTATCTTAGAACGCTCCGGTATAATATTCATATTGCGACCTTATTTCTCCAATATCACCAAACGCTTAGTAAAAACGCCAAAGGTTTATTTTATGGATACCGGTCTAGCTGCTTACCTTTGTCGTTGGCCTAATGCAGAAACTTTAGCAAATGGTGCTATGGATGGAGCTTTTCTTGAAACATATGTAGTAAGCGAAATAGTAAAAAGTTACTATAATGCAGGTAAACCAGTTGATTTATTCTACTACCGTGATATTGATAAAAAAGAAATTGATTTACTTGTAGTAGAAGGTGACAAAATGTATCCTATTGAAATAAAAAAAAGCAAAGAACCTTCCAAACCAGATAAAAATTTCAATGTACTACAACAATTCAAATTAAATATTCAACCTGGCATCATCTTGTGTATGAGCACGGAGCTTATTCCGTATAATAGAGAATCTTGGTACTGTCCTATTTCTATTTTATAACCAGACTATAAAAGTTTCCGACTTCAAAGTCGGAAACTTTTATTTTTAGTACACTTTTCGACTTCTAAGTCCAAAACTTCTTCACAAAGCGCGCAAAATCCCGAGTAAACTAAAGTCAGACTTTATTTTACTCGGGATTTTTTTCTACTTCACCTTTCTTCTCAAGGCTTCGAACATTACAATACCGGCAGCCATGGCTACGTTCAAGCTTTCTGCCCTGCCCGCCATGGGGATGTAAACTCTTTTGTCAGCTTTTTCCAGTAGGCTCTCGCTTACGCCCCCAGCTTCGTTGCCCATGACAAAAGCAATACGCCCGCTTAAATCTGCCTTGTAAAGATTATCCGCACCATCTAAACAAGTAACCAAGATATCGTAGCCTGCTTTCTTCGCCGCGCTTACAAATTCTTGCTCGCCAACACCACTAAGCACGGGAATGTGGAACAAGCTACCCATGGAAGAACGCACAGTCTTAGGAGCATAGATATCTGCACAGCCTTTCAAGAGCACCAAGCCACCAATGCCTGCGGCATCCGCAGTACGAAGCATAGTGCCGATGTTACCGGGGTCACCCACTCTGTCCAAAACAAGGAGCATCTTTCCGCTTGCCAAAAGGTTCTCCAACTTAGGCTGACGCATTTTACACACAGCAATAATGCCTTGTGGAGTTTCCGTATCAGCAATTTTCTTCATTACATTTTCGCTAACGCACACCAGCTTGATGTTTTGAGCAGCTGCATCTTCCAACAAACGCATGGTGCGCTCGTCGTCAGTTGCAACGTAAAACAAAG
>JAZNAG010000139.1:0-2616 GCA_045586405.1 Acutalibacteraceae bacterium | reverse complement strand
TTTTCTCAAAATACAGCTATATATCCTATTGATAATATTACGCAGATTTCTTATCTGCTTCTTCAACGATTTCCTTATTCATTTCAATATAGTTAACCACATTCTCATAAGCATCGTTGAACTTAAATTTAATGGTAATATTCCCACCCTCGTGAACAAGAATCTCGTCAATCAGTTCAACCACCATAGGTCTGTTGAGTGAGTCAATATTGCCGTACTGCTTGAAATGAGCGATAAACTCATTTTCACTGTTCAGACCTTGAGCGTACTCTTCCGCCGTTTTTGTAAGGCTTTTAATTGTGCTGTCTATTGATTCGATTTTTTCCGTGAGGTTAGCTTTTAACTGCATATACTCTTCCCTTGTGATTACACCTTGCTTCCAGTCAGGGTATAAATCAAGGGACATTTTTATGCATTTATCACGCTCTGCACATTGAGTTTTAATCATCTTCTGCAGATGGGTTGACTCCTTTTTTCGCTTACTGCTCTGATTGATAATTTCAAGAATTTCATCAAACTCAATAGCCGTATCAATCATTTTCTGCAAGGTGACAAGCACCGCAGTTTCAAGCTTATCAATCCGGATTGTGTGATTGGTGCAGGCATCCTTACTCATTTTCCTTGATGTCATACATCTGTAATAGCGGTAAGTGCCGTATGAATGAGTGTTGGTTTTCTTGTTCATAATGCGGTGACAGTCTGCACAGCGTACAAGCCCTGAAAACAAATCAACCTCTTTTTTGACGGGTGAAGAACGGATATTTTTTCTGAAAAGAGACTGTGCCTTGTTGAAGGTATCCTTATCAATAATCGCCTCGTGGGTATTTTCAACGATAATCCATTCGTCTTTCGGTATAGCTCTGCATTGCTTGATTTTATAGCTGATTGTCGTGTTCTTACCCTGCACCATATTGCCGATATACATTTCGTTCTGCAGGATTCTACGTACGGAGCTGTCGTGCCACAAGCCATCGTTACTCTTACCCATAGGATGACGGTAGTTAAGTCCTTTCAGTTTTTTGTGCATTGACGGGTTGGGTATTCCCTCGTCGGTCAGGGCTTTTGCAATGCCGATAATACTTTGACCTGCTATGAATCTTTCAAAAATCGTACGGATAACAGGTGCAGTTTCCTCATCAATAATAAGCTGATGATGGTCATTCGGGTCCTTTAAATATCCGTAGGTCGGGAAAGATCCGATAAACTTGCCCTGTGCTCTGTTCACATTGAGAGTACCACGCACATTGACAGAAGTAGTTGCCGCAAGGCTTTCGTTTATAACATTGGTAACACCTACGGAAATACACTGCGTTGCCGCATTCATACTGTTTGAAGCGGTGTCAATTCCGTTGTTAAGAGCGATGAAGCGCACCTTTAATCTTACAAAAACATTATCAAGATAATTACCCGCATCGGTATAGTTTCGTCCGAAACGGGACAAATCCTTAACGATAACGCAGTTTACAGTGCCGGCATAGATATCTTCCATCATACGGACAAAGCCGGGACGGTCAAAATTAGTACCGCTCCAGCCGTCATCGACATAAAAGTCGTGAGCTTCAATATCAGGATGAAGCTTTAGGTATTCCTTTAAAATTTCACGCTGCGATGTGATGGAATAGCTTTCTGATTTATCTCCATCCTCACGGGACAGACGAATATAAAGAGCAGCCTTCCAGGTTTTAAGTTCCCTCTGAGGCTGCTCTAAATAATCCTTATATTTTGAATACATTAGTATAACCTCCGATAATCTATCTATATAGATTAAGCGGAAGCACCACAAATCTTACAAATGAATTGTAGCATACTTCCGCTTATATTTCAATAAAAATTTTATTTTAGCTTTTGGTAAATATTTCAGCAGGAACAAAGAGCACTGCTCAGAGCCCCTGCAAAATCTTTACCTCCGCTATATGCTACTTTTACGATAACATCTCCGACCTTAAAGAGATAAGGATTTTTTACCTGACCGGTAAAGTTCTCTATTCTCTCCCTGACACTTTTGCTTTTATCTACAGTAATATCTCTTAAATCAGTCAGAGTGTTTTTATCGCAAAGAGCTATCTCTGCATCCTTGCAGAGAGCAAGCTGGGATTTTGTGAGCATTAAGTTATCACTTCCTCTCGTTAGTTATTATTGGTAATTTTATTGAATTTAATCCAAGTTTTACCTTGGAGTTGTTTTTATCTTCAAAATCTATAGTATTAATACATCTGCAACGTCATTTAATAATTTGACTTCGTACCAATTGATACTAAGTTAATTAGTATATTTATCGGCTCCTTTCATTTTTATTCTTAATATTTTTGTTGTTACGGGTTTTACGCCGTTCTGCAATTTGCCGCTGTCTTTCTTCCTGCTGCTTAACATAGCGGGCATATTCTTCCTGCCTTGCTATTTCAGCCTTGGTAAGATAATTAGGTGGCGGTTCACCTATGAGCTTTGAGACGGTATCAACGCTTCGGTTGAAATCGTATTCGCTGATGTTGTAATTTGTTTCAGCCGTCTGCCTTGTCTCTTTTTCTTTTTCGGGGCGGATTTTCATCCTCTCGGCTTTCAGTTCTTCTGCATCTGCTTCTTCAGCCTGTTTCTCGGTTTCTTGGTACTGAATAAGTG
>JAZNAG010000138.1:0-1832 GCA_045586405.1 Acutalibacteraceae bacterium | reverse complement strand
TCAGTATTACACCACAAAAAAGTTGGAAACCGTTAAAATGTATCTGATGAATACAAACTACTCTTTTTCTGAAATTGCAGAAAAAATGTCTTTTTCTGATCAACAGTATTTTTCTTCGTGGTTCAAATCCCTTTGCGGGATATCTCCTTCAAAATTCAGAAGTAATTGCGGAAAAGGGAATTATGATAATTCACAATAAGTATTGAGATTATTCCCATTGTAAACCGCTTGGTTTATGTGTTAATATGCAAATAATTGTATATCAAAATCAGTAATGAAGGGTGAATAAAAATGAAACCTGTCAGTTTTTATCTTGTAACTGATACCCATTATTTTGAAAATGAATTAGGTGCCGGAGGAAAAGCATTTGAAAAAAATATGCTCACTGAACAGTATTTTGTCAAGGAAAGCAGTGCAATTGTAAAATCCACTTTTGCACGAATCATCGAAGATAAAGAAACAGATATTGTTATAATTCCGGGAGACCTTACAAAAAACGGTGAAAAAGAAAGCCACAACAGCTTTATAAAAGAGCTTCACAAGCTTAAGGAAAACGGAAAAAGGGTCTATGTAATAACTGCCGGTCACGATTATAACGATTCAGCTTACATATTAAAGGATGACGGGCGTGTACCTGTTGAGGGAACGGACTTTAATGACCTTTGTGATATGTACCGTGATTTCGGTTATGGAGATGCTATAGCTTTTGATGAACCTACTCATTCTTATGTTGCCGAAATTACCGAAGGTGTAAGAATGCTGGCTATATGCTGTGACAGTCTTAATCAGCCCAAAGGAGCAATGGACGAAAGACTTATGGCTTGGGCAAAGGAACAGATTGATAAAGCAAAAAAAGATGACTGCTCCGTTTTTGCAATATGCCACTACCCCATCATTCCGCCTGTACCTGTATTCGACTTAGTGGGCGATGCAAAAATCAAGGATTGGCGAAAGGTTGCTTCTTTTCTTGCCGATAACGGAGTCGAGCTTGTTCTGACAGGTCATATGCACATTCAGAGCATAAATGAGTTTTATACCGAAAAGAGAAACAGATTGATTGATGTTTGCACTGCCTGTCTTGTAGGCAGTCCTGCAAAATACAGAAAAATCACAATAGACGAAACCTCTGCATTAAAAATCAAAACAATTGATGTTGAGGATTTCGGATGGGATATGAACGGTCTTACGGCACAAGAATATTTCCACAAGCATTTCTCAGATGCAATTATTGCACGTGTGCGTGGTGCTCTTAGTGGTGGCAAAGGAATTGTTAAGCATCTGAAAGCTTTCGGAAGAAAACGCTTTGATAAAATAACTGTGGGAACAGTTGAGCATCTGCTCTTTATTAAAAGCGATAAGGCTCTTAAGAATAAAAAGTTATCAGAGCTTGTTGGCGAAGTTGGTGTGGGAATCTTCTTAGGTGACGGTGTTCACACAGAAGACACGCCCGTGTATAACTTTATTTCAGGTATTCTTAAAAGATTTTCCTTTGTGCTTAAAAAGTTAGAACCCAAACTCAGCAAAAACGGTATCAAGGTTGATTTGAAAAGCATGCTTCTTAATACTATCGGAAACAATAAAGGCTTTCCGGATAACGATGCTGAATTTACGTTAAAGTAATAAAACTTAATTGTCTAAGGAGATTAAAAATGGCAAAAAAAATTATATTAATTGCACTATTAGTATCGGTTGTTTTTTTTGTATCAGGAATAATTTATTTTGAACTCGATCCGGAAAACAAAAATATCAATTTTGAACCTGCAAATTCGCAGAGTGAAACAGATACCACAATCAGATTTAATTCCGACGGCAAGCTTAAAATATTGCATATT
>JAZNAG010000137.1:0-2278 GCA_045586405.1 Acutalibacteraceae bacterium | reverse complement strand
CCAAAAACCTTTCTGCTCCTCCTGCACCTCCTCGGTTGGGTTTACCTTATTGTTAAACGAATCTTTGATTTCTTGTGGAGTAGGCATAATATCCTTTACCTCATACTCCTTGAATACCTCCTGCATTATGGTATAGTAACGGAGCAGGTCGGTATTGATATCCGATGCACTCTGCTTGAGTTTGTTTGTACAGCCGTTCTTCACTCGTTGTTTGTCTGCATCCCATTTAGCAGCATCAATGCGATAGCCTGTTGTAAACTCAATACGCTGGCTCGCAAAAATAACCCTCATTCGGATGGGGACGTTCTCAATGACGGGAACACCGTTTTTCTTACGGCTCTCCAAAGCAAAAATGATGTTTCTTTTAATGTTCATAAATTGGGTGCGTTAAAAAGTTACACCCAAAATTACACCCAATTTTTCATATATCAAAATGTACCCTATGAGTTTCAATGAATTTAACAATTTTATAAACACTTAATTTACAACGAATTGAGATTCTATAAAATTCTATGATTTCGTAAGTTCTGGAGCCTCTCTCTCCGCAAGAAACAAGAGAACTTTTTAGTTCTCTTGTTTTGCTTTATAGCCAGCCGGGAGCTTGCTCACGGACTGGATAGAGAGCAAAACAAGAAAAACGCGACAGCGTTCTTGTTTCTTGCAAAGGAACCGCAAAAAAGGGATCGACGAGCGAAACAAAGTGAAGCGAAGTCAATTTCTCCCTCAAAAAGAAACGGAAAGCTTGCTTGCCGACGAAATATAAAATAAAATTAGATAGAAACGCGACAGCGTTTCCTAATTTCTTGCAAAGGCCCCAAAAAGGGATGGGCAAGCAAAGCGAAGCCAATCCCTAGCCCAACGACAAGACTACCTGCAAAAAATACAGAAATATGCGACTACTTAAAATATGATAAAAATTGGTCGCACGAATAAAAGAAAATCACAACAACCACAATTAAAACCAGACACCTCTCCCACTCACCACACCAGCACAACACTACCCACCCATTATTTGTTATTATACAAAAATACAAATCATGGATTATCTTTGGATTCTTTTGGCGGTATCACTTGCCACGTCGGCAGTTGGATGGATTTATTTCATCTACTTTTTCAGCATCGGTTACGGACTTTCAATTGCAACACTTACTGTAGCAACAACAATCATCTTTGCCGAGACCATCACCCTGCCGGCTGTAATTTTCAGCTGTACATTATTTATATATGGCATGCGGCTTGCAGGCTATCTGTTCATACGCGAGCAGAAATCGCCATCATATAAACAGATACTCTATCAACCCGACAGCAAAGAGCGTAAACCATTACCCACAATGTTCATGATTTGGATTTCGTGCGCTTTGTTATATGTGGGACAAATAAGCCCAATAACATTCTATCTATATAACCTAAGCAAAGGAGCAGACGTTGGCACAGCATGGGCATGGACTGGTACAACTGTTGCATTCGTAGGTTTTCTCATTGAAACAATTGCCGACGCACAAAAGAGCATTACAAAGAAAAGAGACCCAAAACAGTTCGTCAGCACGGGACTCTACCGCGTAGTACGTTGTCCGAACTATTTTGGCGAAATACTCCTGTGGAGCGGCAGTTTCATCATCAGCTTTAGCGCCGCCTGCACACCGTGGCAATGGATTATAGCAACACTTGGGTACTGCGGAATCATATACGTAATGTTCAGCGGCGCACGACGCCTTGAAATGCGTCAACAAGAGATTTACGGCAAGAATCCACAATTCCAGGCTTATATTCACCACCGTCCACTACTCATACCCTTCCTGCCAATATATAGCCTTGCAAAACTCAAGTGGCTGAAGGCATAAGAAAATAACACTGAGCAGGCTGACGCCGTGCACCACAAATAGCAAGGCCACTTAACGCCTAAAATGCCCAAAATACCCCAAAGACACAGCACGCCAGGCAGACGCCTGCCGCAAACCAATAGAAAAGCCCCAAAAGGCCTAAAAAGCCTAAAGGACACAGCGCGCCAGGCTGATGCCTGGCAAAATGCAGCAATGTTATAGCCCTCATATACCCCTCCGCCTGCGGCACCTCCCCTAAGACAGGGGAGGAATTAAATTTCCCTGCCGCCCTTTTCGTCCTTTTTGCCCTTTTAGCCCTGTGTCGTCCTAAAAAAGTGTTACAGGATTTGACACAAAAATAATCAAAGTTTTCTAAATGACAACACGGCGCGCCGTGTTGTCATTTTTCGTTCTGTAAGTTACAATCTCTTTCTTGCATTGGCGGTGCATCTCATCGG
>JAZNAG010000136.1:0-3316 GCA_045586405.1 Acutalibacteraceae bacterium | reverse complement strand
CCTGCTGACAACGGTTACTTCCGCGGTGCAGGCTACTCTTCAAGATTCCTTACAAGAGCAGAGATGCCTGCGACAATGATCCGCCTTAACCTTGTTAAGGGTCTCGGTCCCGTTGTTCAGATCGCTGAAGGTTACACAGTAAACCTTCCCGACGAAGTTTCAGACACAATCTGGAAGAGAACAGACTACACATGGCCCTGCACATGGTTCACACCTATCTGCACAGGCGAAGGCCCGTTCAAGTCAGCTTATGACCTTATGAATCATTGGGGTGCAAACCACGGTGCTATTTCTTACGGTCACATCGGTGCTGATATCATCACACTTTGCTCAATGCTTCGTATCCCCGTAACACTCCACAACGTTCCTGACGAGAAGATCTTCCGTCCGGCCTGCTGGAATGCATTCGGCACAAAGAACCTCGAAGCAGCAGACGTAAAGGCTTGCGAAGTTTACGGCCCGCTTTACAAATAAGATAAAATGATAAAACCCGTAGGTTTCAACGAAAACCTACGGGTTAATTTTATCAGAAAACGCTCGTTAATAATAAATTGCGGGAGCATTTGTTGCGGCAACCGCAAAGCCAATGAGAACAATATAAAGGATGACAAACAATACAGTTACGGCTGTATTGACGATTACACCAATGAGAGCACCTTTACCGCAACTCTTTGCCTTAAGCGGAGTTTTATCTTTCCATACAAGCCAAAGTATCAGACCTACCAAGGGGAAGAAAAAACAGAGAATAGCGAACCCGGTATTGGGAGCATCAACTTCAGTCGGCGGTTGGTACGGTGGAGGATACGGCGGTGGATAAGCCCCTTGCGGATAAGGCGGATAGTAAGGTTGCTGATATTGTTGCTGATAAGGAGGCTGTCGGTAAGGTTGCTGATGGGGCGCTTGCTGAGAATGTGCTGAACATTCAGGACAAAAACCCGTTTCACCTTCAATTTCTTTGCCGCAATGCATACAATTTTTCATAGTAATTTACCTCCTGCTTATATATCTAAGTTGATTATAGTTGCAATCAAAAAATTTGTCAACATCGGAAGAACCCGGCGATGAGTAAAATATAAAACCCGCAGGTTTTATATCGAAACCTACGGGTTAAAATTATGATTTGCAGGAATTAATGCAATTTAATAATACATCATCGACGATGTTGCAACACCGATGATAACACCGTAAATAATAGAAAATACTACGTTAACAATTACACCGATGAGAGCACCTTTACCGCAACTCTTTGCCTTAAGTGGAGTCTTATCTTTCCATACGAGCCAGAGAATAAGACCTACGAGAGGAAAGAAAAAGCTGAGAATAGCAAAACCTGTGCTCGGAGCATCTGCGACAGCAGGTGCAGGATACGGCTGCTGATAATTCGGCTGCTGGTAGGGATTCTGCTGATAAGGAGCCTGTTGATAATTCGGTTGCTGCTGGTAGGGAGCCTGCTGATAGTTCGGCTGCTGCTGGGGGTTCTGCTGGTAGGGAGCCTGCTGATAGTTCGGCTGCTGATAGGGATTCTGCTGCGGGGGAACTTGCTGATATTTCGGCTGTGCCGGTGCCTGCGGTTGCTGCTGAGCGAAAGCAGGCTGTCCGTTCTGTCCGGCGTTAATAGTAGCTTTGCAATTTTCGCAGAAGCTCATTCCGTCGGGGATTTCTTTTTCACAACGCAAACAATTTGCCATAATTTTATACCTCCATTATTTTATTTACAAAACGATTATATACATAAAAGGTTTTTTTGTCAATAAAAGTCTAGCTGTCAAATTTATCAAGGTTGAAAAAGGGCAATCATAATGGTATAATCAGTCTCGAAGGAGGCGAGAAGGTGAAAAAGGTTCTTGTTTTTTGAGTCGCTTGACACCGATGCAAAGGATGGTATATAATTTGAACACAAATTAAATGAAATGACTTTTTGTGTTCAAAAGGAGTTGAATATATTGTCGCAAAATATTGATTGTAAAACACTGAAAACGGAATCAGAAGGATTTGCAATCTTTGATATAGTAAAGTTAATTCTGTCTTTTTTTGTTGTATGTATTCATACAGGAATAGGAGCTGCCAATTCCAAGATGGAGTTGTATTTTGTACAGGGATTGTTTCGCGTTGCAGTGCCGATATTCTTTTTTCTTGCAGGTTATTTTTTGTTCAGAAAAATTCCAAAAGAAAAAGTTATGTGTGAAAAAAGTCGAGAAACAATAAAAAGATATTTCAACAGAATATTATTTATGTACATTATTTGGAGCTTTGTTTATCTCGTTATTGCGCAACTTCCGGAATGGATAAAAAACGGGTTTGGCTTAAGAGATCTGCTTGTATATATTGAGTATGCAACCGTAAGAGGTGACAGCTATCTGCACTTATGGTATCTTTCATCCTTATTTACTGGTGTCGCACTTGTTTTTATAGCACGTAAATGGCTCAGTATGAAAAGCACATTGATAATATCAATTGTTTTTTTTGTTATAGGATTATTCTTGCAACCTTATTACTTTTTGGTAAAACCTGTTGTTGAAGGTTTTTCTGTTACAAATTGGCTGATAAACAATATCTTTAACCGCTTTATCGGTGGCCCGCGGTGCGGATTGTTTTTCGGGTTTGTGTATGTTGCGTTAGGTGCGTATTTCGCAGAGCATAAAAAAGTTTTGCCAAGGAACATTAGTCTTATAGGGTTACTTGTTTCGTTCTCGTTATCTATAGCTGAGATTACACTTATAGATAACAAATGGTCATGGGATGGTGGCACTTATGGTGCGCTGCAGTTATCACACATACCGTTAGTGATTAGTATATTCTGCTTTTTGTTTTCTTTTAAAAACGTAAAGATCAGACATTCAAAAGAAATCAGAATTATCTCAACGTTGGTGTATCTGATACATCCGGCTATTATTTTGATAATGAAGTTGATTCCCGGATACATGCAAATGAATAAATATCTTTTTGTTTCGGGGATAATTGTATATTTGTTGAGCATAGCAGTTTCGGTTGTATGGATAAAAATTGAAAAGAACTGGATGTTAAGATTTTTGAAAAAAATCAGATAAAGATAATTTTTGAAAAAGAGGTTATGTGAGCGAAAAAAACATTTCCTCTTTTTTTATTGTTTTCAGGGGAATTAAATTTGTTATTTGGCTTTATTATATTGAAAAAAACATCAGGGAATGGTATAATTTATTAAATATATTCAGGAGGTAGGCAGATGAAAAAGGTTTTGTTTATTATACCTGCTCTGGGTAACGGCGGAGCAGAAAAAAGCTTTATATCTCTGCTTAACAATCTGAATTCAGATAAATATGAAGTTGATGTTTTTGCT
>JAZNAG010000135.1:0-2007 GCA_045586405.1 Acutalibacteraceae bacterium | reverse complement strand
TTTTATTGACATCTGTGCCGCCCCCGGATAATAGGTGGCGTGAGATGCCGAATAGGTATAGGTCTTATCGTAATCAATGCCTGCCGCCGCGGCTGTCTTTTCGTTAAGTCCTGTGGTGGCAACTGTCATATCAAAGAGTTTAAGCACTGCCGAGCCTTGCGTGCCGGTATAAACGCTCTCGTATCCCGCAATATTATCCGCCGCAATTCTGCCTTGCTTGTTTGCAGGCCCTGCAAGAGGAATAAAGGCAGATTTTTTTGTTATAAAATCCTCAACCTCAACTGCATCACCGACAGCATAAATATTCGGTATATTGGTCTGCATTTTGTTGTTTACAACAATGCTACCGCGTTGGTTGAGTTCTATTCCGCATTCCTTGGCAATAGCGGTTTCGGGACGGACACCGACAGACATAATGATCATATCGGCGGTAATTTCGCCGTTTTGCAAAATGACAGTGTTTCCGTTTATCGCCTTTACGCCGTTATTAAGGTGCAGATAAATGCCTTTGGATTTGATATAGCGATGAACGTCCGCCGCCATATCAAAGTCGAGGGGCGCTATCAGATGGTCGGCAAGCTCTACGATTGCAACCTTTAGCCCTGCCTGTGCTAAATTTTCCGCCATCTCAACACCAATATATCCGCCGCCGATGACCACCGCCGAGCGCGGTTTTGCGGTAGCGATATAGTTGTTGATTTTCAGGGTGTCGGGAATGTTGCGAAGAGTAAAAACGTTGTCGCCGTCAGCCCCCTCAATATTCGGCCGTATGGGTTCTGCACCCATAGACAAAATAAGATTATCGTAGGATTCTTCATAGGTTTCGCCTGTGCGAAGATTTTTGACGGTAACAGTTTTGGTATCGGGGCTTATCTTAACCGCCTCGTTTAACACTCTGACATCAATATTAAACCTTTCTTTGAAACTCTCTGGAGTTTGGAGAGTTAAGTCCTCGCGGTTAGTGATGACACCGCCGATATAATACGGCAGACCGCAGTTGGCAAAGGACACATATTCGCCACGCTCTAAAATAATGATTTCGGCTTTTTCATCCAGTCTGCGAAGCCGCGCCGCCGCAGTTGCGCCACCTGCAACACCGCCTATAATAATGGTTTTCATTTGTGTGCCCTCCTAAAATTTAGTTTATATATTAATTATACCATTTCGTATGCTTTTTCTCAATACCTTATTCTTTGGATACTTTACAAAATGATTCGTATCACCACATAACAGCGCCACCATTGAGGAGGCCGGCGTGTCTGGGGTTGAACATTAGGTTGCAAGAGAGTGCGATTAAGAACACGAGAGAGAAAAAAGCAGAAACCGCTGAAGTTTTTATGCTTTCAGCGGTTGTTTGTTATAACTTAAAACAATATGATTTCATAATTTTTTCAAAAACTCATCTATTTCATTATGAGATTTGAAAATAATAACATTTTTATCTTTATATTTTTCAAGTAACGAATATACATGCGGCAACTCTTTTTTAGGAAAATTTATTATCCACTCTTTGAATTCCACATCAAATTCTTGTTCTATCCAAGGCATATCCCCTCTCGGTTTCCCGATACGCGACTCTACACCTGAAAGGCACACCGAAACTGGAAAATCAAGTAAGAAAACCGTATCACATTCCTTTAGGCGCATTTCAAGAGTTCTACCGTAGTTGCCATCGATTATCCATTTGTCTTGTTTTAAAATACGTGAGAGCTTTTGATCAAATTCCTCGCGTGAAACGTTGGTTTTATCAGAGTTCCAAAACAATATATCCAAATGGAAAAGAGGCAAACCCATCTTGTCGCGTAGTGCTCTTGAAAAAGTGCTTTTACCAGCACCTGGGCAACCTATGACCATAATTTTTTTCATCTTAGAACCTCAAAAATCCATATCAATTTTATATTCATCATCTATAAGCACATAGTTTACGTTATTCTTTTTACAAAGTTCTAATAATTGCATATTATCTTGTAATAAGCTATCTATGGTGCAATCATCGTCAAGACGATT
>JAZNAG010000134.1:0-4016 GCA_045586405.1 Acutalibacteraceae bacterium | reverse complement strand
TGCGGTCTCTTTACCGGCATTCCGAATTACTTTATGGTTCCCTTTGCGGCTAAGCTGGTAAGACGCTTTGGTGCCAGAACCACCGCAATCGGTGCAGGTCTTTTCGGATTAGGTGCCTATATGCTTATGTTTGTGCTCGGTTATCCTAACGGTGCCATATTAAGTGATAATTTCGAGGATAAGAGCATACTTAACTTTATTATTGTTGTTGTCTTACTTACCGTAGCAGGTCTGCCGAATAAGGTTATTAATGTGTGTAACCCGATTCTAACGGCTGATACTCTCGACTATATGGAGTGGAAGCACGGACTTCGTAACGAAGCTCTCGTTACCACTGTACAGGGATACTTCATCAAGCTCGCAACTGCCGTCACAGGCTGGCTTTCAGGTATGGTTCTTCACTGGATTAATTATGTTCCCATGAAGGATGAGCTCGGTCACGATATCGCTAACAAGGACCCCGGTGTTCTCAGAGGTATCTGGATAGTATTCTGTATCCTTCCCGCTCTGGCAAGAGGTCTTTACGGCATATCCTTTATATTTTATCCTATCCACGGTAAGCTTCAGGATAAAATGATAGTAGAGCTCGCCGATAAAAGAGCACAGACACTTAACGAAAAATAAATATCTGAGCCTGCATTCATCGTGCAGGCTCTTTTATATTTTTATAAAGTTAAGATAAGATTAAAAATAATTCTTTCCGTTGACATCAAAAAGATTAAAATATATAATTATTACAGAGAAAAGTGAAAGGAAGAGCAAAATGAAATTAAAGCAGTATATGAGGTTAGCATTTAATTCTCCCGCAGAGGGCGATGAGATAGAGTATTTTAATCTGAAAAAAAGATGTGCGGGCTACATTTTCACCAAAACACAGAATGACACGGTCGGAGCATCGTGCTTTTATGAGGTCGATGTAACTGAGCTTTGGAATGAATACAAGGCATATAAGCAGGAGGCTGATTTTGATTTATCCTTTAATGTAGTAATGATGAAGGCTCTTATCGAAGGCCTTAAGGCTGCCCCCAGACTTAATGCTCATCTTGACTTTAATAAAAAATCGACCACAGGAAGGCTGATTATTAAAAAGCATATCGATATCTCTATGCCTGTCAGACTCGAAAACGGTGAGACCTTCACCGTAAAGGTGCGTGAGACTGAAAACAAAAGCCTTAAGGCTCTTCAGGCACAGGTCGATTTTCTTCTTAAAGCAACCAAAAATTCCGATATTGACAGACTGCTTCTGGATAATCTTTCCTACAGACTGACCGGCTTTGCTCTTAAGGGTAAGCTTATTACCAGCTTTATGCAGTTATTTACAGGCTTTTTCGGCAAAAACAAGGTTATGAATGTATCTGATTTGTTTAAAAAGAAAAAGCTTCCCAAAAAGGCCACTCTTGTTCCTCAGGATGTCAACGAGGGTACAGTTTGCTTTACAAACTGGGGGATGCTCAACGAAAAGTTTACTCCTGCCAATGTAGGATATGCCCCTCTGCTTTATCCGCAGGTTTTTCTTTACGGCATCGGAACGGTAAGCGACAGAGAATATGCTTTCAGAAATGAAAGGGGAGAAGTGGACATAGGTGTAAAAAAGATTATGCCTGTTCACTTTACCTTTGACCACAGAATAGGTGCTCTTGACGATGTGATGCCTCTGCTGAGAAAAATCGAAGAGGTGTTTGAAAACCCTGAAATTATCAGAGAGTGGTAACGGACCGGTGATATAATGAAAGCAAAAAAATATATTTTCTGTTTAATTACAGTAATAATACTTCTGCTCGCAGCTGAGTTTGCCGCCTACGGTGCGGAGCATCAGCACGTGTTTTCGGCACTTTATACTGCCGTGCCCACCTGCACGGAAAAAGGCTACACGGTTTTCAGCTGTGATTGCGGCTATTCCTTTAAGGGCGATATGACAGACTCTCTCGGTCATAATTACTCAAAGGAAACGGTTTGCTTTAAGCAGTCAAGCTGCACGGAAAAAGGTGAGGGAGGCAGATATTGCCTCAGATGCTACGCTAAAACCGACACTGTTTTTTACGGTAAGACCGCTCACACACCTGTGTATGTAACCGAAAAGGCTACACTGAAAAAAGACGGTGAAAAGAGAAAAGAGTGCAGCGTCTGTAAAAAGCTTTATAGCAGCAAAGCAATAAGCAAAGCTTCATCGGTTAAGCTTGAAAGGAAAACCTATACATATGACGGCAAGGTCAAAACACCTGACGTAACCGTAAAAGACTCTAAGGGTAATCTGCTTAAAAAGGGAACCGACTACACCCTGAAATATCAGAAGGGGAGAAAAAAGACAGGCTCTTACAGTGTAAGGGTTACCCTTAAAGGCAATTATGAGGGCACCAAAACATTATATTTTAAGATAAGACCTGCCGCAGTCAAGAGTATCTCTGCCGTACCTTCACTTACCTCGGTTCTTTTGTCATGGAGCAAGGCAAAGGGTTCAGACGGGTATGAGATTTATCTTAAAGGGAAAAAGAATACACTGATAAAGGATACCGAAAAGCTTTCATATACCGTAAAAAAGCTTGACGGTAAAAAGCTTGAAAGCGGTAAAGAATATACCTTTATTATCAAAGGCTACAAAAAATCGGGAGATGAAAGGATTTATTCAGCCTCAAAGAAAATCAAGGTAGTAACCAAGCCGCAGAAAGCGAAAATCAGAAAGCTTACTGCCTCGTCGGGCAAAATAACCGTTAAATCGGTTAAGCAGAGCTGCCGTGGCTACGAAATCCTTATCAGCACAAATAAGAGCTTCAGCAATGCGAAATCCGTAAGCGTAAAGTCCGGAGCGAGTCTGTCGTATACCTTTAAAAATCTGATAAAGGGTAAGAAATACTATGTTAAAATCAGAGCATATGTGGTTTCGGGCGGTGAAAAGTACTGCGGATATTACAGTGATGTGAAAACAGTAAAGGCTTAGATGAGGGTATGAAACAGATTTAACTGAGCAGTATTCAGATATAGAAAAGAGATTAAGGGGATGTAAAAAATCGCAAGTTTTTACATCCCCTTTTTGGTGCATTTATGCGTGGAAATAAACCCCTGGTTCTACCAGGGGTGAAAGAAGGCTTCAGCAAAGCCAAAACGGGCGAGCTAAATGCAAGCCCCGACTCACTTGATAATATATAAAACCTCCAAGTATAATAGTAAAGGTTTGGCGACCGCATTACTAAAATACAAGGAGGTTTTAAACAATGAAAATTAAGACAGACAAAAACGAGATAAAGAGTAGTGCACATTCAAAATACAGATGTCAGTATCATATAGTATTTGCACCAAAATACAGGAGACAAGTAATATATGGTACATTGAAAAAAGACATAGGAGAAATCTTAAGAAAACTCTGCGAACAAAAAGGCGTAGAAATAATAGAAGCAGAAGCTTGTAAAGATCATATCCATATGTTAGTGAGTATACCACCGCATATAAGTGTAGCACAATTTATGGGATATCTCAAGGGAAAAAGTACATTAATGATTTTCGACCGACACGCAAATCTAAAGTATAAGTATGGAAGTCGAAGTTTTTGGTGTCGAGGATACTATGTAGATACAGTCGGTCGAAATAAAAAGGTGATTGCAGAATATATAAGAAATCAGTTAGAAGAAGATTATGCAAGAGACCAAATTACAATGAAAGAGTACATAGACCCGTTTACGGGTAACCAGACAAAGTGAGCAAAAATAAACAGCCGCACGTGAGCGGCTGCTGAGAATGTAATGCGGTGCTAAACTTCAAAACCCCTTTTAGGGGTCAAGCCAGTAATAGCCCCTTATAGGGGCAGTGCAAACCACCGGTTTCACCGGTGGTTTTGATTATGGTGTCATTATTTGATTTCAGGTAAGCTTGCCGCAGCAACGGACTGACCTACACGGCGTGAGTTTTCGTCGGGAATGTGAAGCTTTATCTTCTTGCTGAGTTCAGGGAATTCCACATCAAGAACCTCCTGAGCTCTTTCCAAAAGAATCTGTCCGCCTTCGCCTGAGGTAACTCTGCCCATG
>JAZNAG010000133.1:0-1860 GCA_045586405.1 Acutalibacteraceae bacterium | reverse complement strand
TATTGATTTAACAAAATACCAGAAAGTATTGCAGTTAACAGATACCTTGACACGTGAAGGTAGAATTAACAAAATAATCGGTATGACCGTTGAAGCAACAGGCTTAACTTGTAGTATTGGCGATATTTGCAAAATTTTTCTCCCAGGTGAAACAGGAGTTGTTTTATCAGAGGTAGTCGGAATTTCTGAGAGTACGGCGTTTTTAATGCCTTATCAGGAGGTTGACGGAATAGGCTACGGTTGCAAGGTTATAAATACAGGTAAAAAGCTTACCGTTCTTGCCAGTGACCAGCTTGTAGGCAGAGCAGTTGATGCTCTTGGCAATCCGATTGACAATAAAGAACCGATTACTGAAGGCACTTCTATTTCTATAAGCGGTGCTCCTGAAAACCCAATGGCACGTCCACCAATCAACGAGGTTATCGAGTTGGGGGTAAGGTGTATAGACGGACTTCTTACCATAGGTAAGGGTCAGCGTATGGGTATTTTTGCAGGTAGTGGCGTTGGTAAAAGTACTCTTATGGGTATGATTGCCAGAAACGTTAAAGCCGATGTTAACGTTATTGCACTCGTAGGCGAGCGTGGCAGAGAGGTTGTTGAATTTATTGAGCGTGACTTAGGTCCTGAGGGGCAGAAGCGTTCGGTATTGGTTGTTGCGACGTCTGACCAACCAGCTCTTATGCGTTTTAAATGTGCACAGACAGCAACAGCTATTGCGGAGTATTTCCAAAGGCAAGGTAAAGATGTTCTTTTAATGATGGACTCTTTAACTCGTTTTGCAATGGCTCAGCGTGAAATCGGTCTTAGCACTGGTGAAGCACCGGTTGCAAGGGGTTACACTCCTTCAATCTACTCGTCTTTACCAAAATTACTCGAAAGGTCCGGTAACTTTAAAACCGGCTCTATCACAGGTATTTACACCGTTCTTTCAGAAGGTGATGATACAAACGAACCAATCTCTGATACCGTCAGAAGTATCATTGATGGTCATATAGTGTTATCAAGAAAAATAGCATCAAGAAACCACTATCCTGCTATTGATGTTCTTAATAGCTTAAGCCGTCTTATGAGCGGTATTGCTACTCCAGAACAAAAGCAGGCAGCGGGGAAACTCAGAAATATGATGTCCATTTATAAAGAAAATGAGGACCTTATTTCCATTGGTGCTTATAAACCGGGTAATAACCCCGAGCTTGATAATGCAATAAGTCATATGCCGAAAATCAACGAATTTTTAAAGCAACCGGTTGAAGAACCGACAAGATTCGAAGATACACTAAGACTTCTCCAACTTGCAGTACAATAGGTGTTTTAAATGAAATCTTTTCAATTTTCATTAGCCAGAATGCGTAGTTACAAGGAGCAGGTCCTCGAAAAAGAAAAGACAACCTTAAGGCATCTTCAGGCGGAGAGAGCGAAGATTGAGATGGATATTGAAAATTTAGAAAATCATCGCAAAAGCCGTGAAGAAGAGTTTAAGCAAAGTAAAAATGGTTTAATGGCGAATGAACTTATGCTTTATAAGTTTCACTCAGAAAACACAAGATTACAGCTTAACAATCTTTATGAAGAGTTAAAACGTGCAGAAGCAAGAGTGGATGCACAAATTAAAGTTGTTGTAAGTGCTTCGCAAGAAGTTTCGGGGCTTGACAAACTCGAAGAAAAGCAATTAGAGGAATATAAGTATCTTGAAGCCAAAGAAATGCAAGAAGAAATTCTTGAGAGGGTGGCTCAGAAGTCATCTGAAGAAGATAGCGTTTCTTAAACTTCGATACTATATTATATAATTATTTCTTTAAGGGAGGTGACAAAGTGGAACAGGTGACTTTACAAGCGATTAAGCTTAAGCAGTTATCCCGA
>JAZNAG010000132.1:0-6319 GCA_045586405.1 Acutalibacteraceae bacterium | reverse complement strand
TCGTCAATAGAGTTATCAACGATTTCGTAAACCAGATGATGAAGACCTCTTATTGAAGTGGAACCGATATACATACCGGGACGTTTTCTTACCGCTTCAAGACCCTCAAGTACCTGTATTTGGCTTTCATCGTAACTATTTTTTACTTGTTCTGACATTTTTTATAACCTCTGTATTTTTTTAAGCCCACAAGGGCAAAAATTTCGGAAATCTTATTCTTTTATACCTGAAATTATCCTGCCGGCAATGGCCTGTGTGGATATTTGGGAAACATATACCGTGTCTTCGCCACTATCATTCACAGTAACTATGAATGACTTTGGTATTTCTTCCTTTATATTTATCATTCTGCCAAGACGTTCCTTTTTTTTAAGGTATTCCCGTGTGGGCAGAGCAATGGTTGCCGTGTCCATATCAAATATTCCTATTATCTCGCGAGTCCTGATAAGGCGGTTATTTCCTGCGTGAACGTACATATTTACCTCTCGTAAAACAGCGTATAATTACCGCTGTCAACATTTATAAAGTTGGCATCACTAGAAACGGGCGGTGGTGTGCAGGTGGTCATTATAACCTGCCTTTTATCAAGCCGCGAAAGAATAAATTTCTGACGCATCGGGTCAAGCTCACTTAAAACGTCATCAAAGAGAAATACGGGATATTCTCCTGAATATTCCATTGATATTTCACCCTCCCCAAGCTTCATTGCAAGAGCAATGGAGCGCTGCTGACCCTGGGATGCAAACTGTCTAGCCTCATTTCCGTCAATATATATTTCTATATCGTCTTTATGAGAGCCGTAAAGTGTTATTCCTGCAGCAATTTCCCGTTGTACATTTGAGTTTAGAAGATGAAGATATTTTTCGTATATTTCTGATTCACTTGCTTGTAGGTCTTCTTTTAAGCTGTTTTTAAATTTAATCTCGGGAATCTCTGATATTTCTCCTTCAGCACTGCTCGAAAGTTCACAAAAAAACTTTTTCACAAACAAATCAAGCCTTTTTATATACTCATTTCTCATCCTATATATAAGTGCCGATTCTTTTGCAAGCTGTTCGGAATATATTTCAAGAACTGTAACATCTCCATCTCCCTCGGAAAGCTGTTTTAGGAGAGCGTTTCTCTGTGAGAGTATTTTACCAAATCTCTGGAGAGATTTCAAATAAACCGGTCTCAGCTGACACAGGGCTATATCGAGAAACAAACGTCTTTCAGCCGGACCTGCCTTTACTATGGCAAGGTGTTCAGGACAAAACAGAACAGCTCTGAAAACTCCTATCATTTCGGATATTCTCGGTATTGAAACTCCGTTTTTTTTACATTCCCTACGTTTTGAAGTTTCACCGTTGTAGGCTTTAAAATATAATTCCTGCTCACGGCTTAAATCTTCCATAGTAAGAGAAACTTCAAAGAAAGGCTCTCCAAACTTCACCATCTCACGTTCTCTCGGAGTTCGGAAGCTCTTTCCGGAAGCCATAAGATATATTCCCTCAAGGGCATTTGTCTTTCCCTCGGCATTATTTCCGATAAGGACGTTTACTCCCTCTTTAAATTCTATATCTGCTTGCCTTATGTTTCTGAAATTTCTGTAGCTTACCTTATTTACCGTCATTTCATCTTACAAGGAAGAACAAGGAACGTAAATTTGTCGTTTTCATCTTTTTCAAGAGGCTCTATTACCATACTTATATAAGGTGAGGAGAGGCAAAGACGTAGCTTATCACACATTGAAGCTTTAAGAGCTTCTGTAAGATAGCGGCAGTTGAACCCAATTTCTATTTCACTGCCGTTATGAGAAGTACTTATTTCATCCCTTACCTTTCCATTGACAGAAACAGATGTTATTTCTAGCTTGTTATCATAGAAATGACAACGAGCAAGGGATTTGTTCTTTCCTGCAGAATCGTCGGTTACAAGCGATGCTCTGTTTAAAGCTCCCTCAAAGGTTTCCCTGTCTATATCAACGAAGATTGAACTGTTTTGAGGAATTATTCTCTCATAATCTATATATTCTCCCTCAATAAGTCTTGAGAAGAACATAATATTGCGCTTTTCAAAATTGAATATTGCCTGCTTTCTTGTAATACTTATATTTACGTTCTCATCGGAATCATTAAGTATTTTAAGAAGCTCCGAAAGAGTTTTTCCGGGAATTATAAATGAGGTATCAAGGTTATTTTCAGTTACGTTTTCAAGCTCGCATACCTTATCTCTTATAGCAAGACGGAAGCTGTCACATCCAACAGCTGTTATACGGTTACCTTTAAGCTTAAAATAAGCACCGTTAAATGTAGCACGTGCATCGTTCTGTGCAACTGCAAACAAAGTCTGGGATATGATGCTCTTCATATCACTTTGCTTTATATTTAATCCTATTCCGTTTTCCATATCAGGGAGAGTAGGAAATTCTCTTTCGTCCATTGCATTAATCTCAAATTCAGAATTTCCGCAGGAGAGCTTTGCTCTGAAGTATTCATTTACAGAAAGCTCAATTATTCCTGCAGGCATAAGTCTTATCATGGAATTAAGACTCTGCGCGTTTATAATGCAGGCACCGGGTTCTTCTATTTCGGCATCTATTTCTATTCTCATACCTTTTTCAAGGTCATAGGAAGTAAGAACAACCTTATCGTTTTCACAGCTTATGAGAATTCCCTCAACTGCACTTATGGTATTCTTGTTTGATACGCAGTACATTGCATTGCTTACTGCGTCTTGTATAATAGGACGGCTGAATTTGATTTTCATAACAGTTTCGTCTCCTTTTTTGTTTTAAAAAAATAAAATAATATAAAAATAAGAAAAATAATTTAGTAGTAGTCGTAGTAGGGGGTGTTTAAAATGTTGACACTTTAAAAATAGGTTCTGTAAAAGGAAAAAATGAGTAAATTAAATAAATTAAGAATGTTTTTAAGTGGTTGGTAATATGTTGAATAAAAACAGACTTAAATTTTATAGTTTTATTTTTTCTTTCAGTGTTGATAAATGTGGAAAAAATATTGTTATATGTTTATAAAATTGTTTATAACTTAAAACGACTTTATTTCCTTTATAAGCTCATTTACATCCGCATTTGTCTGGGTGTTTGCACCAAGCTCTTTTTCTACGGTTTTAAGTGAAGAAATAATAGTAGAATGATCACGGCGCAGATACTTTCCTATCTGGGTAAGGGAAAGATCCGTAAGCTTCTTTATAAGATATACGGATATGTGCCTTGCATAAGCAATTTCCTTTGTTCTCTTTGTTCCCTTTATATCTTCTGCGGTTGTTCCGTATTTTTTTGCTACCTTTTCAAGAATCCTGTCAACTGTAACACTTGCAGGTTCGTCACCTGTTATAAGATCTGAAAGTGAATTTTTAGCAAGCTCTATCGTTATTGGAGTTCCGGTCAAAAGACTGAGAGCTCCAAGTTTTTTTATAGCTCCTTCAACCTGCCTTATATTGCTCTTTAGGTTCTGAGCAAGAAAATCAAGGACTTCGTTATCAAGGGTCAAATTTAATGAAGCGGCTTTTTTCTTTAAGATAGCAGCTCGGAGATCTGCATCGGGTGGCTGAATATCAGCGGTTATTCCCCATTCAAATCTTGTTTTAAGCCTGTCCTCAAGGGTTTGAATATCTCTCGGAGGACGGTCAGATGTGAGGATTATCTGCTTATGATCCTCATAAAGAGCATTGAAAGTGTGGAAGAATTCTTCCTGGGTGGAATCACGTCCGGCGATGAACTGAATATCGTCGATAAGAAGTACGTCGGCGGTTCTGTATTTTTCTCTGAACTGCTCGGGTGTCTTCTTAGAAATGCTGTCAATAAGCTGATTTGTAAACTCCTCGCCCTTTACGTAAACTATTTTAAGCTCCGGGCGGGTTGATTTTATGTGATTTATTATAGCGTAAAGAAGATGTGTTTTACCGAGACCGCTTGGGCCGTAGATAAAAAGAGGGTTGTAGGTAAAAGATTCTGCGGTGGATTTGCAGGCAGGCTCGTTTGCAACTGCTATTGAAGCCGCGTGAGCAAACTTATTTGACTGTCCCACAATAAAGTTATCGAAGGTGTATTCATTATATCCGGATACGGGCTGTGGTCTTTGGCTTTCAAATTGACCGCCGCTTATATCTGTTGCCTGTTTATCTTCTCCGATTGGGGATATTATATTTTCAATTGAAGGAGGGGTTATTACTCTGTCCGCCAGGTTAACCGGCTCAGGAATTTCACCGCTGTCGTGAACGTATTTAGAATATTCCTGGGGATTTGTGGTCTTATCAAGTAAAATAACTTCAACGGTAAAACCGATAACTTTTGCAAGTGCTTCCGATATTGAATCTATGTATTTATTTTTAATAATAACGTACTTGTAGGGCATATCACAGATAATGACTGCCTGAGAATCATTTATATCATGCAGTATAAGGCAGGTAAACCAAAGATCCGCTACTGTCTGACCGTATTTTTCCGTAAGTTCATTTACGGTAAGCTTCCATATATCGCTGAATGGCTGCATAATTATGTCCTTTCTTTAATAAATAATATATTATATATATTATATCATATTAAGATTAAAAAAGCAAGAGTTATATCAACAAAAGTGTTTTTTAATCGCATATTTTTTGATAAATATAAAAAAATTTTTAAAAAGCCCTTGACAAACCTTACATTTGTTGTGTATAATATTAGGTGCTATTGTGCGATTTTATATTCATTTTGAAATATAAAGCTGTTTACTCACCAATGTGTGATAGTTTCCGTATGGTTAAGGAGGTGCAAATATGCTTAGAACTTACCAGCCTAAAAAGCGTCAGAGAAAAGTTGAACACGGTTTCAGAAAGAGAATGAGAACCGCAGACGGCAGAAAGGTACTCAAGAGAAGACGCGCTAAGGGAAGAAAGAGACTTACCTATTAATCTCTTTTAAAAACGTTTTGCAGACAGATATACAACCCGATGTATTTATTCGGGTTGTATTGAAGTATGCAGACAACACTAACATTTTATGAAACTGCATGAAACCGCCGAAGTATTCGGGGACATAACCCGTATTTCGGGGGTTTTTACTGTTTTTTTAGAAAATATACCTTTTATTTAAGTTTAGATGAATAAAGAAGGAAATGTTGAGATAACAATGAAACTGCGCGCAATAAAAGAGAATCATCTTTACTCAAAGGCGTATTCTAAAGGTAAAAAATTTGTCGGTAAAAATGTTGTGATTTACGTACTGAAGGACCTTGCGGCATCAAGGCTGGCAAAAGAAAATCCCGAAAAAAAGAAGATAAACCGTGTTGGTTTAACCGTTACTAAAAAATTGGGTTCGGCTGTCATAAGAAACAGGTGTAAAAGAATAATACGCGAAGCCTACAGACTTTCCGATAAAGATAACAAAATAATGCGCGGCTATCTTATCGTTATAGTGGCGCGCTCGGGAATAGTAAAAGCAAAGTCAACTGACGTAAAAAAGGATCTTGACAGGGCTTTTTCTGCCTTGTCTATGCAGATAAAATGAAATATGCGGCTGTCTTTATTGTAAAGATTTATAGAAAGTTTATATCCCCATTAAAAGCACCTTGTTGCCGGTTTACACCTACCTGCTCACAGTATGCCATTGAGGCATTTGAAAAACGGGGATTTTTTGTGGGACTGTTTCTGACGATATGGCGCATATTAAGATGTAATCCCTTTTCAAAGGGTGGATACGACCCTGTTCCCGAAAAGAAAAAGAAATGAAAAATACAATATGTAACAAGGAGTGTTTACATAGATGATGGATATTATAAACGTGCCTCTTGGCTGGATAATGAAGGGTTGCTACTTTTTAACAAACAACTACGTTCTTGCGCTTCTTTTGTTTGCCGTAGCACTTCAGGTGCTTCTTCTTCCCTTTGGAATCAAGCAGCAGAAAAATTCGGTAAAACAGGCAAAGCTCCGTCCAAAGGAGCAGGCGATACGCAAAAAATATGCAGGCAGAAACGATAAAGCAACTCAGCAGAAGCTGCAGAATGAGATTATGGAGCTTTATCAGAGAGAAAATTTCAACCCAATGGGCGGTTGCCTTCCTCTCCTTATTCAGTTGCCCATACTCTTTGCTCTTTATTCCGTTGTAACCAGCCCTTTAAAATATATTTGCGGCTTCGGCAAAGAAGTTATAGCAAATATTCAGGCGAAGGTATATGATATTATGTCTGTGGCCGCAGACGCTGCTACAAACGGTTTTGAGGCTTTTGCGGCTGACAGAACAGTACGTCAGATTGAGCTTATCAAGAAAATGCGTGAGCTTGGTATTGAAAACTTTGTAGGCGAAAACGGCGAAGCAATAACCGAGGAAATATTACCT
>JAZNAG010000131.1:0-1707 GCA_045586405.1 Acutalibacteraceae bacterium | reverse complement strand
CAACATCCGCAAAATGATTTTTCTTCAAAGCACACTCAACACAATACGAGAAGGCATCAGCAATACGGAATATCTGCTGCCAAAGAATAAGATTCATATCAACTTTCTTGTTCAAATACGGGAAAGCAAGGTATTCTGCTTTATGTTCCTCAATATAGTTTGATATGGTTTCGCAGATCTTAGGCAACTGCTCTGTATAAATGGCATTTGCTTTTTCAAATACATCCTTATCAAGCAAGATGAAATTAAGCGCATATTTGCCGTTTTCCAAGCGACGAAGAAAACCGTACTTCCCGTTTTCACCTTTACGGAGGATTTCAAGTTCTTCTTCAACGTAAATGGTGGGAACGTTCAGTTCCTCTGCAATTTCAGAAGCACTCATCGGCTTCTTGTGGCAAAGCCACACGATATGATTTGAGAACATTCTCGTGCATACGTTACGAGGATCTCCCCATGCAGGACTACCTGTTCCCCAAATCACGTAATCAATTTTATCAAGCGCCACCGGCTTATTATAAGTTTCTGCCATTTCTTCTACCTCACTTTTGATCTTTTGTCTTGCCGAAAAGAGCCTTTGACGAACAGCTCCTTCACTTGTTCCTTGCGCTTTGGCTATTTGAGCCGTGGAAAGACCGTCTATGTAGAACATTATCATAACTTCGCGGTATGCTTTTGTCAAAAAAGCAATTCTGCGGTACACGGATGTTAATAGTTCTGCGGTATCATCAGAAGTGTCTTCTTCTGCAACACCAAGAAGGATTTCTTCCGAATCGCCTTCATAAATAGTTTCCGCGCGTTTTCTTCGATTATCGGAAAAGTCAGCATAAACATTACGAGCTACTCTCCAAATAAACGAATATACGCTTTCGATCTCTCCATCACTATTGGCAACTTTAACGAGGGAATAGATTATATCCGAGCATAGTTCCTCTGCCTCGTAGCTGTCGTTTGTTCTTGCATAACAAAAGCCAAATAGCTTATCAAGCAAGTTGTCATCAAAAAAATTCAGCAAGTCTCTTTTTTTCATTTGTTTCTCCAAGCGATTGATCAATGCTTTCACTTATATAGTCCGCGCGTTTATGGAAATGTTAGGTGGGTTTTAGAATATTATATCATAAATTTATGAATTAGTCCACTTGATGAATATATGTTTTGCTTTTGTGCCCACAAAAGCAGTGCTTGTCAGGAAAAGCAGACAGACTTTCGGGACGCACAACCCAAAGGCTCCCTTGTGCAAAGGGAGCTGTCACCGAAGGTGACTGAGGGATTGTTTTTTGGTAGAAATTAGCTTTTTACAATCCCTCCGTCTTGCTACGCAAGCCACCTCCCTTTACACAAGGGAGGCTCATTCCCTCCCGACAGTACACCTATAAAGTGTAACACACCATAACCTTGTGGGGCAAGGCGTGTGAAAAAGGACAGAGACGAAAAATCTCTGTCCTTTTGTAATGTAGGGGCGTTCATTGAACGCCCGCGGGCGACTGGTCGCCCCTACGAAATTGTTTTTGCACAGCAGGTAAAACCTACTTTATGGAAGACACCCCTGGGTGCCCCATTTTGTTTACAGAAGGGATACAGGTCGTTGCTTGACAAAAAAGACCGTGCATTGTATAATGGTATCATCGGGGACTATAATTCTATTGATAGAAATTGATAGAATAGGAAAGGAGGATGGCTATGCGTGAAAAAAAAGAAGAGAAATTTCTC
>JAZNAG010000130.1:0-3565 GCA_045586405.1 Acutalibacteraceae bacterium | reverse complement strand
TGATATGCACCCCAAAAGTTAGACACTTTTGGAGGTGCATATTTTTATGGCAAAAAAGGGACAAATACAACGAAAATACTCGACTGAATTCAAAATAAGTGTTATAGTAGATATGCGAGAACACCATTTGAGTTATAGAGAAACAGTAAGAAAATATTTACAAGGGGTATCCCCAACATCTGCAATCGGGACAATACAACGGTGGGAACGCATATACTTGGAAGAAGGAGCCGAAGGTCTAATGAAAGAAAGACGAGGCAGAGCTTGTTCCGCTAGCGGAACAAAAAGAGGCAGACCAACTAAATTAGATAAAAAGGTTGAGGAAGATTTAATTGCCGAAAACCAGCGACTTCGTATGGAGATAGAATACTTAAAAAAACTGAGTGCCTTAGTTCTTGCGGAAGAGCGAGAGAACGGCAAAAAACAAAAATAATCTCTGAACTAAGGCAAAGATATCCGCTGAAAGATTTATTGAAATTATCTGGACTTGCTCGCAGCACGTTCTATTACTATCTAAAGCACGATGATACAGACAAGTATGCGTGTGAAAAGCAAGAAATTGTAGATATCTACAATTCCAATAAAGGCAGATATGGATACCGTAGAATCACAATTGCTATGCGTAACAAAGGTTATGTAATTAACCACAAAACCGTACAAAAACTGATGAAACAACTTGGTTTAAAAGGCAAGCAGCGTAAGAACGATAAATACCATTCATACAAAGGCACAGTTGGTAAAGTTGCTGACAATTTACTTAAAAGAGATTTTTATGCAGAAAAACCATTTGAAAAGATAACAACCGATGTTACACAATTTAATGTTTGTGACGAGAAAGTATATCTTTCGCCTATTTTAGATTTATTCAACAATGAAGTGGTATCTTATTCCATTTCAACAAGTCCTAATTTAGAGCAAGTTCGCGAAATGCTTAATGGTTTGTTTAAAAAACTTCCTGCTGATGCGACACCAATCTTTCATTCAGACCAAGGTTGGCAATACCAACACGCTGAATACCAAAAACTACTAAAAGAACATAATATTACGCAAAGTATGTCTCGCAAGGGTAACTGTATGGATAACGGTGCTATGGAAAACTTTTTCGGTAGACTTAAGGTTGAAATGTTCTACGGCGAAAAATTCGAAAGCGTTAACGCTTTCATTGATGAACTAAAGAAATATATTTATTACTACAACAACGAAAGAATTTCCTTAAAACTAAAAGGAATGAGTCCAGTACAATACCGAACTCATTCACAAGCAATTTAATATTTATTTTTGTCTAAACTTTGGGGTGCATATCAAAAACTGTGTCCTTTTAATTTTTGCTTTATTTTAAAGACCTATAAAAGATGCAGGGTTAAGGTTAACGCCGTCTTTTATAACTTCAAAGTGAAGGTGGCTGCCTGTAGAAATACCGGTTGAACCAACGAGAGCAATAACCTGACCTTGATAAATCGCTTCACCCACATTAACAAGAAGCTGACTGCAGTGTGCATAGAGGGTTTTATAGCCGTTGCCGTGGTCAACGATAATGTGATAACCGTAGCCGTTGCTGTATTTAGCATCAACTACAGTGCCTGCCTGAGCGGCATAAATAGGAGTGCCGGTAGGACTGGCAATATCAACGCCCTTGTGGTTTCTGCCGTCACCGTAGTAAGCGGAAACAACTTGCTGTGCAACACGTTTTAGCGGCCAGATACAGTCAAGCTGAGAAACATATACGTTACTTACCGAAGTGTCTTTTTTGGTGCCCACGACAATAATTTCCTGAACAGGCTGAGAAATAATAACCTCAGATTCAACAACGGTTTTCACAGCTGTTTTATTGATCATTTCAATGGTTTCAACGGTTTCTTTTACACCGTTTACGCCGGTCACTACTGTCTGAATATCGCCAAGCACTCGGCTATCGCTTTTTCTTGTAACAGAAGTATAGGGAATTTCTTTCTGGCTTCTTATTGTCTGTACTGTTTTAACGTCAAGAGAAAAGATAATTTCCTCTACAGCTTTGATATCGTAAAAAAGATTATTGGGGTAATATCCGTAAACACAGCTTACCTCTTTTACAAATTCAGAGGAAACTTCTCCTTCTGTAACATAATTTTCAAGGTAGTCGCTGATAAATTCAACCAAACGTGCATCGTCAGGAACACAAGCGATAATTTCGCCGTCAACCTTAAGAGCAATACCCTTGCTGACAGAATCGCTCTGTTTTATCATTTCGTCGGCAACAGTATTTGAATCGTCAAGATTTTTCTTGGTGGTAAAGGTAACGTGAAACTTTGGCGCAGTAGTAAGTTCTTTTAATTCGGCACCGTAAAGCATATTTTCAGCGGCACTTAAAGCCTGAACATATTGACCTTTTGTTTTTATCTGAGCAATTACGGTGCCGTTGTATTCCACATTATATGCAAGAGTTATGCCCGAAAACAGCACGGTAATTATTGTACCTATAACTAAAGAAGCAGCAAATAAAGCAATTCTTGAATAACGAAGTGTGTGTAAAACCTTTTTAGCATATTTAACGGTGAAGGTTTTTGCTGTGTTAAAAAAGCTATTAAAACTCACGTTTTTTGCCGCTCCTTTCTGTAAAATAAATACGTCCTGAAAACAGGTACATATATATTATAGCAAAAAGTTACAAAATTGCAACCTTTTTTTACACTTTTTTAATATTTGTAAAAAATGTTGAAAAAAGTCACCTGAAGAAACGTCTGTTTTTAGTGTTTTGACCATCTGCTTTTATGGTTTTGTGCAAATGAGGTTTTAAGGTGTTTCTGATTAAAAATATTGCAAATTTGATACATTTATGGTAAAATGTTAATGCCAAGCCAATTGAATATGAAATCAGTGGGCAATCTTTTTTGTTTTTATAAGATTGTTACTTTTGCATATACTAATATTGTGAATTTGATAAAAATGCAAATTCCGACGATATTAGTGTGTGCACATTGCCCATTATATTGAATTGGTTTGGCGACTATCGGAGTTTGCTTTTTTTGTGCGTCTACTTCGGTAGGCGCACTTTTTATTTTTGGAGATAAACCAAAAGAACGATTCAAGGAAGGACAAGGATGATATATGGCTCTTATACAACAGACAATAGTAGCTGATGAAAAAACCTGGCAAAGTAATTTCTATGATGCTATTTTTGGAACAGAGAAAGATGAATACTTAACCGTAGACAGAAGCACAGACGGGTATACAAGAGGCATTCTTTTTGAGCACAAGCAAAATGTTACATCCAACGGCAAAAGCAAAACTTTGTCACAGGCAATTATTTATTTGTGTCGATTTAATCGTGATGGTGTTCCTATTCCTTCTAAAATAGCCTTAGTCAGCCAGGATGAAGGTAAGATTTATATTTATGATACGCAAGACTACATTATGTACATAGAAGATATTGAATCATATGCCAATCTTAAAGCGTCTGATGGTATAAATGGTTTTCATGCTGCACCAGCGAAAAGAATAATTGAATTTGATAAAAACCTTAACCCTCGCGGATTAGTTGAGGTGATAAATTTTGTCTCTGAGGCGCCAATGACTGTAAAAATCCATA
>JAZNAG010000129.1:0-2036 GCA_045586405.1 Acutalibacteraceae bacterium | reverse complement strand
TTCTTTAACCGTCTTCGTCAGAAATTTATTAACTGGAACTATACAGAATTCGAAAGCGATGCATTTAAAAAGGCAGAAGCAGAAATCGATGAAATGTATAATGAAGGCAAAGGTGCAATAAGCGCCGAAGCAGAACGTCTTTTAAAGGAGGGTGATTGATAATGAGTAAAGTTTATAACAGAATTGAATCAATCACAGGTAACGTTATTACTGTAAAAGCAAAAGACGTTCGTTATAACGAATTAGCACAGATTAACACACAGTTTGGTAAATCACTCGCCCAAGTTAACAAAATCGACGGCGACGTAGTTTCATTACAGGTGTTTGCAGGTGGTCAGGGCGTTTCTACTGGTGACGAAGTTCGCTTCTTAGGTCAGGAAATGCGCGTATCATTCAGTGAAGATTTGTTAGGACGTATTTTCAATGGTTCAGGTGAGCCAAGAGATAAAGGTCCTGCACTTACTGAAAATATGAAGCCAATTGGTGGTCCATCTGTTAACCCTACAAAGCGTATTCTTGCTAACAGAATGATGAGAACAAACATCCCTATGATTGATATGTTCAACACGTTGGTTGTTTCACAGAAACTTCCTATTTTCTCAATCTCTGGTGAACCTTATAACCAGCTTCTTGCACGTATTGCTTTACAAGCAGAAGCAGACGTTATTGTTCTCGGTGGTATGGGTCTTAAATATGACGACTTCCTTTACTTTAAAGAAGAACTTTCAAACGGTGGCGCTTTAAGTAAAACAGTTATGTTTATTCATACTGCATCTGACCCTACTGTTGAATGTATGATGATTCCTGATATGTCTTTAGCAGTTGCAGAGCAATTTGCTTTACAGGATAAAGACGTATTGGTGCTTCTTACAGATATGACAAACTTTGCAGACTCAATGAAAGAAATTGCAATTACGCAGGAACAAGTTCCATCTAACCGTGGTTACCCTGGTGACCTTTATTCTCAACTTGCTTCTCGTTACGAAAAAGCGGTTGACTTCGCAAACTCTGGTTCTGTTACAGTTCTTGCAGTTACTACAATGCCTGGTGACGATGTTACTCACCCAGTTCCAGATAATACCGGTTATATTACAGAAGGTCAGTATTATTTAAAGGGTGGCAGAATTGAGCCGTTTGGTTCACTTTCACGTCTTAAACAGAACGTTAACAGTAAAACACGTAAGGACCACCGTATCCTTATGGACTCAATGATTAGATTATATTCATCTTACAAAGAAACAATTGAGAAGAAAAACATGGGCTTCTCAATGAACCGTTGGGATGAAAAGTTATTAAAATACGGTGAACTTTTCGAAAACAAACTTATGGATTTGTCGGTTAACTTATCACTTGAAGACTCACTTGACTTAGGTTGGCAGATTTTAGCAGAATGTTTCGAAAAAGACGAAACCGGAATTAAGTCAGACCTTACAGATGAATTCTGGCCTGTAAAATAAGGAAAGAAAAATCATCTATTAAAGTAAGGAGGACGAAGTTTTGGCAAAAATCAAATTAACTAAAAATGAGTTAAAGGTACAAAAAGATGCTCTTAAAATGTACCGGAGATATTTGCCTACACTAACACTTAAAAAGCAGCAACTTCAATCAGAAATAAGGACTATTGAAGCAAAAGCGATTGCAGTGAGAAAACAAAGAGAAGATTTAGAAAAAGGCTTTTCTTCGTGGATTGCTGTATTCAGTGAACAATCTGCTTTTCCTGATGGAATAATCACCGTCAGTAACATCCGAAAAGGTACGGGTAATATTGCTGGTGTTGCAATTCCTACCTTTGAGGGTGCGGACTTTAGTAGAGGTGACTACGACTTATATGAAACACCGCTTTGGGTAGATATTGCCGCAAACCATATGGAAAAAGCAATGTCACTTGACTTGGAGGCGGAAGTGTTAGACGAACAAGTAAGACTTTTAGAAAAAGAACTTCTTTCTACTTCACAAAGAGTTAACTTGTTTGAAAAGGTTAAAATCCCCGAAACAGAAGAGAACATTAAAAAGATATCTATTTATATGGCAGACCA
>JAZNAG010000128.1:0-1758 GCA_045586405.1 Acutalibacteraceae bacterium | reverse complement strand
ATGCTTGCTGACATACTCACGAAGTGCAAGCTGGCAAGTTATATGTATCTGTTCAATATAGTCGTCGATTTCTGTATGAATTTTTATGTAATCTGTAACCTTATAATTGCAAACAAAGTTTATTCTGAGAGCAACCTTGTCGTGCGTCAGAATTTCCTGACCTGTAATATTCATCTGTGTAAGACGGGTGTCAATAAACCTCACACCAATATCCACAGAGTTTTCCCAGAAGTAGTAAACACCGGGGGCAAGAATCTTCTCAAACTTATTGTTAAAATAAAGAAGAGCCTTGTGGTTTTGAATAACATTGATTCTTACATAATATTTTATCGGGATATTAGAGAATATGTAATCAGGGATTTCTTTATCAACATAAGGTGAAGAAATATCTGCTATTTTGAATTCATGGGTATTTTCCATTTTCCAAAAGGCATATTTACCCTGAGGCAGAACCTCCGTAAATTTTCCGTCGATAAAATGCAGTGCGAGTTGTTCATCCTTGACTTCAACTACAGATACAGCTTCTTTGATTTTTTCGTCTTTAAGAAGTGTTTCAAGTGAAGCTCTTTCAGAAACAATTGCATCTTTAATATAGAGAATATCAACCTTGCTGTTACCAAAAATATGATACTTACCTGCGTCAAGCATTTTTAAATATCTTCCGTTCTTAAAAAGCAAGCCTTTTTGATTTTCGTTAATAACTATCTTTTTCATAATATGTAATACCCTCCTAAGGTTAAATTTTCGTTACAGTCACTCATACAAATCAAACGGCCGAAAACTTAAGTAAAATAACAATCCAAGCGGAAAGATTACTTTTGGCTTGAATGTCATCATTACGGTATCTGTTTCCGGACAAGGCAGGAAATGTACTGCCAATACAGAAAAATCCGTATCAGGCGGAGCAACTGTTGGTTTAAAAACGTTCTCGCACACATAAAGTGTACCGTTTTTTCTTTTGCCGGTTACGGCTTACCAAACCACTGGCGATACGTTATAATTACGTACGGCGGGATTCGAACCCGCGTAAAAGGTGGATTAAAAGTCCACAAAGAGGATTTGAACCTCATCGACCATGAGTTTTACAGACTCTCTCGATTGCCAAGTGCAAAGTTCTTCAGGCATACACTTTGGAAAATCCTCGTGCACCGAAGTGAGTTCAAACACTATCCGAAGCAACTTTACAACCATATTCTACCAAGTAAAAAGTGTTTTTTCACGGAAAAAAAGTTGCGAACTTGACGAAAATCAAGCTCACAACTCTTTGTTTTGAATATTTTTTTGCCTTTTCAGGCGTTCTATAATAAGATTTCTGAAATTCTGCGGTTCTGTTACCTCAACAAAAGGTCCGAATGATAAAACTCTGATAACGAGCTCTATTTCATCGGAAGAGTCATAGAAAATCTTTATACGGTATCTTTCATCACCAATTTTTTCAGCCTCTTTCTTGAAGTGTGCAAAATGAAGCATTACTCTTTCAAGAGCGTTTCTGTGGTCGAGAAGCTCTAAAGTTATATATTCTGTACTTTCAAGCACTTCACGTGTATTTTCAGCAAAAGCATCACCGATAACTGTTACACTTTCTATTCCATCAACCCGTAACATCGGTCCGTTTCTGCAGGAGCGGATAAGAACTCTGAATTTATCATCCTTTTCGGAATACTCCATTTTATATGGGTCACCTACAAAAATGCGGAACGTTCCCTTTGCTCCGTGATAACCGATTTTTACTTTCTTTTTGTTTTTCAAGGCGTACAT
>JAZNAG010000127.1:0-1806 GCA_045586405.1 Acutalibacteraceae bacterium | reverse complement strand
ACTAGCTAATCAGACGCGAGTCCATCTTCAAGCGATAAATCTTTGACCGATGTGTCATGCGACACTACGGTGTCATGCGGTATTAGCACAAATTTCTCTGTGTTATCCCCCTCTTGAAGGCAGGTTACTCACGCGTTACTCACCCGTCCGCCGCTCTCCACTCATAAAATCAACCGAAGTCTCAATTATGAGCTTCCCGCTCGACTTGCATGTGTTAGGCACGCCGCCAGCGTTCGTCCTGAGCCAGGATCAAACTCTCTCGTATTGGTTATATCACTTCTTAAAGAAGTTATATACTTAATCCCGAGAAAATCTAATTCTCTCATTTCTTCGCTAACGAAGTTGTTATCCTTTAAAGCGATAACTCTCTCTTACATCCAAAATTACTTAGGAATTTTTAAAGACCTGCACTGTTCATTTTTCAAGGTTCTGTATACTCTGTTCACGTGACGCGAACAAGAGATATTATATCACTTGTTAAAAGCTTTGTCAAGCATTTTTTTAAACTTTTTTAAAGTTTTTTATTAAATTCTTATCCTGCTCACAAGCGACTTTTATAGTATACTCGCATTTTAGACTCATTGCAACTCGTTTTAAGCCGATTTTAGCTTGTTTATTTAAAATAGCTACACTAATACTTTGTTTTTCTTTCTTTTTTGCTATTTATAATCGTTTTTTCTACGTTTTTATATCAAAAAACGACCACTTTTTGTGGTGTGTTTGTTTCAAATTGATACTATATTTAGGGGTGATAAAAACAACGTTGCCGGGTGTTTCTTGTATTGCTATTTTTTCTTATTATATAGTAGGGAACGACCTGTGTGTCGTTCCGTTTAATATTCGGGAGAGCACACAGGCTCTCCCCTACGTTTTACTTAAAATATCTTGCAATTTCATATTATATATGCTAAAATAAAGATGCGACGAAAATTTTATACTTGAGTTTTTCATGGTCTTTTTTTATCTTTTGATAAAAATGTAGGCTCTATTAAGACATGGAAACTCATCGTTCTTAAATTTTCGTCGCAGAAAATGAGTTCTACATTTTTAGTGCGTAGGGCTCAGGCTTTACGCACTTTTTTAATGCGTGAACTCCAACTTGCGGCCAACAACATACAAAAAAGACCGTAGCGAAAGCTACGGTCTTTGTCTTTATATAGATTTGGAATTATTCTACGATTGCAGAAACAACGCCTGAACCTACTGTTCTACCACCTTCACGGATAGCGAAACGCAGTCCTTCTTCGATAGCGATAGGTGTGATCAGTTCAACTTCCATTGTTACGTTATCGCCAGGCATACACATTTCTACGCCTGCGGGTAACTGGATAACACCTGTAACGTCTGTTGTTCTGAAGTAGAACTGAGGTCTGTAGTTAGAGAAGAAAGGCTTATGACGGCCACCTTCTTCTTTCTTAAGAACGTAAACTTCGCCCTTGAACTTTGTGTGAGGATGGATTGAACCGGGTTTAGCTAAAACCTGTCCTCTTTCGATTTCGTTCTTCTGAACACAACGGAGCAGAGCACCGATGTTGTCACCAGCTTCAGCGCTGTCGAGCAGCTTTCTGAACATTTCGATACCTGTTACAACAACTTTTCTTGCTTCGTCTGTTAAACCAACGATTTCAACTTCTTCTGAAAGGTTAAGTGTACCTCTTTCAACTCTACCTGTAGCAACAGTACCACGACCTGTGATTGAGAATACGTCCTCGACAGGCATAAGGAACGGAAGGTCTGTTTTTCTTTCAGGAGTTGGAACATAAGAATCAACAGCTTCCATAAGTTTTAAGATTGATTCGTAAGCTG
>JAZNAG010000126.1:0-45226 GCA_045586405.1 Acutalibacteraceae bacterium | reverse complement strand
TCATTTCTACAATCATGAAAGAATACAGATAAAAACAAAACTGACTCCGCTCGAAAAACGAAGTCAGTATGTCGCTTAAAATTTAATACGCACTACCATAGTGTGCCTTTTTATGCTGTCTGCACAAATTGGGGCAGTTCAATTAACAGTGCTTTTTTGTTTATAAGATTATACAAATCAGACCGCTGCAGCCTTCGTTTATAACTCGTTCTAAGGTTTCCTGTAAGCGCATTCTGGCATCCATAGGCATACGGGCAAGTTTAGTATGAAGACCTTCATTAACGAGGTCGTGTAATGACTTTCCAAATATGTTGGAATCCCAAATTTTAATAGGATCTTCTTCAAATTCGCTAAGCAAACACATTACAAGGTCTTCACTTTGTTTTTCGGTTCCGACTATTGGGCTGATTTCTGTGGTAATATTTGCTTTCATCATATGAATTGACGGTGCTGATGCTCTAAGTCTAACACCGTATCTACCGCCCTGTTTCATAATTTCAGGCTCTTTTAGGGTTAATTCTTCAATCGACGGCATTACTATTCCGTAACCGGTAGCTTCAACCTCATCTAAAGCATTCCTTATTCTTTCATAATCTTTTCTAATCTTAGCTAGTGAAACTATATTTGACATTAAGGCGCTGTCATCACTTATGTCAATTCCTGTTTGCTCTTTAATGATATCGTAAAATAAGTCTCTGCTTACCGATAGTTCTAGACTTGCTGAGCCTTCACCAAAGTTTATGCCTGAAATTTTACTGTTGATAATATTATCACTCATATCGGAAACTTTTTCAAGGTTATAGACGTCTCTTATTAAATGAATATTGTTTCCGCCATTTTTAATTGAGCTTAATAAATCGGCACGTAACCAATGATCTGTCGGTAAAGTGTTTATCCAATTAGGATAATTGATTTGAACTTCTTTAATTGGAAATTCATATAAAACTTCAGATAATATTTTGTTTATTTCAGCTTCACCAATTTCAAGACAATTAACAGCGATTACCGGTACATTATATTTTTCTTTTAATGTATTTGCGAGATTTATGCATTCGTCAGAGTTCGGATACAAGCTATTAAGTAAAACAGCAAAAGGCTTTTTGATTTCTTTTAGTTCTTCAATAACTCGGCATTCTGCCTCTGCATATTCTTCCCGAGGTATGTCGCTTATGCTGCCGTCTGTTGTAACAACAAGCCCTATAGTAGAGTGTTCAGTTATTACTTTTTTTGTACCTATTTCTGCTGCCATATTAAATGGAACCGGCTCATCATACCAGGGTGTTCTTACCATACGTGGTTGGTCATTCTCGATATAACCAAGTGAACTCGGTACAATGTAACCGACACAGTCAATAAGTCTGACGCTTAAATCCGAATTGTTGCCCAGTGATATTTTAACGGCGTTTTCGGGTATAAATTTTGGCTCGGTGGTCATTATTGTTCTGCCTGAAGAAGATTGCGGAAGCTCGTCATTAGCGCGTTCTCTGCTGAATTCTTCATTTATATTAGGAATAACGAGACTATTCATAAATTGCTTAATAAAAGTTGATTTTCCTGTTCTAACAGGTCCAACAATACCAATATAAATATCTCCACCTGTCCGTGCTGCTATATCATCATAAATACTTGAATTCATCATACTTATTTCCTCCGCAAACATTTTTAGCTCTTTGTAATAAAATATGAATAACTCATGTTTAATATGACAAAAAAATAACCGCAATATAATTTGCGGTTATAGTTTTATTCTATTTTGCCAACGGATGATATTTTTTATAGGCAATAGCATACTTGTTTTTTACAACCTGAGCATATATGTTTGTGGTTGAAATATCGCAGTGCCCTAACATTTTTTGTATATCATTAAGCTGTGCACCGTTTTCAAGCAGATGAGCAGCAAAGGAATGACGGAATGTAAGCGGCGTTATATCCTTAGATATATTAGCCTGAGCGGCATATCCTTTTACAAGCTTCCAAAGACCTTGACGGGACATTGGTTGACCTGACATATTTGTAAATAAGCGCTCTTCATTTATATCGTAAACTACCGAAGGACGAACATTGTTTATGTAATGTGATAAAACCTTTACAGCCTCAGGATAAATAGGAACAATACGTTCGTGTTTATCGTCATGCAAATGTAAAATACCTATAGATAAATTAAGGTCTGTAAGTTTTAAGTCGACAAGCTCGGTAACCTTAATTCCTGTTGCATACATTAACTCAAGTATAGCTTTATCTCTACACGATTTAAAATCATTACCGCTTGGCTGAGAAAGAAGTTGAATAACCTCTTTATCGGTAAGAATTTCGGGCATTTTTTTCTTATAACTACCACTTTTTATACCTATAATCGGATTATTGCGAATAAAACCTGAACGGTTTAAATAACCAAAATAACAGCGAAGAGTTGCCAAAACACGCATTTCTGTTGCCTGTGATTTACCGTTTGCAGTTAAAAACTGTAAATATTTATTTATAAATTCGTTATTAACCTTAGCAATATCTTTTATGCCGTTGCTAACACAATAGGATAAAAACTGTGAAAGGTCACGCATATAAGATTGCAAAGTGTTGGCAGAACTCTTTTTTGTCAGCTCTAAAAAAGATTTAAAGTCAATAGCGTAATCTTTCATCTGTTTCCCTCCTATACGAAAAATTTTTTAAAAGCAAATAACGAAAAAGCCTCAAATAATGTTCCAACAGTTATTATAAATACATATAAGCCAAACTTTTTTAAAACAAATTTTATATTCACTTTGTTATGCAATCCACCGTTTAAGAGCAATTTACAGAGCGAATATGAAAGATCAAGTCCGCACCCTGCTCCGCTTATTAAAGTCAATACATTGATTATGGTAGATGGCAGTAAAGTAAGCAAATTAAGAGTTATACCTGTTAAACCGAGATTTGAATATAAACCGCACAAAAGCAGTCCGCTGAAGGCTCCTCTAACGAAAATTATAAAAGGAACAAATGCCAAACCTAACAGCGAAGTGCCGAATAAAAATATAGCAAATAAGAATGCAAATTCAAAAATAAAAAGAGTAAAAAACGACTTTGAAAAAGCATAGTTTTTACGTATATCATTAAATAAATCTAATATAGCTTCAGATTCTGCCAGCATTTTGTTATCTGCAAAAAACAAAACGCCAAGCAACACACCAAATGCAAACAGTAAAGTAAAAATTACTATTGCCAGGTTTTCACGTATAGCTGTGAGTATTTTTAAATTTCCTAAATGTACAACACCTGTAGCTTTCATAATATCTCCTCCGTTTTTATAATAATATGAATGTAACGGACAAGATATTACTGCTATATTTTCAGGTATTATGTAACCCAAGCTATATGCTCTGCAGTATGTTAGATATATCGCAAAAGTCGGTAATACTGATTATACAACAATTATTTAGCAGTGTCAATGAGAAAATTGGTTAATTAAAACATTATGTAAACATATTATGTAAACTACACTATATATAGATACTATGTATATTTTCAACTACAATAAATAGTAAAACGTTATAAAAAAAGTTTGAATTTTTATTTATATATGTTATACTGTTTACAGTAAATATTTGTGTGAGGTAATTATATGAGTAAAACAGTTCTTATTACAGGAGCTTCCGGCGGTATTGGATCAGCCACCGCCATTTTGTTTGCCGAAAAAGGTTGGAATGTGGTTATGAATTATTATCGCTCTTCTGAATCAGCAAAAATACTTGCTGCTTCCCTCTCCTCTTGCGGATATAGTGTAATGCCCTATTATGCTGATATCAGAAGCCGTTCAAGTATCGAAAGAATGGTATATGATGCTGAAAACAAATATGGCAAAATAGATGTGCTTGTCAATAACGCAGGTATTGCTCAACAAAAACTGTTTACCGATATTACAGAAGACGATCTTGACGAGATGTTTGCCGTTAATCTAAAAGGTGCTTTTATGTGTGCTCAGGCCGTTCTTCCCGGTATGATACATAACAAATCGGGTAAAATTATCAATATTTCGTCTGTATGGGGCGTTACCGGTGCATCTTGTGAAGTTCACTATTCAGCTTCAAAGTCGGCTGTAATAGGATTTACAAAAGCTTTAGCCAAAGAGGTTGCTCCCAGCGGCATTCAGGTAAACTGTGTTGCTCCCGGTCTTATAAATACCAGGATGAATGATAATATTTCAACCGATGATCTTGCTGATTTTGTTGACCAAATACCTCTTGGTAAAATGGGAGAACCAAACGATATTGCTCAGGTGATTTATTTCTTGTCAACTGAGGGCTCTGATTATATTACAGGACAGGTTATTTCCGCTGACGGTGGTTTAACAATATAAATAAAAATAGAGAGATTTTCATCTCTCTATTTTTTTAATGTTATGATTGTTACGCCGTTTTCACCTTCGCCAAAGGTACCAACCCTAAACCCTTCTACGTTTTGGTGGCGCCTTAAAAATGAATGTATGGCATTTCTGAGTACGCCTGTTCCCTTTCCGTGAATAACAGTTATGGTTTCTATACCGGTTAGAATAGCTGAATCAATATATCTATCTACTTCTAACACGCCTTCGTCTGATGCCATACCGCGTATATCAATTTCTCCGCTGACCGTCTTGTTTTTACTTGACGGTTTTGTTATATTACGGGTTTTATTCTTATTTTCTTCTTTGTTTTCAACTAATCTAAGGTTTGTAAAATCTACCCATATGTTCATATTACCGGTACTAACATAAGCTTTTTTATTCTTTTCATCAATATTTTGTACCGTTCCGCTTTTGTTAAGATCAGAAATAATAACTTTATCATTTAACACGAGTGCTCTGGGTAAAATATAATTGTCGCTGACCTTTTCGTTAACGGGATCAGAGATATTTTCAATATCGTCGAGACCGCGTTTTGCTGCAAGTTTTGCTTTTGATAATAGTGCAGAAGAGTTTTCATGGTTAAATTCCTTTTTTAGTTCTTCCATACTGTTTAGCAGTAAATTAGTTTGATGTCTTGCGTTGTTTAAAATATTTTCAGAATCTTTACGCGCTCTTTCGAGTATTTGATCTTTTTTTCTCTCAAGGTCCTTAAGCTGTGAAGTCAGCTTATTCTTTTCCTCTACAAGTTCAAGACGGGTTTTGGCCGCAATATCGCGGTCTTTTTCTATCTCTCTGCGCATTTTCTCAAGCTTTTCTGATAACTTTTCAAATTCTATATTACTGTTTGTCAGCATATTTTTGGCGCAGGATATAACACTTTCGTCAAGACCTAATGATTTTGCAATTTCAAATGCGTTAGATTTACCAGGTATGCCTATCATCAATTTGTAGGTCGGCTTTAACGATTCAACGTCAAATTCAAAGCAACCGTTTTCAACTCCATCGGTTTCAATAGCAAAAGCTTTTAGTTCGGAGTAATGAGTTGTGGCAATAATTTTAGCGCCAAGTGTGTGTAAGTGTTCTAATATAGAACGTGCAAGCGCCGCGCCTTCAATAGGATCAGTACCGCCGCCAAGTTCGTCAAGCAAGATAAGGCAATTATCATCTGAATTATTAAGTATGTTGATAATGTTGACCATATGCGAGGAAAAGGTTGAAAGAGATAGTTCAATACTCTGCTCGTCGCCGATATCAACAAGCACTTTATCAAAAATAGCAACCTCGCTGTTATCGTCAACAGGAATCATAAGACCGCACATGGTCATTAGTGTCATTAAACCGACAGTTTTAAGTGTTACGGTTTTGCCGCCGGTATTGGGACCGGTTATAATTAACGAATTGTATTTTTCTCCAAGAGAAACGGTGATAGGTACAATTTTATTTTTTGAAATTAATGGATGTCTTGCATTTTTTAAATAAACTTTACCACATTTATTAATTTTGGGTAAACTTGCCATCATTTTGAAAGCAAGTGAAGCTTTAGCAAAAATTAAATCAAGCTTTGTAAGAAGCTCATAAGAATTTAGTATTGTTTCGGAATATGAAGAAACATCTTGAGAAAGCTCATAAATTATTCGTTCCTCTTCAACCTTCTCTTTTGTCATTAAAACTCGAAGTTCGTTATTTAACTCAACAATTACCATCGGTTCTACGAAAACGGTAGCGCCTGAGGCAGAAATATCGTGAATAAGTCCTGAAATTTCGTTTCTATGCTCAGATTTAACCGGAACTACATATCTGCCATCTCGTTGAGTAACAATACTTTCCTGAAGAAATTTGTTTGTAGCGCTGTCTCGCAAAATTTTATCAAAACGGCTTCTGATATTAGATGAAAGAGATTTGATTTTTCTTCTGATATCCGCAAGAGCCGGTGAAGCATTATCGCTGATTTCTTCTTCGTTTTTAATTGAATTATTTATTTTATCTTCAAGATATCTGTTTGGATACAAAAGTTCAAAATAAGTATCAAGCTCACCGACGCTCTCCTCTGAGTTATTTTCTTTCCACCCTTTTACAGTGCGAATATTTTTAAGCACATCGCAAACCGAGATTAGTTCGGGAATAGAAAGACTTGCACCGCCTTTAGCCCGTGCGATAATAGCCGGTGTTCCCTTAACTTTTGTAAAAGACGGCGCGGAAAATTTTGCGGTTAATTTATATGCCTCGTAGGTTTGTTTTAAAAGAATTTTTACCGTTTCATAATCAGAGGACGGAACAAGCGATAATGTCGCCTCTTTAGCTTCGGCAGTCGTCGCCTCATCTGACAGCATAGCAAGAATCTTATCAAGTTCTAAATTTTTACTGTATCTGTTTATATCGTACACAATGTTCATCCTTATTTGATTTGATTATAAAAAGCAAGAGTTTTGTAGGTATGTTCTGTTTGAGTTTCTATAAATTTCTCGGTGATGTAAGACAGTTCGCGAATCTTGTTATCAGGTAAAGTGAACTTATAAATATTCTCGAATTTTGAAAATACTATATGTCGCATAGCTGAAAGCAAAGTTCTGTCGATTCTAACGCAGTTTACTTCAGAATCAACACAGTTTTTACAATAAAGCTTACCGCTGTGATAATTAAAATACATAATGTCGTCTTCAAAAACCGCACAGTTGTCGCAAGTTAACAAAATTGGCATATACCCTGAAATTACAGCGAGACGAAGCTCAGTTATCGCCTTGATCAGTTCTGGGTTTTGTTTTTCCTTTACTAAAAAATGAAGCGAATTAAGAAACAGTCTTAAATAGTCTTCGGCAGATGTTTCGACAGGAACAGTTTCCGCCGCTAGCTCACAGAAATACTGAGCAATACTAAGCAGAGTGATATCACTGCCTACGTCAAAGAAACTGTTAATAATTTGAGTATCGTAAATTTTATATGTATCACCGGTTTTAATAAGTGAAAAATCAGCATAAGAAAGCAAGGACGAAGCAGAAAACTTTTTACTGGTAATCTTTTTTGAGCCTGAAGAAAACGCTCTTATTACACCGTATTTTCTTGTAAGCAGGGTTAAAACCTTATCGTTTTCACCTACGCTCATTTCTTTAATTACCAGTGCATCGCTTTCAAGACGTTCCTTGTTTACTACCAATATTTTCACCACCTGTATTTTTGGCTTCTTTATCTGCCGTATCAGTTTTTAAATTGCAGTATGCAAGATAGTCGGCCACCTTGCCTGTAGTAGCAAATGTCTGCCATTTTTGATTTATTAAATCCATTAGTATCAGTCCTCTCAAAAAAAGTTTTGCCAATGAGAGAACAAATATAAACGGAATTTTAATCCAATCCCAAATTATGAATTATACTTTGTCGGTTGCGCCAGTCTTCTTTTACCTTAACCCACAATTTAACAACAGCCTTTATGCCAAAAAACTTTTCAATATCGATACGAGATTTAATTCCCACATTTTTAAGCATAGCACCGCCCTTACCGATGATAATGCCCTTGTGAGAGTCTTTTTCACAGTAAATGGTCGCTTCTATATTAAGTATCGGCTCACCGTTAACATCGTCTTTTTCGAAAAAACGTTCAAGACTTACAGCAATTCCATGAGGAATTTCTTTATCTAACAAACGAAGTAATTTTTCACGAATAATTTCTTCAACCATAATTTTATCAGGCTGATCTGTAAAATCATCTGATGAGAAATAATGTGGAGCAGGAATGGCAAATTTAAGACACTCGTCAATAAGTATATCTATACCATCACCTGTTTTTGCAGATAGCGGAACCACTGCATCAAAAGATAGAACATCTTTATAAAGACTTATAATTTCAAATAAGTCTTCTTTGTTATGCAGAAGGTCAATTTTGTTTATTGCAAGAATACATTTTAGTTTTCGAGTCTTTATTTCTTCAATAAGTGCAAGTTCTGCAGGCGGAATTTCAGCCGATTTGAATTTCGGAGCCGCATCGACAACTAACACTGCTCCGTCAACATCGTTCATACCGGTATTAACAGCCTTTATCATTTGTTCGCCTAAAAGGTTATGAGGCTTGTGAAAACCCGGAGTATCAACAAAAACAAGTTGTTCGGATTTTTTTGTAAGAACACCCATTATTCTGGTTCTGGTTGTTTGTGGCTTGTCCGAAACTATTGCAACCTTGTGACCGACAACAGCGTTTGTAATGGAAGATTTGCCAACATTAGCACGACCTAAAACCGCTATAAAAGCGGATTTTTCATTATGTATCATATATACCTCTACTTAACTATTGATAGACCTAATTCTTTTAAAATTTCTTCTTGTTTTTCAAACATAGTTGCTTCTTCAAGACCGCCGTTTTCGTGGTCATATCCTAAAAGATGCAACATTGAATGAACGGTTAAAAACGCAATTTCACGCTGAATGGTATGACCATACATTTCCGCCTGAGCATAAGCTCTCTCAACCGATATAACAATATCGCCAAGCATATATGCACCGGTTTCCCTGTTTATATCATAGTTGCCGTTTTCACCTAAAGGAAATGATAAAACATCGGTAGCAGAATCAATATTTCTATGTGTACGGTTGATTTCTTTGATTTGCTCGTCATTTACAAAAGTAACATCTATTTCAGCGGCGCCATCAAAATTTTCAAAAACAAGTGTCGCATGACAAGCGCGACGAACAAGCAGACGGATACCGGTAGGTAACTTAATATCTTTTTGCTTATCAAAAATACTCACTTTAACATTTTTCATTTTTATTCCTCGATTCTTCGAATTTTTCATAAGCGTTGATGATTTTTTGCACAAGTTTGTGTCGTACAATATCTTTATCGCTTAGTTTTATAATGCAAATATCATCGATATTTTTTAGTATCTTAACAACTTCTTTAAGCCCGGAACTTTTGCCGTCCGGCAGGTCGGTTTGAGTTATATCTCCTGTGACTATAGCTTTAGAATTAAATCCCAGACGGGTTAAAAACATCTTCATTTGCTCACTGGTTGTATTTTGTGCTTCGTCAAGAATAATAAAGCTGTCATCAAGTGTTCTGCCACGCATATAAGCAAGCGGAACAACCTCAATATCACCGCGTTCCTGACATTTTTGGAAGCTTTCAGGGCCCATCATATCAAATAGACCGTCATAAAGCGGGCGAAGATACGGATCAACCTTTTGCTGCAAGTCACCTGGAAGAAAGCCAAGCTTCTCCCCTGCTTCTACAGCAGGTCGTGTCAGAACAATCTTACTAACTTCGTGATTTCTGAAAGCCTTTACTGCCATAGCGACTGCAAGATAAGTTTTACCAGTACCCGCAGGGCCGATACCGATAGTAATGGTATTCTTTTTGATCGCCTTAATATATTTTGACTGTCCTACGGTCTTTGCTTTAATGGGTTTACCGCGAGAGGTTACACAAATGCAATCGGAGTTTGTAACATCCGACATTGTTTGTTCGGCATTATCACGAACAAGAGAAATTGCATACGAAAGGTTTTGATCGGTTATCTGTTCACCTTTTGATATCATCAAAAGCAGAGTATTGATAAGTCGCTCGGCAAGCATAACATTTTCGGCATAACCTGTTATTGTTAATATGCCGCCGTGTTGAGTAACACGAACAGAAAATTCTTTGTTAATCTGTTTGATATTTTCATCAAAATCACCGAATAAATTAACGATGTCTTCTATTCTTTCTATATCAATAGTTTTGGTGATCAATGCAATTCCCCTATCTATAACTTCTTTAAAAATTATATCATATATCATAAGATATTTCTACATAAATTTGCCTTTTTTACTATTCATTTTCAAAAAATATTTCTTCTCTTAGGGCAATGTCTTTCAAAAATTTCACACTACAAAAATATTTATATTCCCCATTTACCTTAATGACGCTTTCGTCTGTGAAAATTATTTCACTGCATCCCTGTAACAAATACTTATTTTCTATTTGTTTTTTTGCCATTTCTTTTGCCCGAGTATCATTTAAGAATGTAGTGTTTTCATAGGTTTTATTACAAATAATCTTTGTTATTTCAATAGGAATTTTACCATTAAATAATTTACACTGAAAATTATTATAACTTTTTTCGTAATCACCTTTTAAGCTTCCGAGATATAACGGTAATTTCACTCCCATAATGTTGATATTGTATCTGTAAACGGTTTTGCCGTCATACTCGTATGATTTATAATTTTCGGGAATATTTATATTCTCTGTTACTCTTACTTCAGCTATAATTTTTCCGATAGGAGTAACAAAATTACTGCCGTTTACATAGTTATCAACTCCTGAAATAAGCAGTTGACCTTTTGTTACCGTATCACCTATTTTTACATTTGATGTACCGCTTTGTATATCTACTTTTTTTATTATTGCATCATATTCAGCAATTAAATTTGATGGAGTATTCTCTATTTTTGTGTTATCAAATTCACTTAAATTGACCTCGAGCACACTGCCTTGTCTATTAAAAGACGCCCATGCTATATTTTCTCCTGAAATAACAAATTTAAGCTTTAAAATATCGGTATCAATTTTATCCATACTCATACCGGTTTTTATTCCTAATTTATTTATTGAATTTAATATTTCGGCATTTGAAACAGCACTGTTTCCGTTAATTTCGATGAGCCATAGTCTTGTTGATAAGAAAGATAACATAAGAACAAAAAATGCAAAACCTATAACCATTCCGTAGCGAAATTTATGTTTATTGAGTATAAACGGAATACCTGCTTTTTTAATAATTTTAATTTTAACACCACAATTTTTTCTTAGTTTATGCAGCTTAAAGAAATCTTTTTTTAAAACAGTTATGTAAAAATATTCTCCCTGCTTTTTTATATTTCTAAAAACAACCGAGTTTGCGGCCAAAACATTAAGAAATCTTTCGCAGTAATCACCCCAAAACTTTATCCTTACATAACCAAGCATATATACGGCAATAGAGTTAAAGTTTTTCATATATCATTACCTTCAAACTGCATAGAGAAAATTTTACCATCAATTGTTATATTATGGCCTGACAAAATAGCTATTTCGAGATTATTGCCCATAATTATTACATTTCCTTTTGGCAAATTAACCTGAACGACGTCTTCACTAAACTCTCTTATTCCAAAGCAACCCTCAACAACAATTCGTTTTTGTCCGAAAATTTCAATTCTCGTATCAGATATTCTATCAGTTTCAAGTATTCCGTCTAACTTACTAATATTTTTACCCATATTAAATCTCCTTAAATCATTTAATAAATAGTATGATATTTTTAAAGTTATAATTCATATATTTAATGGGTGAAACAGATGAAAAAGATATATAAAACTTTTCTTATGTATTCGTTTATTGGTTTAGTATTCATTTGTATTATATATTCAGATGATTTTAAAAAAGCGTGTATAGAAGCAATACTTATTTCGGGAAACAGCATTATTCCGTCACTATTTCCTGCACTTAGTATTATTACCATAATGATAGAATCGGGGCTTATTTTTTCGGTTAGCAGAAAAATTTTGCCTTTTCTTTTCTTTCTTTTATCACAGGTTTCAGGATATCCCACAGGCAGTAAGATTTTAAATATTGCTGTAAAAAATGAAATAATAAAGAAAAATGATGCTCAAAAACTTTTGCTTTCAATGGTATGCTCAGGCCCCGCTTTTGTAATAACTTTTATTGGTAGCAATTTATTTAATAGTAAAGAAATTGGTATTAGGATATATATTTCCTTATTTCTGGCTAATCTGATAATTTTTATAATTACAGGCGGTTTTTTAACAAAAATCAAAGAAGTATATATTAAAACCGAACTTAAAAGCAGTTTTTTAAGTTCGGTTTTGTTATCTGCAGAATCGGTTATTAAAATATCTGTAATTTTTATGTTTTTTTACACTTTCATCAAAGGAACAAGTGCATTGTTCTCAGAAAAATTCAATTTGATTATTGCATCAGTTTTTGAAGTGACCGGTTGTGCAGTGCTGAGTAAAAATATTTACTTGACCTGTGCGGCGTTATCTTGGGGCGGTATTTGTGTACATTTACAAATTAAAAATTTTGCACAATTATATTCGCTAAATTATATTAAATTTGCATTTTGGCGTATTGTTAGCTCACTTTTCTCCTGCTTAATTTTGAGATTAAGTATGATTATTATGCCTATGGCAGATAATGTTATCTCAAATATGAGTAATAGTGTTAGCGTTACATTTGGTGGTAATATTGGATTTGTTGTTGTGTTGTCGTTTAGTGTTTTTGTGTTACTGCTGTCAATTTCAAAAAATAAAAATCCCTCATTTATATGAGAGATTTTTTTGGCTGGGGTGGCAGGATTCGAACCTACGAATGCAGCAGTCAAAGTGCTGTGTCTTACCGCTTGACGACACCCCAAAATATTAAGTTAAAAAAGAAACCCTTTTGAAAGTGTCAAAAGGGTTTCAGTGGGGTGGATAATGGGATTCGAACCCACGGCCTCCAGAGCCACAATCTGGCGCGCTAACCAACTGCGCCATATCCACCAGACACAAGCAGTATTATAGCAAATAAAAGTATGTTTGTCAACATTAAATTTATAATTTAAAATCGTCCTTTGTAAACTCGGATTTAAGTATAATTCGCTCAGGCTGACGCTTCAGCGGATCATATTTATAATGTCTGCAGCAACCGTTCGGATCAGATATACCTTTCTTTTTGCAAATTACTTCATCAGTAAAATTAAGACTTGTTGAGTAACGGCAATATTTACAGGCATGTGCAAGTTTTTTATTAAAAACCGAAGCCATAATAATCCCCTTTGTTTCAATAATTTACTTAATTTTAGCATATCTAATCTTTTTCGTCAATAAAAAAAACCAAGTTAAACCTAAAAGGTCGAACTTGGTTTTTGGTCCGAGTGACAGGAGTTGAACCTGCGGCCTCTTGAACCCCATTCAAGCGCGCTACCAAAACTGCGCCACACCCGGATGTCACTATGGGATTATATCATACTAAATATAAAAAAGCAAGTCTTTTTTTAAAAAAAGCCGAAGAAAATTTCTTCGGCTTAAATAACTGATAAATTACTCAGCAAAACCTGATTCAACAAGTGTCATAAGAGCATCTACAGCATCTTTTTCATCAGTACCGTCAGCAATAATTTTAATAGAGGTACCGCCTACAATACCAAGTGAAAGAACACCTAAAAGACTTTTGGCATTTACACGACGTTCATCTTTTTCAACCCAAATAGAAGCTCTGAACTCGTTTGCTTTCTGAATAAAGAAAGTTGCGGGACGAGCATGTAAACCAACAGGATTTTTGATTACAACATCTTTAACGAACATAATTTTAATCTCCTTTTGAAAAAAATGTGTAAATTTTTGTTAATGTAATTATACCATATTATATTCAATAGTCAATTGCAGTTTGAAAAGTTCCATTTTTTTACCAAACTGTAAATTATTTGAAACCCCAAATTTATGCAAAATTACTCTATATTTTGTGTAATCGGTAATTTACATACACAATTATTCAAGATTTTCTTTTATTTCTTTTCGTTCTTTATCGGTTAGTTCAGCTTTGCTTAACATATCTGGACGTCGCTTTGCTGTGATTTCAATGGCTTTTTTACGACGCCATTTTGATATTTCGGCGTGATTACCGGATAGCAGCACTGCAGGAACTTCCCTATCCTGCCATACAGCAGGTCGAGTGTACTGTGGATATTCAAGAAGTGAGGAAAAATGGCTTTCCTCTGTAAAACATAAGTCATCTGATAGTACGCCAGGTAACATTCTGCAAACAGCGTCAGCACAAACAAGAGCAGGTAATTCGCCGCCAGTTAAGACATAATCACCAATAGATATTTCCTCATCAACTATTTTTTCAATAACGCGTTCGTCAATGCCTTCGTAATGACCGCACAATAAAACAATATGTTCTTTTTTAGATAGTTCAACTGCTTTTTGTTGATCAAAGGTTTTCCCTTTTGGTGACATATATATAAGATAAGGTTTTTCTTCGCCATCATTGTATAGTGATTTAAAACATAGATCTATAGGTTCAGCAGACATTACCATACCCATACCGCCGCCAAAGGGTGCATCATCAACGCTACTGTGCTTATTATTGGCAAAATCACGTATATTTACACACGAAACGTCTACTTTTCCCGCTTTTCTTGCTCTGCCGATTATACTGGTGTCCAAAACGGTTTCGCACATTTCAGGAAAAAGTGTCATTATATCAATCTTCATCATCAAAAATTCCTTTCGGCGGAATTATATATGCCGTTTCTTTTTCTATATCTACACTATCTACAAAATCGGGTACTGACGGAAATAAAAATTCTTTGTCATTATTTTTTATGTGCCAAATATCATTTGCTCCGGTTGGGCTTATATCAACTATTTCACCGTAAAAAACATCGGTTTCTTTGTCAAAAACCTTTACACCCAGTATTTCTTCAATAAAATACCTGCCCTTTTCAAGTTTAACATCATCACGCATAATGTATAAAACTTTACCGCGCATAAGCTCGGCTTCTTCTATGGTGTTTATGTTTTTAAACTTAACAAGAGTAATGTTTTTATGCGGAGAGGCTTTTTCTATATTTAACACTGACTGAGCACTTTCTGCAGTGAACAGTCTTTTGAATTTGCATAAAAACTCAGGAGAATCGCACCAACACTCAATTCTCGTCATTCCTTTTATGCCATGGCTACCCACAATTTTTCCGATTTTAAGATATGTTTTTTTCATAACTACTCCAATTAAATTAAAACCCCCATTTGTTTATGGGGGTTAATGAGCATACTTTAAATATGCGATGTTTAGTCGATCTCAACCATAATCTTCTGGTTGTCACGATTAGCGACAGCGCGCATTACGGTACGAATAGCCTTGGCAATTCTTCCCTGTTTACCGATTACTCTGCCCATATCACCTTCGGCAACGTGCAGATGGTAAACAATAACGCCCTCTTCGTTGATATCATCGACTTCAACAGTAACTTCTTCAGGCTTTTCAACGAGACCTGAAGAAATAGCGATCAGAAGGTCTTTCATAAGATACAACTCCTAAAATTAAATTACGCCGTTCTTTTTAAGAAGAGCTTTTACAGTATCGGTGGGCTGAGCGCCGTTAGCGATCCACTGCTTAGCTTTTTCACCGTCAATGTTTACTACTGCGGGATCCTTAGTGGGATCAAAATAACCGATTTCTTCAATGAAACGACCGTTTCTTGAAAAACGAGAATCAGCTACAACTACGCGATAGAAAGGAGCTCTTTTAGCGCCTAAACGACGAAGTCTGATTTTAACTGCCATGTTGATTGCACCTCCAAAAAATAAATTATATTAAAAAAAGTATAAACTTTTTAAAATCCGTTAAAGCCGCCCGGTGGCATCATTCCGCCGGGAAAACCTTTTGAAAACTTTTTCTTACCGGCTTTGCTGCCAAATTGTTTGAACATCTTTTTCATTTGATTATATTGATTTACAAGACGGTTAACATCTTCAACCTTTACACCTGCGCCTTCTGCTATTCTCTTACGGCGTGAACCGTTTAAAATATCAGGCTTAGCACGTTCCTTTTTGGTCATTGATGTTATTATAGCTTCCATACGAAGCATTGCTCTGTCGTCAATATCAACATCTCTGATTTGTTTTTCTACACCGGGAAGCATAGATAAAACGCTTTTTACAGATCCCATTTTTTTAATCTGCTGAAATTGAACGAGCAGGTCATTCATATCAAACTTGTTTTCTTCAAGTCGTTTTGCGGTTTCCTCTGCCTGTTTGGCATCAATTTCACTTTCTACTTTTTCAATTAGAGAAAGTACATCGCCCATACCGAGTATACGGGAAGCCATACGGTCGGGGTGGAATTCCTCAAGTGCATCAAGTTTTTCACCAACACCGGCAAAAAGAATGGGCTTACCGGTAACAGCTTTTACAGACAGCGCGGCACCGCCTCTGGTATCACCATCAAGTTTAGTAAGGATAACACCTGTAATTTCAAGTATATCGTTAAAAGCTTTTGCTACATTTACTGCATCCTGACCAACCATTGAGTCGATTACAAGAAGAATATTATGGATTTCTACCGCTTTGGTTATGCGGATAAGTTCATCCATAAGATCAGTATCTATATGAAGACGACCGGCAGTATCAAGAATAACAAAGTCATTACCGTAATCACGCGCATGCTTTATTGCCTGCTCTGCGGTAAGTTCGGGTTTTTGTGTTCCCATTTCAAAAACAGGAACATTTACACTTTCGCCAACTATCTTTAACTGTTCAATAGCAGCAGGTCTGTATATGTCGCAAGCTACAAGTAAAGGTCTGTGCCCCTGCTTTTTAAGATAAGAAGCAAGTTTTGCACAATGGGTGGTTTTACCTGCACCCTGAAGACCGCACATCATGATAACGGTAGGGATTTTTGACGAAGTGTTAAGCCGTTTTTGCTCACTGCCCATAAGGTCGGTTAGCTCGTCTTTTACAATTTTGACTACCATTTGCGCGGCAGTAAGAGATTCCATAACATTTTCACCAATACATTTTTCGGCGATTTTGTTAGTAAAATCTTTAGCCACCTTGTAGTTAACGTCAGCTTCAAGCAACGCCAGTCTTACATCACGCATTGCATCTTTAACGTCAGCTTCGGTAAGTTTACCTCTTGAGCGCAGTTTTTTAAATACATTTGATAATTTATCAGCAAGACTGTCAAATGCCAATTATTTCACCACCGTTAAAGTTTTTCAATAATTTCATATATAGTATCGGCATCTTTGTTTTCTGCGGCAGTTTTTAGACGACCGGAGATATCAAGTATATGAAGCTTATCTTCGTAAAAATTAAGTAATTGCTCACAGCGTTTTATTGCTTCATGAGCACCCTGCCTTGAAATACCTTCGTTTTCAGAAATTTCAGACAAAGATAAATCGTCAAAAAAATAATCTTTAGCGATTCTTAGTTGTTTTTCGTTAAGCAGCTCACCATATATATCAAGTAATAAAGCAATAGATAAATCCTTCATAATTTATACCTTAAGCCTGTAAACAAAATTTCTTTACAGGCAGATTATAGCACAAATACATTACTGTGTCAAGTATTTTTCTTTACACATGAAATAATCGTTGAAAAACCATAAAATATACATTATAATAGTTTTTAATGATATAAAAATATTTTTAGGTGGGTAACAATGAAACTATTGAGCAAATTTTTAGTAATACTGATTTCTATATGTTTAATATGTGTAACTGCATGCTCCTGCTCTTCCGCAAACAAAAATGCAGTTATTTATTATGAAGCACCGACTATCCCCCACACATTAGACCCTCAAATTGCATCAAGTGATACTGAACTTACTATGATACGTAACTTGTTTGAAGGTTTGATGAGAATTGATAAAGACGGTGAATTGGCTTTAGGTGTTGCAACAGATTACACATACAAAAACAGTACTTATACTTTTTATATTTCTGAAACTGCTGTTTGGAGTGACGGCGCTTCGGTAACTGCTGATGATTTTGTTTTCGCCTTCAAACGTGCAGTTGATCCTGCTACCAAATCACCGTATGCTGCAAAACTCAGCGGAATTTTAAATGCCGATTTAATAATATCAGGAACTATCGGTCCCGAAAATTTAGGTGTAAGTGCAAAAGATTCAAAAACGCTATCTATTATTATGGGTAAAGATGATGTTAATTTCCTATATACCCTTACCACATCGGTATGTATGCCGTGCAGAGAAGATTTCTTTAATGAATGCAAAGGTCAATACGGCTTATCAAAATCATATATTCTTACTAACGGTTCTTATAAGCTAACAAAATGGAATACAGAAGATTTTGCTGTCAGAATGCATAGAAGTGATAAATATTTCGGCAATTATGCCGCGCAAAATTCCGCTGTATTTATGGCTAATAATCCGGATACTACTAATATAGAAAAACTTTCAAAATCTTCAGTTGATATAGCAAACATTAGTATGTCAGAGCTTGACGAAGCCGCTACACATAACCTTAATACACAGCAAAACCAAAACATAGTATGGGTTATGGAAGTTAGCAGTAATCTTTCTAAAGAACTTCGAGAATCGTTGTTTTTAAGCTTCAACAGAAGCGTATATACCGAAGATTTAAGCTTAGGTTTTGCCGTTGCTAAAACATTCTTTCCTGCCTCTATCACTAACGAAAACTTAGACAATGTAGGTATACCTAATTATAACATCACAGATGCGAAAGAACTGTTTACCAAGGCACTTGAAAATTATCCTGAAAAGAAGCTTCCCGTTACAACCCTGATATATTATAATGTTCCTGAAATGCAATTGCCCATTAATAATATCGTAGGTCATTGGCAGAATAATTTAGGTGCATATATCAATATTCAGCCATCAAACAGTATAAATGATATTAAAAGCAGTTTAAACACAGGTACAAGCTCTATTGCTATTTATCCTATAACTATAAACGATAGCGATCCTGCCGTATTTTGTCATCACCTCGGTTATGATTATTCACGCTCGGCTGTCAAAGACTTGAGCGCTATTCAAGGCAATATTATTTCTCAGTATACGCTGATGCCTGTTGCCTTTGAAAATTCAGTAATTTCATATTCAGAGGAAATCATTGATTTTAATTATAAACTCGGTAACGGTATGATAGATTTTGCTTATGTAACAAAAAAATAAGAGAGAGCGTTGCTCTCTCTTTTTTTAATATAGTACTGTTTCGATTTGTTTTTTCAACTTTTCGATAATACGCTTTTCAAGTCTTGAAATATATGACTGCGATATTCCTAAATAATCTGCCACTTCTTTTTGAGTAAATTCCTCATAACCCGCCATACCAAACCTCATCTGCATAATCTCTTTTTCTCGAGGTGAAAGTTTATTGATAAGCTCGTTAAGTAATCTCTTTTCATCTTCTCTTTCTATTTCTCTGCCTACCTCTTCACCGTCACTTCCAAGTATATCCGATAAAAGCAATTCATTACCATCCCAGTCAATATTTAGTGGCTCGTCTATTGAAATTTCATATTTAATTGATGAGGTTTTTCTCAGATACATTAAGATTTCATTTTCAATACATCTTGAAGCGTATGTAGCAAGTTTTATATTTTTATCGGGCTGAAAAGTGTTGACGGCTTTTATTAGACCTATTGTACCGATAGATATTAAATCTTCACTGCCTGCTGTTGGGGTTTCAAACTTTTTTGCAATGTAAACAACCAAACGCAAGTTATGTACTATAAGTTCATTTTTAACATACTGTGTATCTGTATTGTATTTAAGCAGTAATTCCCTTTCCTCTTGGGTAGTTAGCGGTGGCGGTAAGGTTTCGGTAGAGTTTATATAAAATACTTCTGCACTAAGGCCTAACTTTATAAGCAGTTTAGTAATAAATTTCTTAATAGTTAAAAGTTTCATAGTTACACCTCTTCTAATATTTGCGGATTTACAATTGCTTTATAATCATTTGAAAAATTATGTTCTGTAACTGCTATTAAAGCGGTAAAAATATTACTGTTATTTACCTGTACGCTTTTACAAACATAAGCCGGTATAAGAGAACTTCCGTTAACGGTGGTTACAGGAAGCAAAAATTCAGGTATATTTTCAGTATCTCCAAAAATCAGTCCTGCGGTCTTTTGGTCGGTAATTATCACCTGACGGTTAGTATATGGGTCGCGTATAGAATTACCGGTATCAATAAGAGCATTTATTTCAACAGTTTTATCCTTATTTTTGATTTTTAAAATGCATCTTTTTGCATAAGGTGAAATTTTTCTTAAAATTACTTCCGCAATTCTGATAATCAGATAGAATATTACAGTCAAAAGAATAAAAATCGGCGGAGAAATACTAAAATAGGTAACCGAATTATTAAGAATCATTCCATTTGGTTTAAAAATCATCCAAATAGTCGTCATAAGTCCATTGTAAATGATATTTACACCAATAAAAGCGAAAAAGTTTTTTAAAAACTTTTTAAAACCAAATGCTATTAACGTAACAAGAATACCGCTGAATACAATAACTATCATTTCAAAAACAGCGCCATATTCAGGTAACAGTATAACAAGTGAGAATAACGATGCAACAAAAGAAGATAATATAACACGATAAATTTTAATACTTACACATGTTATACGTGAAGTTAACTGTATTATAAAATAATCAATAATAAAGTTAAGCAGAACAAGTACATCTATGTAAATCACCATTAAAATCACCTTTTAAATTATACAACTAAAATTCTGCGAAATTTGCCGAAAACAGTAGGTAAAATAAAAAAATATCACAGCTGAAGCTGTGATATTTTAATTTTACTCAATCGGTGAATAAGTGTAGCTTGAGCTACCTGTATCAGGAAGTAGTTTGGCGGAAATATTTTTAGTTGTGCCATCTGATTTATAAACTGTAAAATCAAGCTTTTGATCAGGTTTGGATGACTCTATTATATCAAGAATAACATCATCAGCGGTTATTGCCGTTCCGTTTACGTGGGTTATTATATCTCCCTCGTTTATCTTTCCTAAAAGGTCACTGTCATCGCTTATAGATACTACAACAATACCTGTTGTATTGTAATTTTTAATTTCTTTTGTTATTTCATCAATTGCCTGATAAGAAATACCAAGTCTTGCTCTGTCGTTAACACAACCATAAGCAATTAAAGATTCAACAATTTTCTTAGTGGTTGACGACGGAATAGCAAAACCTATAGCCTCTATAACCTCGCTTGATATTTTTGACGAGGTAATACCGATTACCTGTCCATACATATTAACGAGTGCACCGCCGGAACTTCCCGGATTTATTGCTGCGCTTGTTTGAATCATCTTCATAGAATAACTCGAAGTAACAGTTACTCTGCGTTCCTTTACAGAAACTATGCCCTGGGTAATACAGTTATCCTTTACTTGATTAGGTCTGCCCACAGCAACAACATTTTCGCCTTGAACAATTTGCGACGAATCGCCAAAAACAGCAGGCGTCAGTCCTTTTGCATCAATTTTTAATACCGCTAAATCACTTCGAGTGTCCCCTGCTACAAATTCAGCCGGATATTCTTGACCGTCATAGAAACGAACTTTGAATTTTGCGCCTGTAATTTCGGAATATATATGATCGTTTGTAATAATATAGCCGTCTTCAGTGTAAACGACACCCGATGCGGTAGATATAGAACCCGAACTGTTATATACTGTTATACCTACAATAGATTTATCAACTATCTGAAACACCTGTGATGCACTGTATTCATTGGTGTTTGTAGGTTTAGCCTCTAAATTAAGTGTTGTTTCTGAAAATTTACTGCTATCAGCACTGCTTTTACCAATATAATAACCTGCAACGCAAGATCCGGTAATTGCAACAACAAAAGCCATAATAATAGCAAAAAATTTAATACCTTTATAATTTTCGTTATCTCTGCTAATAGGTGAATATTCAACCTTCTCAGCAGATGCAACTTCTACCGGTGGAGTATACAATTGTGCATAAATCGGTTCTTGGTTGGTTTGTATTTCTGCCTGAGTGTTTTCTTCTTCAGGCAGATTCACATTATTTTCATTAAACTCGTTCATATTTTTCCTCCGTATTTTATGGGCAAACGAATGCCGAATTCTGTAAATTCATTTTGCTGACTCTTAACAAAAACAGAACCGCCGTGAATTTTGATAATCGTTTTTACAAGATAAAGACCAAGGCCCGTACTGTCTTTATTTTTAGAGCGAGAACTGTCACCTTTATAAAATCTGTCAAAAATAAGCGGTAATTCCTGCTCGGGAATACCTTTACCGGTATTTCTTATAGTAAACCTTAAATCATCATTTAAGGCAATATTAAAGGAAATATCGCCGCCTTCATTAGTAAACTTAACAGCGTTATCACATAAATTGTAAACAACCTGATGGATTAAATCTTTATCGGCATAAATCTTAACGCTATCAATGCTGTCAAGACCTATTACATTGAGATTTTTTGCTATGATTCGTTGTTCCTGATTCAGCACAACTTCAAGCAATAATTCTCTAAAATCAAATTCAGATGGTTTTAGTTCAACCTCGCCTGATTCAAGTTTGGAAAGGCTAAGCATTCCCTGTACCAAACGAGAAAGACGCTTAACTTCTTGAGAAACAATTTTTAAATAGTACTCTTGTTTATCTTTTTCGATGGTACCGTCAATTATTCCATCAATAAAACCGCTAATAGTCGTCATTGGGGTTTTTAACTCATGAGAAACATTCGCTATAAAGCTTCGTCTCATATTTTCGAGCTCTACAAGTGAATTGGTCATAGAGTTAAATGACTGCGATAGCTGTCCGATTTCGTCATTACTTAAAACAGGAATTCTGCGAGAAAAATCACCTTTTGCCATTGCCCGTGATGCTTCTGACATAAGTTTTAACGGTTTTGCCCATCGGTAAGTTATAAAATAAAGGGCAAAAAATAATACAACAATAGGTATTATAGCACCAAAGGCGTAAAGCTTAAAGAGTTCACCGTAAAATTCTGTTAAATCAGAAGCCGGTGAAGAAGCAAAAACATAACCTAAAACTTCACCGTTTTTATTAAGCAGTTTTCTTCCCGCCGTATAATGAGTTACAGAATATGTGTTATCCAGTCTGCCAATCTCGGTATAATGCTTATCTATTTTCTTTAAAAAAGCCGAGCTGTAGCTGTTGACAGAATGTATGCAAACCGAATCTATTGAATAGTCACTGCAAGAGCACAAAACTATTTTTCCACTGCTGTTAACAATGATTATTGTATTTTTATTAACACCCGACATTGTGCGAACAACATTTTTAAGATTTCCTTCAAACAAATCGGTATCATATTGCTCTTCTATAAATCTTGATACAGCACCGCCCGATATAGAGAGTGATTCAATTTTATCTTTCGAGAGATAGTTGTTAATCAGAATACTCACTATAACTATTATAACTGTAAAGCACAAAAGAAAAGCTAGTGAAAAGGAAATGAAATATTTTTTAAAAGTACTAAGCTTTGTCAATTATCTTACCTCAAACTTATAACCTACGCCCCAAACAGTTTTAAGAGCCCAACTATCTGAAACACCTTCGAGTTTTTCTCTAAGTCTCTTAACATGAACATCAACTGTACGGGAATCGCCGTAATAATCAAAACCCCAAACCTCGTCAAGCAACTGGTCGCGTGTATATACTCTGTTAGGATTACTTGCAAGATGATATACTAGCTCAAGCTCTTTTGGCGGAGTATCGATTTGTTTGCCGTCTACAATAAGTTCGTAATTTGTAAGGTTGATTATAAGTTTATCATATTTAACTACTTTAATATCCTTTTCGTCGTTAACACAGCTTCTACGCAACACGGCTTTTACACGAGCAATAACCTCTTTGGTAACAAAAGGTTTCGGCACATAGTCATCAGCACCAAGTTCAAGACCTAAAATACGATCGAAGGTTTCACCCTTTGCGGTAAGCATAATAATAGGTACATTTGATACCTTTCTGATTTCACGGCATACCTGCCATCCATCAATACCGGGAAGCATTATATCAAGCAAAATAAGATCGGGATCAAATTCTTTTTGCATTTCTACAGCCTTTATACCGTTGTTGGCAACAATGGTTTCGAAATTATCTTTTTCAAGGTAAAGTCTTAAAAGTTCACAGATATTTTCATCATCATCAACAATAAGTATCTTAGTTTTGTTCATCCTTATTCCCTCCAGTAAATATTATGCCTATAACATTGTCTAAACATTATAATACGATATTAGTGTTAATAAAATATGAATAAATTTGAATTATTTATAAATTTTTAAAATAAAGAAAACCGCCCACTGTTGTGGACGGCAATATACTGTAAAAATATATTATTCGGCTTCGTTTTCAGCAGAATTTTCTTTCATCTTTGCAAAGCACTCGCTGCAGTACACAGGGCGATCTTCACGCGGCTGGAACGGAACCTTAGCGGGGTTTCCACAAGCACTGCAGGTAGTCTCAAACATTTCGCGCGGAGCTCTTCCTGCATTCTTACGCTTGTCGCGGCAGGGTTTACAGCGCTGCGGCTCATTTGCAAATCCTTTGGACTCGTAGAATTCCTGTTCTCTTGCAGTGAATACGAATTCTTCTCCGCAGTCCTTGCAAACTATTGTCTTGTCTTCGAACATCATTTGTACCTCTCTTGTTTGTTTTAGCCCCGGACGGAATTACACCGACATCTTTGAAACCAACGCTCTGAAATTAAGCTACATGGGCATATATAATCACAGGATTACCTGTTGATTTTACTGATTTTCTTACGCACTCTCTGTAAAGCGTTATCAATACGTTTAACAGATACGCAAAGCATATCTGCAACTTCGTTATAATTTCCATATTTTAAATATGCAGATAACACAGCATATTCAAAAGAAGAAAGTGACAACTTAATTTTATCTAAAAGATGAATAAAATTTTCTTTATTTATAAACACTTCCTCAGGGCCGAATTCATCAGTTTTGATTTCTTCAAAATTTTGTGGCAATTCTTGAGGCAGTCTTTTTTTACGAGAAATGCGACGAAGCTCTGATATTAAGCCGCGTTTTATACAAACAGAGGCAAAGGTTTTAAATGATGCCGAAGAAAAGTCATAAACGCCAACCGCTGAATACAGGGCTAACAGACCTTCCTGAGTTAAATCTTCCCTATCGTCTTCGGAACAGTTAAGTGAAGAAACAAAAAAATTGATTAGCGGAAAGTAACGACTTGAAATAATCGAAAACGCTTCACTATCGCCGTTTTGTATGCGGCGGATTATCTCATTTTCTTCAATATCCGAGTAATTTTCGGGCAAAACCATCAATAACACCGTCAAAATCAAATTAATGTACAGTATAATATTAAACTATATAACTAAGTTTGTCAAGTGTTTTTGTTGTAAATTGTACATAAATTATTGTAAAAGTTCAAAAAAATTCTACAAAATACTACAAATGTTAACAAAATTAGCTATTGTCAAAATATTTTTCAACCGCATTTTTGATATCACCATACATATACAGCGATCCAAGCGATATTACAGGCATATTGCTTTTGATAGCTGTTTCTACGGCAGATTTTACCGCTTCATCTATATTATCATAAGCTTTTGCGGCTATGCCCTTTTCTCGAAATACGGTACAAAAATCACCAGACTTTAGTGCGCGCGGATTATTTGGTGTCACACAAAAAACTTTGTCAGCGACCTCGCCGATTTTCTCGGCAATATAAAAATAATCCTTATCCTTCATAACGCCCGTAACAACAAAAACTTTCTTACTTTTAAAATAAAGTTTTATGCTGTCAACTGCGGCACAAACCCCTTCCGGATTATGCCCACCGTCAGAAATAAATATTGGATTTTTATTCAAAACCTCAAAACGTGCGTGCCATATTGTATTTTTAAGACCTGTATATAAATGCTCTTTTGAAATATCAAGACCTGCATTTTTTAGTAATTCAACAGCTCTTATAACATTTACGGCGTTAATCGGTTGAAAACTTCCAAGCAGTTTAATAAACACGTTTTTATACTCACCGTAATCAAAATAAGTTCCATCAAGACTATAGTTGGTTATCTTAAAATCGTTTTTGTCTGAAAAGTAAAGTGGTGAATTATTAGCAGTAGCCGTTTCTTTGATAATGGACAGCGCCGTTTGGTCATTACCGCACCACAAACAAGGAACTTTCGGTTTAATTATGCCTGCTTTTTCACCGGCAATTTCTAAAACTGTTTTTCCTAAAAAATCGGTATGGTCTATAGATACACCCGTAATTACAGATAATACAGTGGTAGAAATTATATTTGTCGCGTCAAATTTTCCGCCAAGACCGCACTCCAAAACAACATAGTCACATTTACTTCTGTAAAAATACTCGAAAGCAATGGCGGTTATAAGCTCAAATTCTGTTGGCTTGTCATCAAAGGTTTCAGCAAACTGTTTTACATAATCAGTAAGTTTGGCAAGTTCATTATCCGAAATCATATTGCCGTCTATGGCTATTCTTTCATTAAATTTTGTTATATACGGTGAAGTATATAGACCTGTTTTATATCCTGCGGCAGTAAGAACAGAAGCTGTCATAGCAGAAAAAGAGCCTTTTCCGTTTGTTCCTGCAACGTGAATAAATTTTAGCTTTTCTTGCGGGTTACCAAGTAAGCTACACAGCTGCCCTATTCTTTCAAGCCCCGGTTTGCAAAAGAAATTGCTTACTGAATGTATATATGATATGGCTTCGTTATAGTTCATTTTTTTCACCTGTTAATTTAGTTATCTGACTTTTAAAGCCACGATTTTTAAATAGTAGTAATATTACAGTAATTTCAGCAATAGCTACAATTACATAATTTAAGGTACGATATGAAATGACAATACAAAAATCCAAACCATACCAAAAGCTAAGGCCGTATGATTTAATAAGCACCGAGCCTATTAAATGCGATACCGAAACCGAAAAAATTGTTTTGAATATATTGTTAAACCTATTAAACAACCTAAACAGCAAACCACCCGCAAAACCTATAGTAGCAGCACCGACGGTGAGAATAAGGTTAATTTCATAACCTCTAAGTACACAACCAACTAAATCTGCTACAATACCTGACAATAATCCGCAAAACGGACCAAACAGTATGCCTGACAGTAATATCGGTAAGTTTTCGAAGCTGAATCTCATATACTGTCCGACAGGCAAAGCAAGAAACTTGCCCAGCATAATACTAATTGCCGAAAAAAGCGCTATTGTTATCAGCACTTTTAAATTTGTGAGATTGTCAAACCCTAATAAATCTCTTTTTTTACACATAAAAAAACCTCCCCTCCGCACACAAAAGGCAGGAAGAAAGGTAAATCTTTAAGCCTTATGAAGCGGGATGCAAAACCCAGACCGCAATCAAAAAATGTTGATTTTCGTCAGACCGGCAACTCCCCGTCCCGTCAGCACTTTACGCCTGAATTTTTACTCTTCAAATTTTAGGATAATTATAATACTTATATACAGTTTTGTCAATATTTCATTAAATTAGTGGCACTTATTACCTTTATTTCATAATATGTAATGAGTTTTAGCAAAACGACTAAGGCTTTAATATTATTTCAGGGAGGATTTTAAATGGCAGAAAATTTTAACGAAGCATGTAAAGAAGCCGTTTGCATTGATGCAGGAAGAGTATATGATTCTTGCTGCGACAGAGATTGTCTTGAAGATTTAAGGTGTTATCTGAGTACAGCAAATCAGGCGCTTATTCAGTCTGCTGTAAATGTACGGCTTAAAAACGCAGAGGTACTTAATGTTTATGTAGATGTTGAACAGGTAAACTTTAATAAAGGTTTTTATTCTTGCGACTTAACCTTTTATTTCCTTGTAGATTTGGATGTATATACATCTAATTGCGCCTTACCTACAAATGTTAAAGGTATATGCGTATTCTGTAAAAAGGTAATTCTTTTCGGCGGTGAGGGCAATGCTAAAATATTCTCAAGCGTAACCTCGCTTTGCAAAAAAGACACGCCCATCGGCGCAGGAACCAATCTCCCAAGATGCGTTGTTCAAACGGTTGATCCGGTACCGCTATCAGCAAAAATTTGCCCCATTATGAACAAATGCGAAAACATTTGTTGTATACCCGATTCAATTCAGGAAATCATAGGCGGAGATCTTGCAATAAACGTAGAAAAATGTGAAAATGCCGTATATATTACCATAGGTTTGTTCACTGTTGTTCAGTTAATAAGAACTGTACAAATGTTGGTACCTGTATACGATTTCTGTATTCCTGAAAAACATTGCGACGATAACTGCAGCTCAGTTACACCTTGTGATGTTTTCAGCAGAATAGATTTCCCCACCAACGACTTTTTCCCAACCACGTTAAGAGACGAAAGTGACTGTTAAAAAAACGCCCCATACGGGGCGTTTCAAATTGATTAAAAATCACCTAAATCAAGGCTTGAAAATTCATTGAAAAATGGTGTGAGTGTTTCAACCGTTTTATCAATTCCGCCTGCAATATCACTTTCAAAGTTAATTGGCATTACCGGATCGTGAACGCTGAGTCTAAGCAAGAACCAACCACCCGGAACGGAAATTCTAATGCCTTCCCTGTTGTCATCGGCTATTTTCCAGTCTGTCTGTTTTAAGGCGAATTTTTCAAGTTCTGCAATTACCTGTTCGCCATAAGTTTTAAAATCATCGGTAGTAATTTTAAATCTGCATTCTCTTTCTTCTACAGGCATTTTTAAAGGCTTTAGAAGTTCATCTATATCAGTACCTTTTGCAAGTTCAATAATAATTTTGGTAACTAAATATGCACCGTCATCGAGAAAATAATTCTCTTTAAGAGCTGCGTGGCCGGAAGTTTCAATAGCAAGAGGAGAATTTATGCCTTTATCGCACAGTTCTTTAGCTTTGTCTATAACATTTTTATAACCGCGGCGATATCTGTAATGAACACAGCCAAGGTTATCTTCAATGAAAGTCTTAAGGCCGTCTGAAGTAACAGAATCGGTTACTATAGTCGCGCCGGGATTATCCTTGCTGACAATAACGGCAGACAAAGCTATAAGACGATTGCGGTTGATTTCTTCGCCGTTTTTGCCTACACAGCCTGCTCTATCAACATCAGTGTCGAAAATAACACCAAGGTCTGCTTTATTATTAACGACAGCACCGCATATACTTTCCATAGCAGTTTTGTTTTCTGGATTAGGAATATGATTCGGGAACATTCCGTCAGGATTTAAAAACTGACTGCCACTAATATCGGCGCCAAGAGCCTCTAAAACTTCTTTTGCATAAAAACCGCCTGCACCATTTCCTGCATCAACTACGATATGGAAGTTTTTGAGAGGTTTATCTTCTTCACTTTTTCCGGTTTCTTTACAAATTATATTACGAAGTAAAGTGGCATAATTCTTCATAAAGTCAACATCGCTGACAATACCGTCTTTCATGGGCAGGTATTTAGATTCGTCATTTGCAAGTTTTAATATTTCGGCAATATCCTTACCGTCAAGTCCGCCTGAACGTATAAAGAATTTAAGACCGTTACGATCAGCCGGATGATGACTAGCCGTTATTTGAATTGCGGCATCACAACCAATTTCGACAGTTGTCATAAACATAGCGGGTGTAGATGCTAAATTACAGTTTTTAACAGTTATTCCTGATTTAACAAGTGCATCAATTACGCTGGCAGAAATTCTGTCAGCAGATATTCTTGAATCGTGACCTACAGAAACGGTTAATTCCTCGGCAGGTTTTTCAAGTTTATCGGTAAGCCAACAAACAAAGGCGTATGTAATATCCGAAACTGCCTTATCTGTAAGGTTAACCTTTTCGCCAAAAACATCAGAGGCAATACCTCTAACATCGGTTCCGCTTTTTAATACTAAATAATCCATAATTCTATCTCCTAAAATATTGGTGACACATAATATGCAACGCATAAAATGCAAAAATTATTTTATATACAAGTTTAATGACTGTGAAGCGCTGTTTGATGCGGTTTCTGCATTGTATGAAAAAAATAACGCAAAAGCCAGATTATATACCTACAACAAACAGTACTTCTTGGAAGTTAACAAATGTATAACACATTTTAAATACAAAACACCATACTCACAAAAATACATTAAAAACATTCTTGAAGAATATGGAAAATTAATAAGTGAAAATGCAATTATTGAAATTGGCAAGGCAATTAAAGATTCTTAAAATAATCAACCTTTTCTGCTAAATTATCGCCATTAAACAGATAACTGCCAACAACCAATACATCTGCACCGGAAATTACCGCCTGCTTACCGGTTTCGGCATCTATTCCGCCATCTACCTCTAATAGTACATTCAGGTTATTGTCTATAATATACTTTTTCAGTGCCATCAGTTTATCGATAGCTGATGGCATAAATTTTTGTCCCCCAAAGCCGGGCTCAACCGACATAACCAGCACCATATCACAAAGTGGAAGAAGAGAGAAAATTTCTTCTGCAGATGTTTTCGGTTTGATCACAAGACAGGTTTTAGAACCGCATTTTTTAATTTTAAGCAAGGTTTCGGCAGTATTTGAATTAGACTCAAAATGTATTCCTAAATAACTGGAAAATTTTGCAAAATCTTCAACATATTTATGAGGTGAATCAATCATAAGGTGAACATCTAAAGGTAGTGAGGTAAGGTTATAAATTACCTCAACTTCCGAAAGTGAAAATGAAACATTAGGCACAAAAATACCGTCCATAACATCAACGTGAAGCATATCTGCCCCACTGTCTTCAATTTTCTTCACTACGTTTTTAAGATTAGTAAAATCTACACCTAAAATTGACGGTGAAATTTGTGACATATTCGCACCTCCGCTTCCTAAATATTTTAAACCAATTTAGGTTTTTTGTCAATTGACTATAAACATATATTTTAAGAAAATATTAAATTCATTTTATAGTGTTGAATTAAAAATAAAAATAATGTATAATGGTATAGATTGATTTAAGATATAACGGAGGTCAAATATGTCAATCTCAGTTAATACCCCTACTATAACAGTTCCTATTATACCGCTGCGCGGTCTTATTGCTTTTCCTGAGTCGACTATTCATTTTGAAGTCGGCAGAAAATCGTCAATAGTCGCTTTAAACACAGCTATGGATAAAGATCAGTTGCTTTTTCTTGTTGCACAAAAAGATATGCGCCTTGAAGAACCGGATGAAAACGAGCTATACGAAATTGGCTGTGTTGCCAGAATTCGTCAGGTTTTAAAGCTTTCGGAAAAAAGCATAAAAGTTGTGGCTGAAGGCATTTATCGTGCAAAAAGAATAGCTGTACGCAAAGGTCCTTTTTCTTTTGCTCAGGTCAAAAGAGTTGATGATGTATATAAACATCATACAGAAAAATACACCGAAGCTCTGATAAGAAAAATTCGCGAAGGCTTTGAGCAGTATGCCCTACTTCTGCAGGTTGGTATTTCTACCGATATAATGATGAACGTGGCTACAATTGACGATATTTCTCAGTTAAGTGACTATGTTGCCGCTAACATGCCTGCTCCTGTAGATGACAGACAGTATGTTCTTGAACAGCTTGATCCACATACAAGAGCTAAAGTTTTACTAAAGCTAATTTCAAAAGAATGCAGTCTTTTGAAAATTGATAACCGCATAAGCGAGAACGTAAAAGTTCAAATCGACGATAATCAGCGTGAATATTACCTTAAAGAACAGATTAAGGCAATAAATGAAGAATTATACGGTGAAGCTTATGACGAAACAGATGGCTATTTTGAAAGAATTTCGCAGCTGAGCGCCAGTGACTCCGTCAAAGAAAAACTGAACAACGAAGTCAACAAGCTGTTAAAAATGCCACAAGGCTCTCAAGAATCTGCTATTGTCAGAAATTATCTTGACGAGTGCCTTTCTCTTCCTTGGAATATTTTTACCGAAACTGTGAGCGATATTAAAAAATCCGCTAAAATTTTAGACCGCGATTTTTATGGTATGCAAAAGGTTAAAGAACGAATTCTTGAAATGCTTTCGGTATATTCGCTAGTTTCTGATATCAGCGGACAGATAATATGTCTTTACGGCCCTCCTGGTGTTGGTAAAACTTCTATTGCAAAAACCATTGCCGAATGTATGGGCAGAAACTTTGCCAGAATATCCCTGGGCGGTATCAATGACGAAGCTGAAATACGTGGACACAGAAAAACCTATATAGGTGCAATGCCGGGCAAAATAATGTCTGCAGTAAAACAGTCAAAAAGTAATAACGCTCTTATTTTGCTTGATGAAATTGATAAGCTTTGTTCAAATTATAAGGGTGATCCTGCCTCTGCCCTTCTTGAAGTTCTCGATGGAGAGCAGAACAGCACCTTTACCGATCACTACATTGATCTGCCCTTTGATTTAAGCAAAACTGTGTTTATAACAACAGCAAATTCACTTGATACAATTCCTCCTGCTCTTCGTGACAGACTTGAAATTATTGAGCTTTCAAGTTACACTCGTGAGGAAAAATTCAACATTGCTAAAAAACATCTTCTTAAAAAGCAGATTAAACGCCACGGACTTACTACTGCTCAGTTTAAAATCAATGACAAAGCAATATATGATGTTATTGATTTTTATACACGTGAAGCAGGTGTCAGAACGCTGGAGAGAATAATCGCTACCCTTTGCAGAAAAGCAGCAAAAGAAATTGTTGAAAATTCTGTTGCTACTGTAAAGATAGACAGCAAAAAGATTACCGAAATGCTGGGCAGACACCGTTATCGTCCCGAAGCTATTTCAAAAGAAAGCGAAGTTGGCGTAATAAACGGTCTTGCCTGGACATCTGTAGGCGGCGAACTCATGCAAATTGAAGTATCCGCCATACCCGGTTCGGGTAAGCTTGAACTGACAGGTTCACTTGGTGACATTATGAAAGAATCAGCTCACGCTGCGCTGACTTATGTACGTTCAAAGGCTGATAATTTGGGAATTGCTCCTGATTTTTATAAAACAACCGATATACACATTCACGCTACCGAATCTGCAATACCTAAAGACGGTCCTTCAGCAGGTGTTACAATGACAACCGCACTTGTTTCCGCGCTTACCGACAAGCCTGTGCGTCGTGATGTAGCTATGACAGGCGAAATCTCAATACGAGGCAGAGTTCTACCAATCGGCGGACTTCGTGAAAAGTCGATAGCAGCCTACAGAAGCGGTGTTAAAACTGTATTTATACCAAAAGATAATCTTGCGGATCTTGAAGATGTAGATCAAATAGTCAAAGATAATCTTGAATTTGTTCCCGTAACACATCAAGATGAAATTTTAGATAAGGCGCTGATAAGATAATGAATTATAATAAAATTGAATATGAAAAATCTTTCGGCACTGCCGAGCAGTTAACATTGTCTGATTTGCCCGAGTTTTGTTTTTCGGGCAGATCAAATGTAGGAAAATCTTCACTGATCAATAAAATAGTAAACCGCAAATCACTTGCACGCGTTAGCTCAAGCCCCGGTAAAACCGTAACAATTAACTTTTTTAAGCTAGATAATATCCGTCTAGTTGATTTACCCGGTTATGGCTATGCAAAGGTGCCTTTTGGAGAGCGAACTCGTTGGTCAGATTTGATGGAAGGCTATTTCAAAAGCGGAAGAAATATCAAAATGGTTTTTCAACTTATTGATATGCGCCATCCGCCCAGTGAATTTGACTATTCTATGCTTGATTTTATGAGTCAAATGAAAATTCCGTACACAATTATTTTAACCAAAGGTGACAAGCTTAACAAAACTCAGTTTAATGACCGTCTTGATTCCTTTAAAGATGAACTGGGTGATTTTGCCTTAGATACAGAAATTATACCCACCTCTGCTTCTTCGGGGCTTGGTATTGAAAAAATCAAAGAAATACTTGAGAATGCTTGACATAAATCAAATATTCTTTTAAAATTAGAGTAAATAAATTATTTTATGAGGTGTTAATATGAAACTTGGTGTTTTAACAAACCTTCTTGGCGATCAGCCTTTTGAAGAAGCTCTTGCTTACTTTAAATCTATCGGTCTTGAAATGATCGAGGTTGGCGCTGGTGGTTATCCCGGCACTCAGCACGCTGATCCTGATGTTTTACTTAATGACGATAAAGCATTAGAAGAATTCAAAGTTACTGTTGCAAAATACGGTCTTGAAATCAGTTCGCTCAGCTGTCACGCTAACCCCGTTCATCCTAACAAAAAAATCGCTGCCGATTTTGATGCGGCTATTAAGAAGACAATTCTTCTTGCTGAAAAGCTTGGCATTCATCAGATAAACACTTTCTCAGGTTGCCCCGGTGACTGTGAAACAAGTGAAAATCCCAACTGGGTAACTTGTGCTTGGCCCCCCGAGTATAAAAAAGTTGTTGAATGGCAGTGGAATGAAAAACTTATTCCCTACTGGAAAGAAACCGTTAAGTTTGCAAAAGAACACGGTGTTGATAAAATCGCTTTTGAAATGCATCCCGGTTTCTGCGTTTATAACCCTGAAACTCTTCTTCGTCTGCGCAAAGCTGTTGGCCCCGAAATCGGTGCTAACCTTGATCCCAGCCACTTAATCTGGCAAGGTATGGATCCTGTAGCTGTTATCAAAGAACTTGGCAAAGAAAATGCTATTTTCCATTTCCACGCTAAAGATACTAAGATAGACGAATACAACACAGCTGTTAACGGTTGCAACGACTACAAATCATATACTGATTTCTTAGGCCGTTCCTGGTCGTTCAGAGCTGTTGGTTACGGTAATGACGTTTCTTACTGGAAAGACATCATCAGTGCTCTTGCTATTGTAGGTTATGATTACGCAATCAGCATTGAACACGAAGACGGTCTTATGGCTCCAAAGGAAGGTCTTGAAAAAGCCGTAAGCGTATTAAAGAGCTGCTTAATTAAAGAAAGCAACTGCAATATGTGGTGGGCATAAACATAAAAATAAACGGTGGTAAATGATTACCACCGTTTTTCTTATGCTTATTATTCAGGAATAATCTCGCAGCCGCCTTTTGAACGAATAGAAAGTATACAACAACTTCCCTCTCCAAAAGCACTGTTGATCATTTTTGAATATTCCTCAATTCGTTCACTTGGGATATAACTCTGAATAGTACCAGCAAAGCCACCACCGTGAACACGGCAAGCGCCGTCACCCTTTAAGAACATCTCGGTAAGAGAAAGCGCAAGACAAAGGCCTTGACTTTTGATATTGCTCATAGAATATACATTCTGCAAATATTTATAAGATGAATCACCGGATTCATTTACGAGATCAAGGAAATGAGAAAAATTATCTTGTTTTAAAGCTTCTTTTTGCTCTTTGGCACGTTCATTTTCATTAAAGAAATGAATAGCTCTAAGCACTGCTCTGTCGCCAAACTTTTCGCGCAGTGTAGAAATAGAAGAATAGAATTTTTCGGTATCAACATCTCTTAAAAAGTCTTTTTCAAAAAATCTGCTTATCTCTCTGCACTCAACTGTTATATCGGCATAATCACGTGTTAAATCTGAATGATCACCGTGGGTATCAACAACGCAAAGCGTATATCCCTGTTTTTCAATATCAAAATCAATTTGCTCTACAATAGGATTTGCAGGATCAGCAAAATCAATAGCGGTAAAGCCACCATTTGAAGATGCCATTTGATCAAGCAGTCCACAGGGCTTGCCAAAATAATCACGCTCAGCCTTTTGAGAAATTTTAGCAATTTCTATACAGTCCACTTTAGAATCATTAAACAGACCATTAAGTATGTTGCAGATAAGCACCTCGTATGCTGCGGAAGACGAAAGACCTGAACCGCCAAGAACATCAGAAGTTGTATATCCGCAAAAACCGCCGATTTCATATCCCGATTTTTTGAAGTTAGCACAGCAACCTCTAATAAGAGCGCTTGTTTTACCAAATTCAGCCTCATTTGCTTCAAGATCAGATATATCAACGGGATCAACATTAAAACCTTCAGACTCAATTTTAACAATATTATCATTAGTTTTAGCAACAAAGCCAATAACATCAAGGTTAATACCGCCTGTAACTACCCTGCCGTGCTGATGATCGGTGTGATTTCCGCCAACCTCAGTTCTACCCGGTGCCGAAAAGATGCGCACATCGTCTTTTTCGCCGAAACATTCAACGAATTTTTCAAGAGCATTAAGATAACGAGCACGAGAAACTAAAACATCATTATGATATAATTCTTTGAAAATTTTATCGAAGTTTCCGTCGTTAAGAGCAACTTTTAACTGTCTAGTATTCAAAACAAACAACCTTTCGAATTAAGAAATTAGAGCCAGTGTATCGCGTGCAATGGCAAGTTCTTCATTTGTAGGAATTACAAATACATCAACCTTAGAATCGTCGGTAGAAATTTTGATTTCCTGACCGCGAATATGGTTTTTCTCACTGTCAATTTTAACACCAAGATATGCAAGATTTTCACATACATATTCACGAAGATCAGGATCGTTTTCACCGATACCTGCTGTGAAAGCAATAGCATCTACACCGTTCATAGCAGCCACATAAGAGCCTACAAATTTAAGAATCTGATATCTCTGCATATCAACAGCAAGTTTAGCTCTCTTATTACCAACATCAGCTGCTGCACAAACGTCACGGTTGTCGTTAGAAACACCCGAAACGCCCAACATACCGGATTTCTTATTGCAGATATCGTTAATCTGTGCAGGTGTAAGGTTTTCTTTTTCTGCAATAAAGGTAAGTGCAGAGGGATCCAGTGTACCTGTTCTTGTGCCCATCATAAAGCCATCAAGAGGTGTAAAGCCCATAGATGTATCACAACAAGCACCATCTTTAACTGCTGTTATCGAAGCGCCGTTACCAATGTGACAAACAATAATCTTAAGATCTTTAATGTCTTTATTTTCAAGAGCAGCAACACGATCACTTACAAAACGATGAGAAGTACCGTGTGCGCCGTATTTTCTTACACCGTATTTTTCATAATACTCATATGGTAAAGCAAACATATAAACCTTTTCTTCCATTGTCTGATGGAAAGAGGTATCAAATACTGCAACCTGAGGAATTTCTTCACCAAATGTCTTAATACAAGCCTTAACGCCAAGCACATTTGCAGGGTTATGAAGAGGAGCAAGAACGCTTAACTCATCAATCTGATCAAGTTCCTTTTTGGTGATGATGCAAGATTTTGAAAAAATGCTGCCACCCTGAACAATTCTATGGCCAATAGCAGAAATTTCGTCAAAGGAATCGATAACCTTGGCTTCGCTCTTGGTCATAGCATAAACAACAGCCTCAAAAGCTTCGGTATGAGTAGGCATAGCAGTATCGGCAACATATTCTCTGCCGTCAGCAGCCTTATGCTTAATAGCACCGGTAGTGCCAATTCTCTCACAAAGACCTTTAGCAAGTACAGATTCAGTTTCCATATCAATAAGCTGATATTTAAGTGAAGAACTACCTGCGTTTACAACAAAAATTTTCATAAATAATAACTCCTATCCGCTAATGCGTTTTTTCGTGTTGATAAATCTTTTACGTTATGCTAAAATAACATAAGATTAGGTCAACATAATCTAACTATTATATAATAATAAATTTTCTTGTAGTTTTCAAGTATTTATTTCAAAAAGGAGGAATAATATGGTCAGCGGTGTAATTTGCGAATTTAATCCCTTTCATAACGGACACAAATATTTGCTAAACGCAGCAAAAAGTAATGATAGCAGTGTTGTGTGTGTTATGAGCGGCAACTTTACTCAGCGCGGTGAAATTGCATTGTACGAAAAGCATATCCGTGCTCAAATGGCTTTAAAAAATGGTGCCGACCTTGTTATATCTCTCCCTATCGGTTGGTCAATGTCCGGAGCTGAAAACTTTGCCTTTGGAGGTATTTCACTGCTCAACAGTATTGGTATTGTAGATAGACTTGTTTTTGGTTGTGAAAACAATAATATCGACTTATTAAAGCAAACCTCAAATCTTTTAAACGACAGTATTGTTTTAAATGCAATTAAAAAGAATTGCGAAAACGGAATTACATTTGCAAAAGCGCGAGAAAACGCTATTGCCGAAATTTCCCCTGTCTTTGCTGATATATTAACAAAGCCAAACAACATATTAGCCGTACAATACTTATCTTCTGCCCAAAGCATTGGTTTTAATTGTGATTATTTGTCTGTAAGTCGCATAGGCACCGAACACGACAGTACTGAAGTATGTGAAAACTACTCAAGCGCTTCAAACATTCGTCAACTCATACTCGAAAATAAGATTGAAGAAGTCTATAATCTTGTTCCGTATAATTTAGAAAGTATTTTCAAAAAAACGCCACATACAAATTTCGCCTTACTTGACAAGGCCATTATGTTTAAACTTCGCACTTTATCTATTGAAGATATCAAAAAAGCGCCTGATATCAGCGAAGGGATTGAAAATAGAATATTTGAGAGTATCAAGACGGCAGCATCTTTTGAAGAATTACTGTCAAACATCAAAACTAAGCGTTATACCATGGCGAGAATTCGCAGAATATTAATGTGTGCAGCCTTCGGTATAGATAATTCGTATTTAAAGAAAAAACCGCCATACGTCAAAATTTTAGGATATACTGAAAAAGGAAAAGAATTATTATCCGAAATTTCAAAAAAATCGGACATTCCGTTAATAGTCAGTGCGAAAGACATAGATAAACTTGATGACTTTGGTAAAAAAGTTTTTGAAAGTGAAAACCTTTCAACTGACTTGTTTTCTTTAGCATATAATCCGCCTATCAATTGTGGATTAGAATATACTTTACCTATTGTAAAAATATAAAAGCAGATATGAAATTCATATCTGCTTTTTACTTTATTTATGCGCCCAATTTGATGGTTTATCTCCCATAACAAAATGCAAAACTCCGCCTTCAGATATTTGCTTATGAGTAAGTTTACATACATTAAGCGGGTTGCCTTGCCACGTAGCTGACTGCACGTAAATATTGCCCTCACAAACGTTATCACCTGTAATGGTAAAATCTTTTCCGTTGCCGAGATGGAATGTAATCTTATTAACCCGTGTTCCGTGCAAATAATAATTTTCAGTAGTAGCAAACGGGAAAAATCCACACATCAAGAATACGTAGTACGATGACATACCTCCGTTATCCTCATCACCGGGATAGTCATTTTCCAATGAAAAGCGTTTGATGACCTCATTGATAACCTTTGCAGCAAGTTCTGGACGACGAATTTCATCAACACAAAATAGCCAGGGAATTTGGAATGAAGGCTCGTTTGTAAAGTTAAGATAACCTTCTTTACCGTGGTCGTCATTATAATAATCCTTACTGTGTTCACACGCCCAAAGAAGACGTTTAACAAAGGTTTCCTCGCCACCCATAGCCTTTATAAGTCTTGCAACATCATTGTAGTTTATATATGAAGCATCCCAAGCTGTTGCCTCATAAAAATGAGTGTTGTAACCGCCGTGTGCATCAAATCCCTCATCAAAACTACCATCGGCATTTCTTTTTTGCGGGAATCCATAAAAGCCTTCACTTTCAACGTTGGGATTCCATACGTTAAGCCAGTTTGCCGAACGGGCTTCAAACTTTTTGTAATCCTCTTTATTCCCCATTTGATTTGCCATATTTGCAATAGCTTTATCATTAAAGGCAAATCCTAATGTTGCGGCTGCAGGTCGCATTCTCCAAGTATAAGAAATACCACTTGCGGTTTCCTTACTTTCATAAGCAAAACCGTTATCAATATATTCCGAAGAACGCATTTCACTTGCACTTTTTAGAAGAACATTATATGCATCTTCCCAAGAATACTTATTGAGCGGTACATTTTTGATAAAAGCATCAACAATCACGTTATCAACGTCATTACCACCTTGACCTGCCAAACCTTCCTGAGCCGCCATATATTCATCAGCAATAACTATGCCATTACCAAGACGTTCATTTTCTTTTGCTCTATCTATCATAGACTCAATAATTGCGCCCATTTTTTTAGGGTAAAGTAATGAATATATTGGAAATACGGTTTTCCAGGTATCCCAAACAGTATGGAAATCATCCCACTTACCATGGTCACTAATGCGATTTCTCGGTTGAATGTTCATATGATACATTGCAGTATAAAAACGTCGAAGTAAAGCATTATCTACACTTTCGATTTCAATAACCGACAATACGTCACGCCATTTTTTTCTTGCCTGTTCCTTAATAGCATCATAGTCAAAATCAGGTATTTGCTCAGATAAAAACTCTTTCGCTTTTTCGACGCTTATAAACGAAATAGATATTTTAACCTTAACTTTTTTGTTTTTAAACTTTATGTAGGCGCCAAGTCTTTTTTCGCTATCAATACTAACACAAGTAACGTCGCTACTTGATACACTATATATTTCTTCGCCCTCGAAAATGCCGTTTTCTTCAAAATCGGCATCAAATTCCATAGCGAAGTACATATTCCAGTCAATACCGCTCCAGTTGCCAAAATATGTACCTCCACCAAAAATGCTTTTGTTCTTTGAGTCAATATTTATCGAGCCATTTCGCATACTTGCATCAATATCAAGTTTATGTGCAACGTCAATTAGTAAAAATGCATCTTTATCTTCAGGGTAATCAAAAGTATAAATAGCAGCATTATGAGCAGGTGTTGTTTTCGCACTAATACCATTTTCAAGTTTGACACAGTACTCGTAGCATTTACCTGTTTCGGTGCCTTCTACGGCAAAAGAAGCGCGTTTTTTGTGGTCAAGTTCAATTCCTTCCACCATTGGTGCTAACAAAAAGTTACCGTAACATTTAACACCACCCGAGCCCGATACGTACGCTTGTCCAAATCCGATAATCGGTTGATTTCTTAAATATCCACCGTTATCTTTTTCAAGCGTTTCGGGGCTTGGATGAATAGAGCCCGAAGGAAGCGTAGGTCCTGCGGAAGTTGCGCAACCAACGCCAAATAATAAATCCGCATAATCAGTCGGATCAAAGTTGTTTGTAATAGAACGTTCTTTCATATTATACTCCCATAATTAAAATAAACTGTTAATTGCCTGCCGAAGTGAAGAAACAAAATAAATATCAATTCCTTCAACTGTCTCTCCTATTTGCTTTTCGCAGGATTTTGGCAAAATACACTTTTTGAATCCAAGCCTTGCAGCTTCAATTACACGAGAACGCGGACGTGAAACCGACCTTAGTTCACCTGAAAGACCTATTTCTCCAAACACAACTGTATTTTCATCAATTACATTATCCTTAAGACCCGAAACAAGTGCTAACGCAACTGCAAGGTCAGCAGCAGGTTCGTCTAACCTTAATCCACCTGCTACGTTAACATAAACGTCCAAATTAGAAAAATACATCCCTATACGTTTCTCAAGTACAGCAAGAATAAGATTTAGCCTATTATAATCAAATCCTGTTGCAACACGACGAGGATTACCAAAACCTGTTGAAGTTACAAGGGCTTGTACTTCCGAAAGAATTGGGCGCGTTCCCTCAAGAACACAAGCAACACAGCTACCCGAAATGTTTTTAAATCTATCCGATAAGAGTGACGCTGATGGGTTTTCCACCTCTTTAAGTCCTTTATCACTCATTTCAAAAACGCCTATTTCGTTAGTAGAGCCGTAACGGTTTTTAATGGCTCTGAGTATACGGTAAGACTGATTTCGTTCACCTTCGAAATATAATACTGTATCAACTATATGTTCTAAAATTTTAGGTCCTGCAATATCACCGCTTTTATTTACATGGCCAACTATAAAAATGGGAATATTGTGAGTTTTACATACACGAAGCAACATATTTGTCGATTCTCTCACCTGCAAAATACTGCCTGCCGATGAAGAAATTTCGCTTATTTGCATTGTCTGAATCGAGTCAATAATAATTAAATCAGGCTTTGTAGCAGTGATATACTCACAAATGATTTGTGTATCTGTTTCGGCTAATATAAACAGGTTAGAGCAATTAACATCAAGCCGCTCGGCACGAAGTTTTATCTGGGTTATTGATTCCTCGCCCGAAACATAAAGTATTTTTTTCTCAGACGGAAAATTTCCTGCAACCTGTAATAAAATAGTAGATTTACCAATGCCGGGATCACCGCTGAGTAAAACCACCGAGCCGTTTACGATTCCGCCGCCAAGAACACTGTCAAGTTCTTTAATGCCGGTGAATGTACGCTTTTCGTCTGAAAAAGATATTTCTGAAATCGGTATAGCTTTTACGGCAGAAATTTGTTTAAGCGGTGAAAGCTTTTTTTCGGTTTCAATTATAGTCTCTTCAAGGGTATTCCATTCGCCACAGCCACTGCATCTGCCACTCCATTTAGCAAACTGTTGACCACAGCTCGAACAAATAAAACCTGTTTTTATTTTTCCTGACATAGCGTTCCCTTCTATACATAAGATTTAATTATTCCGTCAAATATTGAAAATGCCATTTGACTTTGATATTCACTGTCTTTTAATTTTATAAGCTCAGCAGAATTACTTAAAAAACCACATTCGACAATAATGCAGGGTGTATAGGCGTTATGTAATAAAAATGTACTCTTTGTTCCCTGTTTTATAACTCGTTCGTTTTCCGGTTGTAAAATAGTTTTTATTGAGTTTTGAATTGAAAAACTTATTGTTTTAGCTTTATCAAATGATGGTGAATAGAAAACCTGTGCACCTTTTGCACTACCGGAAGTAAACTTATTAAGATGCACACTGACATAAATACTGCCGGGATATCGCTTCATAAGATTTAAGCGATTAGTTAAATCACTCTTTTTTCTACTGGAAATAGACGCCTGCGAATTATCTTCAGTACCCGTGTCCTCGGTACGTGTATAAATTACATCAAACCCATGAAGTTTTAGCATTTCGCCAAGCTTTAGTGCTATATTTAGGTTGATATCCTTTTCGACAGTACCGTCACTTGCTACCGCACCACCATCAAACCCGCCGTGGGCTGAGTTAGCCAATACTATACTTTTTTAGTAATTCTGTATATTTTGTCGTTTTTTGACTGTGGAAAACATCTATATTTTCCACTCGATTTTAATTTCTCTCTTGCCACTCTTTTGGAGTTTCCCGATGAAGATTTTGCTTATAAATTCATCGGCAATCTCGAATGTAAGGGTGTCAATTTTTCGGTACTTTTCGAGTATCGATTTAGTATCCTTTTTTTCTTCGCCGCCCGATAGGGCTACAAGCTTTGATTTCAAAATTTCGATGCGTTTTTCTGTTTCTTGAGTTTCCCTTTGATAGCTTTCTCGGTATTTAGTAAACTCCGCTACGCTGATGACACCGTCTAACTTGTCGGTGTACATCTGAGCCATTCGGTTATCGTTTCGCTTTACCTTTTCTTCGAGCTCAGCAATCTGGGATTCTAAAGTTTTAGCACCGTTCTTTTTCCTTTTAGGTGCATCTAACTTACCAATCTGCTTTTTATCGTAGTATTTATCGAGTAATTTATTGATTTCATCTACTACAATTTGCTCTAACTCATCAAGGCGAATACTGTGTGCGTTTTGGCAAACTCCGTTAGTGGTTTTACGAGTTCTGCAAGAAAGGTAGTTATATCTACCGTCACGCAACTTATAGCTCATTTTCCACATTGTGTTGCCACACTCGGCACAAAACACCTTTTTAGCAAGCGAATAACAACTTCCGCTTGGGATTTTTTGACCTCTGCCTCGTGAGAGTCTAATCTCCTGTGCCTTATAAAAGGTTTCTTTAGAAATAATCGGCTCATGGGTATCTTCAACAATATCCCATTCACTTTGCGGCTTTTTACGGCGTTTACCCGTTTTGTAGTTTACAACCTCTTGTCTGCCCTGCACCAAAGCACCCGTGTATTCGAAACGGCGGAGAATTGCATAAACGGCCGAATCCGACCAGGTTGTCCTAGGCGCATTGTTCTTCTCATAATTGCCATTATAATACTTAGAGCCAAGCTCCTTTTTGTGAACACAAGGAGGCGGAATCATTTCATCATTTAATATCTTTGCTATCGCTATGTACCCGAGTCCACCGATATATAAATCAAATATCCGCTGAACTGTAGGTGCCGCAACCTCATCAATAATTAAATGATTCTTGTTATCGGGGTCAATTAAATAGCCGTAAGGTGCAAAAGAGCCGACAAACTCACCGTTTTTCCGCTTAACACTTAAAGTGGCTTTAACGTTAACCGATAATTCTTCCAACTGCCATTCGTTTACAAGACCATTGATTTGCCGTGTTTTTTTATTGCCTTTAACGTTGGTATCAATATTATCAACAACCGCAACAAATCGTACGCCCCATTCGGGGAACTTTCCGTGAATGAAGTGTTCAATCATCTCCATATCACGCGAAAAACGGGATTGTGTTTTGCAGACAACTATCGTGCATCTGCCCTCTTCGCAGTCTTTTAGCACCTGATTCCAAGCAGGTCTTGAAGCGTCGGCACCACTGTAATCCTCATCACAGTAAATGCCGTTGATTTGCCATCCTTTCTCGATACAGTAGTTTATTAACATCGTCTTTTGATTTTGGATACTTTCGCTCTCGTCAGTCTTGTTTTTCTTATCCCTATCCTCTGAAGAAAGGCGAACATAAATATCCGCTATTTCAGTTAGCATTTTCAAAGCACTCCTTCCCACTTAGGTCCTGAGTGCTGCCGTGAAATGCAACACTATTATTATAATCTAATTCGTATAATTTTTCAATATCCATAACGCAAAGAGTTCGGATTGAGTTATTAATTTTTTCCTTGCGTTCTGCCTCACTGATTTCGGAGAACGCATTCACTACAATATATTCAGTTTTATTTTTCTTCATATAACACGTCCTCCTTACCTACATAATGTTTATGCTGATTTAAATAATTTAATGTTTTCAGCATTACTAAAATCCTTTCCGACAACCATAATTTGAACTTCTCGCTCGATTGTCGGGAAAGTATTAAGTAACCTTTTTTATTCGTTTCAAGAAAACATTAACTCAGCGGATTCTTTTTATTTCATTTGAATAAGTGTTATTAACATCGTTGCGAGAATGTCCCATAGATTCGGATAATTCTCGTTCAATTTGTGCATCGGTCATTCTGCCTTCGGCTTTGTATCGTTCTTTAGTTTCTTGATAAAACAAATGCCTGAGACTATGCCAATGTATCGATTGTTCTCTTGGTCTTTTGCCTGGGCTTTTGTACTTTGTGCGTTCGGGGTCCATAAATTTCTTTTTATTGTTGTTCATCCAGTTATCCAAGGATTTGCTTTTCTTTTTAACACTGTTTGTATGGTTATCGCATATAACATAGTCCATAGAACTTTTGCCGTTTTTCTGAGCGTATGCAAATACTCGTCTTAAAATGTTCTCCTGCATTTTA
>JAZNAG010000125.1:0-2080 GCA_045586405.1 Acutalibacteraceae bacterium | reverse complement strand
CCTCTCATTTTATGATATAAAAGGAGTGATGATAAAAATATAATCATTAGCACAACATATAATATAACATAAAATATGTTTACAAAGAGAGACCCGTGATATAAGATATACAGGAGATAAATCTTGTGATGCGGGAGGATTCAAATGCAGAGAAACGATAATATATTAGTTTTAATGGCATTTGGTATAGTTTTTGTTGTATTAGGGCACAAAGGTGGTATTGGATTATTTACCGATTGGTTTCCTTACTATTCTTTTCATATGCCTTTATTTATGTTTACGGCAGGGTATCTTTTTAAAGAAGAATATGTTGATTGTGTTAAGGACTATATAATCAAAAAGTTTAGGCGGCTAATGATACCTTATTATGCTTGCAATTTGTTCTACGGGTTAGTATTAGTAGGGTTGAAATACTTTCATATTGTAAAATTTGGTTCCAAGTTTGATTGGTACAATTTTTTTGTAATGCCTTTCGTTAATGGGCATCAATTTGGATTAAATGTTGCGATGTGGTTCGTGCCACAACTTTTTGCTATTCAAGTCATATATATTATTTTTAGGAAAGTAAAGAGTAAATTTAAATTAGTTGATAACGAATGGCTTTGGCTTGCATTTTTCTTGGCATTGGGTTTAAGTTCGATGTGGTTAGCGAATCATGGCTATATTACTAACCATTGGCGTAGATTCTTATTTAGAACATTATTTTTCTTGCCGTTCTTTCATTTTGGGTATTTGTATAAAATAAGGTTGGAAATTAAGGATAAACTAGATTCATTAATATATTTTGCAATTATTTTTATCATCCAGTTTATATTATTAAAATATTATGGGAAAATTACTTATGTTGCTGTTCATAACAATTATCCTTCCAAAATTATCTTGGCATATATAGCTTCTATAACAGGTATAATGTTCTGGCTTAGGATAAGCAAGCTTCTTGCTCCAGTATTAGCTAAATCAAAATATGTTCAGTATCTTGGAGAAAATACTTGGACAGTAATGGCGCATCATCAATTTATCTTCTTTTTGATAAATTACTTTTTCTTTATAGTAGCACCATATCTTGATTTAAAGGGATTTAATGTGGCAAAGTTTCAGACTAATATATGGTATGGTTATCATCCTGGAAAGTGGCAGTTTTTGATTTTTTATTCTGCTGCGGGAATAATAGTACCATTGGTATGTAAGTGGTTGTATGATAATTATTTCGATAAAATAAAAACTAAGGTACTAAATAAGACTTGACGATAAGATTGCGTACTGCGTGCAACAATAGTTGCACGCTTTTTCTTGTTCTTACTATCCCTCTGTGATAAAATAACTATATTATGGGTCAGTGTGCGCTGACCGCAAAACCGAAGGAGGCGAAGCCGTGACAACAGAAAAAACTTCATACGGAACTCTGTACTTGTGTGCTACGCCCATCGGAAATTTGGAGGATATGACGCCTCGCGCAATAAGGATGTTACGAGAAGCAGACATCATTGCGGCAGAAGACACCCGTCATACCCTGCAGCTTTTAAACCACTTTGAAATTAAAGGTCGCTTGGTACGTTACGATGAACACAGCAAGGAAAAGCAAGGCGCTTATCTTTTGGGTGAGCTTCTTGACGGCAAGAACATTGCTCTCGTAAGCGACGCAGGTTTTCCCGGCATTGCGGATCCTGGCGAAGCTTTGGCGAAGGAAGCTATCGAAGCTGGCATAAGAGTAGTGCCCGTCCCCGGGGCTAACGCAGCTCTTTGTGCCCTTATCGCTTCAGGCCTCCCTGCTTACCCGTTTTTCTTCGGAGGTTTTTTGCCAAAGAGTAGGCGCAACCGTAAGGAACAACTGGAATTGTGGCAGCACATACCCGCGACTATTATTTTGTACGAAGCACCTCACCGCATTAAGGAAGTGCTCCAAGACATTTTAGAATGTTGGGGCGATAGACCTATGGCGGCGGCACGGGAGCTTACCAAACTGCACGAAGAATTTTATCGTGGCACCGTCTCGAGCTGTTTGGCGTGGCTTGAAGAACAAGCGCCTCGCGGAGAGTTCTGCTTAGTGCTTGCACCCGGCGAGGGCAAGGCTGCTGAAACA
>JAZNAG010000124.1:0-1511 GCA_045586405.1 Acutalibacteraceae bacterium | reverse complement strand
CCAGCTCTACGTTAAGGACGACTCTATGACCGTTGCTAAGTACGTTGAGTCCGTAGCTAAGTCTATCGGCGCAACCATCAAGGTAACCGGCTACGTTCGTTTCGACAAGGGCGAGGGTATCGAGAAGAGAGAAGAGGATTTCGCTGCTGAAATTCAGAAGATGGTTCAGGGCTAATCCCCATCTAAATAAAAAAAGAGAGAATCGCGTGATTGAAGTGAACCCAAAAGTTTAGACAAAAATTAAATATTAAGTTGTTTGCGAATGAGCTCGGTATTGCACTGGGCTCATTCCTTTTAGCTTTAGAGAAATTCTTTCATTGTTATAGTAATGTATGTATTCTTCCAACTTTTCAATGAATCCCCTAGGGGATTCAAATTTTTCGCCGTAATACATCTCAACTTTAAGTCTTCCGAAGAAGTTTTCCATTATGCCGTTGTCCATGCAGTTTCCTTTGCGAGACATACTTTGTGTAATGTTGTGTTCGGCAAGAAGCCGTTGGTATTCGGCATGCTGGTATTGCCAACCTTGGTCAGAGTGAAATAACGGTCGTGCATCGGCAGGAAGTTTCTCAAATAATCCATCTAACATATCTCTAACTTGCTGCAAGTTAGGACTTGTTGAAATAGAGTAAGATATAATTTCACGGTTGAACATATCCAGCACCGGAGAAAGATACACTTTTTCGTCACCGATCTTAAACTCCGTAACATCGGTAGTTAGCTTTTCAAACGGCTTGTCTGCATAAAAATCTCTGTGTAGCAGATTATCTGCTACCTTGCCAACTTCACCTTTGTAGGAATGGTATTTGCCGTTTTTGCTTTGTTTACCACGTAAATTGAGGGATTTCATCAGTTTAAGTACTGTTTTATGGTTAATTTCGTAACCTTTTGCTTTCAAAACAGTACAGATTCTTCTGTAACCATATCTTCCTTTGTTGGCATTGTAGATTTGCAATATATCTTGTTTTTCGCTTTCGTATTTGTCTTTATCCTTCTGTTTCAGATAGTAATAGAACGTACTTCTCGCTATCCCGGAAAGCTCTAACAAATCTTTAAGCGGATACTCTTGCCTTAGTTCAGCAATTACGAACGCTTTTTGCCGTTCCGTTGCTCTTCCGCAAGAACTAAGGCACTTAGTTTTTTTAAGTACGCGTTCTCCATTCTAAGCCTTTGGTTTTCGGCTATGAGATCTTCTTCTGTTTTTTTATCGAGCTTTGGCGGACGACCTGTTTTAGATCCTTTTGCTTTGCCTCTGCGTTCTTTCATGAGACCTTCGGCTCCTTCTTCCAAATATACGCGTTCCCACCTTTGTAACATAGCGATGGCTGCACCTGATCTAACAGAGCCTAAATCATATTTTCTAACCGTTTCGCAATATCCCAATCGGTGTTCTCGCATATCCATTATAACACCAATTTTAAATTCTGGCAAATAAATTCGATTCTTTCGTCCTGTTTTACCCATAAAAAATATGCACCTCCAAAAGTGTCTAACTTTTGGGGTGCATATCA
>JAZNAG010000123.1:0-69137 GCA_045586405.1 Acutalibacteraceae bacterium | reverse complement strand
ATCTTTGCGGTGACGCTGCTTTGCGGCGCACCGCTTGGTTTACCTATAGCCTTTTGTTCTATGAGCAAAATTAAGGTTGTCAAAAATATTTCCCGCGTTTTTGTCTGGATAATAAGAGGCGTTCCTCTTATGCTTCAGATATTTATAATCTATTATGTACCCTCCCTTGTATTCGGCCTTGATATTTGGAAAAATCTGAACCTTTTGTTTACAAAAGGCAATACACTTTCCTACGCAGGCAGTGTTATTGCAGTGCTTATTGCTTTTACCCTTAATTATGCCTGTTATTTTTCCGAGATATACAGAGGCGGAATTGAAAGCATTTCCAAAGGACAGTATGAGGCAGGTTATGTACTTGGACTAAGCAAGTCACAGGTTTTCAAGAAAATAGTTTTGAAACAGGTTATCCAGCGTATTGTGCCGCCTATGAGCAATGAAATAATAACCCTTATCAAAGATACAGCTCTTGCCAACTGTATTATGGTAGGCGAAATTATTTATAAAGCCAACATTCTCGCCGCCGAAAAGGCTATTATTTGGCCGCTGTTTTTCACAGGCGTATTTTATCTGATTTTTGTTGGTTTGCTAACAATACTTTTAGGCAAACTTGAGAAAAAACTCAGCTATTTCAGGAGTTAAATTATGTCAGTATTAACGGTAAATAATATACAAAAAAAATTTGGCAAAACCGAAGTGCTTAAAGGCATTAGTTTCTCTCTTGAAAAGGGAGAAGTTCTTGCCATAATCGGCTCTTCGGGAAGTGGCAAGACCACACTGCTTCGTTGTATTAACTTTCTTGAAACACACGACGATGGTGAAATTATACTTAACGGAAATGTTATTTCACACGGCGGCAACGAAAAACTGAGCGATGAACAGTTGCGTGAAAACAGACTTCATTTCGGTCTTGTTTTTCAGAACTTTAATCTTTTTCCGCAGTACAACGTACTTGAAAATGTTACCCTTGCCCCTACCCTTTTAAAACGCGGAACAAGTGAAGAAATAAATGCAAATGCTATGAAGCTTATTGAAAAGGTAGGTTTAACAGAGAAAATAAATTCCTACCCCTGCGAACTTTCGGGCGGTCAGCAACAGCGTGTTGCTATTGCAAGAGCGCTTGCTATGAATCCCCACATTCTTTGCTTTGACGAGCCCACAAGCGCTTTGGACCCCGAACTTACAGGCGAGGTTTTAAAGGTTATAAAAGGCCTTAAATCAGGCGATAACACAATGATAGTTGTTACTCACGAAATGGAATTTGCAAAAAATGTAGCAGATAAAGTTATATTTATGGCTGACGGTGTAATTGAGGAATCAGGCACCCCCGGTGAAGTTTTTGATAACCCGAAAAGCCCTAAGACAAAAGCATTTCTTGCGAAATCTTTAGAAGAAATATAGGAGGTACTCAAATGGCAAGAATACCCGAGGAAATGATAACGGACCTTTATAAAATAATTTCCGAACTTAATACGGTAGAAGACTGCAAGGCGCTGTTTGAAGACCTTTGTACCAATAAGGAAATAGAAAATATGGCGCAACGAATCTACGCCGCCAGACTTTTGAAAAACGGCGAAACCTATACACAGGTTATGAAAAAAAGCGGTTTAGCCAGTGCAACCGTCGCCCGTGTTTCCAACTGTGTTAAATACGGAAAAGGTTATGAAAAATATATTAAATAAAAAAAGAAGGCTCGAAGAGCCTTCTTTTTTTATTCTTCAATATTATCAAGTGCCATTTTTACAGCCGCAATTACAAAAGCAGAAAAAGTACAATCCTTGCCCCTAATGGCTTTTTCTACATTCTCTATAACATCATTTGGAAATCGTATAGTCTTATTAGTCGTAGAAGGAATTACAGGAATTTTAAATTTATCCATTTCGACACCTCGCAATACATTTGTCTTGCTTATAGTGTAGTCCAAATTTTATTTTAAATATGCATTGCATTTGCAATGCATATATGATATAATAGTTTTGGTGATAAGAAATGGCCGAATACTGCGTAGATTGTCTTAATGAAATATTTGAAACCGATTATTCCCCAAAACATTTTATACTGTCTGATGATTATTGCGAAAAATGTGGTCGATACACAAAAACTGTAGTTATGGAAAAACGCTATTTTTACAGACGTTTTTTGATTATTCCTTTTATTCCTTTAATTTTAGTTATTTATATACTGGCGATACCTTATATTTTAATGAAACATATTATGGAACGTATAAATTAAAACGGCTCTTACGAGCCGTTTTTTAATTTTGTTTTCGGACTCTGCCGTATTCATCATAAAGTCTGAATCCGGGGCAAGTTTTTGAGGAATAAAAGGAAATAACCTCGTCTTCATCCATACTTGCCATACATTCGTATTCCTCGGTTTCTTCATTATATGCAAAATTTGCGCATATATCACAGGAAGAAACGGTTTTATTTTCTTTTTTCAATTATGCTTTACCGATAGAACCGAAGAGTTCCATTTTCTCTTTAACGGTAGCCTTAATTGCTTCTACACCGGGAGCAAGAATCTTTCTGGGGTCAAAGCCCTTACCCTGAAGGTCTTTACCTGCTTCGATATATTCTCTGGTAGCAGCGGCGAAAGCAAGCTGACATTCGGTATTAACGTTGATCTTGGAAACACCGAGAGAAATAGCCTTTTTGATCATATCGGCAGGAATACCTGTACCGCCGTGAAGAACGAGGGGCATATCACCTGTAAGCTGCTGAATAGCATCGAGTGTGTCAAAAGAAAGACCTGCCCAGTTTTCAGGATACTTACCGTGAATATTACCGATACCTGCGGCAAGCATTGTAACGCCGAGGTCAGCGATCATTTTGCACTCTTCAGGGTTAGCAACTTCACCGCTGCCAACAACGCCGTCTTCTTCGCCACCTATAGCGCCAACTTCAGCTTCAAGAGAAAGACCGAGTTCATCACAAATAGCAACAAGTTCTTTAGTCTTTTCAATGTTTTCTTCAATAGGATAGTGAGAACCGTCGAACATTACAGAAGAGAAACCTGCTTCAATACATTTTTTAGCGTGTTCATAAGAACCGTGGTCAAGATGAAGAGCAACGGGAACGGTGATGCCAAGTTCTTTAATCATACCGTTAACCATACCAACAACGGTGGTATAGCCGCACATATACTTGCCTGCGCCTTCAGAAACACCCAAAATAACGGGAGATTTAAGTTCCTCGGCGGTCTGGAGAATAGCTTTTGTCCATTCAAGGTTATTGATGTTGAACTGTCCTACAGCGTATTTTCCTGCTTTTGCTTTGTTAAGCATTTCTTTTGCTGATACTAACATTTTAAATTTCTTCCTTTCGTTTGCAAAGAGCAAAATTATTACTTATATATTCTATAACAATATTGCGAATAAATCAAGACTTATTCGCAAAAAACCAAAATAAAAGCACAGAGAATTTCTCTCTGTGCGAATATTCCCGATTAACATTCAACCGGAATGATTTAAGTACAAATTAGTCTTCAACGATAGCCTCAACAGGACAACCGCCTGCACAAGCGCCACAGTCAATGCACTTATCAGCATCAATTGCATATTTGTCATCAGCTTCAGCAATAGCTTCTACAGGACAACCACCTGCGCAGCTGCCGCAACCAATACATTCGTCAGTAATTTTGTAAGCCATTTAGAAACACCTCCTGTCACTTAAATAGCAAAAGATTTTTTAATCTCTTAGTATATTGTACTACATTTTCAAAAAATTGCAAGTATTTTATTCTTCAGCCTCGTCGGGCACCTCTACAGGCTTCTTATTTTTGCCACGGGACAGCACAGTAACCTTATCTCTGTGAGTTTTAAAAGGCAGACCGTCATTCTCATTTATTTTAACAATAAGGTTGCCTGTAATAACGTTTACATCGGTCACAACACCCACACCTGCTTCGGTCTTAACAGTAGAGCCGATGTTGGGGGTTTTCTTTAATAAATGCTCATAAGCGTCCTGCTCATACTTAAGACAGCACATGAGTCTGCCGCAACTACCCGAGATTTTGGTGGGGTTAAGAGACAGTCCCTGCTCCTTTGCCATTTTAATGGAAACGGGTTGGAAACCGTTTAAAAATCTTGAACAGCAGAAAGGCTGACCGCATATACCGAGACCGCCAAGCATACGGGCTTCGTCACGCACACCGATTTGTCTGAGTTCTATTCTTGTATGGAAGGTGGCAGCAAGATCTTTTACAAGTTCTCTGAAGTCTACCCTTCCGTCGGAGGTAAAGAAGAATATAATTTTACTTCCGTCAAATGAATACTGCGCTTCAATAAGCTTCATATCAAGTTCATGCTGTATAACCTTTTCTTCACAGATTTTAAAGGCGTCTGCAGCTTTAACTTTATTTTCTTCTACCTTTTTCAAATCTTTATCGGTGGCAACACGCAAGGCCTTTTTAAGCGGCTTTACAATGCTTTCGTCCTCAACGCTGTGATTACCCTCGCTTACCATACCGCACTCAATACCCTGAGAGGTTTCAACTATGGCAGACTGTCCCGTTTTATAAATGGTGTTATCGGGATCAAAATAATACACCGCGCCGTCGTCTTTAAACTTTATAGATATAACCTGAGTCATAGCTATCTCCTTAAACTGAATTTATGATACAAACTCTGCCGCAAATTTAGAAAACAGCAGAGGTAAATTTATATTGCTCTGTAAAAACTTAAGAGCTTCCTCTGTTTGTTTATACCTACTGTAAGATTCAGAGGTATCCTCACCCTTTACAGCCCTTGCCTTTATATCGGTAAGCAAAATGAACGACAAATGCTTAAAAAAGGCTTCAGCCTTAACTCTATCCTTTTCAAAAGAAACAGTGAGTAAAAGCAAGTCATAAGCATTGCCGTTATCGGCATTTTCAAAATACTGAACGGCGGTTTTATAGGTAATATCCTTCTTTTTACTGTCAAGCTGAGCCATTACATTACCTATCTGCAAACCGTTTTGCTGTAAAAGTTCTAAAGCCTCGTCCTCGCTTATACCCCTTGTTTCGCTGAGATATTTAGCAGAAACCGAAAGTTCAGGCTCAGAAAGCGTATAGGTTACACAGCGGGATATAATGGTAGGAAGCAAACTTGCGCGGGATTTCACCTGTAAAATAAACAGTACATCTCCCGGTGGCTCTTCAAGCACCTTTAAAATTGTATTTTGTGACTGTGCATTAAGAGTATCGGCAAAATCAATATTGAACGCCTTTCTGTTACAAAACTGCGGTCTTATATGCGCTTCATTTCGCATATTGCGAATTTGGTTTATACTTATATTCTTTTTATTTTCTTCGGGTGAAACAGTAATAATATCAGGATGCGTACCTGCAAAAACCATTCTGCAGCTTTTACACTCACCGCAAGGTTTCTTATCTTCACCGCACAAAAAAGCAGCTATAATATACCTTGTCAGAACAGATTTTCCGCTTCCTTTTTCGCCTTCAACAATAATAGCGTGGGGAATTCTTGAAGTCTCAAGCGCCTTTTCAAAAGCGGTTTTTATTCCTTCATTTCCTGCAAGTGGAAATCTCATATCACAAAACCGACCTTTTTCATCACCTTGCTCATTGTTTTGCGAGAAGCATAATAAGCCTTTTCAGCGCCGATTTTAGCTAGTTCGTCAAGTTTCTTTCTGTCGTTTATAAACTCTTCATAACGCTCACGAACAGGGCTTAAAACATCAGCAACAGCCTCGCCAACAGCCATTTTAAATTCACCGTAGCCAACACCGTCAAAGGCAGCAACGGTTTCTTCGGTAGTAATACCCTTTACTACACTGTATATATCGATAAGGTTATTTATACCGTCCTTACCCTCAGCGACACAAATTCTTGCCTCGCTGTCGGTAACGGCGCGTTTAAACTTACGCAAAATATCTTCACGTGAATCAAGCAAGGATATATATGCGTTTGCATTTTCGTCTGACTTAGACATTTTTTTAGTGGGTTCCTGAAGCGACATAATACGGGCGCCGTTTTTACTGATAAGCGGCTCGGGTATTGTAAACACATCACCATAAATATGATTAAAGCGTGTTGCAATATCACGGGTGATTTCAAGATGCTGTTTCTGATCGTCACCTACCGGCACAAAGTCAGGCTGGTAAAGAAGAATATCCGCCGCCATAAGTGTGGGATAAGCAAATAAACCTGCATTTATATTATCGGCGTGACGGGCAGATTTGTCTTTAAACTGAGTCATACGCGAAAGTTCGCCAAACTGAGTATAACAAGAAAGAATCCAAGCCAGCTGACTGTGCGCAGGTACCTGTGACTGTATAAAAAGAGTGCTCTTTTCACAGTCAAGCCCCAGCGCCAAAAACAGCGCAAACATAGAGTAACTCTGTGCGCGAAGCTTTGCCGGTTCCTGTCTTACTGTAATAGCGTGAAGGTCGGCAACGGCAAAGGTACAGTCATATTCATCCTGCATATTAACCCAGTTTTTAAGAGCACCAAGATAATTACCCAGTGTCGGAATACCGCTGGGCTGAATACAGCTTAAAACCTTTTTCTTTTGTGGCTCATTACACATATACTTAAAGCTCCTTCAAAAAGAGAATTATAATCTATCTAATTTTACCACAAATAATAAAGATAAACAAGTATTTATTTAAAAAAGAACGAAGGAAGTTATAATGGCACTTCCTTCGTTTATTTACAGTTTTTCGATTTTTTTAATGCCCGTGTCGGTCAGCAAAGTAGAAATTATCAAATCTGATGTATTTTCGTCGGTATCTGCAACGCTGACTATTATACTCCCGTCTTCCTCTCTTGACATAGCGGTTATATGAAAAGCGCCCTCGGTAATGTACTTATAAGCGTTACCGAAATCTTCAGGTTTTTCGGGATAAATTTTAATTTTACAAACCTTTTTACTGCTCTTTTTTTGCAGATATTTTGTAACTGGGTGAAGTACCAGCATAGCGCCGACAATTAGAAGCGACATAACCGTGGCTATAAAGTAAAAGCCCGAGCCGATTACAAGGCCCAAACAAGCAGTAGCCCAAAGCCCAGCCGCTGTGGTAAGACCTCTGATCCTTTTTCCGTGCACCAAAATACAGCCTGCGCCAAGGAAACCTATTCCGCTTACAACCTGTGCGCCGATTCGCATAACGTCACCGCCGAAAGTCGCGGTAATAGACTCACTCATAATCATTACACTTGCACTGCCAAGGCAAACGAGTATATGGGTTCTCAGCCCTGCATCGTGATTTGTGCCCGACCTTTCAACACCTATTATTCCGCCAAAAATTACGGCAAGAACAAGTCTTATAATAATTTCAATATAATTTTCGGGTATCATAATATTCCTCATACATACCAAAGTTCTTTTTTACCGGTTGAAACAGCCGACGCGCCGCTGCTTAGTGCTTCGGTTATTTCAGCCTTACTTTCAATAAGTCCGCCTGCTATAACGGGTATACCTCTTGAAGAAAAGCGGGATATAACCTTTCCGATAACACCGGGAATTATCTCTATAAAATCGGGTGCCACAACACTCAGCATTTCCTCAATACTTTCAATGCCCTGAGAGTCGAGAGCGAAAAAACGCTGTACCGTAATAAGTCCTGCTTCCTTTGCCTGACGGATAAGCTTTCCTCTGGTGCTTATAATTCCGTCTACACCGAGTTTTGCAAGATATCCTATGCCCGTTTTATCCCCTGCTATTCCGTCTGCAAGGTCTATATGAACAAGAACATATTTGCCTTCATCGTGAATCGCCTTAATATCTTCGCTTATTGTCAGCAGGTCAGCCTTCATAAGCACAAGAATTTCAGCAGGTGAAACAAGTGCCTCTTTCATTTCAGATTTATGCACAGTAGCAATAACGGGGAATTTTTCAAGAGAAGTCTTAAACTGATTTACTGTCATAACACTCACTCCTATTTAAACCTAAAAATAAGAAAGAAGACGCAAAACCACAGGGCACTCCCTGTAGCTTTGCATCTCCATAACTCTTTAGCAAAATAATTCTATCACATATATATTTACTTGTCAATAATCAAATGCATATTACTCTGCTTTTTTATCCTCTTTAATCATATCGCGGATTTCTTTTAAAACCGCTATTTCGGTTTCTTCGGCAACTACCTCTTCAACAGCTTCTTCCTCTTTTTTCTTAGCTAAAAGTTCCTGAAGCTTCTTTTCGGCATTCATCATAACCTTAAGAGCAACAAATATAGAGAAAGCAATGATAAGAAAATCGATAATTGACTGTAAAAATACACCATATGTAACAGCATTTTCGGGTATAATTTCTACGCCGTTTTCTATAACAGCCTCGGAAATTACATACTTAAGGTCGGAAAGGTTACCCTGACCTGTAAGAGCACCGATAAGCGGGTTAATGATGTTGTTAACAAGTGCAGTTACTATCTCCTTGAAAGCACCGCCGACAACAACGCCGACAGCCATATCAAGAACATTACCCTTCATAGCAAACTCTTTAAATTCCTGGAAAAATTTTTTCATATTTTTCTCCCCCTGATATTTAGTTTACCTGTGTATTGTATCATACTATTTTTGAAAAATCAATAGATGTATTTTACACATTACCAAAGGTAGAAGAATTATCTTCAAACTTTTCAACAACATCCTTTACCTTGTTTGATTTACTTACTCTCTTCATAAGTTCTTCTTCAAAAAGGTCAGCATCAATGGGAAGTGTAATTTCTCTGTCAAGGAAGTCGGACAGGTGCATAGCGTTAGAAATAGTAAGGCCGTTTATACCTTCCTGTCCATTAGCCACAAGTTCGCCCTTGCCTAAAATCTTGTTTGCAAAGGCATTCATAACGCCGATATGAGCTTCGTGTTTGCCGTCGGTTTCAACCTCAATTTCCTTAAAAGGAATAGCGGCGAAAGGACGCTCGTTGGTTTTAGAGAATTCCTGCTCGGTCATTTCAAATTCCCAAACTCTCAGTTTTCCGTCTTCAACAACAAGCTTTGCTTTATCCATCTGTATTTCAAAACGGTTAGTGCCATAAGCATCGCCGGTGGTGGTGATAAATGTACCTGTTGCACCGTTAGCATACTCTACATAAGCAGTTACGTCGTCTTCAACCTCAATATCATGCCACTTGCCGTATTTCATTTTAGCGTGAATTTTAACGGGCATACCGCAAATCCACTGCCAAAGGTCAAGCTGATGAGGGCTCTGATTAAGAAGAACGCCGCCGCCTTCGCCTGCCCAGGTTGCACGCCAGTCACCTGAATCATAATAAGCCTGAGGACGATACCAGTTGGTGATTATCCAGCTTGTTCTCCTTATCTGACCGTACTCGCCCGACTGAACAAGCTCACGCATTTTTCTGTATAGACAATTAGTTCTCTGATTAAACATCATACCGAATACAACATCGGGGTTTGCATCAGCAACGGCATTCATTTCCTCTACCTGCTTTGTGTAAACACCTGCAGGCTTTTCAACCATAACATGAATACCCTTCTTTATTGCAGCTATTGCAAGAGAAGTATGGTCATAGTGAGGAACGGCAACGATACAAGCATCAATTATACCGCTGTCAAACATCTCGTCAGCAGTTTTAAAGCAAGTTATACCTTCATAAGCCTCTTTAGCAGCCTCAAGTCGAGATTCTTTTATATCTGCTACTGCAGTAAGAACAATATCAGGGCACTTATCGCCGGTCACATTTTTAGCGTGGGTAGTACCCATATTACCGAAACCTATTATACCAAGTCTTACCTTTTCCATAATTAACACTCCTTATTTAAAACCCATAGTTTTAAGGTTATTATAACTTCTTTTAAGACACTCAAAGGGGTTCTCTCCATAACATTCGTCCTGTTCAACAAGCATAAAGTCTGTTCCTGCTTTTTGAGCAGCGGTAAAAACTCTGTCAAAGTTTATGTTGCCTTCACCAACAACAGCCATTTTTCCCTCATAGTCCTGATCCTTTAGGTGAATACAGGGAACTCTGCCTGAAAGTTTTTCTATCCATAAAGCAGGATCGGCACCCGCTTTTTGAATCCAGTAGGTATCAAGGGTGAATCCCATAATATCTTTATCCATACCCTCGGCAAAATGCTGTAAAATAGTTTTTCCGTCCACCTTCATAAACTCGTGAGCGTGGTTATGATACATAAAGTACTTGCCGTTTTCTTTAAGCACCTGAGCGGCGTTTTTATATTTTTTCATAAAATCGGCAGGAGTTTCGCCTTCGGCAAAATTAACTTTATAATGACCGAGTCCTACATACTTGCAACCCAAAACATCATGCTCTTTGGCTACGGCAACGGTATCATCGGTAATTCTTGCCGGTGCAGTATGGGTAAGAACGCAGGAAAGACCGTTCTTTTTAAGCTGTTCATTAAGCCACTGTGCGTCATACCCACAGGTTCCTGAAATCTGAACATACTCATAGCCGATATCGGCTACCTTTTTAAGTGATTCTGCAAGTTCTTCTGTAGTTTTGCAAAATTCTCTTAGTGTATAAAACTGTGCTCCGATTCTCATTACAATATCCCCTTTAATGCGGAACAAGCGGCATCAAATGCTTCATCACTACTTGCATAAGCCTTTATCCCAACTTTGATTTCTTCACCCTTTTGTTCAAGGTTTGACAGACCGTCAAATACCTTAAGGTGAGGCTCAATTGTTACAGCATCGGTAGCAGTTCCTTTAAAGCGTTTGAGAAGTTCAGGAAGATTTCCTACTCCGTGACCTGCAGGAACAACATTACCGTCTGCAAGAGCATCCTTTATATGCATATAATAAACATAATCGCCTAACATATCGTAAGCTTCCTTTGTATCCTGACCGCACTGAACAAAGTTTGCGGGATCGAAAACACATTTCATTTCAGGCAAAGCTTTATGTATATCAAGACAGCGACGTGCAATATCGCCGTATATACCCTTTTCATTTTCGTGACAAAGGTTTACACCGTACTGCTTTGAAACTTCAAGCATTCTGCCCAGCTTTTCAATTACTTCATTTTTGTAAGTATCGGCATCGGTATTTTTGGGAATAAAGAAAGAAAACATACGGATATTTTTAGAGTCCATAATATTTGCTATTTCACAGGTATGACGAAGCTTATCAAGGTGTTCTTCAAAATTATCTGTTACAACAATTTTTCCGATAGGTGAGCCAATGCTCCATACTTTGAGCCCTGCTGCGTCAAATTTTGATTTAACCTCTTTAGCCTTATCAGCAGTAATATCCGAAACATTCGTACCGTCAACATTTCTGATTTCTATTCCGTCAAGACCGTTTCGCTGCATAGCGACAATCTGCTTATCAATGTATTTACTTGCTTCATCGGCAAAAGCATATATTTTCATAAAAAAACCTCCTGTAAAAGTTTCTATTTTAATTATACAGCTTATTTATTTTTGTATCAATTACAAAAATAAGCAAAAAAATATTGCAAATATGAACATTTTGATATATAATTAGCTTAAGGAGTGATTTTTTTGAACTTTTTTATCTCTTCAGGGTGGCATATTTGCGAAAATCCACAACAAGATTCCTTTAACATACACAACCATAACAACTATGAAATTTTTTACTTCATATCGGGAAATGCAGAATATTCGGTAGAGGGTAACAAATACCATTTATCCCCCGGTGATATTATGATAATGAGAAAAAATGAGTTCCATTATCTTATTTTAAAATCAAACGCTACCTATGAAAGAATAATAGTTAATTTTGACTTGCCTGAAGAACTTGCGGAAAACGGTTTGCTGGATGCTTTTAATAATCGTAATGCAGGTGAAAAAAATCTCTACCGTACCACAAGTATTCAGTATAATCACATGCTTTATTATCTTAAAAAGATGTGCAAAGCCCAAAACAATAAACAAAAGCTTTGCTATCTGCTTCCCTTCCTTGACGAGCTGAGAGAAGCTTTTACGCTGAATTTTGACACTGAAACACCTATTATTGATAAAGCAACGCATATAATAAACTATATAAACAATCATATAGAAGAGAATATTTCCTTATCAACCGTTGCAGAGCATTTTTATATAAGTCAGAATCACCTGAACCGTCTTTTTAAAGAAAGCACCGGAACAACCCTTTGGGAATATGTTACCATTAAAAGACTGTTTAAGGCCAGAGAAAAAATAAGTGCGGGTGAAAAGCCTACTCAGGCTTGTATTTCTGCAGGTTTTAAAGATTATGCAACCTTTTTCCGTTCTTACAAAAAACACTTTGGCATATCGCCAAAACTGGATAAACCCAAGATTTAATTAAGAAAGGTATGATATTTTGAGAATTTGTGTTTATGGGGCGGCTTCTCCGTCTATTGACGAGAAATTTATAAGTCTTACGGAAGAAATGGGCAAAACGCTTGCCGAGAACGGCCACAGCCTTGTTTTCGGCGGCGGTGGCAACGGACTTATGGGCGCCGCCGCAAGAGGTGTTAAGGCGTCAGGCGGTTATATACTGGGCGTTATCCCCTCTTTTTTCGACAACGAAAGCATTGAAGCTATATGCGATTTTTGCAATAAGCTTGTTATGCCCGAAACTATGAGAGAAAGAAAACAGATTATGGAAGATAATTCTGACGGCTTTATAGTAGTACCCGGTGGTATCGGTACCTATGAAGAATTTTTTGAAATTCTTACCCTAAAACAGCTTTGCCGTCACAATAAGCCTATTGCCGTTTATAATCAGTTCGGTTATTATGACGAGCTTTATGAAACTATGAAACAGGCTGTAAATAAAAAATTTATAAAGGAAGACTGTTTAGAACTTTTCTATATGTCTGATAACTTAGATAAAATTTTCGATTATCTTACAGGAGAGCAAAAGCAAAGGACCGTTAAAGAATTAAAAGAAGGCTGATAAAATGAAAAAAAGCAAAAAGAAAATGCTTGTAGCCGCAGGCATTACCGCCATAATAGGCAGCGCGGCGGCGGCTTATCTTGCAACGGCAAATTACCTTTTAAAGTTAGCCCTTGACCGTAGTCAGCCCAAAGCAAAGGGCAAAAGCAAAGAGAGACTTACGGGCTCAGACGATTACACAAAACTACTTGAAAGTATGATGACCGCCGCAGGTGAGCTTGAAAAAGTACCCCTTGAAACAATAGAAATAGAAAGTCACGACGGTATAAAGCTTGTCGGTCATTGGTACTGCCCTAAAAAGCCCAAAAGAGTTATTGTGGCTATGCACGGTTGGCGCTCAGGTTGGTCTCAGGATTTTGGCATAATTTCTCCCTTCTGGCATCAAAATGACTGCGCTGTTATTTACGCCGAGCAACGCGCTCAGGGCAACAGCGAGGGCGAATATATGGGCTTTGGTCTGCTTGAACGCTTTGACTGTTTTGAGTGGGTTAAATGGGTAAATGAAAAGACAGGCGGAAAACTTCCCGTTTACCTTTGCGGTGTATCAATGGGCGCCACAACGGTGCTTATGACCTCAGGCTTTGAGCTACCCACCTGCGTTAAAGGAATTATTGCCGACTGCGGTTTTACCTCACCCTACGCTATATGGAAGCATGTTGCCGAAAATAATCTAAAAATACCCTACGGGCTTTATAGCGCCGTAGTAAACGATATGTGCAGGAAAAAAATTCAGACTAAAAGCGACGAATATTCCTGCACCGAGGCGCTGAGTAACTGCACAGTCCCCGTGCTTTTTGCCCACGGCACCGATGATAAATTCGTGCCTATTGAAATGACCTTTGAAAACTATAAGGCTTGCGCCGCTCCCAAAAAGTTATTTATTGTCCCCGGCGCCGCCCACGGCATGAGTTATTTTATTGATAAAGAGGGCTACGAAAAAGCAACCCTTGAGTTTTTTAAAGAAAACGATTAAAAAAATGCAAGTCGTACGACTTGCATTTTTTATTATAAACCTTCTACATTGCCCGTGTCGGTTTCGGCAAAAATTTCATTGGCGGTATAGCCGTCGAATTTTATATTACCTGTGCTTCTTCTGATTATAACCTTTTCTTTAGCATTTATATTTTTTAACAATATATCTCCCGTATCGCCGTCTGATGTAAGATTTTTACACTCAATATTTTTAAGGTACACCTTACCTGTAGAAACCGAAAGTTCAAGGTTTGAGGCAACAATATCTTCTATATGAATATCACCTGTACTTGTTTTTATCTTAAGTGTTTCTAAAACTGATGCATAAAACTCAACATCGCCGGTGCTAAGCTTAATATCTGCACTTATGAAATTAAAATCTTTAGGGATATTTATATCGCCCGTGCTTTCATCAACTATTAGTGCTGTATACTCATTTTTCGGCAGATAAACAGTTATTTTTTGTGTGCCGAAATTTATTCCGATATGGTCCTTAATAGTTCTTTTGTCGGTCATTTCGATACTAAGAGTGCCGTCTTCTACCGTTACGGCGTGCTTTGTAACTGCCGTTTCTTCACAAATAACCTTACTTTTTCCGTCATCAGACAGTTTAAAAACAAAATCTGCTGTATCTGTTTTTATTTTGACCTTGCTGAATTCTTCGCTTATTTCGTGGATATTTGTTTCATATTCAATTGTCGAAAGTTTAATAAAATCCCATTCGAGCTTTGTCATTACACCTGCAAAAGCAATACTTCCTATCAGTACAAGAGAGGCCGCTGTAATAAGCCATATTTTTACCGTTTTTTTCATTGCGCTTCCTCCTTTTTCACAAAGCGGTTTTTAATAAGCACCGCTGTTTTCTTTGTGAAAATTACAATTCCTTTTGTAGCAAATTCACAACCGTAAAATGCAAATATAGAAAGACCGCCGATGACAAGACCTGCACTAATCAAGGCTACGCCGGAGAAAGCCTTACCGTTTATGGCCAAAATAATACCTGCCAAAACAACGCCCACTGCAGAGGCGATAAGTGAGCCAAAAACAGCCCAAAGGCTGATAATAACCGCCCACAAAGAAACATAAAGAGAGAAAACTACGGCAAAAAGTGCAATAAGCAGAGAAAGCCATATAGGTGATCCTAACACCAAAAATATAATTTCCAAAACCGTCAGTCGTCTTTTAGGTTTTATTCTTTCTTTTGCAATTTTTACAAAGGGAGTATCCGCTATTATCTGTGAAGCAATTTCATCGGCAGAGCCTATAGCGGCAACCGCCTCTTCTTCGGAAAGTCCCTCTTCTATTCTGTCTTCTATCATTTCATTATAGAAATTTAAGCGTTCCTCAATATCCTTTTTGGGAAGTCCAGATAATCCATTACCAAGTTTAACTAAAAATTCACTTTTATTCATCGCACTCTACCCCCTTAGTCACAAACTTATAAATATACAAAATCTCTTTCCATTCATTCTTAAAATCTTCAATACGCTTTAGTCCGTCACGAGTAATACGGTAATATTTTCTAAGTCTGCCACCGTGCTCGGCGGTATAAACGGTCAGCATATTCCCCGCTTCAAGTCGTTTTAAAATTGTATATAAGGTAGATTCTGAAAGTTCTATATAAGGCTTCATATCTTTAATAATTTTATAGCCGTATGAATCTTCACTTCTGATAGCCGCTAATACACATACATCTAAAAGTCCCCGCTTTAACTGAATATCCATACCATACCTCCTCTTACATAATACATCGTAACACGAAGTATGTATTTTGTCAATATATTACTAAAAAACACTTCCATTTCGGGAAGTGTTTTTGGCACCCACAGTAGGAATCGAACCTACATCTAAATCTTAGGAGGATCTTATTCTATCCATTGAACTATGTGGGCATATTTTTCCCGTGTCTTTCGACACGGGAATTTTTCTTATTATTTATATCCGTTGGGATTATTCTTCTGCCAACGCCAAGTATCTACGCACATTCTTTCAATATCGTACTCAGCCTGCCAGGAAAGAACTTCTTTTGCCTTTGTTGCATCGGCATAAACTTCGTCAGGATCTCCGGGACGGCGGGGAGCAATAACAAAGGGAATTTCCATTTCTGCCGCTTTACCGAAAGCATCTTTAAGCTGAAGCACCGAAGTGCCGTTGCCTGTACCAAGGTTAAAGGCTTCACAGCCTATATTGGCAATAGCCCAATTTACTGCGGCAACATGGCCTTTTGCAAGGTCAACAACGTGAATATAGTCTCTGACACCCGTACCGTCAACGGTATTATAATCGTCACCAAAAACGTTAAGCTTTTCGAGTCTGCCAACAGCAACCTGAGAAATATAAGGCATAAGGTTATTGGGGATACCCTTGGGATCTTCACCAATGGTACCGCTTTCGTGAGCACCGATGGGGTTAAAGTAACGAAGCAGCGCTATTGACCAGCTGTTATCAGAAACATAAAGGTCGCGTAGCATTTCTTCTATAAACAGCTTTGTTCTGCCATAGGGGTTAATTGCGCCCAGAGGCATATCCTCTTTGAGCGGCATTTCTTTTGCAACACCGTAAACGGTAGCTGAGGAAGAAAATACTATTTTCTTAACATTTTCTTCACGCATTACCTCTAAAAGCACAAGGGTGCTGATAAGGTTATTATCATAATACTCAATGGGTTTTGCAACCGATTCGCCAACTGCTTTAAGACCTGCGAAATGTATAACGGCTTCAATTTTATTTGTTTTGAAAATTTCTCTTAAAGCCTCTTTATTTCTTACATCTTCTTTATAAAACTTAACGGGTTTGCCAACAATAGCCTCTACCCTGTTCAAAGACTCTTCACTACTGTTATCAAGGTTATCTATAACAATAACATCATAACCCGATTTAATCATTTCTATTAAGGTATGAGAGCCTATGTAGCCTGCACCGCCGGTAACTAAAATTGCCACTTGAAAATCAACTCCGAAATAATAATTGTCAAAGTAAAATTTGTATGCTATAATAAGTATACTGTTTTTTACCTTTTATACTATTATAAGTTTACTGACAATAAATTGCAAGAGTTTTTGGAGAGTTTTATGAACACTTTTATCAATCCTGAGGTATATGCAAATACCTTTGCTTTCCCCGCCGAAGCGGTTGACAATTACATTAAACTGGCAAGCGCTCTTCAGCTTAAGGTTTTGCTTTATATCTTCCGCCACAGCGCTGAAGACCTTACCGAAGACAGCATCGCTAACGCCTTAGCACTGAACACAGACGATGTTAAAGATGCTATCGGTTTCTGGCGCAACACAGGTATACTTAAAGGCGAAGTAAAAAAAGCTGTTGCCGACACTTCTGCCAAAAAAGCAAGAGTGCAAAGCGAAAAGCCCACCAGAGAAGAAGTTGCCCGAATGGGTGCGCAGGACGAAAAACTGCAGTTTTTACTGCGTGAAGCACAAATGCGCTTTGCAAGACCGCTAAGACAGTCAGAAACAGGTTTACTGGCTTGGCTTTACAAGGACGAAGGAATGGATGTTTCGGTAATTCTTATGTTGCTTACCTTTGCCGTAAAGGAAAATAAGGTTAACGTAAGGTTTATTGAATCTACCGCTATACAGTGGATAGAAGACGGTGTTGAAACAATTGCCGACGCAGAAGAAAAAATGGCTGAGGCTCTGCTTTATGACCAGTGTTGGAAGCTTGTTTGCTCAAGCTTTGGCATAAATAAAAGAAAACCCAGCAAAAAAGAAAGTGAACTTGCTGTTCTTTGGGTAAATGAGTGGAAATTTGACCGTAAAATTTTAGAAAAAGCTTATGAAACCTGTATAGATGCCATAAGCGAGTTTTCTATTCCCTATATCAAAAAGATACTTGAAAAATGGCATAATGACGGTGTTAAAAGCGTTGAAGATATTAAACCCGAACAAAAAACGGAAAACGAAAACAACGAGTATGCCGAATTTATTAAAAATATTATGAGTCAGGAGGACAAGTAATGGCTATTGGCAGTGAAAACATAAAAGCCGCTTTTGAAATTAAAGAGCAGGCTGTAAAAAAAGCTGAATATGTGTATGAAAAAGCCGTTCAAGAGGCCTCGGAAAAAAATCCACGTATTAAAGAAATAAATACTCAGTTATCAGCTATCGGCGCTTCGCTTATGATGGCGGCGCTTAGCGGCAATACCGACAAAATAGAAACTTACAAGAAACAGAGTGAGGCTCTGTCTAATGAGAAAAAACAGCTGCTCAAAAAAGTGGGAGTAAAGGATAAAGAATGTTTTTGCAAGGTATGCGGAGACAGCGGTTATGTTGGCGGAAGTCTTTGCGAATGTATAAAGAGCCTTGCAAAAGAAATTGCTATTTCAAAAATGGCTGAAAAAATGCCGATTGATAAATGTTCTTTTGATAATTTTGATATAAATTATTACCCTGAAGAAGTAAGAACAAAAATGCAGAATATCTTTAAATTTTCTAAAGAATATGCCGAGAGTTTCTCAAAAGCTTCTGAAAATCTTTTATTTATGGGTAAGTGCGGTCTGGGTAAAACCCACCTGTCCATAGCCATTATTAAAGAGGCTATCAAAAAGGGTTATAATGTGGTTTACGGCCCTGCTCAAAGTCTTTTCAGTCAGGTTGAAAAGGAGCATTTTACATACAGCGGAAACAGTGAAAATCTTGATATACTGCTCAGCGCCGACCTGCTTGTTATTGATGACCTGGGCACCGAATTTATGACTAATTTTGTTCAGTCGCTTTTCTATGATATTGTAAATACCAGAATGCTTAGCGGCAGACCTACAATAATAAACACAAACCTTACTATTGAAGAACTGCAAAACCGCTACACACAGCGTATTGCCTCACGTTTTATCGGAGAGTATACTATTAAAACCTTTTTGGGCAACGATATACGCCTTAAAAAAGCACAGGGAAAATAAAAAATGAAAAGAATTGTTGTTAAAAGAAAATATTGAAGTCAAGGAAAATAAGGTTGATTTAAATATATATAAATGGAATGTTTGACCAACATTTTGTTTCAAATTATATTTAAAAAATTAAACGGCTCGGTTGAGCCGTTTTTTTATATCCGTGCCGAAGGCACACCGAAACTCTTCACTATTCACTTTTCACTAAAAAAGACGGCTATCAGCCGTCTTTTTTACACTGCGTTCCGTCGTGTATAATTTTATAGTTATCCTTGCAAATATTGTCGAAATATGTTATAATGCTTGGTGAAAATAGTGAACTGACTTTACAACATAGGTTTTTACTATCATTTTATTAATTTGTATTACTTTTTTTGAGTTTGATAAATGATAGTGAATATGATGACCTTTAATACTTCCTGTTATTTCGTTATATTTATATAGCAAAAGAGGTTAAAATGAAAAAGAATAATACGAGAAAAAAGCATATATTTTTTTATGTGGCGACAGGTTTTGTTTTCTTTTTAGCGGTAGTTTATAATGCCTTTATAAAATGGGCGACTTTAAATTTCGGTATCACAATAAAAGAAATACTATTCACAATTATTTCGCCTATGAACGGCGCTGATACCAATTTTTTAAAAGATGCAATTAAAAGTTGTCTTCCCGTCGCTATTATTTCTATAATATCATGGGTATTATATGTATTTATAGACACTAAGATTAATAAAACTGTATCGGGTGATTGTTGCATAAAATTCAAACACAAACAAGTTACTTTCAATTGGTTTAATGTTTTTAAAGCACTAATAGTTTTAGCATTAACGGCTTCCTTGATAGCAACTACTGTAAAAGCAGATAATGCTTTTAAGTTAACAGAATACATATCTTCATATATTAAACAAACAACTATTTATGAAGAGCATTATGTGAATCCTAATTCTGTTAAGATTGAATCTCCGTCAAAGGCTAAAAACCTTATATACATTTATTTAGAAAGTATGGAAACCACATATGCATCTATAAGTGATGGCGGATATCAACAGGAAAATAACTATATACCAAATTTAACAAATATTGCAAAAGAAAATATATCATTTTCAAATAGTGAAAAACTTGGTGGTTTTAGTGCCTTGACCGGTACAACTTGGACAATTGGATCCTTGATTGCAACCACTGCCGGTGTTCCTTTCTCTTTTCCTTTGGAAGGCAATAGTATGGGAGAACGCAGTAATTTTGCCAAAGGAATTACTACGTTGGGAGACGTTTTAAAAGAAAAAGGATATGTCCAGGAATTTTTATGTGGCTCGGACGGAAATTTTGCCGGAAGAAAAAACTATTTTGTTCAACACGGTGATTATAACGTATTTGATATATATTCTGCCAAAGAAAAAAATTACATACCAGAAGATTATTATGTTTGGTGGGGATATGAAGATGAATATCTTTATGAAATAGCAAAAAAAGAATTAACTCAACTTTATGAAAACAACAGCCAACCGTTTAATTTTACAATGCTGACTGTAGATACACACCATGTAGACGGCTATATTTGTGGCCTTTGTTCTGATATGTATGAAAACCAGCTTGAAAACGTATTAACGTGTGCTGATTTACAAATAACTAATTTTATTGAATGGTGTAAAGAACAACCATTTTACCAAGATACTGTTATAGTTATAACAGGTGATCATCCAAGAATGGATACTACACTTGTGAGTGAGGTTCCGTATTTAGACAGAACAATTTATAATTGTTTTATTAATACAAACAAATCGGTAAATGACTTGAATTTAACAAATCGGGATTTTACTTCAATGGATATTTTCCCCACAATTCTTTCGGCATTAGACTTCAAAATCGAAGGCAACAGGTTGGGTTTAGGTACCGATATGTTTTCGGGTGAACAAACTCTTGCTGAAAAAATAGGAATTGAAAACCTTAATGACGAAATTAACAAATATTCAAAATACTATATTGATAATTTCTCATAATTCGTAACACAAGCGGACGAATTTGTGTATTAGGAAAAGCGATGCGGTTACTGTGCATCGCTTTGATTTTTTATGGGGCACTGTTTGCCTGCGTGGTCGATTGTATAGTTATCTTTGTATATTAAATCCTCGATAAACACGAACTCATAGCCCTCGTCTTTTAATGTTTTAAGGATATTTCCGAGAGCGGCGGGGGTATGGTCGGCATCGTTATGAAACAGCACAATAGAGCCGTTTTTGACCTTGCTTGTAACCCGTTTACAAATACTGTCAGGAGTAGCAGAGTCTTTCCAGTCAAGCGAGTCAACATACGAAACAAAAGTAATTGTTTTTAATGTTCCTTATGTTCTTTATCTGTAAAGAACCAAACAATGAAAGCGGTCGCTTTCATAAGTAGAGTGTGTTTATAATGTTTGCTCGTTCTCTATGTTCCAATCTGCTCGCTCTCTACTCTCTTGTTCGGGTATGTACCTTTGTGTTCTTCTATGGTCTGCCATTCGCCTATCATCTCTCAATGCTCTTTACAGGTATGCTCGTTCTTCTCTGCCTGTTTGTAGTCTTTCCACATTCAAAGAATGTTATTCTCCTTGTATATCCATTAAAATCTCATTGACATATTCTCTATAAGGTCTATACCATTTATCATTATTACCCCTGTAAATCAATTCCTCAATGAGTGTTATATCTGTTTCGGTTTCTTCAAAAACCTTTTGCAAATCTTCATTGCTTGGTATGTTCCTTTGATTTTTAGGTGTGTAAATAATGGTAAAGGTATCGTTATCAGGATAAAGGGTATATGTCTTTTTAAGGGTTGAAACATTTTCAAGAATAGTGTCAGGTGGTTGCAGTGTGTTCTCTTTGTCGCTTTCTTCGGTGTCTTTTAGTTTGTGCCTATTTATCCATTCTCTTGTTGCGGCTGCGGTTTTTTCCATATAAGTAGTGAAAAGTGTTCGGGTTGCTCTGTCTCGGTCAATGATTGTTTCAAGGTCTTTTGGTAGTGGTTGTGTGCCACCTGTCCTATCATAGAACATTAGCGACAAGAATATAGCACCTGTTTCTTCAAGGGTGTATTCTTCGTAAAGGGTATCAAACCATTCATAATAACAAAGATTACCTTGCTTTTCTGCCCATTTTTGTTTTTGCACTTTTGATAAAGTGTCATAATAATTGTTTGTTTTCATTTTTAATTATCCTTTCGTGTTAGTTAATTTTTTTGTAATCATTTTCAATTAAGGTTTTTACGATTTCGTCTAATTGTTTCTTTGTCATATCATTGACATCTGCATAGTGAAACAAATGCGAACCGTATTTAAATTGTTTTTTGTCGGTATCAATTTCTAATTGATGTCTCCATCCGTTTGTGTTGGTTTTTGTGGCAAACTTAATTGTCATATTAAACTCCTTTCGCTCCCAAGGATTTCAGGGATAAAAATATAGATTACCTTTGCGACAAAATAAATATGACAGATACATATAGCACACAATTTTTTCTGCATAACTTTTTTTAAATGATTTACTTTGTAGGATAATTGTGGTATAATTTGGTTATAAACTGTATATTGAAAGGAAATTATATATGGCAAATTATAGTATTTGTGGAATTGATTGTGATACTTGTAAATTCAAAACAGAACAAAATTGTAAGGGTTGTAAAACTATTGAAGGAAAAGTATTTTGGGGAGAGTGTGATTTATATAAATGCAATTCTCAAAAGAACCAAGACCATTGTGGAAAGTGTTCTCAATTTCCTTGTGATATGTTAAAAGAATGGGCATCATCTGAAAACCCTGAAAGAATTGACAATTTAAGAAAACTGTAATTACAAAGGCGGAAAAACAATGAATTTGAATTTTCACGGACTTAATTTTTATTCAAAACAACCACAAAAGATTTTTGAATTTTATAAATCATTAGGTTTTAAAGTAGTGCAAGAAAAAGAGTCAGATGACTATTTTGGTGCCGCTTTAGCACTTACTGACGAGAAAGAACCTGTTATGTGGATATGGTCTATCCCTGAAGGTAAAGAACAACCTTGTTGTAATAATTTATATTTCACTACAAACGGAAAAGTATATGAAATATACGAAAATATTAAAGCGGCTGGAATCGAATGTCCTGAACCTTTTAAAACTTTTTGGGGTGGCACAGAGTTGATTTTAACAGACCCTGACGGAAATACAATTCTCTTTATATAAATTGCAATATAGATAAGGAAGAAACATATATGAAATATCCTTGGCTTGATGAGTATTTAATGAAAAAATCAGGTGTAACAAAAAATACTGAAAATTGGAATTGGGTTCGTTATATGATAGGTGGAAAAATGTTTGTGGCAGTTTGCCTTGATGATAATGACAAACCCTATTACATAACACTAAAACTTGAACCGCTTGAAGGCGAGTTTTTAAGAAAACAGTATGATGATATTGTTCCAGGCTTTTATATGAATAAGGTTCATTGGAACTCTATCAAACCAGATGGCGAAGTTCCTGATGATTTATTAAGGGAATTAGTTGATAAATCATACAATCTAATTCTTAAAGGTTTTAGCAAGAAAAGACAACAAGAGATATTAAATGCATAATATTATCAAAAAAGATATGAGAGAAAACAAAATCTCTCATATCTTTTTTTGTTCGTTAATTTCCTTTTGCAAGGTTTCATATAATGCTTGTATGTCAAGTTCTACGGCATTTTGTTTTTGCTCTAAATCATAAAGTGTTTCGTTCATTTTTGTTTGCTCCTTTCCGTTTTCTTTGTAATAAATATGAGAGATATTTTTTGCAAATGCCGTCTGCAAGACCTTACAGGATTGGTACAATCCGTAGTAAGTCATATTTCTGCCGAAATAAAACCAGATTTCACATACTGATTTTATAGAGCAGAGATATGACCGCACGGAAAATCACCGTTTCCAAAATGATTTTTCGTAAGGTTAAACGGCGACACCTTTCCTTTCGTGTGTGTTGCCGTTCCTTTGCTCTTGATTACAAAGCAAAGGAGTTTTTGATATGAGCAATTATGCGATAGTGCGATTTCAAAAATACAAACTCGGTAGTGTAGCAAATATTGAGCGACACCAAAAACACCGAGACCGACTATACAACCGAGCACACCCCGAAAGAGAAAAAGAAAATATTTCATATAGCCAGTATAATGAAACAATGAGAAAGACTTTGAAAAGAGCAATTAAAGCTCAAGAGAAAGCAACAGGCAAAAAGGTGCGAAAAGATGCCGTTGTATTAACGGAGTTTGTTTTGACTTTTTCACCTGAAATGGAAAATCAAATTGATAAAAACGAGTGGATAAAGGCAAATGTTAAATGGTTGTGTAAGACTTTTGGAAAAGAAAAATTATTAAAATTATTCACCAATGCAGATGAAAAAACTTTTCATATTCATGCCTACATTACCACATATCACAATGGAAAATTTAATGCGAGCAAATATTTTGGAAAGAAATCTCAAATAATTGAATTACAAGATAGTTATGCGGCTGCAATGGCTCAGTTTGGGTTAATTCGTGGCGAAAGCAAAGAGCAGACAGGAGCAAGACACCAAACACTACACGAATGGCACAAGGCAGAAAGTGAAAGGTTGGAAAAAGAACTAATTGAAATAGCAAACAATGTTTTATCAGATGAAAAGGAAATTGCACCGCAATCCCTTGAAAGTGATATTTTTGATGAATTAAGGTAGGTGGTAAATGTATGAGCAAAGACTACACTATTGAAAAACTGCACAAAGTTTATAATGTTGAGAAATGGAAAAAGGCACTCCGTATTGCAGAGATAAGAGCAGAAAAACATTGTACCTATGAGAAAGCAGAAAAAATCTATAATACCGAGCAAAGTAAAAAAGATATGAGAGAAAACTAAAAATCTCTCATATCTTTTTGTTATATTTTCCACTCTATTGTATAGTTGCCATTTTCTTCAAGTAAAACTCGTTTAATAAGTTTGCGGTAAATCTCTTTTGCCTTTTCAACATCAGCAAGTTCCATTTCAATAAGGTCAAAATTAAAGGCTTCATATCTTATAGGGGTATATGTTGAAAGTTGTAATTCCTTTTGCTCTATTTGGTCTTGTATTCTTTCAATGGTATCTGCAAATGCTTTTTCTAATTTCGTTTTGCCACGAGAAAGTAAAACAAGATTATCCCTTTCTTCAACTAATTTATTTAACTCTTCTTCAATTTTTTTATAACCTCTTTCGCTTTCTTCAACTCGTTCTGCCAAGTGTTTTATAACATCTAAAACTTTTATGCGAATGCTTTTTCTTAATTCTTCAAAATTGACTGTTTTGAAAGTAGCATCGCATAAATGCAATGAACGATTACCGTAGCAATCAAGTTTATTTGCATTATACATTTTAATAGCATAGTGTTCTTTGCATTTGCTACACTTAACTAACCCTGCCAATTCTTCCATTCTTGTCGGTGCATTTGCTCTCTTAATTTGTTGATTTTGTGCTAATCGTTCTTGCACTTTAACATATTGTCTTGATTTTATAAAACCCTTAAAATTAGTTAAATAAACTGTTTGTTCTGACAAGTCAGTATATTTTCTTGTGTTGTTATTTGCAACCCTTTTACCGACTATTACTGCGGAACGAGTTCCATCCCATTCTTCTATGGGGTTAAGTATCTTTGCTTTTCTTGTTTTGAAATACTTATATAAGGTTTCATCTGCTATTGCATAAACAGGGTTTTGTAAGATACGAGCGATTGTAACATTGTCAAATGTTTTCCGTTTTCTGCTTTGGTATCCCCTTTTTTCAAGTAATCTTGCCACCTTACCAAGAGACATTGCAAAATCATCTTCATAATGATTAAATGCTAATTTAATGGCGGTAATTTCTTCGCTAACTCTAATTAGTGTAGGTATATTGTTTTTTGTTCTTCCGTTCTTAAAACCATAAGGTGCTGGACCACCCGCCCATCTACCATCTTTTATCCGCTCGTAATAGTTGTCTTTAACACGGAGTTGAATTGACTCTCGTTCCATTTCCGCAAAAACCATTGCTATTTTTAACATACCGCGACCCATAGGGGTAGTAGTGTCAAAAGTATCATTTACAGAACAAAACTCAATTTTATGCTCATTAAAGATTTTATACATACTCATAAAATCTAAAAGATTTCTGCTTATTCTATCAAGTTTGTAAACAACGATTTTTGATATTTTGCCACTTTCTATATCTGCCATCATTCGTGTAAAATCAGGTCTATGGATATTTTTCCCTGAATAACCTTTATCCTGATATGTTTCAATCGTTTCAGAGTGTGGGCTGGCATTTATGTAATTGGTGCAAAGATTAATTTGAGTTTCTATTGAAAGACTGTCTTTCTTGTCTACCGACTGTCTCGCATATATCGCTATCACTTTCAACATCCCCTTTTTTTGAAAATATAATATCAAGTATTTCTTTGAAAATCCTATCTTTTTCACTGCTTGAAGCACCACAAAAGATATCCTTTCCTTGCATATTATATCACACTATTACTTTTGTTGCAAGTGTTTCAACATCCCACTGAATACAGTACATATTCATGCTCTCTATTGTTTCAACAACACGGTTATCGTAATCGCCGTAGGGAACTCTTATAAGGGTTGGTGTTCTGCCCGTAACACTTGAAATTTTCCGGTTACAGCACTCTACCTCGTTCTTCATTTGCTCTACCGACAGTTTTGTCATATAGGGGTGGGTATTGGAATGGTTTTCTATTCTATGCCCTGCGTCAGACAGTTGCTTTACCGATTCGGGATATTTATCCACCCAAGCGCCCACCACAAAAAATGTAGCAGGAACATCATATTCAGCAAGGATATTTATAAGGGTTTCGGTATCATCATTACCCCACGCCGCATCAAAGGAAATCGCTATCTTTTTTTCACTGCATTCAACGCAGTATATAGGCAGTTTTTTATTATTATCCGCCACCGCCGACAGCGTACCGATTATGCACACCGTAAAGGCTACCACAAGGGCGCAGGCAAGTGTAATCTGCCTTTTTGTAATTATTAAGCATTTCATAAAAAAACCGCCTTTCATATCTAATTTAAGATATGAAAGGCGGTTATTATTTATTACCCGTTATATACCGTGAACCTTTTCAAGTTCTTTTTCAGCAGAAAGTCCGGTTTTATAGCGTTTTATATAAGCGTTAAAGCCGTCAACACCTGCTTTATCGGGGGTTGTTACCTGAGTAGCCATGCTTGAAAATACATTTTCTTCAAGCCATACGCCAAGGGTTTTGTCATTTTTATTCATCATATAAGCGGCGAGAAGTGCCATACCCCAGGCACCGCCCTCACTTGCGGTTTCCATTACGCTAACCTTAGTATTAAGCGCATTACTCAAAATCTGCTGAGCGATACCCTTAACCTTGAAAAGACCACCGTGGCCGAGGAATTTATCAGCCTTTGCATTTTCTTTATCAATAAGAATTTCCATGCCTACTTTAAGAGTAGCCATAGCCGAGTAAAGTTCTGCCTTCATAAAGTTAGCAAGAGTCATTTTGCTGTCAGGGGTACGGAAATACATAGGACTTCCCTTTTCAATACCCGAAATATGCTCACCCGAAAGGTAGTTATAAGCGGTTATTCCGCCACAGTCAGCATCGCCGTTTTCGGTGTTATTATAAAGCAGACCGTAAAGGTCGGATTTATCCATTTTAAGTCCTGCAAGGGCTGCAAATTCGCCAAACATTTTAACGAATGCGTCAAGCTCACCGCAACAGTTGTTACAATGCACCATAGCAACGGGTGAACCTGCAGGAGTGGTTACAACGTCAATTTCCTCATACACGTTTTTGAGAGGCTTTTCAAGTACAAGCATACCGAAAATAGAGGTACCTGCAGAAACATTACCCGTTCTCTCAAGCACAGCGTTGGTAGCAACCATACCCGTACCCGCATCGCCCTCGGGGGCGCACATAGGAATTCCTGCTTTAAGAATGCCTCTTTCGTCAATAAACTTTGCACCGCTATCGGAAAGCTCGGTACCGCTATCCCCTGCAACCTTAACCTTAGGCAAAATTTCTTCAATTTTCCAGTCAAAGTTTCTGTCTTTAATAAGGTCAGAAAACTTAGCAAGCATATCCTTATCATAATTGTTATCGGTTATGGGGAACATACCCGAAGCCTCGCCGACGCCAAGTTCATGCTCACCGGTAAGCAGATAATGAATATAACCCGAAAGGGTGGTTATATAGGCAATATCCTTAACATAAGGCTCATCATTCAAAATTGCCTGATAAAGATGTGAAATACTCCAGCGCTGAGGAACATTGAACTTAAAAAGTTCTGACAGTTCTGCCGCAGCCTTGGCGGTTGTAGTATTTCTCCAGGTTCTGAAAGGAGTAAGCAAATTACCGTTTTTATCAAAGGGCAAGAAGCCGTGCATCATACCAGAAATACCGATAGCCTCAGTTTTCTCAAAAGCAACGCCGTACTCCTTTTCAATATTTGCGCATAGGTCTTTAAAACAGCCTTTTATACCGCTGTGAATATCATCAAGAGAGTATGTCCAGTAACCGTTCTCATAGCGGTTTTCCCATTCATATCCGCCACTTGCGATAACCGCATAGTTTTCGTCAATAAGACAGGCTTTGATTCTTGTAGAACCAAGCTCTATACCAAGATAGGTTTTTCCCGAAACAATTTTTTCTTTATTCATTTTAATACTCCTTTTCGGTAATATTATGTATATATATAATATATCTTATTACGGCGGATTTTACAAGAAAAAATATATAAAAATAAAAAACAGGTCTATTGACCTGTTTAATGTGTTGGCACCTACCTATTTTCCCGGGCAGCTGCCCGCCAAGTATCTTCGGCGCAAGTGAGCTTAACTTCCGTGTTCGGAATGGGAACGGGTGGACCCTCACCGCAATCAGCACCAACTGTATTTCGTCTTGCGACTTTGATATATTACCACAGTGTAAAGCCTTTGTCAAGGCTTTTTTTAAAAAAAATAAAAAAATCTTTTTCTTGTAAAAAATTGCTTAAACAAGTCAAACAAAAAGCACCCTGGAGGGTTCACGCTTGAACGGGTACTCTGCGTCGGCATTATTTCGACCGCTCCGAGCGGTTGACGAAATCTATGCCTTACTCGAGACTTCACAGTCCGCTAAGGCTATCGCGCCTTTGCGGCTGCTTCGACGAACCCGACGATTCTGCTTACCGCTTAAATGTGCCAAACAAAAAGCACCCTGGAGGGTGCTTTTTGTTTGGCGCGCTTGAACGGATTCGAACCGCCGACACCTGCCGTCGGAGGGCAGTGCTCTATCCAGCTGAGCTACAAGCGCATTTATATAAAATAATATACCATACTAAAGGCGAAAATTCAATTAGATATTAAAACACAAAATAATATAAAAAAACACTTGCTTTTTTCCTTCACATCTGTTATAATTGCCTTTGCTAATGTAAATTTGTTTTAAAATTCTAGAAGGAGGTGCTTAACATGGCTAAATGTGATATCTGCAGTAAAGAAATTACTTTCGGTATTAAGGTTTCTCACTCTCACAGACGTACAAACCGTACCTGGAAGCCCAATGTTAAGAGAGTTAAAGCTATTGTTGACGGTTCTCCGCGTCGTATTTACGCTTGCACCCGTTGCCTGCGTTCCGGAAAGGTTACACGCGCAATCTAACAAAGTTAATTCTTTTAAGATTAGAATTTAGAGCAATCCGATTTGGATTGCTCTTTTTCTTTTTATATACATCTTTTAAGTTTATTATATGTCCTTTTATAAACCAGTAGTTGAAAAGCCAGGGTTATAGCCCAACTGATGAAATATGAAATAAACAGAAGCATATACTGTGTATTTGTTCCTTCAAAAGTTCTTCTGAGATACGGGAATACACCCCATATCCATATAAGTCTGAAACCGCATATACCCGCAAGGGAAACAAGCATTGGCGAAACAGCAGTCCCCATACCGCGTATACAGCCGACCACAACATCATTTATACCGCACACGAAATAGGGCAAACATATTACGCTTAAATGTATAACCGCATATTGCATAGACTGAGGATTTTTTGTAAATATACCGATTAAACTTTCTCTGAATATTGTAGCCGCAGAACCTAAAACAACTCCGATAACGGTAACCGTTGCACAAAGAAGTTTTGTAAGTTTCTTTATCTGTTCTATTTTTTTAGCGCCTGTATTCTGACCTATAAAATTACTTGCCGCATGGTGTATTGAATTCATAGGCATAAGTACAAAACCTGCAATAGCGTTTGCGGCGGCGCTACCTGCCATAGCGTAAGCACCGAAAGAATTTATGGTGCTTTGCAGTATAGCGTTTGAAAAGGAAAAAATAACGCTCTGAAGACCTGCGGGAATACCTATATAAAATATCTGTCTTATCGTTCTTAAAGACAGGTTGAGTTTTTTTATTTCGAGTTTACAGTCGTTTTCCTGTTTTATCATATAAAGCACAACAAGTACTGCAGAAACGCCCTGAGATATTATTGTTGCCAAGGCTACGCCATCAACACTCATATCAAAAAGTGAAACAAAGAGGATATTAAGCACTACATTCACCACACCCGAAATTGCAAGAAAGAGAAGCGGACGGGTGGTATCCCCTATGGCACGAAGAATTGAACTGCCAAAGTTATATATCATTTGTACCGGAAGACCGATAAAATATATTTTTACATAAAGCACCGCCAGAGGCAAAACATCGTCCGGTGTACCCATAAGGCAAAGCAAAGGCTTTGAAAACAAAAATCCCGCAACACCCATTACCCCGCCGCATATAACCGACAGCAGCATTGCGGTATGTACCGTATTTTTAACCTGCTTACTGTTTTTAGCGCCCACAAACTGAGCCACCAAAACACCTGCGCCGTTACTAAGTCCCATGGCAATGGAAATAATACAGTTAATAAGCGATGTGGTACAGCCCACCGCAGATACGGCAAAGTCACCGTCCTTTGAAAAATTACCAACAATGGCAATATCAGCCGCATTAAAAAGCAGTTGCAATACTCCCGAAACTATTATGGGAAACGAAAAAAGCAGTATTTTTTTAAGAAACGGTCCTGTTGTCATATCAAGGGTTTTATTCTTGTTCATCTTTTCACCTTTTCCCCTAAAAGCAAAAGTCAGTTAAACTGCCTTTTAAAAATTCGCTATTGCTCCTGCAAGATATAACTTCATAAGAGCAAGGTCGCTGGTATCCACCTTGCCACTGTTATCAATATCTGCCAAACCCATTATATATCTGCTTTCATCTGCAAGATACAGTTTTATAATCGCCAGGTCTGTTGTATCAATATTACCGCTACCTTCAGCGTCACCCTTTTTACCTTGTGTTAAACAAGGTATTGTCTGACTTTCAACTATTTCGCCGCAGAAATAGCAGCGTTTTACCTTTAAGCCGTCTTCAGTTTGGGTGGGCTGTTTTACTATATCCCAATGTGAAACAATAAAGTGCAAAGTCAAGGTATAGTGTCCCTCAGTAACATCTTTGATATCTGTTTTTGAGGTTATATATGTTATGGATTTGTCCTTCATATTAAGGCCAAAGAAATAGTTGCCCTCTTGTCTTTCAATAGGCAATGGATTAACTATGTCGTGATGGGTATCATAAGCGTAAATGTTTTTACTGTCAGAAAAGAACAGATGCTCATTATATTCAAAAAGACCGGTAAAATAGCGAGTCCATCCGTTACCGTCATCCATAAGCCAACAATACTTATCAAATTTATCGGAATACTCACCCACCGCCATTACTTGTTCAGCAGTTTTAAAGTCCTTAGTTCGAAGCAGACCTCCGTTTACACCTTTAGGATCAAGATAATACCAATATTCGCCCACAGGAACAACCGATGATACCGCATTACGCCATAAATCATTACCTGTATATTCTTCACAAACTATTTCTTCCTCAACATAAGGCACCCGGTAACCGTAATGCTCATATCCGTTATCGTTTTTTACTATCTGCTGGTCAGAAAGCAAAAACTTATCGTGAGATACTTCTCCAACATAGTCATAAGTAAAGCTTTCACCCAGTATAGGATCATCATAAGTTGCATCAACATGACACCACTTACCGTCAATCTTAACAACATTCCAGCCGTGTCCCAAAGCATCGTCCGTACCGTCATTGTCCAGATCCGTACTATTTATAGCCATATAACTTTCAAGGCCTAATTTTCGAACCATATACATATAGGTTGCGGCATAGCTTTCACAAACACCTATACCGTCCTTTAAAAAGCCGTATATATCGTGATTTTCTGTATTAGGATGTGTAAAAAGGCGATAATCGTACATAAAGTTAGAAACCAACCAATCATGCACATAAAGAGCCTTTTCCGCCTCAGACCAACCGTCATCAACTTTTTCAAGTACCGGATTTATTGTTTCATCAATAAATTTCAGTTGGCGTTGTTGTTCTTCCTTGGATACAACATATTCAAACATTAAGGACGTAATAATATTGCCATAATGGGAATATGAAATTTTTTTATAATTAAAATAGCAAATTTCAGGATGTTGATATATCAAAAAATTTATATAATTCAATCCTTCTTCTGCTGTTATATTATAATCCCTTAAATCTATTTCTTCTTTCATATCTAAAATACCGTTATAAATAGCCTCTTTATAATCAGTAAAGCTATCTTCGCCCACAGCGCTTACAGGTATTACATTGATAACAAGGATTAAACTTAAAATAATTGCCGCGATTTTTTTCATTTTTATCACCAAAGGGGAAATTTCAGACTACATCTGTCTCTACTATATATTGTATACCTTTAAACACAACAAGTCAACAGTATATATACACAAAAAAGCCCCGAAATATTCGGGACTTTCGGATTAAAATCAGTTTTCTGTAGCTACAAAGGCAAGCAGACCTCCGGCCTTTAAAATAGCCTTTTGTCTTTCGGTAAAGGAACAGATAAGATTTATCTTTTCACCACTTGTTTTATTATTTAAAAGAAGTTTACCCTTATCCATACCTTCATAAATGTCACTAAGTTCCAACTTATCGCCTTGGTTTAAGCGGTCATAATCATCGCCGTTTTCAAGGGTAACAGGCATAATACCTGCATTTATAAGGTTTGCGATATGAATTCTTGCAAAGCTTTTTGCTATAACAACTCTGACACCGAGATACATAGGAACAAGAGCCGCATGTTCACGGGAAGAGCCCTGTCCATAGTTAGCGCCACCGAGAATGAAACTCTGACCTGCCGCTTTTGCCCTCTCACTAAAACTTTCGTCACAAACGGCAAAGCAGAATTTAGAAAGATATGGAATATTAGAACGGTAAGGCAGTATTTTAGCACCTGCAGGCATAATATGGTCGGTGGTGATATTGTCGCCAACCTTTAAAACAAGCTCTGCAGTAAGAGAGTCTGTCTGAGGACGGGCATCAGGGAACTTTTTAATGTTAGGACCGCGAAGCACCTCTATATTTTTACTGTCTTCAAGACTTGCAGGCTCAATTACAGCGGTATCGTTGATAAGGAATTTTTCGGGCATATCAACCTTTATTTCATCCCCCATAAGTCTGGGATCGGTAATTTCACCCGTAAGCGCTGCTGCAACTGCCGTTTCGGGAGACACAAGATAAACCTGACCGTCCTTAGTACCGCTTCTGCCCTCAAAATTTCTGTTAAAGGTACGAAGTGACACACCTGCAGAATTCGGTGAGAAGCCCATACCTATACAAGGACCGCAAGCACATTCGAGCACTCTGGCGCCGCTTGCAATAATATCTGATAAAGCGCCACAGTCAGCAAGCATGGTAAGCACCTGCTTTGAGCCGGGAGATACAGAAAGGCTGACGCTGTCCTTTATGGTTTTACCTTTAAGCATTGCCGCTACTTTCAGCATATCAAAAAGCGAAGAGTTGGTACAGGAACCTATACACACCTGATCGACCTTAGTGCCCTTAAGACTGCTTACAGTTACAATGTTATCAGGGCTGTGAGGACAAGCAATAAGAGGCTCAAGTTCGCTTAAGTTTATATCTATAATTTTATCATAAACAGCGTCATCATCACTGCAAAGAGGAATATAATCTTCCTCTCTTCCCTGCTTTTTAAGGAATTCTCTTGTAATTTCATCTGAGGGGAAAATAGAGGTAGTAGCGCCAAGCTCGGTACCCATATTGGTAATGGTTGCACGCTCGGGAACAGACAGAGTTTTAATACCCTCGCCACCCCATTCTATAATAGCGCCAACACCGCCTTTAACAGACAAAATGCGGAGTATTTCAAGGCTAACATCCTTTGCGGTAACATAGGGGTTCAATTTTCCTGTAAGGTTTACCTTATACATTTTGGGCATAGTGATAAAGTATGCGCCGCCACCCATAGCAACGGCAACGTCAAGACCGCCCGCTCCAAAAGACAGCATACCGATACCGCCGCCTGTGGGGGTATGGCTGTCAGAACCGATAAGGGTTTTACCGGGTTTTCCGAAACGCTCTAAGTGTACCTGATGGCAGATACCGTTACCGGGGCGGGAAAAGTATATGCCGTGCTTTTTGGCAACCGACTGTATGTAACGGTGGTCGTCAGCATTTTCAAAGCCCGACTGCAGTGTATTATGGTCAATGTATGCTACGCTTTTCTCTGTACGCACTCTATCGATTCCCATAGTTTCAAACTCAAGATACGCCATTGTACCGGTTGCATCCTGAGTCAGAGTCTGGTCAATTTTAAGGGATATTTCACTTCCAACGGTCATATCACCGCTTTTCAGATGCTCTTTAATAATTTTTTGTGCTATAGTTAAACCCATTTTTATTACTCCTTGATAATATGCTTATATGCATTTTTAACGTGCTGTGTCATTTTTTCATTTGCTTCTTTACTGTCACGGTTTTTAAGTGCCTCATAAATAGCCTTATGCTCTTCATAAGAATGTTCTGCACGCATTTTGTTTTCAACAGAAGCCTTACGGTATTTCTGTATTTTTTTATGAAGCGGCATAAGGGTTGTATAAATAACATTGCTGCCCGAATACTGATAAATAAGCTGGTGGAATTCATTATCTATACTTTCAAGGCTGTCGGCATTTTTCTTTGCAGCATAAAACTCCTGAAGGTCAATAAGCTCCTTGATTTTTTCAATCTGGGCATCGGTTATGCGCTGAGCCGCACGGGCAGCCGCCATACCCTCTATCTGACAGCGTATTTCGTAAATGTCGCAAAGGTCCTCAAGGTTTATACCAAGCACGGTGCAACCTCTGCTGCCCTCTTCTATAATATGCTCTGCCGCAAGGCGTCTGAGCGCTTCTCTGACAGGTGTTCTGCTTACCCCTAAAGCTTCGCTTATTTTAAGCTCGGTAAGAACACAGCCGCGGGGATATACACCCTTTAATATATCGGTTTCAAGCTGTTCATAAACCTGATCGGCAAGAGAAACTGTTTTATGTTCCACAATAAATTTCCTCCGAAAAATTAGAGTTTTTTGAACTTTCCTGCTGAAAGTTCTTCAATTTTTTCTTCAATTTCTGCTGTGGATAATGAGGTCTGTCTGCCGTCCTCATATTCTTTATCTATCCATTCTTTAAGGGTAACAACCAACGGATCTCTTTTGTCAACCTGTTCCTGCCCTACAAGACGGTAGTTTTCGTTTATCCAGTATGCTATACCTGCAAGACCTGAGGTTTTGCTGAGCATTACCGAGGGGCGTCTGCCCAGAATTTTTTCGGTATTGAAAATATTGTATATTTCCTCATCCTTTAAAAGACCGTCAGCGTGAATACCTGCACGGGTAACATTGAAGTTTCTGCCCACAAAAGGAGTCATAGGCGGAATATCATAACCCATATTGTTTTTGAAGTATTCGGCAATTTCGGTAATTGCGGTAGTATCCATACCGTCAAGACTGCCACGAAGGGAAGCATACTCAAGCACCATAGCCTCAAGGGGAATGTTACCTGTTCTTTCTCCTATACCAAGAAGCGAACAGTTAACGGCAGAAGCGCCGTAAAGCCAGGCTGTACTTGCATTGGTAACAGCCTTATAGAAGTCATTATGACCGTGCCATTCAAGCATTTCACTTGGTACATCGGAATAATGCTGAAGTCCGTAAATTATACCGGGTACACTTCTTGGAAGTGCAACCTCGCTGAAGGGTACGCCGTAGCCCATTGTATCACAAGCGCGTATTTTAACGGGAATACCTGCATCCTGTGACATTTTCATAAGCTCATTTACAAAGGGTACTACAAAGCCGTAGAAGTCGGCACGGGTTATATCCTCAAGGTGACAACGAGGCATAACACCTGCCTCAAAAGCAAGAGCAACAGCAGAAAGGTAATGGTCAAGCACCTGCTGTCTTGTCATTTTAAGCTTTTTAAAAATATGGTAGTCAGAGCAGGAAACAAGTATACCGGTTTCTCTGATACCAAGGTCCTTTACAAGCTTAAAATCTTCTTTATTTGCTCTTATCCAGGTAGTGATTTCAGGGAATTTAAGACCTAATTCTCTACACTTCTCCAGTGCCTCTCTATCCTTTTTACTGTAAACAAAAAATTCGGTCTGTCTGATTATTCCGTAAGGACCGCCAAGCTTTGACATAAGCTTATAAAGGTCAACTATCTGCTGAACGGTATAGGGCTCAACCGACTGCTGTCCGTCACGAAGAGATGTATCGGTTATCCATATTTCCTTAGGCATACTCATAGGAACTCTTCTGTGGTTGAAGGCGATTTTCGGTACATCTTCATAGTTATAAATATTTCTGTAAAGATTAGGCTCTTTAACATCCTGCAGTGAATATTTATAGCTTTTTAGTTCAAGTAAATTACTTTTAGGTGAAATTTCAAGCATTACATTTTCTCTCTTTCGGTATATTTGTATACAATTATACTGATATACTTGTATTTTGTCAATAGGATAATAATAAAACCCGACTTAAACTGAACATTTAAGTCGGGTTTTGGTTTATTTTTTTATTTTGAGTTTCTTTTCCTCGCCTTTTATAAGTCTTTTAATGTTATCTTTGTGTCGCCAGAAAACTATTATCCCACCCACAAGGCTTAAGCTGATAATCACAAGGTTTGGATTCTTAAAACCGTCAAAACCGTTGATTAATATAGAAAAGGTCACAACCAGCACCGTTGCCACAAGGGTACTGAGCGATACTATTCTTGTGATAATCATAACTATGGCATAACCGATAAGTCCTGCGATAATGGCAAGTGGACAACACACAGCAAAAATGCCTACGCTTGTTGCGGCGCATTTACCTCCCTTAAAGCCGAACCATATAGGAAAGGCGTGGCCTACCATACAGGCGATACCGCAAATGTATTTACCGTACATTATAATTGTCTGTGAATCGGGAAAAACAAGACGGAATATGAAATAGCCGAGTAACGCTGCCGCAGCACCCTTAAGGGCATCACACAAAAAGGTAAGTATACCTGCCGTCTTTCCTGCCACACGAAGCACATTGGTTGTGCCTGCATTACCGCTTCCGTGATCTCTTACATCGGTTTTTGAAAAAGCCTTAGTAAATATAACAGCAAAGCTTATACTTCCTATAAGATATGCAATAATTGGGGCTAATACGGCAAAAACTATCATTTCTTATCGTCTCCTCTTTCTCTGATTACAAAACGGATAGGTGTACCTTCAAGTCCAAAAATTGAACGGATTTGATTTTCAAGATAACGCTGATATGAAAAGTGGAATAACTCTTTATTGTTACAAAAACATACAAAGGTTGGGGGCGCAGTTGACGCCTGCGTCATATAGTAAATTTTAAGACGTTTGCCTTTATCGCTGGGGGGCTGTACTCTGGCGGTTGCATCGGCAAGAATATCGTTAAGCTTACCGGTTGAAATACGCATATTGTTCTGGTCGTAAACAAAACGGATAAGCTCAAAAAGTCGGTCTATTCTCTGCCCTGTTTTAGCCGAAATAAATATTATAGGCGCATAAGGCATAAAAGAAAAATCGTTCATAAGCTTTTTGCGGTAAGCGTCCATTGTGGTACTGTCTTTAGCAACGGCATCCCACTTATTAACGGCTATTATACAAGCCTTCCCCTCTTCCATGGCAAGTCCTGCAACCTTAGAGTCTTGCTCGGTAAAGCCCTCAATACCGTCGATCATTATAACGCAAACGTCGCTTCGCTCAATCGCCATTCGGGCTCTGAGCACACTGTATTTTTCGATTTGGTCTTCAACCTTGCTTTTACGTCTGAGTCCTGCAGTGTCAATGAAATTATAGACAGTATTATCCACTTCTATACGGGTATCTATGGCATCACGGGTAGTACCTGCTATATCGGATACTATTGAACGCTCTTCACCCGAAATACTGTTAATAAGCGAAGATTTACCAGCATTTGGTTTACCTATAACCGCTACATTTATGATATCTTCTTCATCGTCATCGGTTTCATCAAAGCTAAGATGCTCATAAACCGCATCAAGCAGATCACCCGTACCGTGACCGTGAACAGAAGAAACAGCAATAGGATCGCCAAGGCCTAAATTATAGAACTCATAAAATTCCATAGGAGTTTTACCCAAGCCGTCGCATTTATTTACGCAAAGAACCACAGGCTTACCGCTTTTTTGCAGCATAGCGGCAATATCATTGTCCGCAGCGGTTACACCTGAGGTTAAGTCGGTAACAAAAATTATCACACTTGCGGTTTCAATGGCAAGATTAGCCTGAGCACGCATAGATTTAAGAATAATATCATCGGTTTTAGGCTCTATACCGCCTGTGTCAACAAGCATAACTTTACGGTTGCACCATTCACAGTCACCGTAAATTCTGTCTCTTGTAACACCGGGGGTGTCATCAACAATAGATAAACGCTGACCGATAAGTTTATTAAAAAGAGTGGATTTACCTACATTAGGTCTTCCCACTACCGCAACAACCGGTTTTACCATTTTACTTTCCCCCTGTTATTTTTTCTGTAAGCGCATATCCGTCATTATCAACTGCGATTACCTTAACTTTAAGTTTATTTTCAAGTTCTTCTACCGTTACATTATCTAAAAACATATCATTTTCGTGGCGAAGCATTGAAGACGGAATAAGTATTTCTTCGCCAAGGTCTTTTCCCTTTAACTGATTTATTATATCCTGTCCCGTAACAAGACCGGCAACAGTAATTTTTTCACCGAAAAATTCATTTTTGATTTTTACGACCTGACAGTTAAGACCTTGTATTTTAGATTTAAGATTATCTACAATTTCGCAAAGCAGCTCGTATGCCGCCTCACCTGTTACAACAGTCCTTTTAACACCGTCACAGCCGTCTTTCTCCTCGGCGGCAGAAAATGCCTCACTCTTAAAGAGCGACCACATACCCACGCCGTTATCAAGCTGGTCAAAGTCACCGTAAAACTCGGCATCAGGTATTTTGCGCTGAGCCTTCAGATAAAATTCATCAGCGCCGTAAACCTTACGAACACCGTATTTTTCTTTATATTTTACGGCAAAATCTTCTATAATGTCAAGAACTTTACCTGCTGTTTCTTTACTGTACGGTTTTATTTCGGCAAGGTTTTCTCTATACTTTGTAAGACCTACAGGAACACAGGCAACCGAAGCCACATTTTCATATTTCATTAAATCGCCAAGGCTTCTCTCAAGCTCTTTGCCGTCATTATAATCGGGGCATAAAACAAGTTGACAGTTCATAGCTATACCCGCCTCGTCAAAACGGCGCAGGATATCAAGACACTCCCCTGCAAAGCGGTTGTTCATCATTTTGCACCGAAGTTCAGGGTTAGTAGTATGCACCGAAATGTTTACGGGGCTTATATGCATTTTTATTATACGGCTTATTTCGTGTTCGGTAAGATTTGTAAGTGTAATATAATTTCCGAAAAGAAAAGAAAGCCGTGAATCGTCATCCTTAAAATAAAGGGTATCTCTCATACCGCTTGGCAGCTGGTCGATAAAACAGAATATACATTTATTCTTGCAGGAATGCTGTTTATCCATAAGATAAGAGTCAAACACAGGGCCCAGCTCTTCATATTCTTTTTTGTGAACGGTGATTTTTTTTACCTTTCCCGCAGAGGTTTCTATTTCGAGTTTAAGCCTCTTCTCATTTTGATAAAAACGGTAGTCAAGCACATCAATTATTTCATTACCGTTAACCGTTAAAATTTTATCGCCGCTTTTTATACCTTTTTTATCTGCGGGCGAGCCTTTTGTTACGCCGTCTATTTTTACTGCCACTGTGTTTCACCTGCCTTTTATCAAAAAAAAGCAGAGAGAAAACCTTTCCCCTCTGCCCCTTTTTCTTAAAGAATTTGAATTAGTCTTCTACCTTAACTACCTGACGGTCACCGTAATAACCGCAAGCAGAACAAAGGCGATGAGGACGCTTGTACTCGCCGCAACGAGGACATTTAACAAGTGCGGGAGCAGAAATCTTCCATAAATTATTTCTTCTTTTGTCTCTTCTTGCTTTAGATGTTTTTCTCTTCGGTACTGCCATTTTAAATACAACTCCTTAAAATAAAAAGTTAATCTTCTTTTAATAAATCTGCCAGAGCCTGTAAACGTGGATCAACAGTTTTTGTTTCACAGTCACATCTGCCATCGTTTAAATTTTTGCCGCAAACTGTACATAAACCTTTACAGGTTTCACGGCAAAGGTGTTTCATCGGAAGTGAAATGATGATTTCGGTGTAGACCAGCTCATCAAGGTCAAGCTTTAGGTCTTCCACTATGATGATATCGTCATTATCATCTCCGGCGATTTCGGGAGCCAAGGACTTTTCAAACTCTACAGTATGGCAGGTTTCGGTTGGTAGCCCGCACCTGTCACAAGGGGCTGAAAAGACATACACCATTTTAAGCGAAAGGGTTATAAGACCGGCTCTGTTAGTGATTTTTCCCGTTACTTCTACAGGCTTTTTGAGCGGATATGCACCCATATATTCAACATTGGAAAAATCAATAAAACAGTCGATAGGAAGGGTATAATTCTCTGTAACAAACAGTTTCTTCAGGTCAAGAATCACACACAGTCCTCCCATCATTGCTATAGTATTATATCTAATAAGGGTAAATTTGTCAATACCCTATTTTTAAAAAAGGTTTTATACGCACAATGTTCAAAAAAGCAATGAATAAATAGTGAAAAAAGCAATTGTAAATACATTTTTTATATGATATAATTTTTGTTGAGAGGTGACTTTTATGAATATGAAAATGTCTTTTCGTTGGTATGGTGAAGGCGATCCCGTTTCCCTTCAGTATATATCTCAGATTCCCGGTATGCGTTCTATCGTATCTGCTGTTTACGATGTTGCGCCCGGCAAAGTATGGCCTGAAGAAAGCATTGAAAAATTAAAAACCGCTTGTGAAGAAAATGGTCTTGTTTTCGACGTTGTTGAGTCTATTCCTGTTCACGAGGATATAAAGCTTGGCAAAGAAACCGCCGACAGCCTTATTGATGTTTACTGTGAAAATATCCGTCGCTGTGCAAAATACGGCGTAAAATGTGTTACCTATAACTTTATGCCTGTTTTTGACTGGACAAGAACTCAGCTTGATAAAGAGGCTAAAGACGGTTCTACAAGTCTTGTTATGTATATGGATCAGCTCAAAGGTCTTGATCCCTTAAAAGATGATATTAACCTTCCCGGTTGGGACGCAAGTTACACAAAGGCACAGATACGCGACTTAATTACCGAGTACGGTGCGCTTGGTGAAGAAGGTCTTTGGAAAAACCTTGAAAAGTTCTTGAAAAAGGTTATTCCCGTTGCAGAAGAATGCGGGGTTCGAATGGCTATTCATCCTGACGATCCGCCTTATTCTATCTTCTCTATACCGAGAATTATTACCTGTGAAGAAAACCTTGACAGAATGCTTTCTATTGTAGACAGCCCTGCCAACTCACTTTGTCTTTGCACAGGCAGTCTGGGTTGCGCTAACTTTAACGATATTCCCCGTCTTGTTGAAAAATATGTAAAGGCTGACCGCATTGCATTTATGCATATAAGAAATGTAAAGAATTTTAAAGACGGTTCCTTTGAAGAAACTGCTCATCTTTCTTCCTGCGGTTCGCTTGATATAAGAGGTATAGTAAAAATTCTTGCCGAAAACGGTTATGACGGCTATGTTCGTCCCGACCACGGAAGAATGATTTGGGGCGAAACAGGAAAACCCGGTTACGGTCTTTATGACAGAGCTCTCGGCGCCGCTTATATCAACGGTCTTTTTGAAGCATTTGAAAAGGAAGGTAAATAATCATGATTAAAAATGTAATTGATACCGATTTAAGCGGTAAGGTTTGCGTTGTAACCGGCGCAGGTGGTGTGCTTTGCAGCCACTTTGCAAAGGTTCTTGCCCGTGCAGGTGCAAAAGTAGCCCTTCTCGACCTCAACGAAGAAGCCGCAAAAACCTTTGCCGACGAAATAACCACTGAAGGCGGTATTGCCAAGGCTTATGCCTGTAATGTTCTTGACAAGGCAATTTGCAGTGAGGTTGCAAAAAAGGTAGAGGCTGACCTTGGCCCCTGCGATATCCTTATTAACGGTGCAGGCGGTAACAACCCCAGAGCCACCACCGATAAAGAATATTACGAAGCAGGCGATATTGACGCCGATACCAAAAGCTTTTTCGACCTTGACAGCGAAGGTGTTGGCTTTGTATTTAACCTAAACTTCCTGGGTACTCTTATTCCTACACAGTGCTTTGCCGCGCAAATGCTTGGCAGAAAGGGTTGCAGCATTTTGAACATTTCTTCAATGAATGCTTACACTCCCCTTACCAAAATACCTGCTTACTCAGGCGCTAAAGCCGCTATCTCAAACTTTACACAGTGGCTTGCCGTTCATTTTTCAAGAGAGGGTATCCGCGTAAACGCTATAGCGCCCGGTTTCTTTTCTACAAAGCAGAACGCTAAGCTTTTATGGAATGATGACGGAACCCCCACTGCCAGAACAGGTAAAATTCTTGCTGCTACCCCTATGGGACGTTTCGGCCAGACAAGCGAACTTGAGGGCGGTCTTCTTTTCCTTGTTAACGAAGAAGCCGCAGGCTTTATCACCGGTGTTGTTCTCCCCGTTGACGGCGGTTTCTCTGCGTACAGCGGTGTATAATCAAAGGAGAAAATACTGATGGACTTTATACAAAACACTTTTGGATTTTTATGGGAATTTGCTTCCCAGATCACATGGCAGCAAATAGTTATGTGGCTAATCGGCGGAACTCTTGTGTTCCTCGCTATTAAAAAGGAAATGGAACCCACCCTACTTCTTCCTATGGGCTTTGGTACCATACTTGTCAACTTCCCGCACTCTGCCGCTGTAGGCGATGCTGCAGAGCCGGGATTTCTGACCACACTTTTCAATGCCGGTATTTCTAATGAATTATTCCCCTTACTTCTGTTTATCGGCATCGGCGCTATGATAGACTTCGGACCCGTTCTTTCTAACCCTAAGCTTATGGTATTTGGCGCCGCCGCGCAGTTTGGTATTTTCTTTACCCTCTGCCTTGCAAGTATTTTCTTTGGCGAGAACGATGCTGCTTCTATAGCAATAATCGGTGCTGCCGACGGCCCTACATCAATAGTTGTTTCTCAGAAACTAAATTCTAATTATCAAGGCGCTATAATGGTTGCCGCATATTCCTATATGGCGCTTGTACCCATTATTCAGCCCCCTGTAATAAGAGCCCTCACAACCAAGAAAGAACGTATGATTCGTATGCCCTATAAACCTGCTAATGTTTCTAAGGCTACAAAAATCCTTTTCCCCATTGTTGTTACTCTTATTTCCTGCATTATCGCTCCCTCTGCTGCTTCTCTTATCGGCTCCCTTATGTTCGGTAACCTTATAAGAGAATGCGGTGTACTTGATTCACTTTCCGATACCGCACAGAACGTACTTGCAAACCTTATCACCATTTTCCTTGGCATAAGCGTCGCTTCACAGATGGTTGCTGAAAAGTTCTTAAAACTTGATACCCTGCTTATTTTAGGTCTTGGTCTTGTGGCATTTATCGTTGACACTGCAGGTGGTGTACTTTTTGCAAAAGTACTTAACCTATTTATGAAGGAAAAAATCAACCCCATGATTGGTGCGGCAGGTATTTCCGCCTTTCCTATGTCCGGACGTATTGTTCATAAAATGGGACTTAAGGAAGACCCCCAAAACTTCCTGCTTATGCATTCAATAGGCGTTAATGTTTCGGGACAGATTGCCTCTGTTATAGCAGGTTCTTTGATTCTCAACTTCTTTATGGGTTCTTAAGGGAGGTACTAATATATGTTACTTGCTAAATTAATTGAAAAATTTGAGCCTCAGGAATTTATTAACTATCTGCCCTATATGGGCAAAGGTATGCTGGGAATCCTTATAGTAATAGGAATTATAATTCTTGTTACAGTCGGTCTTAACAAAATAGTAAACAATATAAACGACAAAAAGAAATAAGGCTTAAAACCGCGAACTCTCTTGAGTTCGCGGTTTTCTTTTGTAACCCTCACTCTTTTTAAAGAATAGTATATAAAGAAACAGTACATATAAATTCAAAGAAAAGAGTGAAAAAATGAAGCATTATACAATAGCCCTTATAGGAAATCCAAATGTTGGCAAAAGCACCCTTTTCAACAAACTTACGGGCAAAAGACAGCATACGGGTAACTGGGCAGGTAAAACTGTCAGTATTGCTAAGGGCACCTTTAAATATAAAAATTCTTCCTTTGACATAATAGACCTTCCCGGTATATACTCATTAAATTTTAAATCACCCGAAGAAAAAATAGCAAAAGACTTTCTTTTATCTGCAAATTTTGACGCCGTACTTGTTGTCTGCGATGCCACCGATATGAGTAGAAGTCTGCATCTTGCTCTGCAGGTTTTAGAACTTTGCAAAAACTGTATTCTTTGCATCAATATGCAGGACGAGGCAAATCGAAAGGGCGTGGAAATTGATACCAACGGGCTTAGCCGTGCTCTTAATATTCCCGTTATTTCCTGCTGTGCAAGAAAAGATATTACATCTGTTAAAGAGCAAATAGCAAAAACCGAAAGTCTTACATTTGACAGTAAAGTTACAGCCACAAAAAGCGAACTTCTAAGTTTTATAACATACAAGGGCGACGATATAAATGCGCAGGATAAAAAAATAGATAAAATTATTTGCGGTAAATACACCGCCATACCCGTTATGTTACTTTTTTTGGCGGTTTTAATATGGCTTACCGTATTTGGCGCAAATATACCCTCTAAATATCTCGAAACCTTACTTTCTTATTTTGGTGATAAATTATCTGCATTATTATTATGGTTTAAAACACCGCAATTTTTATACGGTATGCTGATAGACGGCGCATACAATGTTCTGTCACAGGTGGTTTCGGTTATGTTTGTACCAATGGCGCTGTTTTTTCCGCTGTTCAGTCTTCTTGAAGAAAGCGGTATTTTACCCCGAATAGCCATAAACTGCGATGTTCCCTTTAAAAAAGCAGGCAGTAACGGAAAGCAAATGCTTACTATGTGTATGGGACTTGGCTGTAACGCTGTGGGCGCAACAGGCTGCAAAATACTGCCCACAAAAAAGCTTCAAAAAATCGGTACTGTTACAAACAGTTTTATCCCCTGCAACGGAAGATTTCCCGCGCTAATTTTACTTATTTCCATAATGCTTAACCGGTACAGCAATTCCTTTACGGTTTCGCTTGTTCTTACCCTTTTTATAATACTGTCTATAGGCGTCACTTTACTTGCCACCTTTATTTTAAACAAGCTTTTAAAAAGTGAAAATGTATCCTGTAAAATAGAGCTTCCCCACTACAAAAGGCCGCCTGTACTGAAGATACTTGCAGACTCGTTTTTTGACAAAACTCTGCGTATTTTAGGCAGAGCCATGCTGGTTTCGGCACCTGCAGGTATCGTTTTGTGGCTTTTGCAAAACCTTTACTTTGGCGACACTTCCCTGCTTTGCCTTTGTGCTGATTTTTTAGATCCCTTGGGACGCCTTTTATGTATGGACGGCGTTATACTTTTAAGCTTTATTTTAGGTACGCCTGCAAATGAAATCGTACTGCCTATTGCCGCTTCACTGTATACTTTATCTGCCCCCTTTGAAGCGGTGTCCCTTGCGGAAATTTTAAGATATGCAGGTTGGGACTTTTTCACTGCGCTTAGTGTGGGCATTTTTACTCTTTTCCATTGGCCCTGCGCCACAACATTACTGACAATAAAAAAAGAAACGAAAAGTTTTACGGACACCCTTCTTTCAGTTCTTATTCCCCTGTTTTTCGGCATTTCTCTCTGTCTTATTTTAAATTTAATAAAGCATATCATAGGCGGCTGATTTTCAGTCGTCTTTTTATGTATATGAAAAAGTATTATTGGAAAAATAAGATTAAGTGGTTAAAATGTTAATAAATTAACAGTTTTAAGAAGAGATTTTTGAGTATCTTTTATAAATTTATATTTATGGAGAAAATAACTATTGTTTCTTGTGGGTATTTTTAGTATAATAATATGGGTTAATTTGGATCTGCTTTTAATAAGATATAATTTAACTTAATATATATAGGAGGTTACAAGGTATGAGCGATACAGTATTTGTGTGCTTAATGGGCATAGGCACCGTATTTGTAGGTCTGATTTGCATCATAATTGTATGTACGGTAGTCAGCGGTATAATACGGCTCTTTGAAAAGAAGTCTGCACAGCCTGTTGCAGAGGCTACACCCTCAAACGCCACACAAACTCAAAGCATTCCCGACAGACAGCAAATTATTGCCGCTGTTTCTGCCGCAGTTGCTGAGGAACTTGGAACTGATGTCAGTGCCATCAGAATTTTATCATTTAAAAAACTTTAAACTAAACTTACCACATGAAAGGTTGACTAAAAATGAAAAAGTATAATGTTAATGTAAACGGTACTATGTACGAAATCACTTTAGAAGTTGTTGACGGCGCTGAGGTTACTGCTCCTGCTGCTCCTGCTGCTCCTGCTGCTCCCGTTGCTGCAACTCCTGCTCCTGCCGCTTCCGAAGGCGAACAGGTTAACAGCCCTATGCCCGGCAACATTCTTGCCGTTAACGTAAATGTAGGCGATACTGTTAAAGCCGGTCAGGTTCTTATGATTTTGGAAGCCATGAAGATGGAAAACGAAATTATGGCAGGCGTTGACGGCAAAATCGTTTCTCTTAACGTTCAAAAGGGTTCTACTGTTGAAACCGGTGCTTTACTCTGCGTAATCGGCTAATAGTATTTCGGAGGAAAAACTGATGAATAAAAAGATACTAACGTCTTTCCTCGCTGTTTTGCTGGCAGTTACCTTTGCCTGTACAGGCTTTAGCGTATTTGCTGACACAGTAGATGGACAGACTAATGAAAATCAGGTTACCGAAGAAGTAGAAATCGTTCCCGAAGAAGCTATTAAAAATTTCCTCGGTGACACAGGCTTTAACGCTGTTTTCGGTAACTTAGCAAAGGGCGCTTCGGGAGAAGGCAATGTTTTTGAAAACATAGTTTCAAACTACGGCTATCTTATTATGTTGCTTATTTCCTTTGTCCTTCTTTATCTTGCTATAGGAAAAGGCTTTGAGCCGTTATTGCTTCTTCCTATCGCATTCGGTATGTTGATTACCAACCTTCCCGGCGCTGAAATGTTCCACGAGGCTATTTTTGCAGGCGGACATATAAACTGGGAAGTCCTTGCCAACACCGGCGGTCTTCTGGACTTCTTATACCTTGGTGTAAAGCTTGGTATTTATCCTTGCCTTATATTCCTCGGCGTTGGCGCTATGACCGACTTTGGTCCCCTTATTGCAAACCCAAAAAGTCTTCTTCTCGGTGCTGCCGCACAGCTTGGTATATTTATGACCTATGTTACCGCAAGTCAGTGGCTGGGCTTTACTCCCCTTGAGGCAAGTTCTATAGGAATTATCGGCGGTGCCGACGGTCCTACCGCTATTTTCGTAACAAGTAAGCTTGCTCCCCACCTTTTAGGACCTATCGCTGTTGCCGCTTACTCTTATATGGCTCTTGTTCCGGTAATTCAGCCTCCCATTATGAAGCTTCTTACCACCAAGAAAGAGCGTATGATAGTTATGAAACCGCTTAGAGAGGTTTCTAAAAAAGAAAAGATTATTTTCCCCATCGCTGTAACTGTTTTCGTTGCTCTGCTTGTTCCCTCCGCTGCTCCCCTTGTTGGTTGTCTTATGCTTGGTAACCTTATTAAAGAAAGCGGCGTTGCAGAAAGACTTGCAAAAACTGCACAGAACGAGCTTATGAACATCGTTACTATTTTCCTTGGCATTACCGTTGGTGCTACCGCTACTGCACAGACCTTCCTTTCTGCAAAAACTCTCTACATTCTGTGCTTAGGTATAGTAGCATTCAGCTTCGGTACTGCAGGCGGTGTACTTCTTGCTAAGTTTATGAACCTTTTCTTAAAGACAAAGATAAATCCCCTTATCGGTTCTGCAGGTGTTTCTGCTGTTCCTATGGCTGCCAGAGTTTCTCAGGCTGTCGGACAAAAAGAAAATCCCAAGAACTTCCTTCTTATGCATGCTATGGGCCCCAACGTTGCAGGTGTTATCGGCTCGGCCATTGCCGCCGGTGTTCTCCTTGCTCTGTTCGGTTAATGGAGGTATAAAATATGACTAAACTTAATATTACAGATACCATACTCCGTGACGCCCATCAGTCACAGGCCGCAACCCGTATGCGCATTGAGGATATGATCCCTGCACTTGAAAAGCTTGACAAACTTGGCTATTGGTCTGTTGAGTGCTGGGGCGGCGCTACCTTCGATGTTTGTATGCGTTTCTTAAACGAAGATCCGTGGGAGAGACTTCGTACCATTAAAAAGGCTATGCCCAACACAAAGCTTCAGATGCTTCTTCGCGGACAGAACATTTTAGGCTACAAGCACTATGCTGACGATGTTGTTGATGCCTTTGTTAAGAAGTCTATTGAAAACGGTATTGACGTTATCCGTATATTCGACGCCCTTAACGACCCTCGTAATATGGAACAGGCTATGAAGTCCTGTAAAAAATACGGCGGCATATGTGAGGCTGCAATGAGCTACACCATAAGCCCCGTTCATAACGAGGAATACTTTGTAGAACTTGCAAAGACTCTTGAAAAAATGGGCGCTGATGTAATTTGTATCAAGGATATGGCAAACCTGCTTCTTCCCTATGATGCATATTCACTTATAAAGAAATTAAAGGCTGCTGTTAAGTGTCCCATTCACCTTCATACCCACAACACTACCGGTACAGGTGATATGACCTATCTTATGGCTGCACAGGCAGGCGTAGATATTGTTGACACTGCCCTTTCTCCCTTTGGTAACGGTACTGCTAACCCCGCTACCGAAGCTCTCGTTGCCACCCTTAAAGGCACCGAAAGAGATACCGGTCTTGACCTTGATGCTCTTGCAGACGTTGCTGCCCATTTCAGAGGCGTTGCAGATAAGATGAAGGCTGACGGTACTCTTGACCCCAAGGTATTAAGTGTTGATACCAAAACCCTTATCTATCAGGTTCCCGGCGGTATGCTTTCCAATATGCTCGGCCAGTTAAAGCAGGCAGGCAAAGAGGATAAATACTATGACGTACTTGCTGAAGTTCCGAAGGTAAGAAAAGATTTCGGCTATCCTCCCCTTGTTACTCCGACCAGTCAGATCGTCGGAACACAGGCGGTTATGAACGTTATTGCAGGTGAGCCCTATAAAATGGTACCCAAGGAGTCCAAAGCTCTGCTTCGCGGCGAATACGGTACCCTTCCTGCAGAGGTTAATGAGGATGTTCGTAAAAAGTGCATAGGTGACGACGAGGTAATTACCTGCCGTCCTGCCGACCTTATAGGTCCCGAGCTTGAAAAGTACAAAGAAGAAGCCGGCGACCTTGCAAGAAACGAAGAAGACGTATTAAGCTATGCCCTCTTCCCCCAGGTTGCCGCTAAATTCCTTGAAACAAAATACGGCAAAAAAGAAGAAGCTAAGGCTGACACTGCAAAGGACAACGGTGTTCGCACTATTATTGTTCAGGACCTTTCTGAGTAATATATAAATCATTAAACCCTCCAAGTATTGCTTGGAGGGTTTTTTATTGCTTTAAAGGTTTTTTTATGGTATACTTTTACAGGTGATTAAATTGACAGAGAAATTATATGATTTTGACGCATATCTTAAAAAATTCAGCGCTGATGTTATTTCCTGTGAAAAGGCAAATAATGCTTACAAGGTAATTCTTAACAGAACTGCTTTCTTCCCCGAAGAAGGCGGACAGTACAGCGACAAAGGCACCCTTGGCAGTGCCCAGGTTTTTGATGTGCAAATAGAAAACGACAATATTGTTCACTATGTAAACAATGCCTTAAACGGCTGTGTTGTAGGCAAAATAGACTTTGACCGTCGTTTTCGTAATATGCAAAACCACACGGGTGAGCATATAATTTCAGGGCTTGTTTTCTCACTTTTTGGCGGAAATAATGTAGGCTTTCACCTTGGTGAAGATGATGTTACCTGTGACTATGATATTATTCTTTCTGCAGAACAGATTAAGGAAATTGAACTTGCCGCCAACAAGGCTATATATAAAAATCTTGCAATTTGCGGATACTATCCCGAAAAGGACGAACTTTCAAATATTCAGTACCGAAGCAAAAAGGAAATAGACGGTTCATTGCGAATAGTAAAAATTGATGAGGTTGACTGTTGCGCCTGTTGTGCGCCCCACGTCAAAAGCACGGGTGAAGTCGGTATAATAAAAATAATCTCCTCAATGAAACTGCGCTCGGGCGTACGCCTTTCCATTCGTTGCGGATTAGACGCCTTTACGGATTACTCTTTAAAGCACGACGAAATTAAAAATATATCGTCACTTTTTGCCTGTAAAACTAACGAGTGCGATACATTCGCAGAAAAAATAAATGACAGCCTTAAAAAGACTGTCAGAGAGTTTAATTTTATTAAAGGTAAACTGTACCAAAATCAAATTAAAGGTATAGAAAAAGCAGAGGGAAATTTACTTATATTCACCGAAAAAGTTGATATGGATACCCTGAGAAGCATAGTAAACTGTGCAACCGATAAATGCGATAACATTATTTGTGCTTTTTCGGGAAGTGATAGCGAGGGCTATTCATATATCATATACAGCAAAAACGTTGATATAAGCGCAAAAGCAAAGGAAATTAACTCTGCCCTTTCGGGACGTGGCGGCGGAAGAAACCCCATGATTCAGGGAAGTGTAAATGCCACCAGAGAAAAAATCGAAAATTACTTTTCTCCCTTTTCTTCTTGTTTGCTGAATATATGATTACATTCTACCGTTGACGCCATAGAAATATAGTCATCTCTTGTTACAATAATATGGTCTTTTAAATGTACGCCTATAGAATTCAGCAGACTTTTTATTTGCTGAGTAGCCTCAATATCAGGGGTTGAGGGCTCTGCCACACCGCCGGGATGATTATGGCAAATAACAACCTCTATTGCCTTTCTGTCCAAAACGGTTTTAAGCAGCTGTCTGGGTGAAGCAGAAACCAAGCTGACACCACCCTCACCTATTACATCTACAGCGATTTGTTTGCCTCTGCTGTCTAGCGACATAACCATAAACGTTTCGTTATCAATAGCGCTGTAGCGAAGCTGAAAATATGTGCCGAACTCCTCAGTTGTGGTCAGAAATGAGCCTATGTTTTTCTTTTCAAGGTTATAAAGAGAAGCTGTTTCTCTTATCATTTTAAAAAGCTGCACCGTACGTTCTGTTATAAACGGATTTTTAACCAATTCTCTCTGAGGCGCATCCATTAAAGCCGAAATGCTGCCGTATTTCTTTAACAGCTCGTGAGCTATATCGTTGGTATTTCTTCTCGGTACCGAAAAGAAAAGAATTATTTCAAGCTTTTCGTGTTCTTCAAGACCTGCAAAACCACTTTTTGAAAACTTGCTGAGCATTCTTTCTCTATGCCCGTCATGAACTCCCATTTTTACCCCCCTGGATCATATATACTAAATAGATTTTACTATCTTTTACCTAAAATTTCAAGGTGATTTTATGAAAGAATTTTTAATTAGTGCAAATGATGCAAATCAGCGTCTGGACAAGTTCATAACCAAGACTATGCCGTCTTTGCCGAAAGCTCTTATGTATAAATTTATACGCACGAAACATATTAAGCTTAACGGCAAAAAAGCTGAAATCAGCACAAGACTAAAGGAAGGCGATATTGTTACCGCCTATATTTCTGACGAGTTTTTTGAGAAAAAAGAGCCCAAATATGATTTTCTTTCCGCCTCTGATAAATTGATTATTGTTTACGAAGACGAAAACATTCTTTTGGCCGATAAACCACAGGGGCTTCTTTCCCACCCTGATGAAAACGAATATAACGATACACTTATAACAAGAATTCAGAAATATCTTTACCTGAAAGGCGAATATGAGCCTGACAAAGAAAACTCTTTTAAGCCCTCACTTGCCAACCGAATAGACCGTAACACAGGCGGTATAGTTATTGCCGCAAAAAATGCGCAGGCGCTGAGAATTTTATGTGATAAAATAAAATCAAGAGAAATTGATAAAAGATATTTAACCGTAGTTCACGGCAAACCTAAAGAAAAAGAGGCTCTGCTTGAAGGCTTTTTGCAAAAAAACGAAGCCAAAAACAAGGTGTATCTGCAAAACAAAAAAAATGACGATAATTTATCAATTAAAACTTACTATCGAACACTTGACAGTAAAAACGGTGTCAGCCTTTTGGAAATTGAACTGCTCACCGGCAGAACACATCAGATACGCGCTCATTTGGCATCTATAGGCCATCCACTACTTGGCGACGGAAAATACGGAAAATTAAAGGAAGATAAGAAATTGGGCTTTAATAAACAGGCGCTTTATTCTTATAAGCTTACCTTTACCTTTGAAAGTGATGCGGGAATTTTAAATTATCTTAATGGAAAAAACTTTACCGTAAAAAGTGTTTGGTTTGCCGAGCAATTGTTTGATTATAAAATCAAACCTTAATTTACCACAAATAAATAAAAACCTTCCACCCATAATAAAGGTGGAAGGTGAATGATATGAGAAAAAGAAATTTTCAACCCGACTTTTCTGCCCTTGATTTTAACGAACAACCGAAAAATGTTACAGAGCTTATCAATAAATACGGGACCTATGAAATTCAGCCGACAGCTGATACTGATAACAAATATCCGACTATTTCTCAAGGTATTGCAAAAAAACGGAAAAATCACGGGAAAATTTTTAAAGACTGATAGCTTTGCCTTCTGTCCTCGTTTTTAACGGGGACTTTTTTATATTTCCTCAATTACTTCAATAACACCGCTGCTGTGGTATAAAGACGGAGTAACAAGCACAGTAAAACCTCTGCCGTTTTCACTTGTCCATTCAAGGCTGCGTCTTCTGGGAACGGCACAGCAGGAAAGCAAGGTCATTATTGCGCCGCCGTGCATAATTACGGCAGATTTTCTTATGCCCTCTGCCATCATATCCTCAACCACTTCGCGAAAGCCAAGGCAAATGCGCTTTGCAAATTCGGTAGAATCTTCACCGCCGGGTGGGCAAGAAATTTGTCCTGAGGTCCATTTAAGAAAATCAGGATTACTTTCAAGCTGAGCAGCAGTTTTGCCCTCAAATTCGCCGAAATTATATTCGGTAAGGTTATCAATATTTTCGGCGGTAAAATCAGGATAAAGGATATTGGCGGTCTGTCTGCAACGAAGCAAAGGACTTGTATATACCTTTTCTACCAAGGGGTAATCTATTTTATCCTTTAAGTTTTTAAGGTTCATAGCACCGCTGAGAGACAGTGCAAGGTCGGTTACACCGATATATTCGCCCCTTGCATTACCGTCGGTGGCGCCGTGTCTTATAAGATGAATTTTATAGGTTTTCATACATATCCTCCTCTGTCATATCGCATATCAGAGTATTTGAAACAAGCATACCCTTATCTGTGAAAACAAAACTGCCATTTTCAAAATTTGCAAAGCCGTTTTCCCTTAATAAGTTTGCCCGTTCATAAAATTTATTGCTGAATTTTTTAAAATACAGCCTCTTTATTTCTTCTTCATTTATGCCGCTACTCAGGCGAAGTTTCAGCATTATATATTCATAAAAATCACCGCCTGCACCGTCACTTACCGTAACGGGCGCTTTTATAAAGGCGTGAAGATTATTTTCATAGTGAAAACGCTTTTTATCGACAAACGAATATGCCGACGGGCCAATGCCGATATATTCCTCATCATTCCAGTATTTCAGATTATGACGGCTCTCATCCCCGATTTTAGAAAAATTGGATATTTCATAATGAGAATAGCCCTTTTGATTTAAAATCTGACATACATTTTCGTACTGGCTGCTTACCTGTTCTTCGTTTGGAATAGAAAGCAGGTCTTTTTTTGCAAAAAGGGCTGTTTTTTCCTCCAGTATCAGCATATAACAAGAAATATGCTCAGGGGACAATTGGGCAATTCCAGATACTGTTTCGGTTGTTTTTTCTACGCTTTCATTTGGCAGTCCCAACATAACGTCAAGGCTAATGTTATCAAACCCTGCTTTACGGGCAAGTTTTACCGCAGATACAGCCTGCTGTGCGGTATGTCCCCTGCCGATAATTTTCAGCGTATCGTCACAAAGAGACTGCACACCAATAGACAAACGGTTAAAGCCGCCATATTTAAGGCGACTGAAAAACTCTTCATTTGCATTTTCAGGGTTTATCTCAACAGTAATTTCGGCGTCATCTGTAACACAAAAAGCCTCTTTAACGGCAAGTAAAATCTCGCAAAGCTCTTCTGCCGACAACACAGACGGTGTACCGCCGCCAAAATATACAGTATCGGCAGGGCGCATAAGATTTGCGCCCCACCGATAGATTTCGTTTTTTAGTGCGGTTATATAGGCGCTTACCATATCTTTATTGATTATGGCCGAATAAAAATCACAATAAGCGCATCTTTTTTTACAAAACGGAATATGGATATAAACCCCTATAGGCTTAGTCAATTATTTCACCCATAGTGGATCCGGGGATAGCAGCAGCATTTGCTTCATCGGTATCAAGATGCATAGCAAGTGCATAGCTGGGGCTTACTCTTGCAACTACATCTCCGAAAATAAGAGCTCTGCCTTCGGTGGGGATTTTAACAGAAACAATCTGCTTGTCCACAATACCATACTTCTCAGCGTCAGCAGGAGTCATATGAATATGACGCTTAGCAGCAATAACGCCCTCGGTGATTTCAACCTCACCGCAAGGACCAACAAGCTTACAGCCGGCACTACCCTTAAGGTCACCCGATTCTCTTATCGGCACGGTTACACCAATGCTTCTTGCTTCGGTAAGAGAAATTTCAACCTGAGTCTGAGGACGGCAGGGACCGAGTATGGAAACACCCTTAATTTCTCTCTTAGGACCAACAACGGTAACTCTTTCTTCACAGGCAAACTGACCGGGCTGAGAAAGGTCTTTTTTATTGGTAAGCTGATGGCCTTTACCGAAAAGGGTTTCAAGGTCAGCTTCGCTTACGTGAACATGATGCGCAGAAATTTCTACTAAAACTGATTTTTTCATAATAGATTCTCCTATATATGTATTTTTTCTATATTTATTGTACCATATTTTTTATGAGTTTCAAGTAAAATATAGACTTTTTTATTATATTATGATACAATTTTTCAAAGAGGTGCTTAATTTATGAAATGTATTATCGGCGGTAAAATAATTACCGAAAATGCCGTACTCAATGATTATGCTATTGTTTTTAATGAAAATATTGAATATATTCTGCCCGAAAAAGAGGTAGACACCTCCTCTTTAGAGGTTATTGATGCAAAAGGCAATTATGTTTGCCCCGGTTTTTTAAGTTTACACATTCACGGCTGTATGAACTGTGACACAGAAGACGGTGATATACACAGTATAGAAAAAATTTCGGAGCATTTGCTTTCTACCGGCGTTACCTCTTGGTGTCCCACCCTTTGTACCGTTGATATTCCTGCCTTAGACAAGGCTCTTGACACCGTAAGACTTGCCAAAAAAGAGGGTAAATTCGCCGAAATTCAAGGTCTTTATTTAGAGGGCATTTTCCTCAGCAAAGAGAAAAAAGGCGCTCATAAAGAGGAATGGCTAAAGCTTCCCTGTGCCGAACTTGTTATAAAAAACAAAGACATAATAAGCATTGTTATTTGTGCCCCCGAGCTTGATGGCGCAGAAAGTTTTATTAAAGAAGTTACTTCTGCAGGTGTAAAAGTAGCGATGGGACACAGCAACGCGACCTATGAACAGACCAAAAAAGCAATAGATGCAGGTGCCACAAATACCACGCATCTTTTCAATGCCACCTCTCCCCTTTCGCACCGCGATACAGGGCTTCCGGGCGCTGTGCTTTCAAGCAATAATGTATATACCGAACTTATCTGCGATAATTTTCATATAAGCCCCGTGCTTTACGATATCATTTACAAACTAAAGGGCGATAAACTGATTTTTATTACCGACTCAATACGACCTGCAGGTATGCCTGACGGCGAGTATATTCAGGGCGGACTTCACGTTACTAAAAAGGGTGCCGAGTGCAGACTTGACGACGGCACTATTGCGGGCAGTATGTTGGACCTTAATATTGGCATTAAAAATGTGAAAGAAAACAGCAATATACCCCTTTACGACATAATCAACGCTGTTTCTTTAAACCCTGCCAGAATGCTTGGTGTAGACAGTAAAATCGGCTCACTTGAAAAAGGAAAACAAGCCGACATAGTTATCGCCGATGAAGATTTTAATATAATTAAAGTATTTAAAAACGGAAAATAAAAAAGTGGAGATACTTATTATGTATCTCCACTTTTATTTTATATGATTACTGAGGTAACTCAATTGCCACCTGCAAGATACAGTTTGAGTATTGCAAGGTCTGTATACCACTGTATCTGGTCAGCGTCAAAACCGCCGCTTCCCTTTGAATGTCCGTTTGCTGTAGTAGCGGCACTTTTTCCCGAACAGCCGTTGGAGTCCACCATAAAGAAGACTCTTTTTAACACACCGCCCTGCTCAATGCCGACGGTATAGTTGCCGTTACCTGTCAAAGTTCGTTGTTTAAACAAGCAATGCTCTGCCGACTCCAACTGTTCACATTGCCAGTCAGCGCCCATTGCAGATTCATTGTCGTGATTACCGAAAACGGGAGCCCAAAATATGATATTACAATTATCTACAAATATATCATAAATCATTTATACCATCAAGCAATTATATTTTACCGTAAAAAAATAAGGCACTCTTAACGAGTGCCTTAAAATTTTGTTTAACTTTTAATTACTTAAGTTCAACAGTAGCGCCTGCTTCTTCAAGCTTAGCCTTCATTTCGTCAGCTGCTTCCTTAGCAACAGCTTCCTTGAGGGTTTTGGGAGCGCCATCAACGAGAGCCTTAGCTTCAGCAAGGCCAAGACCGGTGATTTCACGAACAGCCTTGATAACCTGAATCTTGTTAGCGCCTGCAGATGCAAGAACAACGTCAAATTCAGATTTTTCTTCAGCAGCAGCAGCGCCGCCGGCAGCAGGAGCAGCAACAGCAACAGCTGCAGCAGCAGATACGCCGAACTCCTCTTCTACAGCCTTAACAAGCTCAGAAAGCTCGAGAACGGTAAGAACTTTTAATTCTTCAATAATAGCAGTAATTTTTTCAGATGCCATTTTAATTTCCTCCAATATATGTTTGTTTTTGTTTTTAATTTTGTTTTTTATTTTGCTGAATTATTCAGCAGCAGCTTCGCCGTTTTTATCAACGATGGCCTGTACGGCACGTGCAAAGCTTGCCATGGGAGCCTGGAAAGCGCCCACAACGGTAGCGAGAAGAACTTCTCTGCTGGGGAGTTTTGCAAGACTTTCTATCATAGAAACTTCGATAGCCTTGCCGTCAAGATAACCTGCCTTAACCTTGAAGTTTTCATGGCTGTCAGCAAATTTGCAAAGAATACGAGCAGCGCATACATGATCTTCCTTAGAGATAGCAAGAGCAGTTGTACCCTCAAGAACTTCCTTAATGCTGTCAAGGTCAGTTCCTTCAATGGCACGCTTTAAAAGAGTATTTTTAACAACAAAGTACTCAATGCCTGCCTCACGAAGCTCTTTACGAAGAACGGTGTCGTCTGCAACGCTTGTTCCGGTATAGTCAACGATAACACCGGCTACGGAATTCTGAAGTTTTTCGGCAATAGAAGCCACTATGGCTTTCTTTTCCTCTAAAACTTTTGCGTTTGGCATTAAATTTCACCTCCGTAAATAATAAGTAAAAAAGTCTGTTCCCTGAGACGAGGAACAGACCAAAACATTAAAATAACAGTATAATGTTTTGCAGGACCTCGGTAGGCGCAATGCTTACTTCCGATAACGGAAACCTACTGTCTCAAGTAATGCAACAAAAGTATTATACACATTAACATAGTGTTTGTCAACACTTTTTTATAAGCAAAGTAATTTTTCGGCATTTTTATGGGTTATCTTCTCTATTTCACCGCCAAGAGACAGCGAATTTAAAAGCCGCATTTCCATATCTATAGTGTGCCAGGGCGTATCGGTGCCGAAAAGAAGTTTATCGGTGCCGTGGAGTTCTATAATTTTTTCGGCATAATATTTGGGCATTGTTCCGTAGCCGAAGGAAGTATCAAAATAAATATCTTTACCGCAAAGATGCTTTATAACACCCTCTGCACTGTCAACACCGCCCCAGTGAGCCGCTACAACGGGAGACGAAAACCAGTCAAGTGCTATCGCCATTTTTTCGGGTGTAGCACCATAAGGCGGTGCAAAGCCATAATCTACCCCTGCGTGAAATATTGTTATAAGACCAAGAGAAGAAATCTTTTTATATATGGGCTTCATTTTAATATCGTCTACACAAAAGCCCTGATAATCGGGATGAAGCTTAACACCTTTCAGCCCTAATTCCTTTATTCTTTCAAGCTCGTCAAAAACATCTTCACTATGAGGAAATACCGAGCCGAAAGCCACTATTCCCTGCTCTTTATTAAGTGTTGCCGCAAAATCGTTTACATTTTTTTGCTGATGAGCATTTGTAGCGATACTCAGCACAACCGAAACGTCTGCATTTCCTTTTTTCATTGAAGCCTTCAGTCCGTTTAAGGTGCCGTCGGTGTGGGGTTCTAAACCGCCCGAGGCAAAAGAAAGCTTATCTATTGCTGCCGATGCTATTTTTTCGGGAAAGCAGTGAGTATGAAAATCTATAAGCATTTTATCACCTTATCTTTTACTTTTACATATTATATACTCTTATAGAAGCAAAAGCAATATTAAACTTAGCACAAAACCATACACAGCGACACCCAAAATAACAGATACTTTAATTATTTTACTCATTTTTATATCTCCAATGTCTTTTTTAATAATATTGACAAAAGAGGTTTTTTGTATACCTTGATTTTTTCTGAAAATTTGGTATCATATAAATGAGAGAAGGTGCATTATGAAGCAAAACAAAGTTCCTGTTCTTTATATAGTTATCCCCTGCTACAACGAAGAGGCCGTTTTGGATAAAACTGCCCCCTTGTTTTCTGCAAAAATAAGAGAGCTTGTCGAATTTAGCAAAATTAGTTCTGACAGCAAAGTGCTTTTTGTAAACGACGGAAGCAAGGACAAAACCTATGATATTATAAAGCGGTTATCCAAAAGCGACTTTGTATTCAAAGGTATTTCTTTAAGCCGTAACCGCGGCCATCAGAATGCCCTTCTTGCAGGTCTTATGTATGCTAAAAACCGCTGTGACATAACCGTTAGCATTGACTGTGACGGTCAGGACGATATAAATGCCATTGACAAAATGGTTGATGAATATTATGGCGGCGCCGAGATAGTTTACGGGGTTAGAAACAGCCGAAAGAGCGACTCCTTCTTTAAAAGGACCTCTGCCCGTATGTTTTATAAGCTTATGCGCTTTATGGGTGCAGAAACAATTTACGACCACGCCGACTACCGACTGGTTTCTTCAAAAGTTTTAAATGAGCTTGAAAATTTCAAAGAAGTTAATCTATACCTTCGCGGTATGTTACCCCTTGTTGGCTTTAAAAGTACCTGTGTTTATTACGAACGCAAACGCCGTATTGCAGGCAAAAGCCATTATTCCCTTTACAAAATGCTATCTCTTGCAATAGGCGGTATCACCAGTCTTTCTATTAAACCCATAAGAATAATAACAGGGCTTGGTATTACGGTGGCTATTATAAGCTTTTTAGGTATACTATGGTCGGTTATCAGCCGTTTTATCGGCAACACAGTTGACGGTTGGGCTTCTCTTACCGCCATACTCTGTTTTTTGGGCGGTGTTCAGCTTATAAGCCTTGGCGTTATCGGCGAATATATCGGTAAAATATATCTTGAAACAAAGGCCCGTCCCAGATATATAATAAGTGAGGCTACCGATGATGAAAATTAAAAAACTATTTAACCGACAATTTATTCTTTATCTGGTTTTCGGCTTTCTGACCACCGTAGTCAGTATCTCGGTTTTCGCCTTATTCACTAAGGTTATTCCCTTAAACGAACTTATCGCAAACATAATTTCCTGGATATTAGCCGTATTTTTTGCCTTTTTAACAAACAAAAAATGGGTGTTTAACGACAATAGTGATAATTCGCCCCTTTTAAAGATGATAAAATTTTACTCTGCAAGGCTTATAACACTGTTTATTGAGGAAATTGTTATTTTCGTTTTTATAACAATACTTTCTCTAAATGCCCTTGGGGTAAAAATTGCGGCGCAGGCGGTAGTTATAATTCTGAATTATATTTTAAGTAAAGTTTTCGTATTCAAAAAATAAGACCGTTCTTTATGAACGGTCTTATTTCTATTTATTATCAAATTTAAGCCTGGGTTTTTCTACTTTAGGACAGGTAAGCTCAGCTATTCTGCTTTCAGGCTCTGCCCAATGAACAGCGTTAGTAATTACCTTTTGCACTCGGCTGTCATAATATGTGGGATAGCTTTCGTGACCGGGTTGGAAATAGAAAATCTTTCCTCTGCCCCGTCTGAAACAGCAACCTGCGCGGAAAACCTCGCCACCCTCGTACCAACCTATAAATATAAGCTTGTCGGGTTCGGGAATATCAAAACATTCACCATAGGTTTCTTCATGAGGCAGGTCGAAATATCTGTCTATACCGGCAGCAATAGGATGCTCGGGGGCAACTACCCAAAGTCTTTCCATATCTGCGTTTTCGCGCCAGGTAAGATTACAGCTTGTGCCCATAAGCATTTTAAATGGCTTAGAGTGATGGCCCGAATGAAGAACGATAAGGCCCATACCGCGAAGCACAGCATCCTGAACACGCTTTGCAATTTCATCGGGAATGTCATTATGCTTTATATGCGCCCACCAAATGAGCACATCGGTATTTTCAATAACCTCATTGCTCAGTCCGAATTCTTCATCCCACATTGTTGCAGTGCGAACAACCATTTCTTCATCTGTTTTAAGAAAATCGGCAATGGCGTTATGTATACCGTCAGGATAAATAGCTGCAACTTTTTCTTCTGTTTTTTCGTGAAAAAACTCATTCCATACAGTAACTTTTATCATAACAAGACCTCCATGACTTTGCTATTTACATTATATAAAAACTGCTGAAAAATTGAAAGAAATTTCCACAAAAAATGTAGACAAAAATTGCTGTTCGCACCACCTGACAGGTCACCACGTTTTTCAAAAAATGTAAAAAAAGGCTATTTTTATGCTTCAATTAAGGTTGCATTATACATTGACAATAAAAAACTGCCATTTTATAATAAAATCACTAAATAAAGTCAAGGAGAATAGTTATGGCTAAGAAAATCCTAAACACATGGGAACCTTTAAAATGCAGTGCTGACAACGGAAAAATCGATATTGACGTCTGGGGCCGCCACTACACCACAGAAAATAATATTCTTTTTTCCTCGGTAAATGTTCTCGATGACGAAATACTCTCTTCACCTATCAGAATCGTTGCAAAGGAAAACGGCAATGATATTGAGTGGTGTGAGGTTGTAAATTTCGTTCTTTCGAGTGATGACGAAAAAGCAGTTATTTGCTCTAGTATGCGTGGTGAATATATTACCGCCGATGCCGTATCTACCGTTGAATACGACGGCTACACCCACATCGCTCTTACCGTTATGCCCCGTACCTATACCCTTTATGAAGAAAAACATCAAGGCAAACAACCGTACAGCGAATGGTCGCTTGACAGACTTTGGGTTGAAATTCCTTTAAAAAAGAAGTACGCTAAAAACTTCCACTACTTCCCCAACAGAGACGGTTGTCCTACCCCTACTTTTGAGGGAAAATCTATTCCCGCAAACCGCGTAGCCTCAAGCCGTGAAATACCTTCTTCAATGGCAATGCCCTTTATGCCTATACTCTATGTTGGCGATGAAACAAGAGGCTTCTGCTTTGCTTCTGACCACAACAAAAACTGGCAGCCCGACGATATTAACAGAGCTATAGAGATAATCGACGGCGAGGAGGAAGTAATTGTAAGACTTCACCTAACCGACAGTCTGCCGAAATCCTGGCTTCGTGCCGACGGCTCTCCAAGAAGAAGTGCGGCTCCCCCTCTTACCTTCGGTTTTAACTTCCAGTTTACCCCCGTTAAGCCCTTCCCCGAGAATCCTTATAAAGAAAAAATCTTACATATTGACTGCTTTAACGGCAAAATTCTTGAAGAATACAACGAGTATCTGGCTTCTGAATTTGTTAAGGGCAGCGGTGAAAACTGCTACGACCGTATGAAGCGTCTTGGCGTTACCACTCTGATTATCCACGAAAAGTGGAACCCCATTCAGAACTGGTGGATAATCGGCGACGACACCAAGAAGAGAACTATGGAAATAGTTAACGAGTGTCACAGCCGCGGTATCAAGGTTATACCCTATTTCGGTTATGAGCTTTCTACCCTTTCACCCCTTTGGGAAGAAAAGAACAGAGAATGGATAAATATGTTCGCTCCCAATGCTATTCAGGACTTCTCCTGGTACAGAAAACCCAACCAGCGCGCCCGCCGTATGTGTCCTCAAAGTGATTTCAGCACTCAGATGTGCGAAGGTGTCAAAAAGGTAATTGAGGACTTTGATTTCGACGGAATTTACATTGATACCCTTTGTATTCCCTTTGGTTGCTATAATGAAGGTCACGGTTGCGCCTTTACCGATGTTTTCGGTAATATTCAGCCTACCTACCCCATAAGCAAGGTGAGAGAATTCTGCCGCAGCATTTACGCTTTCCTTGAAGAACGCGGCGGTTGCTTTAATCCCCATATCAGCAGTTGCTGTAACATTCCCGCTTACTCCTTCTGTCATTTACAGTGGGACGGCGAAGACGTTCAGTGGTTTATTGCTAATCAGGGCGATGACAGTATTGATTATCTTACCCCCGACTATATCAGAACCGAGTATATCGGCAGAAACTTTGGTTTACCTCACGAGCTTATTGCTTACACCTTTGATAACTGGAGTTTTGAAGATTCTATGACCATTGCTCTTGTTCACGGAATTCTCCCCCGTCCCAACTTTATCGGTGAGCCTTTAGAGCTTATGTCTCCGGTATGGAAGGCTATTGACGACTTTGGTATAGAGGGCAGCGAGTTTAAACCTTACTGGCAGACAGGTATTGACTGCGGCAGTGAAAAGACTCAGATTACCTACTACGAAAAGAATGGTAAACGCCTTGCCTTTATCTCTAATATGAGTAATCAGGATAACAATAATATCGACTTTAAGTTAAGCGATACACAGACCGTTACAGATGCTCTTACAGGCGAGAAAATCACAATGCCAATGTCACTTGACGCCAGAAAGCATAAGGTACTTTTAATAAATGACTAAACAAAAAGATGCTCTGCCGTAAAAAGCAGAGCATCTTGGTTTTTTGCTGTCATATTGCTGTCAATAGCAAAACGAGAACTGTAAAATCCCTTGAAATAATGGTTTTTCAGGTGTGTAGGTGAGACGAGGTAAAGTGCCATATTCTCAAAAAGGCAAAATTCTTCATTCTCTTAACCTTTCTAAATATTTCTTTTTTTCTCAATTCTGCCCGTATCTTTTTCTTTCTCGCTCTATCCTTTTTTCTCTCATCATTTCAGAGTTCGGGCAGAGTGCTCTGACAGTATTATTTGCCAGATTTACGCCTATTACAATCTTTACACAACATCTGGCAATTATCAGCGTTTGTTTTTCCCCCAGAGTGCCAAGGTGTTATATGGTCTGCTTCCATTTCGTTTAATTCAAAATGCTTTTTACAAGCTGAACATATACCCTTTTGTCTTTCGTAGGCTTCTCGCTTCTGGTTATCAGTAAAAGCTCTTATATTAAGATGTTTTTCTTCTCTAGTTAAAACATAAGGATAAATACCTTTTTTGTTGGAAACATCATCATCAATCATAAGGCGTGTAATTTCTTTTTCCAAATCGTCAGTATTATACATTGTATCTTTGTATATATCGTATAAACCGCCCCAATTAACGCCTTTCATTTCTTTTCTATATTTTGGGAATGTAAGCTGTACCCACTCAATAACATTACGGAAATAAGTCCATAGCTCGTTAGCATTCGGATCATTTTGATGTATTGACATATACGCTTCAATTTCACCTTTGCTTATCCACAACAAAGCCTTTTCCAGTAATTCCTGTCTTATTGGAGAGCCACCAACATAATCTTTTGACAGCAGATAACCAGCACAATTAGACTTACTGAAAATTGATTTGGCGTGAGTAAGCCAAGCTCCTGTATATGTAGCGTTTCTTAACTCTTGATCGGTTAATTTTTCACCAGCAATATTTATAATTCTAAACCAAGCTAATTTTTCTGTATCTGTTCCCTCACAAAAATACACCATTACTTTATAATCAAGTATTTTTTTCTTTTCATCTGGTGTAAGGTTTTCAAATGATTTCGGAAAACCGTCAATATTTACAGAAAAGCTGTTTTTGACATACTGGCAAAAACTAATTGTTCTCTGCTGTCCGTCTAATACCTCGTATGTTCCATCATCATTTTTTACCCAATACATAACATTGAGTGGAAAACCTTTTCTAATAGTATCTATAACAGCGTTTCTCTTTGTTTCGTCATATACAAATTCTCTCTGGTATTTAGGACGAATATTTAATAATCCATTATAACCAACAACGCCTTCTTCGGCGTTATCTACATAGTTTTCAGCTATTTCACTAACAGTTAATTCGTGTAGTTCTATGTTCATAACTCATTAGTCCTTTCTTTTTATAATCAATCGGCTAAATATAATTTTATGCCTACCACCAGCAGAGAAGCCCAAAGATTTCATTCCAGCAGTATAGTGTCCTGTTCCGCCACCTTGTCTGTATTTACTTATCCATTCATCACCTAAATTAGTAATGCCATCCATAGTTTCAGGTAAATCAGATTCACCAACGATTTCAAATTGTTCTGGGTTGTGTTTCCCTAAAAACGAGATCGGAACACCCATTAAACCATCATAATCATATGGAATACTATTAATATCAGACACTTCGATAGCATCATAATTATCATATTTAGGAAATTCTTCTGGTGTATAATGCTTGTATAATGTCATATATTCGTTATGTTTTTTCACTTCAAGATTTGTATACCAACAAATTCTTGGTTTTTTCAAAAATTTTGTTGGATCAAGCCCCTTTGCTCTTACATAGTCTTGATTTGATTTTAATACATTTTCGTATGGAGATTGGAACACCATAGTAATATTGAAACCATATCCAGACCACATTTGTTTATTTTGGATCAATGGGAATATTTCTTTGTATTTCAAAGCGTTCATATCGCCTATTATTAAAAATTTCTTGTCATGTTTAATAAGTTGAGCAACATAATCACGAAACAACGAAAAAGGCGGGTTAGTAATAACAACATCTGCTTCTTTGAGTAAGTCAACACATTCTTCGGAACGGAAATCACCATTCCCCTCTAAAACAGTAAGTGTATTTTTCTTGCTTTTTAACAGGTATTCTACATCAGCTAAATCAATAGCACCATCTCCATTGAGATCGGAAACCTCTGTAATTTCAATCTTATAGGCTTTCTTTTCTCCCTCAATTTTGGATATCGTTTTTTCTTCATCAAATAAAGTTAATTGTGTATAGACAATAGGAGAACTACCATAACAAGTAGCAATAAGTTTTTTTAAGCCAAGAAAATTAAAATTCATAGCAAAATATTTAAAAAAATTACTCTCGTACGGATCATCACAATTACAGAAAACAATTTTCCCTTTTAACTGTTCCTTGTAATGTCTTAATTCGTTTTCTATATCTACTAATTGAGTGTAAAATTCATCTTTTTTAGCGTCTTTTGCTTTCGCCAGTAATTTATTATCTGCCATATCTTTAATTGCACCTCTAAAGCAACAACTGATTTGAATATTATTATAACACAAAATAAATAATTTGTAAACATAGTCGTTTTAATAGAAATACATATATTTTAAAAACCGTCCTTGTTTTTCAAGGACGGTTTTTGCGTTTTTTATTGTTTTTGAGGATGCGAGAATTTACCCTTTTTGACTGTTTTGAGGATATTTCACTTTACCCTATAACAGTAGGATTATTCCCACTCGATTGTTCCCACGGGTTTGGGTGTTAAATCCATAAGTACGCGGTTGATGCCGTTTACTTCATTTGTTATACGATTTGTGATTTTATGAAGCACGGCGTAAGGAATTTCCTCTATTGTTGCGGTCATAGCGTCCTTTGTATTAACGGCGCGGATTATTGCGGGCCAGCCTTCATAACGGCTTTCGTCCTTAACGCCAACGCTTTTAATATCTGGGACAACCACGAAATACTGCCATACCTTTTCGGCAAGACCGCATTTATCAAATTCGTCTCTAAGGATAGCGTCTGCCTCGCGAAGAGCGTTCAGTCTGTCTCTTGTGATAGCGCCAAGGCATCTTACACCAAGGCCGGGACCGGGGAAAGGCTGACGGTAAACCATACCGTGAGGAAGACCTAAAGCCTCGCCCACAACACGAACTTCGTCTTTATAAAGCAGTTTAACAGGTTCAACAAGGCTGAACTGTAAATCCTCAGGAAGTCCGCCAACATTATGATGGGACTTAACCGCCTTTTTGCCCTCTGCCGCTTTAATGCTTTCAAGAATATCGGGGTATATGGTACCCTGTGCAAGAAATTCTACGCCTTCCTGTTTTCTCGCCTCGTCGGCAAAAACCTCAATAAACTCTTTACCGATTATTTTTCTTTTGCTTTCAGGATCGCTGACACCCGAAAGAAGATTTAAGAAGCGGTCGGTCGCATCAACATAAATAAGGTTTGCATCAAGACCTTCTCTGAAAATTTTAATAACATTTTCAGATTCGTCTTTACGCATAAGGCCGTGATTAACGTGAACACAAACGAGCTGTTTGCCTATTGCTTTTATAAGAAGTGCCGCTACTACTGATGAGTCAACACCGCCAGAGAGAGCCAGAAGCACCTTCTTATCGCCTACCTGCTCTCTGACAGCCTTTATCTGTTCATCAATAAAAGCATCTGCCAGTTCTTTTGTAGTTATACGAGCCATTGTTTCAGATCTAACATTAGAATTCATACAGTTACCTCTCGCTTAGTTAGTATAGTTGTCGAAATAGCCCTGAACAAGAACTACGGGAGTACCCTTATCGCCCGAGCCTGAGGTCAAGTCGCAAAGTGAACCGATAAGGTCGGTAAGCTGACGGGGAGTAGTACCCTGAGCAGCCATATTACCAACAAGGCTGGAGCCGTCTTTTTTCTTAATGCTTTCAGATATAGCCTTTTTAAGTTCATCACCCGAAAGGTCTTTAAAGTCATTATCAGCAAGATATTTAAGTTTAAGTTCATTTGGAGTACCGATAAGGCCGTCGGTGAAAGCGGGAGAAACAACGGGATCGGCAAGTTCCCAGATTTTACCCTGAGGATCTTTAAAAGCACCGTCGCCGTAAACCATAACTTCAACTTTTTTACCGGTTCTATCCAGCACCTTTTTCTGAACGTCTAAAACAAGGTCTTTGCACTCTTTTGGGAAAAGCTTAATAGTTTCTTCGGTTGATTTATTGGAGCCGAGAAGTCCGTACTTTTCGTTATAACCGCTTCCGTTTATAGAAGTATTAAGAATATCGTCAAGTCCGCAAACAACCTTAGCACCGGCTTCTTTTAAAAGGCGCTTTGTACGAGCGCGGGTATGAATATCACAGGTGAGCACACAATCGGTATACTCAAGAATTGCTTTTGGCTGATTAGCGAAAATAATTTCTACCTCAGCGCCCATTTCCTTAATAAGATTTTCATAGTATTCAACGTAGTCAACACCAGTAAAGGCGAGTTTCTGAACACCGAAAACCTCACGGTAGCGTGAAAGAGTTAAAACATCTGAATAAGGATTGATACCTGCAGCGTCTATTAAATCATAGGTTGCAAGAGAGTTACCAACCTCGTCAGAAGGGTAACTTAACATAAGAACGATTTTCTTTGCGCCCTTTGCAATACCGCGAAGACAAATAGCAAAACGGTTACGGGAAAGTATGGGGAAAATAACACCTATAGTGCCGCCGCCAAGTTTATTTTTAACATCCTCTGCAATATCGTCAACAGTGGCATAGTTGCCCTGCGCTCTTGCTACTATAGATTCGGTCATAGCAATAACATCACGGTCATTTAAGGGGAAACCTTCAATTTCTGCTGCTTCAATAACACTGTTGCTGACAATTTCAGCAAGGTCATCACCCTGACGGATTATAGGACAGCGTATGCCCCTTGATACCGTACCGACTCTGCGTTCTTTTGTTTCCATAAAAATTTTCCTTTCCGGTTGGGAGGCAAAAGCGCCTTGCCCATTACAACAAATTATTATACTAAATTATAATTGTTTTTTCAATATTTTTTTCAACTTTTTTATTTACTATTTTAAAAAAATATGTTAAAATTGCGTCGAGGTGAAAATTATGGTTAAACATATTATTTTATGGACACTGAAAGAATATTCTAAGGAAGAAAAAATTAACATCAAAAAAGGCATAAAAGAAAATCTTGAAGGGCTTTACGGCAAAATTGACGGTCTTGTCGATATAAAGGTTTTCACCGAAGGACTTGCCTCTTCAAATGCCGATTTAATGCTTGATTCAACCTTTGAAGATGAGGCTTCGTTGAAGGCTTATGCCGTACATCCCGACCACGTATACGTAGCTGATACCTTTGTACGCCCCTTTACCGCCACAAGAAGCTGTCTTGATTTTGAAATTTAACTTAAAAAATTAAAAAGGACTTGGGTTACTGATATGCACCCCAAAAGTTAGACACTTTTGGAGGTGCATATTTTTATGGCAAAAAAGGGACAAATACAACGAAAATACTCGACTGAATTCAAAATAAGTGTTATAGTAGATATGCGAGAACACCATTTGAGTTATAGAGA
>JAZNAG010000122.1:0-3282 GCA_045586405.1 Acutalibacteraceae bacterium | reverse complement strand
TATTCCCACCGAAAAGCGGATGGATAACAAGTATGACATTGAGTTTCATAATGTCAGCTTTAAGTATCCGAACACCGAAAACTATGCAATCAGAAATCTCAATCTTAAATTCAGAGTCGGTGACAGAATTGCGGTTGTCGGCATGAACGGAAGCGGTAAAACAACAATGATAAAACTGCTTTGCCGTCTTTATGACCCGACAGAGGGATACATCACCCTCAATGGCATAGATATTCAGAAATACGATTATGAGGACTATCTGGATTTGTTCTCGGTTGTATTTCAAGATTTTAGACTATTCTCATTTTCCGTTGGTGAAAACGTTTCGGCAGAGGTTGATTATGACGAAGAAAAAGTATGGTCGTCGCTTGAAAAAGCAGGTATGCTTGAAAGAGTAAAGGCTATGCCGAAAGGACTTAAAACTCCCGTTTACAAAGATTTTGAAGAAGACGGAGTTGAAATCTCAGGCGGCGAAGCACAGAAGCTCGCTATTGCAAGAGCGCTCTATAAAGATGCAGCGTTTGTTATTCTCGATGAACCCACCGCATCTCTCGACCCCATCGCCGAACACGAAATCTATTACCGCTTCAACGATATGGTCAAGGATAAAACAGCGGTTTATATCTCCCACCGTCTGTCATCCTGCCGTTTCTGCGACAGAATCCTCGTGTTTGATAACGGTCAGCTGATTCAGGACGGCTCACACGAAATTCTCCTCGGAAACCCCGACGGCAAATACAGCGAACTCTGGAACGCTCAGGCACAATATTATGCGGAGAATAAAGCGTAAAACACAATAAGCAAAATAGTCAAAGCCATACAAGCTGATTTTTAATCAATTTGTATGGCTTTTTCTATGTGACAGTTTATTCCGCTATTTTGATTTTAACTCCAAGTTCTTCAAACTGTATTAAATCGTCTTCCGAAGAATCGCTGTCGGTTATGATATAATTCAGCTTGTTTGCGGGGCAAATGCTGATTATGGAATCAAATCCGATTTTTTCAACGGGATATAAACCGTAAACTGTCTTTGAATTGTTTATGATAGCGTTTGTCAGCTCAACACTTCTTGATTTTTGAATTGAAAGACCGAACTTTGCCGAAACACAAGCAGATGTAACAAAGCACTTATCAAAACGAAGTCTGTTGATTAAAGATAATGCAAAACTGTCGTAGAAACAACCGTTTGCCTGCATTTCACCGCCCGCAAGAATAACCGTTATGTTTTCCTTTTTGCGAAGCTCTTCGGCAATTGCAATTGAATTTGTAACAACAGTACAGCAAACATTGCCGATATTTTGTGCCATAAGATAGCCTACACTTGCATTGGTGATATAAACAACGTCATTTTCTTCAATTGTTTTTACAGCTTCTTTTGCTATTGCAAGATAGTTTTCTTTAACATTAACAACACGCTCATCGGGGGAAAGGTTTTTAATTACATTTCCCCCGATTTGTCTTGCGGGTATAGCACCGCCGTGAGTTCTTTTCAAAAGCCCCTGTTCTTCAAGAAGTCTTAAATCCCTTTTTGCCGAGTCATAGCTGATTTTGAATGTTTCCTGAATTTCAGAATTTGATATTCTTCCTTTTTCTGATAAGATTCTGAGTATTTCCTGATGTCTTTCTTCGATAAACATAATTTTTGCCCCTTTCATTAACGGTTGTTAACAGTATCGCTGTAGCTACAAGTATAAAATAGCACAACCGTTAACGATTGTCAAGTGAAATTGTGAAAATAATTGAAATATCGTGAACAAAAGTGAAAGAGTCGCAAAAAGCCATACAGATTGATTTTATAATCGGCTTGTATGGCAATTTTTTTGCAAATCTGTACATACTAAAAACAAGAAAGGACGGTTATATATGGACAAAGAAAAAACTGCAAACAATCAAAGCAAAAACAATATCAAACCTAAAGATATTAAAGGGAAAATTGAAATTCCCGACAAGCGTGAACGAAAAGACGGTCCCGGCGGAAATTAAAGGAGGATAATTTATGTTCAAACACGAAAAAATGCTTTTTCATCCCGTTGCTGTTGAAAAACCTAACCCTCAGTATGCGGCGCTTCTGCAGGAACAGCTCGGCGGTGCAAACGGTGAACTTAAAGCTGCAATGCAGTATATGTCACAGAGTTTTCGGATCAAAGACCCCGAAATCAAGGATTTGTTTCTTGATATCGCAGCAGAAGAACTCGGTCACATGGAAATGGTTGCACAGACAATTAATCTTCTGAACGGACACGATGTGTGTGCCGAATCTGTTCCCGCAGGCGAAATTCAGACACACGTTCTTATGGGACTCAATCCCGGACTCATTAATGCTTCGGGTTATTCGTGGACGGGAGATTATGTTTCGGTTACGGGTGACTTGTGTGCAGACCTTCTTTCAAATATCGCATCCGAACAGAGGGCAAAAGTTGTTTATGAATATCTCTACCGACAGATTAATGATAAAAAGGTAAGAGAAACAATTGATTTTCTGCTCAACAGAGAAGAAGCACACAACGCAATGTTCCGTGAAGCATTCAACAAGGTGCAGAACAGCGGTTCAAATCAGGATTTCGGAACAACAAAAGCCGCTAAAATGTATTTCAGTATGTCAGAACCCTCGCCGAACAATAATCCATTTTCGGAAACAAAAGTTGACCCTCCGTCATTTAACTGATACAAAAAAGCTCTCCTGCATACCGCAAGAGAGCTTTCAGCATTTTATCTCATATCCGATAACGGAGTATAATCTGTATTATTTCGCAAATATTCTCCCATCTTTCCGCTTAACAGTAATCTGACATAGCTCAACGGGTCGTTGTAGATGAGAAAGTCAAGCTCGGATGTTTCGTACATATTGTTTGCATATTCGTTTTCAACGGCGATGCAGTCGATTGACACCATAGAACCGTCAGCGAGTTTGACTTCAACACAGGAAGTGTCGATATTAAATTCACAAGAAATAATGTTATTAATCATAAATAAAAAACTCCTTTTATTTGTTTAAAAAAAGTAGGAAAAGTAGAGTCTGAAACCGTTGATACATAAGGGATTGAAAGTGCGGTAATCGAGGGGTACGTATAGTTTGACCTGTTGCCCCGATTTTGAGGTTACTTTTTCCACATAACGAACTTCAAGGTTGCAAAAATCAAGTGATAAAAACACTTTCATTACAGTTAAAAATTAACCAAATAGAGCTTCTGAAACCGTTGTATATCAACGGTCTCAGAGTGCGGTAATTCAGGGGTGCGTATAGTTTGACCTGTAACCCTACTTTTGAGTATAACGCCCATT
>JAZNAG010000121.1:0-1712 GCA_045586405.1 Acutalibacteraceae bacterium | reverse complement strand
GTTTGCTAAGAGCGAAATTAAAGTTTGGGAATGCAGAAACTGCGGTCATATCGTAGTTGGCAAAAAAGCTCCTGAGCTTTGTCCTACTTGCGCACATCCTCAGAGCTATTTTGAGGTACACGCTGAAAACTATTAATCAAGTATGGAAATGTAAAAAAGCTCCGGAACGTCAAGTGACGGATGGAGTATGCAAAAAAATGTAGGGAACTGCAAGTGCAGTTCCCTTTTTAACTTATAGGAAACCTGCTAAATAAAGTCAATAGGTAAAATGAAAAAATTAATAAAGTATCAACGTAAAGAATTGCATAGCAAACAGAGATAGCCGCTTGACTATCTCAAAACAGGTTAAATGAATTAGAGATAACTGCCGAATATCAGTTGTTCGTTAATTTCTTCGTAAAGATCGGTAACTCTGCCGTAGTAAATACGTAGGAATTTGTTTAATCCGGCAATCATAGCTTCTTTTCCGCATTTACCTTCGTGGCGTTTCTTGCAGATGAAATCATAAACAGGATCGCCAATGGGTTTGTGTTGAATAAGACATTGCATAATTTCATATCCGGTTTTACGCAAATAACTGTTGCCACGCTTGGAAATATGACGTTCTGTAGCATTAAATGATCCTGATTGATAAGGTGGTGCATCAATGCCTGCATAAGCAATTAAAGAATGCTTGTTTTTAAAACGGCGAATATCGCCAATCTCAGCAATGATACGTGGTGCAAGTGTATCACCGATACAAGGCATTTCTCTGATAATAGAAAATTCCGGTAAAGACTTGGCAAGTTCTTGCATTTGTGTTAAAATGGTGTCACGAGATATTTCAATTTCATGAAGTACTCGTACAGCTTCTACAACTACAGCCTTAGTGACAGGAGAGTTTGGAAGCACAGGGATACCGTTTTGAGCTATGGCAAGGATTTCCTTTGCTAAACGTTCGTACACGCGGTATCCCTGTTTTTTTGCCCATTTGCAGTAATCATAATGAAAGCGTTTTTCACCCATTTCGAGAATATGACCATAATGATAATAACGCTTAACAAAATCAGTAAGCTTATGATTGCCTGGACTATCATTCATCAATTCCTTAATGCCAGGCATAGTTTGGTCAAGTAAATTACTTAAATTTACTTTTGCTTTAACAAGCATCGAAACAGTCTGATAATACTGTCGTGCAAGCAATTTAAGTTCTTGATATACGTATTCAGGGGGCTTTACGGGAGAAAGTTCATTCCAGTATGTAAGTCCGAATTGAGCAATGTTAACAGCATCGATTTTATCTGTTTTTGCACGTCTGATGCTTTGAGAACAAAACTTTTTCATTCGTAAGGCATTTACGCAGCAGGTGAAGATACCTTTTTCAACAAGCAGTGTTACCACAGGTAAGTGGTAGTGCCCGGTATTTTCCAAAATGACACGAACCTCCTCATCGTAGGAATTGATGAGCTTAACAAGATGGAGTATTGATTCCATAGAGTGAAGCATTTCGAAAGGCGTTTTTAACACTTCGCCTCCGGGTTTCATAATACAAACCATGCTTTTACCTTTGGATATATCAATACCAACGCTAATCATAAGACATTCTTTCTTTCAGAAATTAAGATATGTAATGTTTCCGCAACAAGCTTATTACGATTCATTTTGGTTAGTGACACGAACGCTGTTTCATTAAGAAACAGGAACAACCTGCTTAATCGAATCTTTATAATAAG
>JAZNAG010000120.1:0-3211 GCA_045586405.1 Acutalibacteraceae bacterium | reverse complement strand
CTCTAATTTATAAAGGAATGAATCATAGCCATAAATGTGCTCATTTATAACTGTTTTACCATTCATATATGTAACGTCTGCAGGATATTCTTCACCATTCTGTGTATTGTAAATGGTTACTTTATATTCACCCTCAAGAGTGATTTTAACGTCTTTACCATTGTCAGTATCCTTATTGTGTGGTTCTTTTGAATGTGCTACAAAGAGCCATTTGCAATCGTTATCCTGACGAAGCTGATAAAGAAGATTGTCAGAGAGATTACCATTCGCAAAACGAAGTGTAACTGTTCTGTTTTCATCAAGGGCTGTTAAAACTGCAGCTTGTGAATACTCTGCATTAACGCTTCTTTCAAAGAGCTCTTTACCACGATTAGATTCTACCGCATCACAGAGTGTAGGTGCTGCACCTAAGAATATGAGCTTACCACCATTATTTCTGAATTCTTCAAGACGCTCTAAAGTTGAGCTTCTTAATGTTTCACAAGCAGGAACAACAATAGCGTCATATTCCATCTGACCAACCTTGAGTGGATTGCCACCTTTTTCGCAAAGAGTCGGGAAAAGAGATTCTGAAATAAAGTTGAAGTCTATGCTACCTTCTATAAGCCAATCTGTAAGCTGTTGGAATTTTTCGTCACAGCTGTCACGGAAAATAGCAGATTTATCATTCGGACCCCAATGAAGCCAGAAGCTTTCAACAGGGTGAATTACACCAACCTTAACAATTGGTTTACCACGAGTAAGAGCAGTATTAACTCTTGCAAAATGGTCTTCAATTGCAGAGTATTCTTTCCACCAAGGAGATTGATATGAAATTGATGCAGGGTAGTCACGCTTTGCTTCACCTGCCATAGAATACCAGGAAAGATGTGGAACTCTTATTGTAATACCAAGAGCAGCTTGCCAGTCACCCTGATATTTATATGTTCTGAAATCACAATCCCAGCCTGTAACACCATAAAGCTCTGAAAGAATACCTTCATAACCAAACTGGTGAACTGCAGATTGAGCTTGCTTTGCTGTTGTAAACTCTCTCAGATTGCAAAGCATATCTATACCAGGAAGCTGAAAACCTCTGTAAGAGCGCATTGCCTCACCTAATGCTGCAGTCTGACTTTCAAGAGTTGGCTCTTCCATCATATGACCAGTTAAGGCAATATTATTTTCACCACACCAGTTACCTACTGTATCTGCAAAAGCATTTGCAAAAAGCTCTGCAATAAAATCGTGATAGCGGTAACGATGTATTGATGCTTTACTTCCTTTTAAATCCCAGAATATTTCAGGAAGTGTATCTAAAATATCTGCACCATATGCCTTTTTATAGAGTTCTTCAACACTATCAGTCCAAGGCATACAAACATCTTCTGTATCAAAAGAATTGTCAAAAACCTGTTTTCTTGTAAATTGTGGTTCGTCTGTGAAAATTGCAGGAACAGTTTTATCGAATTCATCGCCTACTGTTTCTTTATATTTTTCGTGAGTAACTTCTACGAATTTTTTAACTGCATCAACACTTAATGTATCAAGATATGCCTGGTCATTATACCATGAGCTTTTGCCGTGAACTTCTAAAAGTGCGTACCATTTAGTGCCCTTTGCTTCGTCGTTTTCGTTTATTCTTTTATAGCTTTCTAAATATCCGTCTTTATCTAAAACAACATCATAGCAAGCAAGGAGCTTACCGTTACCTGTTCTGCCACCTTCTGCTCTTGAATCGTTATTCTGTGTTACTTCGCCGTCTTTTTCTGTTGTAAAAAGAAGGCATCTTGCACGGTATTTTTCATCTTTGGTAACAAGACCACCAGCAGCACCTGATGGCCAACGGTCCTCATCATAAAGCCAGGCAAGCATTTTTTCATTTTTTGCCTTTTCAACACAAGCTTTTACAAGTCCCATAAATTCTTCGCTTAAATATTGATTTTTAAGACCTGTTCTTACGTGCATATGGAAACCGCCAAGACCCATTTCGTTAAAAATTTCAATTTGTCTTTCGAGTTCATTTTTTGTTAAATAATCATTCCAAGCCCAGAAAGGTGTTCCTCTGTATTCGCTTGTAGGATTTTTAAAGAGTTCTTTACTTAATGTTTTTTCGGAATTCTTTTTATAAAGCATTTTTGTCACCCACGTTTTTTAAAAAAATAGAGTGCATATTAAATATGCACTCTCATTATATCATATCTTATAAGCTTTTTCTACTGGTACAGCGCATAAAATTCCACGCGCTTTACTTCTTAAGCCATATTTTTCATTAACATCTTCTAATATTCTTGCGCTGACATCTGCCGGAGCTAAAATTATGATGCTTTCTCTTTCTTCGTCTAATTCCATTTCTGTTATAGCATTAAGTTTTTCGCTCTCTGCAAGTCTGCCTTTAATAACAGTACCACCAGTTGCACCCGCTTTTTTTGCTACTTCCATTACAGAATCTGTATAACCACGGTTAACTGTTATCATTACAAGGTAATGCTTATGTTCATTTTTCATTACTGCTTCCTCCTGCAAAGATATTTCCTCTGGCAAATCGTGATTAAGCACTTCGGCAACTAATCTGTTTACTGCTAAAACGTTAAGCACAATCAGAAGTCCACCATATTTTGTGTAGCTTGAAAAGCTGTTGCCGAAATTCGCCATAAGTGAATTTATAGCTTTTTTAGATGCCATACTGAGAATAATATCTTTATCATTACTACCAAGACCAAAAATATCCATCATTTCAGTAGGTGCTGTGCCGTAGCCTACTATCTGCATATTCATTTTTATTTCTTGCTTTTCTAATAATTCAATAAGCTTGTGACCTTTTTCAGCTTCTACTATTGAGAGCATAATCATTACTTTTTTAGATTCTTCACCCATTGTCACTCACCTCATTGAAATAAATTATATCGTCATCAAAAGACTTAAATTCCTCGAACACACGCTTCATTCTGATTTTTTTGTGAAGCTTACTACTGAGACCTAAAACCTGAATTGTAATGAGTGGTGCTAACGCTATCATAGCAACAATACCGAAAGCATCCGTCATAATATTACCACCGAGCATTTCACAACTGCCAACTGCAAACGGCAATATAAATGTAGTTGCCATAGGACCACTTGCAACACCACCAGAGTCAAAAGCAATAGCTGTGTAAATAGGTGGAACAAAAAATGATATTATAAGTGCAACCATATATCCGACTATTAAAAATGGTAAAATCGGAATTCCTGT
>JAZNAG010000119.1:0-2650 GCA_045586405.1 Acutalibacteraceae bacterium | reverse complement strand
TGCTTTTTACTCTACGGAAACGGCGAAGCAAAAAGCGTTAGAAAACGGGTTTCTCGTAGATAAAAGCGGTGTGGCTGATTCCACATACAATTTGGTCTTTTTTGACATTGAAAAAGAGCAGCTGACTGATTTTTCGGCATACAATACGGAATACTGGGAAAAGACGAAAACGATTTCTTTGCAAAACAAAAAATCCTCAAAGAGTATTGGTATTCAAAAAGTAATTGACTATTATGAGTTTCAAGAACCTATTCTCTATTTTGGCGATGGTCCGAATGATCTGCCGATATTTCAACGGTATAATGATTGTGTTTGCATGGGCGATGGTTATACTCAACTCAAAAAACATGCTTTGTTTGAAACAAAACCATGTAAAGACGACGGTGTTTCGTATGCCTTGAGAATACTTGGGCTCTTGTAAAAGATAAACAAAGAGATAAGACACAGCCTCACTACAGTAGTGAGGCTGTGTCTTGTTTATTTTTTCTCTGAAAATAGCCGTACAATTTCTTCATGCCACTCCGATTTCTGCGTATTCTTAAACGCTTTATCGGTGGCAATATGATTTCATCATAAAGTCATTACTTTTATCAATAGTATTTTACAAATAAAAGTAATTACTTTTTCTAAACAGAAGAAAAAAGAAATGTATCCGTTTACCTTGAACTCTCGGCGGCTTTATGGTATAATGATGCTAATAACTTAATCCGTTGCGGCGGATTTGGCGGATATGATGCGGCTTGCCACGGGGGATGCCCGTGCGGATTTATCTAAAACTTTTTTAAAAAAATCTTTAGAAATTGATTTAGAAGCGGAAATTCTTGCACTGCTTGAATTTTCGGGTTTTTAAAAAATTTTTAGAGGGTCACGTTTATAATATTTTAAGGGAATAAGAAAATAGGCACCGAACGAGGAAACTCTCGAATGGTGCCTATTCTTTTTTAGCAAACTCCGAAAGTATTAAAATCTTCTTGAATAAGATAAAACTATCGTCAAGTACATCAACTTCTTGCGAAAGTTGGCTAAATTTTACTCAAATTATCTATAAAATCCATTGTAATTTATATAATTATGTGCTATAATGAAAAATGCAAGAACTTATTCTTGCACGATAAACAGAAAAATTATGACTATGAATGTTTAAGTCTTTCAAAAAGAGGGAGAGCATCAGCAATGAAAATCAGTTACAATAAGCTTTGGAAAGTACTCGTGGATAAAAAGATGAGTAAGGCGGATCTTAGACGAGCAACAGAGATGGCTTCCAATACGATGACAAGCCTAAGACGCGACAAAAAAGTTTCACTCGACGTCTTGCTTCGTATCTGTGAGGTTCTCGATTGTGACATTGGTGATATAATGAGCGTTTATAAAGAGGAACAGAACGCATAACATAAGGACGAAAAAAGCCGTCCTTTGAAGCAATAATCTACTTCAGCAGACGGCGTGAAATTATGAATTGGTATCGGTAGGATCGGAGTCGCTATCGGATATGTTCTCAAGTGCGTATTCCAAGCACTGAACAACGATTTTATTCATAGACGTGTTGTATTTACCTGCAAGCATCTCGAGCTGTTCAACGATGTGTACGGGAATACGGAACGTTTTGTTTACTGATTCAAAGCCTTTTTCAAATTCTAACATAATTGCACCTCACTATATACATTATTATGCACTAAAAATCGCTAAAAATAAATAAGCAAAATGTAATCACCTATTCTTGCAAAGCGATTGCAAGCGCATAGATATTATTGTATATTAAAATGTCGCTGTAAAAGCGACCACAATAGGCGAAAAATGTTAGATAATTAGAATAGAAATAATAGAATCTGGTAAAAAGCGGAGGGACGAATAATGGCTGATAAGAAGTATAGCGTTATTTTAGAAAAGGTGGGCAATCAGCCCCTGATGACTACCAAGATATTATGTGGAGAGTTAGGGCTTGGACTTGCTAAGGCTAAAGGTATGGTGGATAAGGTTCCGTCTACCATTGCAACCGATCTTGAAAGCGCAAAGGCTCTTGAACTGAAGAAAAAGCTTGAAGAGGCTGGAAATACTGTGTCTATCCCCGGCTTGAAGATTGAAGCCGAGCCCGCTGCTAAAAAGAATGTGAAGTCGTCAGCGGTATCATCGGATGACGCCTTTGCTGCTATCTTTGGCGGTAGTACAACACCGAAGACTACTACTGTCAAAAAGCAAAGCACATCAGGTACGACACCTAAAACAACCGTGGCAAAGGCAGAGCCGAAGAAAACTACGAGCAAAGCCCCGGCAGCCTCAAGCGATTCCTTTGACTCATTATTCGGTACTACTACTCCGAAAAAAGAGACAAAAACGCAGCCTAAAGCATCTGTGGCGAAGACTATGCGCAAGGAATACAGCAATGGTAGCTACGAAGGCGAGATGAAGGACGGTGAGCCCCACGGCTTCGGCACGTACCGTTGGAATGACGGTGATGTCTACACCGGCGAATATGTAAACGGCACTCGTCATGGAAAGGGCAAGTTTGTTTTCGCAAGCGGTAACTATTACGATGGCGAATGGGCCAATGGAAAATATCACGGTCATGGCATTTTCCGTTGGAGCGACGGAGACGAATTTGACGGCGAATGGCAAAATGGCCAGCGCCACGGCAAAGGCAAATGGACATATG
>JAZNAG010000118.1:0-3695 GCA_045586405.1 Acutalibacteraceae bacterium | reverse complement strand
ATAATTTACAAATCCGTTCATCTGTTTCCACCTCACGGATTCATTTTATCACATCTTTTTAGAAAAATCTACCTCTTTCACGGAATTAAGTAAAGAACCTAAGAAAGACGCAAAAGATTCACAATTTTGGCAATATCATCTGTTGCATATTGCAATTAAAGGTGATATAATATTATCAAAGAAATATACAGTGTCATCGGAGGACAGTACACCGTAGTGTAGGGGATCGTAAGCGTAACGCTTGCAGGCCGCCTGTCAGATAAGATGTCGAGTGAGCTCGGTTTACGCATTTAGCGTTGCCGGGTATTTTTATTTTTCGGAGGTTTTTATGAAAAACACAAAGGTAACTCTTGTCCCCTTAACCGTAGGCGACCGTGAGCAATTTATTCTTGACAATCAGTGGGCGTTCAAATACGGCGCACTGTTAGAATTCGGCGAGCGTGACGATCACATTGATGATGACGGTGAAATCATATCAAGAGAAACGATTGAGCATTGTATTGACGAGCCGAACAGTGAGACCTACCGCATTATGCTTGACGGCAAGAAGGTCGGCGGCGTTATTCTAAAGATTGATAATGTAACCCACCATAACCACCTTGAAATCCTTTTTGTATTGCCCGAAGCGCACAGCAAGGGTATCGGCTACGGTGCGTGGCAGGCTGTAGAAGCATTACATCCCGAAACGACTGTTTGGGAGACCTGCACACCATATTTTGAGAAGCGTAATATCCATTTCTATGTAAATAAATGCGGTTTCCACATCGTTGAGTTTTATAATGAATTTAATATTGATCTTCATACACCCAAGGAAGATATACATAACGATGAAAGACCGGACGAAATGTTCAGGTTTATAAAAGAAATGTGATTATCATAGTGTTATTACACTTGCTTTTTTATTTCACTAAACATCGCACCGCCGATGATAAGCACTGCACCTATTATTTGCAACGGAAGCATTGTTTCTTTTAAGAACGCTAAAAAACAAAAATCCTTACCGCCGAACTCTTTTATTAATATTGATTTTATGCTATAATACTTGTGAGAATAATTATATCGCTCTAAATTCAACACATTTCTTGAATCGTGTTGTTCAGTTTCCTCCTTTTGCGGTGTACAATTATGTTGTAAAATCGAAAAGGAGGTTCATAAAATGAACACAGACAAAATTTACGCAGAATCTATTGCAAAGGAATACGCACCCAAAGACAATTCCAAAATCGTTGCCCTTCGTAAGCTCGATGCCAAGGCAAAAAATCCGGCAAATATATTCGCCTATACCTTCGGTATCATTTCCGCACTTGTACTCGGCACGGGAATGAGTCTTGCAATGCAGGTTATTGGCAGCGGTGTTGCAAGTATGATTTTAGGCATCATCATTGGCATTGTCGGTATAATCGGTTGCTGTGTCAATTATCCGATTTATAAGAAATTGCTTGAAAACGGCAAGAAAAAGTACGCTTATGAAATCGTTGAGCTTGCAAGAGAAATCAGCGAAGGGAAATAAACCAAAAAGGAGGGCTTTCTGATGAACAAAAATGAAAGCAAGTATTTTAATACGGCTGTCAGAATGGATGAAGCCCTTATCTCCCTTCTCGAAAAGAAGGACTTTGAATATATCACCATTAAGGAAATCTGCGAGGTCGCAGGAGTCAATCGCTCAACCTTTTATTTGCACTATGAAAATACATCCGATCTGTTAAAGGAAACAACGGCACATATTACGGACAGCTTCTTTTCATATTTTTCAAAGGATACACAGAATATCTCGCAGCGTTTTCAAAACTGTGATCTAAAAGAGCTGATGTTCATAACACCCGAATACCTAACGCCGTATCTTACCTTTATTAAGGAAAATCAGCGGGTTTTCAAAACTGCCATCAAGCAGTTCGGCTCAATGGGATTTGACGGTGTTTATAGTGATTTGCTCAAGGATATTTTCAACCCTGTTCTCACAAGATACTGCATTCCCGAAAATGAAAGAAAATATATTCTTAAATTCTACCTTGTGGGAATTACAGCAATCGTAATGGAGTGGCTGGATAATAACTGCACCGACACCATCGATTCTATCAGCAAGATCATTACAGACTGCGTTATTGGTAAGTTAAATGAGCAGAACATATAAACTGGCATTTTTAAGCCTTGCGGTTAATATAGCGTTTGGTGGCTATAACATAGTAATCGGATGTGTAACACGTTCTTGGTGGTTGTTGACGATTGGCACATATTACGCAGTTTTAAGCGTAGTCAGATATACCGTTCTTCGTTCAAAAAAAGAGAACAACGCCTTTATAAAACAATTCACGGGAATTTTGCTGATGGTGATGTCTTTACCTCTTGCAGGGACTGTCGTACTCGCAACTGTGCAGGATAGAGGAACGGTCTATCACGAAATCGTAATGATAACCATTGCAGTATATGCCTTTACAAAGATAACCTTGGCTTCGGTCAATTTGGCAAAGTCAAGACGGAGTGCATCCTTAAAGGTAAAAACACTACGCAACATATCCTTTGCCGATGCTTTTGCGTCAATATTTTCTCTGCAAAGGTCAATGCTTGTATCTTTCGTCGGCATGGCGGAAAGTACGATAAGAATAATGAACATTGCAACCGGCTCTGCCGTTTGTGTTATCGTTTTCCTTCTTGGTGCAAATCTTTTGAGAAAAGTAAATTCGCAATGATTATAAAATTGGCAAACAGAAAACGGCGGTAAGGAACAAAATCCTTACCGCCGATATCTTTTACATATTCTTTTTTAATTCGCTATACATAGCACCGCCGATGGTAAGCACTGCACCTATAATCTGCAACGGCAGCATTGTTTCTTTTAAGAACACTACCGAGAACAAGACTGCTGACAGCGGCTCCAAATATCCGCAGATCGCCACTGTCTGCACTTTTAGTTTACCAATTGAGGAAAAGTAAAAATAGCATCCGATACCTGTATTCAGCAAACCGAGTATAAAGATTGGCAATATGCTTGAGGGTGCGATCTGCATAGAGTAGCCTTGCTTTAATCCAACAAATATCGCTACTGTTAAAAATGCTATGGCGAGTTGCAATGTGGAATTTTGAAGTCCAACAATATCCTTTGCTTTCTTGTTGCAGATAACCATAAAGGCATACATAACAGCAGAGAGCAAACCACAGGCAATGCCAAATATATCTCCCTTGCCGTCAAAAGCGTTTCCGTTTATCAACACCACGCCGACAACTACAGCAAGAAAACCAAGCACGTTATTTACTGTGAGCCGTTCCTTGAACAGCAAAGGCGATAAAGCCATTACGATAACCGGACCGCAGTAATATAAAAGAGAAGCGATACTGACACCGATACGAGTGTATGCTTCGTATAGGAACATCCAACTTGTCCCCATAGCAACGCCTGATACGGCAAGGAATAAAAATTGCACTTTGTGCTTATAAAAAGTCAGTTTTCCGCCGCTGATAAGGAATAATGCAATCAGCAGAATGCTGCCTATAAGTGTGCGAAGCAGTACAATGTTCTGACTGCTTAAATCAATGAAACTCGCTACAATACCATTTGAGCCAAACAGCAGTAAAGCGAATATGTATTTGAAGAACGCCTTGTTATTCATACGATACCTCTTGTATTTGTACTGAAAATAGTATATCATAATATCAAGCATAACAAAAGCGAATGTTTGTAATGTTCAAAATCACAATTT
>JAZNAG010000117.1:0-2268 GCA_045586405.1 Acutalibacteraceae bacterium | reverse complement strand
AGCTACATCTTTAACTTCTGTATTCATATGAATTGTAATAGCATCATATTTCTTAACTTCGCGATTGTACCAAGCAATAAGGTCACGGTCTTTTTCTTTATATGTAGGAGCAGCCGCAGCAATAAATACGCCACCTAATTTATCTGTCTTTTCATAAAGGTCAACCTTGTGGCCACGTTGTGCAAGAACGATAGCAGCTTCCATACCACCGATACCGCCACCGATAATAGCAACCTTCTTTGCTTTCTTAGCTGGTTCGATTTTATATTTTTTAGACTGCATTGTTTTTGGGTTAAGAGCACAACGAGAAAGACCCATTGTGTCGAAAAGGTCTTGTGTATTAGCGTGACCTTTTGATGAAGAGAAGTTAAAGCAAGCACTATGACAGCAAATACAAGGCTTGATATCTTCAATTCTGTCTTCAATAATTTTTGTAATCCATTCTGGGTCTGTAAGGAATTGACGAGCAACACCAAGACCATCAATTTTGCCTTCTTTAATAGCATCTGCAGCAACTGCAGGGTCCATTCTACCAGCACAAACAACTGGGATATCTACAAACTTTTTGATGTGAGCAACATCTTCTAAGTTACAGTTTTCAGGCATATACATTGGTGGGTGTGCCCAGTACCAAGAGTCATATGTACCATTGTCAGCGTTAAGCATATCGTAACCTGCATCCTGAAGGTATTTAGCAGCCTTTTCAGATTCAGCCATTGCACGACCTGCTTCTTTATAATCCTTACCTTCAACTTCATCAGGCATTGCACCTTCGCAGAAGCCCTTCATTTTTGACTCAACCGAGTAACGAAGTGAAACAGGGAAGTTTTCACCACAAGCGCCTTTAATAGCTTTAACAACTTCTGCTGCGAAACGGAAACGGTTTTCAAAGCTTCCGCCGTATTCGTCAGTACGTTTGTTAAAGAATTCAATAGCGAATTGGTCTAAAAGATAACCTTCGTGAACAGCGTGAACTTCAACACCGTCAACGCCAGCATCCATACAAAGCTTTGCAGTTTTAGCATAAGCTTCAATAATTTCGTGAATTTGCTCAACTGTCATTTCAGGGCAGATAATATCGTGAGCCCAACGAGATGGTTGTGGAGAAGGAGAAGCTAACTCGTGAGATGTATCAATAATTGGTTTTACTATTGCACGAGTAAATTTGTTTTTGTGAAGTGGTGCTATGAGTTCTGTAATGGCCCAAGAACGACCCATACCAGCAGTAAGCTGAATGAATAACTTAGCACCAGTCTTATGGATTTCATCCATAAATTCTTTTAATTCTTCAAACATCTTTGGATTTTGTCAAAGTCATTTGCCCCAAATAGTATCACGAAGTGGTGCGATACCAGGGATAATAAGACCAACATTGTTGTTAGCTCTTTCAATGAAAAGTTTAGCCGCTTCCTTGTCAAAATGGCAACCGCCGAGTTCAAACCAACCGAAAAGTGATGTACCACCCATTGGGCACATAACAATTCTGTTTTTGATTTCAACGTCACGTATTTTCCAAGGGGTAAACAATGCATCGTATTGTTGATTCATCAAAACACACATCCTTATAATTTTTTACTTCTATATAGTATATAAATTTTACAATAAAGTCAAGTAACTTTTTAAAACTCAACAGAGAATTTGTAAAAAAACTCTTGACAATAGCATTCTCAGGTGGTATTATACTGCACATATTGATAAATGCATTGAAGGAATTACGCATTTTTGAGTAAACTTTTCAGAGAGTTGGCGGTTGGTGTGAGTCAACAGGTTTCAACAATGTGGTCTCGTTCCAGAGCAGAATCTCAGAAGCTTTTGTGTGTAAGAGATTCCGGTTGCCCCGTTACCATGGCTACGGACTTTATTGAGTCTTAATGAGTGACTGTCTTTTTCGGCAGTAAGCGGGGTGGTACCGCGGATTATTTTAAATTCGTCCCTGAGTTAGAGCAATTATGCTTTGACTCAGGTTTTTTATTTGTCTAGGGTGAAATGAGTTATCCGAACCTGCCTAAAAGCGAATATTTTCAAGGCTTTTCGGCGTTTCGGTCTTGCAAGGCGTCAGCCTTCCTTCGCCCTCAACACCAAAAATCCAATAAAAATCTTTCGCTTTATAGGTCGAAGATTTTTTACAGAACGGATTTGTGGTCAATCAAGGCAAAAACGGAGCGAATCCTTTACGGATTTGCGAGTATTTTAACGAAGAGTGAGCGGAAATCCGTCTATAAAAAACACGGTTCGGATAATTCCTTTCACCCTACCCGTACCACTAAA
>JAZNAG010000116.1:0-2462 GCA_045586405.1 Acutalibacteraceae bacterium | reverse complement strand
GAACTTTGTTGTTTTATTGATAAATAATTACAATCAAGCCGTAAGGCTTCCTTAACTCAGCACTCAGCATTCAGCACTCAGCACTAATCTGACAACTGACTCACTGACTTACTGACCACTTGATGAAGATTAATCTTCATCAAGCTTAAGTATCGCCATAAACGCTTCTTGTGGCACTTCAACAGTACCAAACGAACGCATTCTCTTTTTACCTTCTTTTTGCTTTTCAAGAAGCTTTTTCTTTCTTGTGATGTCACCGCCGTAGCACTTTGCAAGAACGTCTTTCCTCATAGCCTTAACAGTTTCTCTTGCAATAACCTTGCCACCAATAGCAATCTGAATCGGTATTTCAAACATCTGTCTTGGAATGTTGTCTTTAAGTTTTTCTGCAATTTTTCTTGCTCTTCCATACGCTTTGTCAGAGTGTACCATAAATGAAAGTGCGTCAACTATGTTACCATTAAGAAGAACGTCTAATTTCACAAGATTTGACTTTCTGTATTCAGAAATTTCATAGTCAAGTGAAGCGTAACCACGTGTTCTTGATTTTAATGCATCAAAGAAGTCATAAATGATTTCGTTAAGCGGTAAGTCATATTTTAATTCAACTCTGTCTGCAGAGATGTAGTCCATATTTTTAAACGTACCACGTCTTTCCTGACATAAATCCATAATTGCACCAACGTACTCTGGTGGTGAAAAAATATGCGCGTCTGCAACTGGTTCTTCAGAAAAATCAATAGTCGCAGGGTCAGGGTAGTGGGTAGGGTTGTCAATTTCAATTACTTCGCCATTTGTTAAGTGAATTTTATAAACAACGCTTGGAACAGTTGTAACTAAGTCTAAGTTATATTCTCTTTCGAGTCTTTCCTGAATAATTTCAAGGTGTAAAAGACCCAAAAATCCACATCTGAAACCAAAGCCCAAAGCACCAGAAGTCTCTGGCTCATAAGAAAGAGCCGCATCGTTAAGCTGTAATTTTTCGAGTGCCTCGTGAAGATTTTCATAGTCTGCACCGTCTGCTGGGTAAATACCGCAGTAAACCATAGGTGTTGCCTGTCTGTAGCCAGGGAGTGCTTCAGTTGCTGGGTTACTTGCAAGTGTAACAGTATCACCAACACGAGCATCGCTTACAGTCTTGATTGAAGCAGTAATATAACCAACTTCACCAGCACAAAGCTGTTTTGTAGGTTCAAGTGAAGTTGCTCTCATATAACCTGTTTCAACAACTGTAAATTCTGCACCTGTTGCCATCATTTTCATAGTGTCACCAGGTTTAATAGTACCGTCAACAATTCTTGTGTAAACAATAACACCTTTGTAGTTATCGTAAACTGAGTCAAATATTAACGCTCTTAATGGTGCATCGTCATCGCCCTGAGGGGCTGGAATGTCTTTTACAATTCTTTCGAGCACCTGTTCAACGTTCTGACCAGTTTTAGCAGATACTCTCGGCGCATCTTCACAAGGGAGGCCAATAATATCTTCAACCTCAAGACTCACTCTTTCAGGGTCCGCAGATGGCAAGTCAATCTTATTTATAACTGGCACTAACTCAAGGTTGTGGTCAAGGGCTAAATATGTATTGCCCAAGGTCTGAGCTTCAATACCTTGTGAAGCGTCAATTATTAAAATTGCACCCTCACAAGCGGCAAGTGAACGTGAAACCTCATAGTTAAAGTCAACGTGACCTGGGGTGTCAATTAAGTTTAACTGGTAGGTTTTGCCGTCGTTTGCCTTGTAATCTAATTTTACAGCGTGAGCCTTAATTGTAATTCCACGCTCTCTCTCAAGGTCCATATCGTCAAGTAATTGAGCCGACATATCACGCTTTGCAACAGACTGAGTAAGCTCTAAAAGTCTGTCAGCAAGAGTAGATTTGCCGTGGTCGATATGGGCAATAATTGAAAAGTTTCTTATATTTTCTTTTGTAACAAGGGACATATTGTTGTTCCTTTCTTAAATAATTTAACTATTTTGAAAACCATAGCCGAATACTTCGTTTGATTCTGTAATAACAGTAAAAGCACTACGGTCAATTTCTTTTACAATTTTATTAATTTCTGCAACCTCATTTGGCCTTACAACAGAAAGAAGAATAGTTTTTTCTTCGTTTGTATATCCACCAGAAGCAGGTATAAGTGTAACACCATGCTGAATGTCATTCATTATCCTTTTAGCTATTTGTTGTGGCTGGGTTGTAATTATAAGAAGCATTTTACTTCTTGCAGCACCAAAAATAATTGCATCAACTGCTCTTGATGTTACGAAAAATGAAACGGTTGAGTAAAGAAGTGCTTCAATACTTCCATAGACAAAAAGGGTGGAAATAACAATTATGGCATCTATTATAAAAACAAGAGTACCTAAAGAAAAATGTGGATACTTAAGTCTTATAAGCTTTGCTAAAATATCAGCTCCACCGGTTGTGCCACCACGAAGAAATATAATTCCAACACCTA
>JAZNAG010000115.1:0-1914 GCA_045586405.1 Acutalibacteraceae bacterium | reverse complement strand
GTTTGCTCGTTGAACATCGACATTGTCCGGCATCCGTTAAGGTCGCCGTGGCATCTGTCGCACTTGGTCTTCGTGAAGAAGTCGTCCATTTTGTACCTCCGTGTAAGGCGTTGATTTTCTGTCGGTTGCGGCATCCGTACCACCCCCGTTTACAGTGACATAATATGCCGCACTATTTGGGTTTATCCAGTATATAAGTCGTTTATTATCAAGATATATTATCGGTTTATTTTTGAATTTTGACTTGACTTTTTATAATAGCAAAGACACAAAAAAAAGCCCCGTTTTAAGGGGCTCGGTCGGCAGGCTCAAAATTCTATCGTCAGCCTTTCGCCCCTTGAATGAATCGCTTGAATGCAGGTGTCGCAAAGGTAGCCCATATTCACTTCCTTGCGGAGTTCGCTTTTCGGGAAAAGGTCTTCGCACCAAATGCAAAGGAAATGCTCTTCGCAGTTTGGGTCGAGGATTTCAATTTCCCGTTCTTCTTCGTGAGCTTTTTTTGCGGCTGCCTGGGCGCAATCGTAGCAGACCTCTTGGTTGCCGTCAATGGTGAAAATCGTGTCGTTGGGTTCAAATTCTTTTTTGCAGGTTCCGCAGTTCATTTTTTTTGCCTTTCGTTTGTGGGGGGCTTTTGCCCCCCGTTGGTGTTTAAAGCCACTCGCAAGTTCCGTTTCCGTCCGTGATGTTTTCGAGGTAATCCTCGAAGGTTTCCGCCTCGGTTTCCCCTGCGTTTTTCAGGGTTTCGTATTCTTCCCGAAGATCCGTCAAGGTAAGCTCTTCGCCGCGTTCCGTGTCTTTGATGACCGCTTTGTTCATTTTTGCCTCCATCGTTGGCGTTTTTCTTGGTCGGGGTGGCGTCCGTACCACCCCGTTTACAGTGACATAATATGCCGCATAATTCCGTAATAGCCAGTAACTTATGCAAGAAATAGTGATAATATAAGCACTTTATTTTCAATAAATTACAACTTTTTGACTTGCTATATTTACGATGTGGAGCTGCACCGAAAACGGCCCAAAATTCCGGAATAAAAGGGACAGCGTACTTTATGTTTTATGCAAGTGGATATTGGCGAAAAAAGTGAGAAATATGCATTTATTTTTATTGGGCATCGCACTGCGATACCCAATATCAAAAACGCCTACAACGCCCCAGAAACGGCCCGTGTTGCGATTATAGCATAAAGGCTGAACCGCCCTGGAGGTACTTTGAAGGTGTTTGCCGCGACAGGGGCAAGTGTGGGCCAGCAAAGCCCGTCTGTGCGACAGGCTTTTATGCTGAATACGGGGCGGTTGTCCGCCCCGGCTTTTTCAAAAGGTGCTGTCGCTGAGAATCGCCATCGCCTTGCGGCAGGCGGCTCTTGCGGAAATCACCTTGGCCTTGGCTTTTTCAAGCTCTGCTTTGATTGTTGCGTCTGCGGTGTTTTCGCTTGCGGCGGTCAGGGCGTCGATTTGTGCATTCAAGCAATCCAAGCCCTCCCAGGCGTTGCTGTGCATTGCGTTGCAAAGGGGTTGACCTGCGGTTGTCTTCCAAAACTCTGCCGGAATTTTGCTGCCGGTTTCTTTCATGTTTGCCTCCTTGTTGGCGATTGTTTTTTTCGGCTTGGGATGGCATCCGTACCACCCCGTTTACAGTGACATAATATGCCGCATAATTCGTTAATAGCAAGCAACTTACGCAAGAAATAGCGATAATATAAACACTTTATTTTTAACAAATTATGACTTTTTTACTTGCTATGTTTGCAAAGTGGAGCTGCACTATAAATACCAGTTAGGATTTTTTATAATTTAAGCACTATCTTGTTTAATCTATGCCAGAAAAAAGCTCTTGCTGTTGCAAATAACCATTCCTGCTGTTCAGTGAAAATATAAAAATAAATTACTCCTTGGGCTCGTCCACGGGTTTTCAAG
>JAZNAG010000114.1:0-1528 GCA_045586405.1 Acutalibacteraceae bacterium | reverse complement strand
AGTAGTTCCCATCAAGAACAGCATCATACTGACTGTTTTAAGTCGTTTTAACATAGCTGTGATTTTTAAGTGTTTATAGAAAATCAAAAAGTTATTCCGAATTGATTTAGTTCCCCGAAGACTATTCGGCTGCCTTAACTGCTTTATAATCTGATATTTCAGATTCCCTTACAGCCGAAAAAGGGACAAGGAAAGGGGCTGTATCAAAAAGCAAGCCTGCTATCAAAAAGCAATGTCATTCAGAGCAAAGCGAAGAATCTCGAGTACATAAAGCGGGTGTTATCGAAATCCTTCGGTATGCTCTGGATGACAAAATGATAGAGGGCTTTAATTTTGACTCCCTCGATGTAAAGACAATGTCTCTACTCGTTGTGTACTCCATTCTCCTTTGGTATGATCCGTTCCTCAAAGGCACGTCTCCATGGAAAACGGCTATACTGCATACACTCCTGTCACCGTATGCCAACTCTCTGTCATACAGAGTATAATGGGTGGCAGGAGTCCTGCCACCGCCCTTTTCTCCTGCCACCCATGCGAAGTGTAGGATTTGACAACTTCACGCAAAAAAACGATCATATCAAAAAGAATTGATTCTTTTCCCGAAAACGCCTAATTGTTTCCCAAAAACGCCACGGCGTTTTACCTCAAACCCCGAAGCGTTTTACTTCAAATGCCAAGACATTTCTTTTTAACGCCGATATGTGAATTTTAATAAAAACCATCCGGTGACAGGGTGTAAGGAGGGTGGCAGGGCTCCTGCCACCCTGTGCCTCTTGTCATACAGCGTTTTAGCTTCCGGTGACAGGAGTGGCAGCATTTTTCATGCATGTATGGGATAACGCAATATCTACTATTTTTCTACTGCATAAATGATTTCAAACACGGACGGCATGTGTTTCGGGGTGAAAACACCTTCAATTTGGCTTCAAGCACTCTATATATAATAAGGTGTAAATCTTCCCTTATGAGGCCAACATTCCACTGGATACGTTAAATAATATTAATAACGTTAAGAATGCAAGAAGGACATCTTTTCTTAAAAAGGATGGATTTTTAACAACTTAACGCCTTTTCCGCTAAAAAGGTGAACAAAGTGTACCCGTTCCTGAGGGAATAAGTTAACGGATTAATTTAACATTTCAATACACCCCATATTTTTTTTTAATATTTCTTTTGCAATGTTCAAATTTGTTGTATCTTTGCTCCGTTAATCAAATTTAATTTTTGAAAAGCATAAAGTTTTCGGGGAACTAAATCAATTCGGAATAACTTTTTGATTTTCTATAAACACTTAAAAATCACAGCTATGTTAAAACGACTTAAAACAGTCAGTATGATGCTGTTCTTGATGGGAACTACTACAGGAGCAGCTTTCGCCAACTCCGCAGCTGGAGCTGACGATGTGAAGATCACACAGCAGAGCGAAACAGCTACCGGTGTGGTAAAGGACGCATTGGGTGAAACCGTGATCGGTGCTTCTGTCATCGTGAAGGGTACAACCAACGGTACCATTACCGACTTCGACGGT
>JAZNAG010000113.1:0-32641 GCA_045586405.1 Acutalibacteraceae bacterium | reverse complement strand
TCTTGAACGATCTTTCTGATTTCAGACTCGTTCATAAGTCCTAAGATTACTTTCCGAGCTGTTCGAGAACGAGCTTGGTTACGAGCGCTACGGTATCAGCATCAGCAGCGTTAGACTTGCAGCTACCGCTACAGCCGTGACAGCTGGGCTTGCCTGCCTTTGCGTTGGGGCAAATATCAGCGGGGTGCTTACCCTTGAGACCGAACTGACGGCGGATCTCGTAAAGTCTCTGAACCTGAGCGTCTGTGAGCTGCTTAGGACCTCCGAGAACCTTTGCCTGATACATAAGCTGAGCATAGAATTCTACAGACTCCATCTTGTGATAAGCGTTAAGCAGACTGTCAGAGAAAGAAAGTGCGCCGTGATTTTCAAGTAATACTGCATCAAAAGACTGCAGATATTTAGAAACCGCATCAGGAATTTCCTCAGTAGAAGGAGTACCGTATTCAGCTATCGGTACGCAACCGAGAGCAATAACAGCTTCGGGCATAATGGGCTGAGTAAGCGGGATGCCTGCAATAGCAAAACCTGTAGCATAAAGAGGATGAGCGTGAACAACTGCGTTTACATCAGGACGCTCTTTATATACACGCATGTGCATTTTGATTTCAGAAGAAGGCTTAAAGCCGGGGTTTGCCTGAATAACCTTACCGTCGCGGTCAACCTTACAGATGTATTCAGGAGTCATAAAGCCTTTGCTAACACCGGTAGGAGTGCAAAGAAACTCATTGTCATTTAACTTAACGGATATGTTTCCGTCGTTAGAAGCAACCATACCTTTGTCGTAAATGCGCTTACCTATTTCGCAAATCTGTTTTTTGATTTCGTATTCGTTTACCATTTTTGAGTTCTCCTTTTTTGTTTTTATTTTGTTTTGGTTTGATTACAGTATAATTTTATCATAAAAGCAGAATAAAGTCAACAACAAAATCTGTATTTTTCTTTATTTTTCTGTTTTTTATTTGGTTTTGTGTGTTTTTAGGTGGTCTAAAATCTCCTGTGTACCCTCACCGCTTACAGAATTGACAAAAAATACCTTTTTGCAACCCGAAAGACGAAGCCATCTTTCTGCCCGAGCAGGATCGGCCTTATCAATTTTTGTTACAACACCTATTACCTCGCGGTTAACAAGACAGGTAACGCAGGGTGGAAAAAGCGAATATTCATCATCTGCAGAAATCAGCAGAGCAACTATATCGGTTTCATAGGAGTACAGTGCCAAGGCACTGCCAAGGTCGTGGTTTTCGGCATACTCACCGGGAGAATCTATTACGAAATCATCAAACGTCATACTTTGAGTTTTCTGATAACATGGCTTCTTCCCGTTTAACGCCTGAGTCAGCGAAGTCTTACCGCAACCACTGCGCCCTATAAGAAGTAATTTCTTTACGTTCTGGTTATCTGACATACATCAAACCCCAGTTTGTTCTCGGCGTATTCGGTAACTGCCAGTAATGCGGCCTCCACCTGTGAAACAGAGCCTGTTACGATAACCGTACCGCTGAATCTGTCTACAAACGAAAGCTCTACACCCGAAGCTTTCATAGCAATATCACCTGCGATAATCGCCGTTTCACTTGGGCTCAAGGTTAAAATACCGATAGCACCCGAATGTTCTTTGGCGGGGTCAAGGCCGAGTTTTTGATAAAGCACCTCGTCGGGATTAGCGATAATATGCGCAAGACTTATCTGCTTACCGGGGACAAGTTCTTGAATTATACGATTTTTTTCATTATTCATTTTTTACCCTCCTAAATGAGTAATAAGTCCTGTTTCTTCACATACCCTTACCAGCCTTTGCATGTGCTCTTTTGTAGGTGAAGGTATATCGCCCATAAGATAAGGACGTGACAGTCCCTCATATTTATCTCTGCCCATACTGTGATACGGCAGAAGATGTATTTCATTAACACCGGATAAAGATTTAGCAAAACTTGCTATATCTCTGATTTCTTGTTCGGTATCGTTAAAAGTAGGAATTACCGGAACACGAATAATAAGTTTCTTTGCATTTTCTGCTATATAACGAGCATTTTGCAATATCTTTTCATTAGGTCTTGTGGTAAATTCCTCGTGTTTTCGGCTGTTTGTATGTTTAATATCCATTAAAAACAAATCGACGTGGGGTATAAACTTATTTAAAACCTCTGTTTCGGCAAAGCCTGTGGTTTCTATTGCGGTATTAACGCCGTTTTCGTGACAAGCAGCAAGAAGCGCCATAGCAAAATCAGGCTGCCAAAGGCATTCGCCCCCCGAAAGTGTCATTCCCCCACCGCTTCTGCGGTAATAGGGGCGGTCACGAAGCACCTCTTCAAGTACCTCGGCTACACTGACATCTTTACCTACTGTTTTTACTGTACCTTTTTGGTTTAACTGCTGAATTTCGTAAGACTGCGATTCAGGGTTACAGCACCAACGGCATCTTAGCGGACAGCCCTTCAAAAACACAATGGTGCGAACACCGGGGCCGTCATGGGTAGAAAACCTCTGAATATCAAATATTCTGCCCTTTACAGAAAGAAGAGAACCTTCCATTTAGAAGCCCCCCTGTTCCGTACGGCTGATAATATCATCCTGCAGAGAGCGTGAAAGTGTAGTGAACAGAGCGCTGTATCCTGCAACACGAACAACTAGAGATTTGTACTTTTCGGGGTTCTTTTGTGCGTCTTTAAGCGTTTCACGGCTTACAACGTTAAACTGCATATGGCTTCCCTTTTGGTCAAAGTAGCCACGAACAAGAGCAACGAAGCTTTCAAGACCACCTGCACCTGCCAGTGCGCTGGGGTGGAACTTCATATTGAAAAGTGTTCCGTTTGATGCTATATAGTGGTCAAGTTTAGAAACCGAGTTTGCGGCGGCGGTAGGCCCTTTCAAATCTCTTCCTGCTACGGGAGAAACACCGTCAGCGACAGGAGTATTAGCAAGTCTGCCGTCAGGAGTTGCGCCTGTCTGTGCACCGAGAGGTACATTTGCAGATACGGGATAAAGACCTGCCTGATACTGACCGCCTCTGGGATTACGGTAATCAAGAAGCGGACGGGTATAGGTATAAGCCACATCTCTTGCAAAGCTGTCAACTTCGGGAATATCATTACCAAACTTAGGCAACGCAGAAATTTTATCAAGTAATTTTTGATACGCCTGCTTTTGCTCGGCGGTACAGTCATTTTTAACAACCGTTTCGTATATCTTTCTTACATCGTTTGCCGAAATTTCCTTGCCATCATTTGCAAGCTGACGGGCAACCTGAGCAGTGATTTTTTCAGCCTGACGAGAATCCATATCCTTGCCGAAGTTATGTTCAATAGCTTCTTTATATTCCTGCATAGTAACCGATTTATCCTCAAATACCAACTGCTTAACAGCATAAAGAGCATCAGCCATATTGGCAATACCAAAGCCCTGAGGACCTGTAAAATTATATACAGCACCACCCTCCTGTAGAGAACGGCCTCTGCCGATACAGTCTTCTACCATACAGGACTGGAAAGGAAGCGGACAACGGTCTGCGTGAGCCTGGTCAATAGCATTGTCTGCATTAACAAGAAGTTCAATAAAATATTTCATTTGAGTTTTATATGCATCATAGAATTCTTCAAAGCTGGTCATCTTTGATACGTCGCCTGTCTGCGGACCAAGCTGAATTCCTTTATCTACACCGTTTGAAAATACCATTTCAAGCGGTCTGCACATATTAAAGAACGCGGCATCGTGCCAACCGTCAGTTTTACCCGATTTTTGCGGTTCAACACAACCTATAATATTATAATCTCTCGCGTCTTCAAGACTCAGTCCCCTGTTCTGCAGTGACGGAATTATAACCTCGTCATTGTAATAGGCGGGAAGTCCTACGCCCGTACGTGTAATCTCAGCGGCGCGTAGCATAAACTCGTGAGGAGTACCGTTCCAGACGCGCACCGAGAAAGAAGGCTGAGGAAGTGACACATGCAAGGTAGCGTTCATACACATATAAGAAACATCATTTGTAACATCTTGACCGCTTGCATCCTGACCGCCGACAATAAGATTCTGGAAAAGGCTGTATCCTGCAAAACCTTCAGCAGAGGCGGCATCACGAACTTTATTAAGGTCATTAAGTTTTACCCAGATACAGTCGATAAGTTCTTGGGCAAATTCTCTGGTAATAGCACCTTTTTTAAGGTCAGCCTCAAAATAAGGATTCATATACTGGTCAAAACGGCCGGGAGAAATTGAGTGACCGCTTGATTCTGTTTGTAAAAGCATTTGAACAAACCAGAAAGACTGACAAGCCTCATAAAAGCTCGTTGCACCCTGAGCAGGTACCCTTGCGCAGTTTTCGGCAATTTTCAAAAGTTCCGCCTTGCGCTGTTCATCGTTACAAGAGGCGGCTTCTTCTTTAGCCAAAGTGCTGTAACGCATTGCATAAGCACAAACAGCATCGCAGCTTATAAGCACAGCATCCAAAAACTGACTGCGACGGGCATAGTCACCGTCCGAAACCTTCAGTTTTGCTTTTGCGGCACGGGCTTCTTCGGCAATACCGCGAAAACCTATTTTAAGCACCTTGGCATAATCAACGGTTACATGGCCTATGCCGTTATAGAAATAGTTGCCGGGAGTAAATATGTTATGCTCTATTGCAGCCAAAGCCTCAGGCGCCATATAAGATGTGGCAAGTTCGCTGGTGGTTTTACCCTTCCAATAAGGATAAACCTTTTTAAGAGTTTCTTTTGTTTTTTCAGATATATAGAAAGGATCAGCGCTACGGGTAGCTACTGTATCAAATTCATCTTCAAGCCAACTGTATGAATACTCAGGGAATACCTGACAACCGCGAGGAGATTTAGAATTACTGCCTACTATAAGTTCAAGAGGACGAATAGTTATGGGTAACTTATCTAAAATATGCGCAAAAGCCTTAGCGCGACGCAGAATAATCGGCAGATTTTCTGTTTCGCGATAAGACTCTGTAAGCAGCACGGCACGGTCCGCCTCTATTTCGGGCATTTTTGAATACAAATGCTCTATAAGGGCGGATATTCTGTCACTTTTATTTATTTTTTCGGTGTACACACTATTCATAATTGTACCTCCCGTTAAGTTTCAACAGTTGTTTCCACCATCATTTTAACAGAAAGCCACATAATTGTCAAGCAAAAACAACATAAAAAAAGTAAAAAATAGTAAAAATCAACATTAAAACAACACAAAATACAAAAAAGCACCGACTCTGTAAAATAAAGTCGGTACTTTTTTAATGTTATTTAGTTGTTTATCATCCATACAGCCATTTCGCTGTCAGAGTTCCAGGTCTTTCCTGCGCTCGAATAGTCGCAAAGCTTTATTTCTTCGCCGTCTTCTTTTTCTACCGTTGCACAAAGCAAGGTATCAAAATCAGCCTCAGCTTTTTTGGTAACGGCAAAGCCGTCTGAATCTTTAATGTTTATCGGCACAGAAAGGTCATAGCCAAATCTTGAATCCTGCGCCAACATAAGCGGTCCACGGCTTAAGGCAATATGTCTTTTAGCAAGGGGGTCTTCCTCATCAAAAGTCGGAATAACAACCGAGTTCTCGCCCCAAACGACCTTATTCATAATTACCTGAGAGCCGTAAGGAATGGGCTTTATAATTTTCGTAGGCATATCAAGGGTGAGAGCAATGCTTTCTTTCCCCTCTTTAATGTCTATCTCTGTATACCCGTTATCAGCCTCAAACTCTTTACCGTTTTTAAGAATAAGTGTCTTTTTACTAAAGGCGGGTATTCTCAGTTTAAGGGCAAAGGCTTTCTCGCTTTCCACTTCGATATTTACCACATTATCGGCAGGATAATTTGTCTTTACGTTTATTTTTGCTTTTTTACCGTCAATTTCGGTGGTATAGCTACCGTTTATATATAGGTTAAGCACAACACCCTTTTCATAGCTCATAAGTGCGGTTTTATGCACAGCGCCCACACCTGCAGAGCCGATACATACGCAGCAGCCGTAATACTCATTATTTTCCATAAGTCTGAAGCCGCCTATCCCCTTTCCGCGATGACCGCGTGTTAAGGGGCTGTAGCTGTCAAAAGGCAAAGGCTTCTGCACAAAGTTTTCAGGTAAAACTTCATAAATTTTACTTGCATTATTCTTGTTTGTGTTAACCGAGCCAAGATACGCGTTATAATAAGCCGTTTCAAAAGCGTCAATATACCTTGAATCACCCGTCAAAAGATTTAACTGCATAAAGAACTTCATAAGGGTTACGGTAACGCAGGTTTCCTGCATAACGCGATGGTTATTGGTGTTTGCCTGACGGACCAAAGAGTTGTCGAAAAGCTCGTGGGTGCAACCTGCACAGCCGATAACCGACAGCTCGTTTTCTAAAATAAGGTCGGCATAGTTTATGATTGCAGTTTTAAGCCACTCCTCTCCTGTTATTCTGTAAAGTTCTAAAAGTCCCTCAAAGCAAGAGGTCATTTCATAAGCCTTTGTAACGGGGTACTGGTGTAATTTAAGCTGTTTCTTTTCGGCAAGGCGGAATATGTTTTCGGCATAGGTACCGCCCTCGTCGGCAATATATTTAGCAAAGTTAAGATACTTTTCTTCTCCCGTAATAGAATAAAGACGTACAACAGGCTCTAAAACAGAGGAAGAATTAAGTCCATACCAATGTTTTGCCGTTCTGGTTATGGGGATTTTCTTTTCATTTCTTGGACCGATTTTTGACATAATATAGTCTACCTGTCGGCACTGAGACAAAATAATTTCTTTTTCAAGGTCTTTATCGTCATTTATTTCAAGAAAATACTGCATACCAAGCAAAACGTACTTTCTGCTCCACATATCCCAACCCGTAAATTCGTTATTTACAGGATAGGTAGAAATTCTGCCCCACTCGTCTTGAGTTTCAATAATATTTTTAACCGTATTTTTAAGGGTATCCAAAAGCTTCTGGTTTTTAGTATAGGTATATATGAAACAGGCGCCGCGCATCATTTTACCCCAATATTCTCCGCGCCAACCGCCATCAACACCGTCAGGTCTTATTTCATACTGACGGGTAAAGGTCTTCCAAAGTTTTTCGTCAAGTAGTTGAAACTCCTCAATAAACCTTGCCGTTTTATCGGTTATTTCTGAGAACTTATATTCATTACCGTAATCAATAAAATGCTTGTCGGTCTTAAGGCGAGGAAAATTTGCAGTATTTTCACAATAAAGCGCTTTCATAGATAATGCCTCTATAAATGTTTTAGTCTTCCTTAAGTATACTTTACTTTCGTTCTAAAGTCAACAAATAAGACACACTGCCGGACAGTGTGTCTTATACTTTTAACCGTTTAATATTTCTTTGAAAAGCTTCAGCTGTTTTTCACTGGGTTTGTAATCAGGTCTTGAACAGCAAGGAATTGTAGGAGTTCTGCCGTCGGAATGGTAAAATGGCGTTAAATCGTCATCTCTGTATTTATCTCTGTCCTCTTTCTTTCTGAAATCGGGAATATCATAAGGTACGCCCAGTTCCATAAGGCTTCTGTGTGCAAGTATTGCTACGCTTGACATACGGGTTGCAAAGTAAATATCAAAGAAGGGCTTTTCGTTATTTCTTATACAGTCAAGGAAAATGCGCACTTCACAGAAATCACCGCCGCCGTGTCCTGCCTTTTTAATAAGCTCGGCATCTTTGTCCTCCCACTCGGGCATATAGAAGTTAATGCCGTCTTTTCCCTCCGGAATATCCCACGCATTATAGCGAAGCATTACCTTACCGCCGGTTCCTCTTACATTTTCTATCATACCCTTTTCACAGCAATAGCGGTAGGAATTTCCCTCAGCACCGAAAGTAGAATGGCCAACAAACTTAAATACCGAAGCATCATCGTTAAGGGTTGTTATAATAGCGGCCTTATCACCTACATGACTGGCTGTTGGAGCATCTTCAGGACCAGGATGAAATACGGGAAGCGCCGTAACACGAACAGGTGAAGCACCGGTAGTATACATAATAGGCGCAAGGGAATGAGTAAGATAATATGTTTTAGGCAGGAAATTGCGCCAATGCTTTACATCGTCATATAAATATCTGGTTGTATTTTTCTTTTCTTCGGTTCTATGGTACGGGTCACCGGGATGATTATACTCGCCCTCGGCATAAAGGCATTTGCCAAGGGTTCCCCCGTCATACACCTTTTTCATTTCCTGATTGAACAGCATAAAGGGATAGTTTTCAAAAAGCATAAAGAAGGCTTTGCTTTTTTCTGCCGCTTCAATAAGTTTTACACCCTCTGCCATTGTTATGTTAGCAATGCACTCGGTTGCAACATGAATATTCTTTTCAAAACAACGAAGAATGTACTGGGTATGCTCGTGAAAATAGTTGGCTATAAAAACTGCGTCAAGGTCATGATCTATAAAATCGTCAAATTCTTCATAGCAGGTAACCATATCGCCAAGTTTTTTCTTGGCTTCTTCAAGACGGTCTTTTCTTTTATCGCAAACCGCAACTACCTCAGCATTATTTGCAAGAAAGATGTCTACAAAACTTGAGCCTCTGCAGTATCCAAAAATACCGATTTTTAATTTTTTCATTTTGTTTACCTCCAATTTATTGTAAAAATATTTATTTCAGGTATAAAAATAAGCATCAATATACCGATAAAAGCAAGTATTACAGCAATTACTTCCTTTTTATTAGGCTTTTTAGCGCCAAAACAACTGATTATAGTTGAAACTATCATAGTACCGCCAGTAATAAACGGATACTGAGTAGAAGCCGGCAGGGTAAAAAGCGCAACCAAAATGAGCCAGTTGGCAACATGGTTTAATGTGCCGGTTGCCGCCATAGAAATTATACACGGCAAATTGATTTTCTTTTTCTCTCTCTTTATAAAAAGCAAAATAACGAAAGCAACTACAATAGTCATAATTGTTTTAAGTATAGAGTAGCCCACTGAAGATATCTTTTCATAGGGTAATGCCTGATAAATTTTAGAAATAACACCCGACATACCGTTAAAAACAAATACCCCTGCGTAATACATAAATCCCGAGCCCTTTTTGCCTTTTTCGGTTGTAAGCAGCAAAGCCAAGGTTATAAAGACAAAGCAAACCGCCTTAGCTAGAGTAAAGGCTTCTCCGTGAAAAATGATTCCCGAAAGAAAAGGCAAGGTCATTCCGCCAAGCATTGTAAAAAGTGAATAAAGAGATAAATTTATTTTACCAAGGGCATTAAGAGAGCAAAAAGAAAAGAGAAAGCCGTTTATTATCGAAACAATCGCCATTATAAAGGCAAAGGGAGAAAATTCAAAAACAAAGCCTTTAATAGCAAGTAAAACTATAAGACCTACTATACCGCCGCCAATGGACGAAACCATAGTTGCCTGAAGGCCTTTTCCGTAGTTTTTACGAAAAATATCACTAAACAAAAACTGAAAGCCAAACATTACAGTTGATATTGTCAGCAAGCCATAACTATATAACTGTTCCATATTTTCACCGCCTTTTTTTACATTCTACCCTGCTGCGCCCTTGCAGTAAATAGAATTTTTCTATCAAACAATGAGTTTTTTCTACTTTTTTATTGTTGTAACACAAATTTTATGATATACTAAAGGCGGTGATAATTATGAAGTACAACAAAAATATATGTAAATTCATAACGAATGAAAGTACCCATAAAATAAACGTTAAAAACTTTGTGCTTGAAACCGATTTAGAGCAAAGCGGTATTTGTGTCACATTAAAATACAATGCGGTATACCTTGTAACAAAAGGCAAAGGCACCTTGCAAACAGGCACCTTTGTAAATACCGTTTTTGCAGGCGATGTGTTTTTTACTTTAGAGAATATTCCCTTTTGCATAACAAACATTAAGGACCTTACTTATTTGTATATCAGCTTTGACGGAAACCGAGGCACCGATCTTCTTTCCCGTTTTGGTGTTACCCCTGCAAACAGTATTTTTAAAGGACACGAAGGGCTTATTTCCTTTTGGCAAAATGCTATTTCAAAGGCAGGAGAAAAAAATCTTGACCTTATCAGCGAAAGTGTACTGCTTTATACGTTTGGAGAAATGACCACTAAAGAAAAGGACAACAGCCGTTATCTTATAGGTGAAATAACAAAATATGTTGACGACAACTTTACCGACAGTGATTTTAATTTAGAGGCCTTGTCAAAAGCACTGGGTTATAACAGCAAATATATTTCCCGTACTTTTAAGGAAAATATGGGTATAACATTTTCCGCCTATCTTACCACCGTACGTATAAATCACGCCACCTTTCTTATAGAGCAGGGCGTAACCGCCATAAAAAATGTTGCTCTTCTTTCGGGTTACAAAGACCCTCTTTACTTTTCCTCGGTATTCAAAAACGTTGTAGGCATATCGCCCAAAGCGTATACACAAAAAAACAAATAATTACTTTATTTGACTTTTAAGTGAAAAAGATATAAAATAGTGGTGTATGTAATAATTTATATAGAAAGTAATTTTATTATGAGAATACTTACAATAGGTGATGTATGCGGCAGTATTGGCTGTGAAGCAATACGAAAGACTCTGCCCACCTTAAAAAAAGAGAAAAAAATTGATTTTACAGTAATCAACGGTGAAAACTCTGCCGACGGAAACGGTATCACCCCACAAAGCGCAGAAATGCTTTTTTTATGCGGCACCGATGTTATTACAGGTGGCAACCATTCCCTTCGCAGAAAAGAAGTTTTTGACCTTTTAGAAGAAAACAGTTTTATTCTGCGCCCCGACAACCTGCAGGAAGACCTTGCGGGAAAAGGCTTTTGTATAGTAGACTGCGGTTATATAAGCGTTGCGGTTATTAACCTTTCGGGTAACATTTATCTTGAAAATTTGGACGCCTCATCTCCCTTTGACAGAGCCGACGCGTTAATAGAAAAAGCCAAAGAGCAGGGCGCAAAAATTATTCTTGTTGATTTTCACGCAGAAGCAACCAGTGAAAAGCGCGCCTTGGGTTTATATCTTGACGGTAAGGTTTCCGCCTTTTTTGGTACACACACCCACGTTCAGACAAACGATGCTCAGATTTTGCCAAAGGGTACCGGTTATGTTACCGACATAGGTATGACAGGTCCTATGCAGTCTGTTCTGGGTGTTAAAAGTTCCACCATAATATCAAGGCTTAAAGATAAGAACACCACCGAAAAATTCACCCTTGCCGATGGCGAATGTATGCTTAACGGCTGTATTTTTGAAATTGACAATAAGACAGGGCTTACAACAGCCACAGAACTTATAAATATTACAAATATTCTTTAAAGGAGAATTTCATTGAAAGCCAAAAAGATAGTTGCCGTGCTTCTTGCTTTAATGATTACAGTTATTACAGGCTGTAACAATGACAGCAAAAACCCTCAAGGTAGCGGCGGTGAAGATAATACTGCAAAAGCATCTTTTTCACTTCTTTACTGCAGTAATGATACCTTTAACCCATACACGCTCAAAACGAAGGTTAATATGGAACTTTGTCAGCTTCTTTATGATCCTCTTGTTTCTCTTGACAACACCTTTTCCCCTGTCTATAAACTTGCCGAAAGCGCAGTTCAAAATGCGAATGTTTGGACTATCACCCTTAAAAACGCTGTTTTTTCGGACAACTCCCCTGTTAAAAGCGAAGATGTTGTTTATTCCTTTAATTTTGCAAAGGAAAGTCCGATTTATGCTTCAGCCTTTTCACATGTTTTAGAGGTGACTGCAGAGGGTAATAAAGTTATTTTTACACTTTCTTCAAACGATCCGTTTTTTGTTAACCTTTTGAACTTTCCCATTATTAAAACAGGCAGTGACGATATACGGAATGAAGACTCTGTTTTACTGCCTCCCATAGGTGCAGGACGTTATGTTTTAAACAGTGATGAAAACGGCCTCGAGAAAAACACCAATTATTACCTGTCGGCGCCCAAATATGATAATATTTTATTGGTTGATGCGCCTGACAGTGAGTCGGTCGCCCACTATGTTGAGGTTGGCGCTACTGACCTTTATTATGCCAGTGCAGGTAATAACGATATTTTTCGTATGGACGGTAAGAAGTTCAGTATAAATCAGAACAGACTGGTTTATCTGGGCGTTAATTTAAGTAATCCCACGTTAAACAACATTAAAGTCAGGTACGGTATATCCGCCGCCATAAACCGCGAGAAAATAGCAAGTACCGCTTATCACAACAATGCTGTGGCAACAAACGGCCCCTTTTCTCCCTTTTTTAAGGAGACTGTGGGATATCAAACTATAGAAACTTCAGCAAACAACAAAATAGCTATTGAGAATTTGGAGCAAATAGGTTATAATATATTAGATAATACCGGAATAAGAATGAATGAAAATGGCAACTCACTTTCTTTTTCCCTGCTTATCAATAATGATAACCCGTCGCATATCCTTGCGGCAAATCTTATTAAATCACAGCTTTTTGAGGCAGGTATAAAAATAACTGTTAACGCCCTTAGTTATTCATCTTATGTTTCTGCACTCCAAAGCGGAAGCTTTCAGTTATATCTTGCTGAGGTTAAAATAAACAATAATTTTGACTTCAGTCCCCTTATTACAGCAGGCGGCAGTTGTGCTTACGGTGTAACAAAAGAAAACGCCGATGCATCGCTTACCGATATTATAAGCAAGTATAAATCAGGTGAAGCTTCTGTGTCCGACGTTATTACAGCTATTGGCTCACAAATGCCCTTTATTCCGATTTGTTATCGTTCGGGTATGATTTTCTACAGTAAAAAACTCGGTACTGTAAATAACGCTTCGGCAGATGATTTATTTATGTTCACTCAAAACTAATTTTCCTTTCAAGGAGGTCTTTTATTTATGATTTCTTACGAGACTATGACCGGAACTATAACCATTTCCAAAAATTATCTTTCAAAGCTTATCGGTCACGCCGTTACTTCTTGCTTCGGTGTAGCAGGTATGAAGCCGGGTAATGCAAAACAGCATATTTTCGGACTTCTCAGCAAGAAAGAAAATATTGATAAAGGCATTACCGTAACAGGAAATGCTGACAGTATAAATGTGGAACTTCATATCGTTGTTACCTACGGTATGAATATAAATGCTATTGCAAAAAGCATAGTTCACAAGGTTAAGTATGTAGTTAAAGATACCACCGGTATCGATGTTAAGAAAGTAACTGTCAAGGTTGACGGTATAAAAGAATAATTTGAGGTGTATACAGTGTTTAACGGAAATATTCTAAGAGATGCTATTATCTCTGCCGCCAACAACATTTCTAATCAGCAAAAGCAGGTAGACGAACTTAACGTTTTCCCTGTTCCCGACGGTGATACCGGTACCAATATGTCTATGACACTTTCAAATGCCGCAAGAGAGCTTTCTCGCGTTGAGGGCGAAAGTGCTGAAAAGGTAGCCGCTGTTACCGCTTCCGCTTTGCTTCGCGGTGCAAGAGGTAACTCAGGCGTTATTACCTCCCTTCTCTTCCGTGGCTTTGCAAACGGTTTTAAGGGATATGAAAATGTTGAAGCTGAAAATCTTAAAAACGCTTTTGTTTTCGGTGTAGAAGCTGCTTACAAAGCAGTTATGAAGCCCACAGAAGGCACCATTCTTACCGTTGCAAGAGTTGCAAGCGAATATGCTACCGAAGCCTTTGAAGCAGGTAAAGACGCATTAGGCGTTTTTGAAGCTGCTCTTGAGGGTGCTAGAGTTTCTCTTGCAGAGACTCCTGAAATACTCCCCGTACTCAAAAAAGCAGGAGTTGTTGATGCAGGTGGTAAGGGCTTTGTCGTAATACTTGAAGGTATGCTTTCTGTACTTAAAGACGGCAAAATTATCCCTGCTGTAAACTCTGCCGCTTCTTCAGATGATACCGATGACGAAACGGGCAGAAATGCCGCCGCAGAGTTTGAGGGTGAAATTACCTTTACCTACTGTACCGAGTTTATCGTTAACCGCAACCCTGAAGAAAAGAAAGAGCCTTCAGAGCTTCGCTCCTATCTTGAAACTATCGGTGACTGCGTTGTTGTAGTTGACGATGAAGAAATCATAAAGGTTCACGTTCATACAGACCACCCCGGTAACGCCATTGAAAATGCACTTACCTTCGGTCAGCTGGTACACCTGAAGATAGAAAATATGAGAGACCAGCACGAAAGAGCAAAACATGACAGCGATAAAGCGTCTAAAAAACCTGCTCAGAACAGCACACGTACCGAAACCTTTACCCCTGCCGAAAAAACAAATCCCGTTGGTTTTGTTTCGGTTTGTGCAGGTGACGGTATTGCTGAGTTATTCCGCGACCTTGCTGTTGACACCATTGTCAGCGGCGGTCAGACTATGAATCCCAGTACCGACGATATTCTTCGTGCTATTGAATCCACCCCTGCCGAAACCGTTTTCGTTCTTCCTAACAACAAGAACATTATTATGGCGGCTGAACAGGCTGTTCCCCTTAGCACAAGAAAGGTTATTGTTATTCACTCCCGTACCATTCCTCAGGGTATTGCCGCAATGCTTGCTTTTGATCCCGAGGCTGAGGATAAGGATAACGCCATCGGTATGGCTGAAGCTTTAGAGAGAATTTCTTCTGGCTCTATCACCTTTGCCGCAAGAGATTCTGACTTTGACGGCCATAAAATCAAAAAGGGCGAACTTCTTTGTATGAATAACGGCAAAATCGCCTTTGTTGATACAGATATTGAGAAATCTGTCGCTAAGCTTGTCAAAACTATGCTTAAACGTGACAGTGAATTCTTAACCGTTATTTACGGCGAGGATATAAGCGACGAACAGGCAGAGGTTATTGAAGCAGATTTGAACGCCAAATTCGGTGATAAGGTGGAAATCACTATGGTAAACGGCGGTCAGCCAATTTATTACTTCTTCCTTTCGGTTGAATAATATGAAAAACGCAAGTTGTGATTTACTGAATGTTAAGGGTATCGGCGAAGCAAAAGTTTCCATGCTTTCAAAGCTGGGCATTGACTCCGTCGATGCTCTTTTGCGTTATTATCCCAGACAGTACAGAGATTATACTGTTATAACCCCCATAAATGATGTTGTACCCGATATGCAGGTAAACATCAAGGGTACTGTTACAGGAGAAGTTATAACCGAAAACCTTTACCGCCGGCCTATTTCCCGTTCCACCTTTAAAGTGACCGATAGCAGCGGCAGTATGACCGTTGTTCTGTTTCACAAACGCCAGGTTCCCTTTTACTTAAAGCGTAACACAGAGTATATCTTTTCGGGCAAAACCGAGGGAAGTCTGTTTGATCCCGTTTTGTCCTCTCCTACCGTTGTATTCAAGGGTGAAAGCTGTCTTCAGCCCGTTTATCCGCTGAGAAGCGGCATAACATCTAAACAAATTTCTCACTTGGTGAAAAGTGCGCTGAATGATTACACCCCTGTTGATATTTTACCCGAGCATATTAGGACCACCTACCGCCTTTGCGACTTTGAATATGCAATTCGCAATATTCACTTACCTATTTCGAAGGCTTCGTGTGACGCCGCTAAAAAGCGACTTGTTTTTGAAGAACTTTTTGTCCTTCAAACCGCTTTTGCTCTTTTAAAAAGTAAAACAAAAGAGGAAAGTTCAATAAAGATACAAAAAGACTTCAGCGATGAATTTTTCTCCCGTCTTCCCTTTTCACCTACAGATGCTCAGGTAAGGGTGACAAAGGAGTGTACCGAGGATATAATGTCGGGTACTCCTATGAACCGACTTGTTCAGGGTGACGTTGGCTGTGGAAAAACGGCGGTAGCCGCGGCGCTTTGCTACACACTTGCAAAAAACGGATATCAGTCTGCCGTTATGGCCCCTACCGAAATACTTGCAAAGCAGCATTATGAAACATTCAAAGCCTTTTTTAAGGATACCGATATTTCTTGTCAGCTTTTCACGGGCTCACTTACCACAAAGGAAAAGAGAGAAAGACGAGAAGCGCTTAAAAGCGGAAAAATAAGCGTCGCTATCGGTACCCACGCCCTTATAAGCGACGGCGTAGACTTCAATAATCTCGGTCTTGTTATAACCGACGAACAACACCGTTTTGGCGTGGCACAGCGTGCAAAATTATCCGCCAAGGGCAACACTCCCCACCGCCTTGTAATGTCGGCAACTCCTATCCCCCGCACACTTGCCCTTATTATTTACGGTGACCTTGACATAAGCATAATTGACGAGTACCCCAAAAACCGTCAGGTTATTGACAGCTACAGCGTTACTTCGGCTCTTCGTGAACGCGTTTACAATTTCATTAAGAAAGAACTGGATAACGGCAGGCAGGCTTACATTGTTTGCCCCTTGGTCGAAGAAAATGAAACCGATTTAAAAAGTGCTGAAGAATATTTTGACGAAATTAGTGATAATCAGTTTAAAGATTATAAAACCGGACTTCTCCACGGCAAAATGAAGGCTCAGGAAAAAGAAGCCGTAATGAGCGCCTTTTTAAGCGGCGAAATCAAACTTCTGGTTTGCACTACCGTTGTTGAAGTTGGTGTTGACGTGCCAAACGCCACAGTTATGGTTATAGAAAATGCCGAGCGCTTTGGTATGAGCCAGCTTCATCAGCTCAGAGGCCGTATAGGCAGAGGCAAACACAAATCAACCTGCATATTCGTTTCTGATTCAAAAAATAATAAGAGAATAAAAACAATGTGCAAAACCTCTGACGGCTTCAAAATTGCCGATGAGGACCTTAAGATGCGTGGCCCCGGTGATTTTATAGGAAAGCGTCAACACGGCCTTCCTGAACTTAAAATTGCAGATTTAAGCAGCGATATGTTTCTTGTGAAAGCTGCTTCTAATGCGGCAGGTAAAATAATCGCCGAAAGCAAAGACCTTAAAAAATACCCCCTCTTAAAAGAGGCGGTAACAAAGCTTTTAAAAGAAAGCGATAATTAAAAAAAGTAGTGGCTAAGCCACTACTTTTTTATTACAGTAAATAACCTGCAGTGATACCCAAGACTGCCGAAATTAGAATTATAATTATGGGATGCACCTTTTTAAAGGCAAGTACCATAGACAGTGCAAAAATACCCAGGTTTATATAAAGCATAAGGTCTTTAAAAACAGCAAGTGAAAATCCGCTTGGAATCAGCACCGTTACGGCTATCGAAATTATAGCGTTTGCTATAAGTCCCACAACGGCAGGCTTAAGACCTGTCATAACACCCTTTACGGTTTTACTGCTTTTAAATCTATCATATACTTTTGCTACAATAAGAATTATAACAAAGGACGGGAAAACAACGCCAAGCGTAGCACAGGCAGAGCCCAGTATACCGATAGGAGCAACCTGACTGCCCACATAGGTGGCGATATTTATAGCGAAAGGTCCCGGAGTAGACTCGCTTACCGCAATAAAGTTTACAAGTTCTTTAAGGGGCATCCAACCCTTTGAGGTAATTTCTTCCTCAATTAAAGGAAGCATTGCATAGCCGCCGCCAAAGGTAAAGGCGCCGATTTTAAGAAAGGTTAAAAACAGTTCAAGATATATCATAGTTTCTTGCTCCTCCTATCTGTTAAATAAGAGGTAGCAAGACCGAACACGGCACAGCCTATAAGCACATAAATAACGGGAATTTTAAGAAAAGCCGTCAGCAAGAATGAAGCCGCCATAACTATATATGAAACTATACCCTTCGGTGATTTTTTATACATAGTGAAAAGCGCTTTGAAAAGCAAAGCCAACACACCGGCTCTAATACCGTTAAAAGCATATTTTACAGGTTTTATATCACCAAAGCCTTCAAGCAGAAAAGATATTATAAGAATAACAACAAATGACGGAAGCACTACACCGAGAGTAGCAAAGAAGCTGCCCCAAAATCCGCAGACACGGTATCCCACAAAGGTAGCCGAGTTAATGGCAATAGGACCTGGAGTTGATTCTGAAATCGCAATTATTTCTAAAATATCATCATCTGTTATCCACTTTTTATTTTCGGCAACCTCTCTTTGAATAAGCGGTATCATAGCATATCCGCCACCAAAGGTGAATGCGCCGATTTTAAAGAACATTATAAACAGCTGTAAAGCCTTTTTTAAGTTGCCTTTAATTTTTAACATCTCCTTTTTTTGATTTTAGTATTTTCCTTATAACAAGAATAATACCATGAAGTGCCATACCAACCGCTATAGCAACTACCAAATCAAAAATAACAGTAAAAGCAAATGTTACCATAAGCACCAAAATTTTGTCTATACGGCGTTTTTTGAATATATCAACAAAATGGCGCCACTCACTCATATTATAAGCTACTACAAACAAAATAGCGGCAATAGTGGGCATTGGAATAAGTTTTGCAAGAGGCAAAAGGAAAAGCAACACCAAAAGAAGCACTATCGAATGTACCATTGCGGCAACCGGGGTTCTGCCGCCGTTTTTAACATTAGCCGCCGTTCTTGCAATAGCGCCTGTAGCGGGAATACCGCCAAAAAATACCGATGCGATATTTGCAATGCCCTGCGCCATAAGTTCGGCATTCGAATTATGCTTGTCCTTTATCATACCGTCAGCAACAACGCACGACAAAAGCGACTCTATACCTGCAAGAATTGCTATAGTAAATGCGCTGGGCACTACCGCAGAAATCTTATCGTAAGAAAAGTCTATGCCTGAAAGATTAACCTCGGGCAAACCCTTAGGGATATCATAAAGGTCACCTATGGTATATACACTATCACTGAAAAGAGGCACAAAAGCAACAATAACAGCGCCTAAAATTACCGCTATAAGTGAAGGCGGTATGCGCTTTTCGAGTTTAGGATACAAAACAAGCACTAAAATGCTGATAACACCCACCAAAAGTGACTGCCAACTAAAAGTAGAAATTGAAGCAATATTAGCTTCCATTTTTTCTATAGTTTCAATAGGTCTGATGCCCATCGGATATGTAATGCCAAGAAAATCTTTAATCTGACCTAAGAAAATGGTAACTGCAATACCGCCGGTAAAGCCTACCGTAATTGTTTTTGGAATATAACGGATAAGCGAACCGCACTTCAACACACCCAAAACTATCAGTATGATACCGGCTAATACCGTAGCAATAAACAGACCGTCCATACCCTCTTTGGCTACTATACCTGCAACTACCGTAGCAAAGGCGGCAGTAGGACCTGCTATCTGTACGCGGCTGCCGCCGAAAAGGCCAACAAAAAAGCCTGCGGCAATAGCTGTATAAATACCTCTGGCAGGTTCAACACCTGAGGCAAGTGCCAAAGCTATAGATAAAGGCAGCGCTATTATCGCAACTATAACACCTGCAATAACATCGCTTAAAAACTTTTTCTTACTATAGGTTTTGACTGTTTTAAAAAATTTAGGTCTAAGATAAAAAGATTTCATAAAATTTCTCCATAGTGCTAATTTCGCCAACAGGAAAAGTATACCATAACAGTTTAAAAAAGTAAAGAAAAAAACACCCCTGTTTTTACACAGGGGTGTTAAATTTTGTTCTTAGCCGCCACATCAAAAGGCAAGCGCTATGCCTTACAATGTGATGGCAAAGATTTGCTGATTATACTAACTCGATAATAGCCATCTCAGCAGCATCACCACGGCGAGGGCCGGTTTTGGTGATACGGCAGTAACCGCCGTTTCTGTCAGCATAACGAGGAGCGATTTCATTGTAAAGTTTCTTTACAACGTCTTCCTTAGTTATGAAAGCTAATGCCTGACGCTTGCTGTGTAAACTGTTATCTTTAGCGAGTGTAATATATTTTTCAGCCATAGCACGAACTTCTTTAGCACGAGTTACGGTAGTCTCTATTTTGCCGTTTTCAAGCAAAAATGTAACCATAGCTCTGAGCATAGCAGTTCTCTGCTCACTGGTTCTGCCGAGTTTTCTTGTACCGGGCATGGATATTCACTCCTTACTATTATTCGTCGTCACTCTTAAGGCTATATCCAAAGGAATTAAGCTTTGCAATAACCTCTTCAAGTGATTTACGGCCAAGATTTCTTACCTTCATCATATCTTCTTCAGACTTGTTGATAAGATCTTCTACCGTATTGATACTTGCGCGTTTCAAACAGTTGAAACTACGAACAGACAAATCCAACTCCTCAATAGTCATATTGAGAACCTTTTCATTATTGCTGTCGCCCTTAACGGCCATTATGCTCTCAGTTTCACTTGCACCCTCTGTGAGTTCAAGGAAAAGTTCAAAATGTTCCATAAGGATTTTTGCAGATAAAGAAACTGCTTCATTTGCTTTGATGGAGCCATCAGTCCACACCTCAAGAGTAAGTCTGCCCTTGTCTGTAACCTTACCAACACGGGTATTGTCAACAGTAGGATTAACCTTTAATACAGGTGTGAAAATCGAATCTACGGGAATAACTCCGATAACTGATTGCGCCGGTTTATTCTGGTCAGCCTGTACATAACCTCTGCCCTTGTCTATGGTCATTTCCATATTGAGCTTTGCACCCTCATCGAGAGTAGCGATGTACAGATCAGGATTTAAAATCTCGACCTCAGAATCACACTTGACACTAGCGCCTGTAACAACACAGGGGCCTTCTGCTTCAACATATACGGTCTTGGGTGCGTCGCCGTGAAGCTTCGGTACAAGACCTTTAATGTTAAGTATGATTTCGGTAACCTCTTCCTTTACACCGGGAAGAGTGGAAAATTCATGAACTACACCGTCGATTTTAACGGTTGTTACAGCTGCACCGGGTAAAGTAGAGAGCAGAACTCTGTGCATACTGTTACCAAGTGTTGTAGCGTAACCTCTCTCAAGAGGCTCCATTACAAATTTTCCGTAAGCTCCGTCGGCTGCTAATTCAAGCGTTTCTATTCTGGGCTTTTCAATTTCTATCATTTAAAAGCTCCATTCTCCGTAAATATATTTTTTATTACCGGATAAATTATACGGGAATAAATCCGGAAATATCAGTATGAAAACTAACTGATTACTTAGAGTAGAATTCGACGATGGGCTGTTCCTCAACGGGAGCATCAATCTGGTCACGCTCAGGTAAAGCAATAACTTTAGCAGAGCAATTGTCCTTATCAACGTCGATCCATGCAGGAGTAGGTCTGGAAGCATTAGCTTCAACTACACCCTTCATTTTTTCAAGTGCCTTGCTCTTATCACAGATAGCGATAACATCGCCAGCCTTTAAAAGATAAGAAGCGATATCAACACGGTGGCCGTTAACCTCGAAGTGTCCGTGGCCGATAAGCTGACGAGCTTCGGCTCTGGAAGAAGCAAAACCAACTCTGTAAACTACGTTATCGAGACGGCTTTCAAGAATCTTCAAAAGGTTTTCACCAGTTACACCCTGTTTTCTCTCGGCAATTTCAAAATAGTGACGGAACTGACCTTCCTGAACGCCGTAGAAACGACGAGCCTTCTGCTTAGCACGAAGCTGAAGACCATATTCGGAAGACTTTTTACGTCCCTGTCCATGCTGTCCGGGAGCATAAGCTCTAACAGCGATAGAACATTTATCAGAATAGCAGCGTTCGCCCTTTAAGAACAATTTCTGTCCTTCACGGCGGCAAAGTCTGCAAACTGCACCGGTATATCTTGCCATCTTTTACACCTCCAATAAAATTCGGTTATACGCGTCTTCTCTTAGGAGGACGGCAGCCGTTGTGCGGGATAGGAGTTACGTCTTTAATCATAGTAACTTCAAGTCCTGCAGACTGTAATGCACGGATAGCGGCTTCACGTCCTGCACCGGGACCCTTAACATACACTTCTACTATTTTAAGACCGTGTTCCATTGCAGCTTTAGCAGCTGTTTCAGCAGCGCTCTGTGCAGCAAAGGGAGTAGACTTTCTGGAGCCTCTGAAGCCGAGTTCGCCGGCAGATGCCCAAGAAAGAGCGTTACCCTGTGAATCGGTAATAGTAACAATTGTGTTGTTGAAGGTTGACTGGATATGAGCAGCACCACGTTCAATATTTTTCTTTTCGCGACGTCTACGAGTAGATGTCGTTTTAGCCTTAGCAGTAGCCATATTATCTTCCTCCTGACTTATTTCTTCTTGTTAGCAATGGTCTTCTTCGGACCCTTACGGGTACGGGCATTGGTCTTGGAACGCTGTCCTCTTACCGGTAAGCCCTTACGATGACGAAGGCCTCTGTAACTTCCGATTTCAATAAGTCTTTTGATGTCAAATGCTACGGTACGACGACGGTCACCTTCAACCTGAAGGTTATGGTCGATATACTCACGCAGCTTAGAAATATCATCTTCGGTCAAATCTTTGACACGGGTATCCGGATTAACTCCGGTGGCCGCAAGAATTTCTCTGGATGTTGTAAGTCCAATGCCGAAAATATATGTGAGACCGATCTCTACACGTTTGTTATTCGGCAGATCTACACCAGCAATACGTGCCATTTTTAATACACCTCCACTGTATAGCGCGGGTTTATCCCTGACGCTGTTTGTGCTTGGGATTCTCACAGATTACCATGATTTTGCCCTTGCGCTTGATGATTTTGCACTTTTCGCAAATCTTTTTTACAGAAGGTCTGACTTTCATTTGGATTACCCTCCCTGATTTTTTTGACCGTCTTATTTAGAACGCCAAGTAATGCGTCCTTTAGACAGGTCGTACGGGGACATTTCAACAGTTACTTTATCGCCGGGAAGTATACGAATAAAATTCATACGAAGCTTTCCTGAGATATGAGCAAGTATTGTATGTCCACCTTGAATTTCAACTTTGAACATTGCATTCGGCATGGACTCGACAACGGTACCTTCGAGTTCAATTACATCTTCTTTAGACATAATCAGAAATCCTCCTTAATTTCGCACTGTTTTAGTGCGCGTCTTAACGATTTATTTGAAATAAACATTTTTTCATTCAGACACTGTCCGATAAAAGAGATATGCTTAGGATTTTTTCGTTTCGGTTTTTCTATAGGGCGTTCTTTACCGTCTGCCACAAGCAGAAAACCGTTGCACTCGCCTACCACGGCGAGTAATTTTCCTTTATCTCTTCCCGCACAAGATCTTACTATTCTTCCGGTATTCATTGTTTCACCTTCAGACAACAGTTAAAATCTGCGGGCCGTCAGCTGTTATGGCTACCGTATGCTCAAAATGAGCAGAAAGTGAGCCGTCAACTGTCTGAACCGTCCAACCGTCCGATAAGGTTTTAACACCGGGCAACCCTAAATTGATCATTGGTTCAATTGCGATTGTCATTCCCGGCATCAAGCGGATTCCCTTTCCGGCTGTACCGTAATTCGGGACCTCTGGTGCTTCGTGGAGTTTGGTGCCTATGCCGTGTCCTACAAATTCGCGGACAACGGAAAAGCCTCGCTCCTCGACATAATGCTGAATAGCATAGCCTATATCGCCGATTCTGCCGCCTGCGCGAGCAGCCTTGATGCCTTCGTAAAGGCTCTCTCTGGTCGCGTCTATCAGCCGCTTCGCTTCATCAGAGATTTCTCCGACTGCGAAAGTGGCGGCGTTATCACCGTTATAGCCTTCAAAAGCAGCTCCCAAATCAACGCTGACTATATCACCGTTTTTCAGTATACGCTTTTTTGAAGGTATGCCGTGAATCACCTCATTATTTATAGATATACAAGCCGTTGCGGGATAACCGGAATAACCTTTGAAGTTAGGAACAGCGCCCTGACTTCTTATATAGTCTTCAGCTATCTTATCAAGTTCTCCGGTAGATATTCCCGGTTCTATCGACTTGCCTATCAGCTGTAATGCTCCTGCCGATATTCTGCATGCCTTTTGCATACAGATAAGCTCTCGGCTGGTTTTAAGCACTATCATAACTAAATCTCCAATGCGGCGAAAACTGCTTTGGTTGTAGCCTCTACAGTATCCATACCTTTAACACTGATAAGTTTACCCTGCTTCTCATAGTAAGCCATAAGGGGCTCCGTCTGCTCATGATAAACCTCTAAACGATTAAGCACGGTAGAAGGTTCATCGTCTTTGCGGATAACCAGGTTACCGCCACAAAGGTTGCAAACGCCCTCTTTTTCAGGTTTCTTATACTCAGTGTGATAACTTGTACCGCACTTTTCACAAACACGTCTGCCTGACATACGTTTTACTATTTCTTCATCGTCCACCTCAATAGAGAGAACTTTATCAACAGTATCGCCCATATTGTCAAGAGCCTGTGCCTGAGGAATTGTGCGAGGAAAACCGTCGAGTATATAACCGTTTTCGCAGTCTTTCTCACTCAGTCTTTCCTTTACGATGCCGATTACAACATCATCGGGAACAAGACTGCCTGCATCAATATAAGATTTAGCAACTAAACCCATTTCTGTGCCGTTTTTAAGAGCGGCGCGGATAATATTACCCGTTGAAATGGTTGGAATATTACATTTTTCTGAAATAAACTCTGCCTGAGTACCTTTACCGGCACCCGGAGCTCCCAAAAGAATGAGTTTCATCTTCGGTCTCCTTTATTAGTCAAGGAATCCCTTGTAATGACGCATCATCATCTGAGATTCAAGGTTCTGAACTGTATCAAGTGCAACACCTACAAGAATGAGCATTGAAGTACCACCAAGAGAGATATTCATAGCGCCGATCTTGCCTACAACGATAGGAAGTATTGCAACTACGCTCAGGAAAAATGCACCCATCAAAGTAATTCTTGACAAAATCTTTGAAATGAAATCGGTGGTGGACTTTCCGGGACGAATACCGGGAATAGAACCGCCGTTCTTTCTGAGATTATTAGTCATTTCTACAGGATTGAACTGAATGGTAGCATAGAAATATGCGAAACCGATAATCAGTACAAAGTAGATAATTGCATAGAACACACCTTGTGTGCTGAAAAGTGACAAGAACTTATACGTGCTGCTTTCAGTATTCTTCATAAAGCCCATAATCATTGAGGGAAGCATCAGTATAGAGCTTGCAAATATTACAGGCATAACACCTGACATATTTACCTTAATCGGAATATGACTGTTCTGTCCGCCGTACATTTTGTTACCAACAACGCGTTTTGCATACTGAACGGGAATTCTGCGTTCCGCGTTAGTCATCCAGATAACGAACATTATGAGTAAAAGGAAAAGTACGACAATTGCTACAACAGCGGCAGGGTTAATGGAAAGGTTTTTCCAAAGCACTACAGCAGCTTCGGGACCTCTAGCAATAATACCGCTGAACAGTATCATAGAGATACCGTTGCCGATACCGTTAGCGTCGATTTGTTCACCGAGCCACATAACCAGAGTTGAACCTGCAGTAAGGCAGAGAACTACAACCACACCTGCCAACCATACGAGACCGCCATCAGCGTTAATACAGTTAACACCGTTTGAATTCAAATAAATGAAAAATGCGGTACTCTGAAGAAGTGCAAGAGCTACTGTTATATAACGAGTAATCTGTGCGATCTTCTTTCTGCCCTCTTCACCTTCTTTTGAAAGTCTTTCAAGAGCAGGGATAGCAACTGATAACAGCTGTATAATAATTGATGAGTTAATGTACGGGGTAACCGAAAGTGCAAATATTGCACCGTAGTCAAGAGCGCCACCGGTCAATACCGAAATAGAGGTAAGACCTACATTAGCGTCCATAACTGTTTTTAAGGTTTCCACGTCAATAAAGGGAACCGGAATGATTGAACCGATACGGAAAACAATCAGGATGAAAACCGTGAAAAGTATCTTGCGTCTGATATCTTTAATAGCCCAGGCGTTTCTAATAGTCTCTAACACGGTTAAATCACCTCGGTCTTTCCACCGGCAGCAGCGATTTTTTCAGCAGCAGAAGCAGAGAAAGCGTTAAGCTTAACAGTTAACTTCTTAGTGATTTCGCCTTTACCGAGTACTTTTACAGGGTAAGAAGCCTTCTTCACGATACCCTTATCAGCTAAAGCAGCTACGTCTACAACGGCACCATCCTCAAATACATTGAGAGCGGAAACATTGATAGCAATAACCTCTTCAGCAAAAATGTTATTGAAGCCACGCTTAGGAACACGTCTCTGAAGGGGCATCTGACCGCCTTCAAAACCGGGTCTCATACCGCGACCGGCACGAGCCTTCTGTCCTTTGTGACCTTTACCGGCAGTTTTACCGTTGCCGGAGCCATGACCTCTACCGATGCGTTTTGCTTCCTTTACAGAACCAAAAGCCGGGGATAATTCATGCAGTTTCATTTTTCGCACCTCCTTGCTTAGTGACGGAATGAATTCCGTTTTTTCCGTTTTTCACGGATATACTTAGGGGCTATATTAAGCCTCACTCACCTCAACGAGGTGTACGATTTTCTTAATCTTACCCTGTGTAGCAGCGTTATCGGGCTGAATAGACACGTCGCCTACTTTTTTAAGTCCGAGAGCTGCAGCAGTAGCAATCTGGTCTTTCTTGGAGCCGATTGTGCTCTTTACAAGTTTAACTTTAAGTGACATATCCTTGCTCCTCCTTAACCTACGATTTCTTTAACAGACTTACCGCGGATAGCAGCAACTTCTTCAGCGTTGCGGAGAGCGGCAAGACCTGCAATAGTAGCTCTTACTACGTTGCAGGGGTTGTTAGAACGTAAAGCCTTGGTACGAATATCTTTAATACCAACGGTTTCAAGTACGGCACGAACAGGACCGCCGGCAATAACGCCGGTACCGGTTGCAGCGGGCTTTAAGAGCACGCGGCCTGCGCCGAACTCACCTACGATTTCATGAGGAATAGTTGTGCCTTTAAGAGCAACGGTAATCATGTTCTTTTTAGCATCTTCAATTCCCTTACGGATCGCATCCGGAACTTCACCGGCTTTGCCGAGACCGAAGCCTACTCTGCCATTGCCGTCGCCGACAACAACCAAAGCGGAGAATTTCATAATACGACCGCCCTTAACGGTTTTGGATACGCGGTTGATAGCAACTACGCGTTCCTGTAATTCTACATTATTAGTGTTAAAATTAGTAGCCAAAAGTATTCCTCCTCTTCAATTAGAACTTGAGGCCGCCCTCACGGGCACCTTCGGCAAGCTCCATTACACGACCATGGTAAATATAACCGCCACGGTCGAAAACGCAGCACTCAATACCCTTATCAAGAGCGCGTTTAGCAATTAACTGTCCAACTTTACGGGCTGCTTCTTTGTTGCCGGTTGCACCTTCGAAATCTTTTTCGATGGTGGAAGCAGCAGCTAAAGTAACACCATTAACATCGTCGATCAGCTGGGCGTAAATGTTGCTGTTGGAGCGGAATACATCAAGGCGGGGGCACTCTGCAGTACCACTGATCTTGCTACGTACACGTGCGTGACGCTTAAGACGAGCCTTATTAGAATCTGGTCTTGTAACCATTTAAAATACACTCCTTTTAAATTATTTCTTTGCGCCCTTAGCGGCTTTACCTTCTTTGCGGCGGATATGCTCATCGACATACTTAATGCCCTTGCCCTTATAAGGCTCGGGAGGACGTTTTTCACGAATCTGAGCTGCCAATTGACCTACTGCCTGTTTGTCGGAACCGCTAACAATAATTTTGTTAGGACCGGGAACGTCAATAGTAATACCGGCAGGCTCTTCTACGATTACCTGATGAGAAAATCCAAGGTTCATAACAAGATTTTTACCCTGCTTCTGAACACGATAACCAACACCGTTTACATCAAGTTCCTTCTTGAAACCTTCGGTTACACCTTCAACCATATTAGCGATAAGTGTACGGGTAAGGCCGTGAAGTGAACGGTTAATTTGGTCGTCATTGGGACGCTTTACAATAATTTCGCTATTCTCAATTACAATTTCCATTTCAGGACGAAGAGTGTTTTTAAGTTCACCCTTAGGACCTTTAACGGTGATTTCGTTGCCGTTAAGCTTAACGTCAACGCCTGCAGGAATAGCAATGGGTTTATTTCCAATACGAGACATCCTGAAGCACCTCCTTACCAGATATAAGCCAGAACTTCGCCGCCTACATTTGCGCTGCGAGCCTGCTTATCTGTCAAAATACCCTTAGAGGTGGAAAGGATTGCGATGCCAAGGCCTCTCATAACCTTCGGCATATCCTCAACATTGGTGTAAATTCTCAAACCGGGTTTGGAAACTCTACGGATTCCGGTGATGATCTGAGATTTTTTCGGGCCATACTTCAGTACGATATGAATCATGCCCTGCTTTCCGTCTTCAATAACCTGAAAGCTTGTTATATATCCTTCGTCAAGTAAAATCTGAGCGATAGCCTTTTTTACATTTGACGCGGGGATATCTACCGAATCATGTTTTGCCGAAGAAGCGTTACGAATTCTTGTAAGCATATCGGCTATAGTATCGGTGATTTGCATGCCGTCAACCTCCTTTTCTGTTGCTTTTACCAGCTTGCCTTTGTCACGCCGGGAATTTCTCCCTTATATGCGAGTTCTCTAAAACAGATACGGCAAATACCGTATTTACGGAGATAAGCGTGAGGGCGTCCGCAGATTTTGCATCTGCTGTATGCTCTGGTAGAAAATTTGGCAGGACGAGCCTGTGTGATTTTCATAGATGTTTTAGCCATAATCTCTCCTCCTTATCTCGCAAACGGAGCACCCATAAGAGAAAGCAACTCACGGGCTTCTTCGTCGGTGTTCGCTGTGGTAATGAAGTTGATATCCATACCGCGAACTTTGTCGATCTTATCAAATTCGATTTCAGGGAAAATAAGCTGCTCTTTAACGCCCATAGAATAGTTGCCACGGCCGTCGAAAGAGTTAGGATTGATACCTCTGAAGTCTCTTACTCTGGGAAGAGCTGCGTTGAACAGACGCTCAACGAACTCATACATTCTCTCACCTCTGAGAGTAACTTTTACACCGATGGGCTGACCTGCACGAAGCTTGAAGTTCGCAACCGATTTCTTAGCTACACAGGGAATAGCCTTCTGTCCGGTGATTTTGCTCAGATCGGCAATAGCAGCTTCGATAGCCTTGGGGTTATCCTTTGCTTCGCCGAGTCCGACATTGATTACAACTTTATTGAGCTTCGGAATCTGCATGACGCTCTTGTAATTGAATTTCTTCATCAATGCGGGAGCAATAGAATTTACATATTCTTCTCTCATTAATGACATGTCATGTCCTCCTTACTCACTAAAATGTTTCGCCGCACTTCTTGCACATACGGTCCTTCTTGCCATCCTCGTAGATTTTAACACCTACACGGGTGGGTTTGCCGCACTTGGGGCAAACAAGCTGAACCTTAGATGCATAGATAGCGCTTTCGGTCTCTATTATACCGGAAGGATCACCGGCTTTGCGGGGTTTCATATGCTTTTTAACAACATTAAGACCCTCAACAATAACCTTGCCTTCTTTGGGGCTAACTTCGAGAACCTTACCGCTCTTACCACGGTATTTTTCGTCTCCTGTGAGGAGAACTACAGTATCACCAGTTTTAATGTTCATTGTGTTCATCCTCCATTAAAGTACTTCGGGAGCAAGGGAAAGGATCTTGGTGTAGTCCTTATCACGAAGCTCACGGGCTACCGGTCCGAAAATACGGGTACCGCGGGGGTTTTTATCCTCACGGATGATTACGGCAGCGTTCTCATCAAATCTGATATAAGTGCCATCACTGCGACGAAGGCCTTTTGCAGAACGTACTACAACTGCCTTTACTACATCGCCCTTCTTAACAGTACCACCGGGAGTGGCCTTTTTAACGGAAGCAACGATGACATCGCCGATATTGGCATACCTTCTTCTAGAGCCACCGAGAACACGGATGCACATGATTTCTTTAGCACCGGTATTGTCGGCAACCTTAAGGTAACTCTGTTGCTGTATCACAGTGGTTTCCTCCTTACAGACTACAAAGCTTTTTCGATAATCTCAACCACACGCCAATTCTTATCCTTGGAGAGCGGTCTGGTTTCCATAATGAGAACTCTGTCACCGATATTACAAGTGTTGTTTTCATCATGGGCCTTAAGCTTAATAGTGTTTTTAATAATCTTCTTGTAGAGCGGGTGTTTTACGTTGTCTTCGATAGCAACTACAACGGTTTTATCCATTTTATTGCTTACAACCTTACCTACTCTTGTCTTACGAAGGTTTCTTTCGCTCATTCGATTACCCTCCCTCTTCCTTATGCCTTGGAGTCAAGAAGTTCTTTTTCACGAATTACAGTTTTAACACGTGCGATATCCTTCTTAACTTCAGTAATGCGCATAGGATTGTCGAGCTGATTGATAGCGAGCTGGAAACGGAGATTAAATAATTCTTCCTTAAGCTTACCAAGCTTTTCATTCAGCTCAGCGATGGTTAATTCTCTGATTTCCTTAGTATTCATTACTGCTCACCATCCATTTCCTTAGTAACAAACTTACATTTGATAGGAAGTTTGTTGGCAGCGAGACGCATAGCTTCCTGAGCAAGCTCCTGGGAAACTCCGCCGATCTCGAACATAATACGTCCGGGCTTAACAACTGCTACCCAGTACTCAGGTGAACCTTTACCGGAACCCATTCGAGTTTCAGCCGGCTTTGCAGTTATCGGCTTATCCGGGAAAATCTTGATCCATACCTGACCGCCACGCTTGATGTAACGAGTCATAGCGATACGGGCAGCTTCTATCTGGTTTGAAGTGATCCACGCCGGTTCAAGAGCCTGAAGACCAAACTGACCATGAGTTACTGTTGTACCTCTGGAAGCCTTACCGGTCATACGGCCACGCTGAACTCTGCGGTATTTAACGCGCTTAGGTAATAACATTAGCGGGATCCCCCTTCCTTCTTAGATGTTTTCTTAACATCATGAAGGATTTCGCCCTTATAAAGCCATACCTTTACGCCGAGACGGCCGTAGGTAGTAGCTGCTTCTGCAAAACCGTAATCGATATCAGCACGAAGAGTCTGCAGCGGGATAGTACCCTCATGATAGGTTTCGGCACCGGCGATTTCTCTACCGCCGAGACGACCGGAAACGGTAATCTTGATACCCTTTGCGCCGAACTTCATGGAGCGGCCGATAGCCATCTTCATAGCACGACGGAAGGAAACACGCTTTTCAAGCTGAACAGCGATGTTCTCAGCAACGAGCTGAGCATCCATATCCGGATTTTTGATTTCTACAATATTGATTGTGCAGGACTTGCCAAGCATTTTTTCACAGGTAAGACGGAGCTTCTCAATTTCAGCGCCGTTTTTACCAATTACCATACCGGGCTTTGCACAATGAATGTGGATTCTGACCTTGGACGCGTTGCGTTCAATTTCAATTTTAGGAACGCCTGCGGACTGAAGTGTCTTCTTAAGGTACTTACGGAGGTTATAGTCCTCAACCAAAGTATCTCCGAAGACATTATCCTTGGCATACCAACGGGAATCCCAGTTTTTAATTACGCCAACACGGAAACCGTGTGGATTAACTTTCTGGCCCATAGTCTAACCTCCTTAATCCTCGCGTTCTTTAAGAACGATTGTCATGTGTGATGTTCTCTTTAAAATTCTGTGAGCACGGCCGTGATCCTTAGGACGAATACGCTTTAAGGTGGGGCCGGGACATACAAAACATTCAGCTACATAGAGCTTAGAAACATCCATGTGATGATTATTTTCTGCATTTGCAATTGCAGAAGCTAAAAGCTTTTCAAGATATTCACAAGCAGACTTAGGTGTGAACTTGAGAATAGCCATTGCTTTGTCAGCATCCTGATTGCGAATGAGGTCCATCACTATCTTCACCTTACGCGGTGAAATGCGAGCATATTTAAGTATTGCTCTTGCTTCCATAATTAAACTCTCCTTTCGCCGCTTACTTTGTGGTCTTTGCACCGGCATGGCCTTTGAAGGTTCTGGTGGGAGCAAACTCACCGAGCTTGTGACCTACCATATCCTCAGTAACATAAACCGGAACATGTTTGCGACCGTCGTGAACTGCGATGGTATGTCCGACGAAATCGGGGAATATGGTTGATGAACGACTCCAGGTTTTGAGAACTCTCTTCTCACCGGCAGCATTCATCTCCTGAATTCTTTTCATAAGAACGGGCTGCACATAGGGGCCCTTTTTTACGCTTCTACCCATAATTTTATCTCCTTTCGTCTGACTTACTTACTACGACGTTTTACGATATACTTATCGGTCGATTTGTGTTTCTTACGAGTCTTGTAACCCAGAGCAGGTTTACCCCAAGGAGTTACAGGACCGGGACGTCCGATAGGTGCTCTACCTTCACCACCGCCGTGGGGGTGATCACAGGGGTTCATTACAGAACCTCTAACGGTAGGACGCCAACCCATGTGACGCTTACGTCCGGCTTTACCATAGTTGATGTTGCTGTGCTCAGGATTACTTACCTGACCGATGGTAGCCATGCAGTTTACAGGTACGTTTCTGAGTTCGCCGGAAGGCAGACGAAGAAGTGCCATTCCGTTTTCTTTAGCCATAAGCTGTGCCATGTTACCTGCTGAACGAGCAAGCTGAGCACCGCGTCCGGAATAAAGCTCAACATTGTGGATAAAGGTACCAACAGGAATGTTGGTAAGAGGAAGTGCGTTACCGGGTTTAATATCGGCATCGGGGCCGCTTACTATAACATCGCCAACCTTAAGGCCAACAGGTGCTATAATGTAACGCTTCTCTTTATTTTCGTTATCGTACTGAACAAGTGCGATAAATGCAGATCTGTTAGGATCGTATTCAAGAGTAAGAACAGTTGCGGGAATACCGAAAAGTTCTCTCTTGAAGTCGATAACTCTGTACTTTCTGCGGTTTCCGCCGCC
>JAZNAG010000112.1:0-69082 GCA_045586405.1 Acutalibacteraceae bacterium | reverse complement strand
CACTGCCGTGCTCTATCGCCTCACTTCGTTCGTTGCCCACGTCGGCAAAAACAGTCCACCGGACTGTTTTCTTCCGCTTCGCTCCCTCCTTGTTCGAATCCCTGATTTTCTGTAAAAAATAATAGCCCACCCACTAGGGCGGACTATTATTTCTTTGGCGGAGAGAGGGGGATTCGAACCCCCGAACGGGTTTAAGCCGTTACACGATTTCCAGTCGTGCGCCTTAGACCAACTCAGCCATCTCTCCAACTGCTTGGCTGTGACTTTGTAATTATATAATACAGCCGAGTAAAAGTCAAGCATTTTAATTGTAAATTTCCGCAAGAGATTTTATACGCTCTTTCACCATATCAATAAGTTTTTCGGGTGCCTCTGCCTTAATATTCTCTCCAAACTGCAGTATCCAATTAACAATACCCTGACTCAGCATTACCTTAGTAGAAAAAGTAAACCAGCCGTCTTCATTTTTCCTTATAAATATTTTATCAGAAAATCTGTCAACTACCTGCTCAATAATAGAAGCGTTACAGCGCAGAGTTATCTCGGTAAGCTCTCCTGCGTACATCTGAAAACTTTTTGCAGCATAATCGGCAATATCAAAATGATCTTTATATTCACTTACCTGACTGAAATGACGCCAGTTTTCATTAGTTACCGAAATTCTTTTTGCTCTGTCTATTCGAATATGCATAAGGTTATCGTATTTTTCGTTATTTGCAACCAGATAATAATGCTCATTCTGCCAGATAAGCGCATAGGGAGAAACTTTGTAATCTTTATTTACAGTAACGATTTTTTTGTTTTGGTCTATTGCTCTTACAGTATAGGTAAGTTTCACCTTTTTTTGCTCGGAAATAGCACGGGAAAGGGTATCTATATTATAGTAAATTTCTTCATTTTCGCACTTGTGTCCATTATCTATATAAAGCCCCTTTTCACGCTTTCTGCGCTCACCCTCGCTTAACATTCCGTCAAGTTTTTTAACAAGTTCCCTTGTTTTCTTAACGGTTATAAAACTTGCCGCCTGCACCGCATCGGTAAGCAGATAAATTTCTGGCAACTGAAAGGTTTTATCGGCAAGATAATATCCTGCCTTTGGAGTGCGTGTTTTAATGATATCATAGCCGTAATCGATAAGGGCGTCTATACATCTGTAAACCGATTTTCTCTCGGCATCTATACCCATTTGCGCAAGATACTCTGAAATTTCAACAGCATTGATAGGATTTTCTTCATCGGCATGTTTTTTAAGCAAATCAAGAATAGCCAGTACCTTTACCTGCTGTCCTGTTGTTTTAGGCATTCTTTATACACCCTTTCAAATTCGCTTTTTGTATAAACTCTGTTTGCATATTCAAGAAAACTGTTGGTCTGAATACAAAGAGGAAGCTTAATAAACTTATAAAACTCTTCCCGTCTTTTTCGGCTGTCTTTTCCGCCTGAAAGTCCAAGTTCATACAGAAAAGCTTTATCAATATCATGTCTTCGCTTTTGGTTTTCTTTTTTCAGTAATACCCCTGCCCTGCTTAGCGCTTCGGTTATAACTTCTTCACTTACGCCCTCTACACCAAGTAAACCTTCGGCGCTCACTTCACTCTTGCGCCTTTCTTTACCTTTTATCTGCGGTATATAAACATTTATTATTTTACCATCAGGGAGAATTCCTTTTAGGTGAGAGCGTATAACCATTCCCGCGCTGTCGCTGTCGGTCATTATTATAACGCCCTTTTCCTCAGCCAGTTTTTTAAGAAGTTCTCTTTTTTCTCTGTCCTTGAAAATTCTGAAACCGCCTGTGGTAACAATGTAAGCATCAATAAAATTTTCAAGTTTTATTTTATCGTACTTACCCTCTACGATAACCGCTTCTTCAAGTCTAATCAATTGACTCACCCTTTGAGGCAATATAAGAAAGCCTTACTATAAGTTCTTCAAGAACTATTCTGTCTTCCCCTGAAAAGCTTTTAAGCTTTACATCGGCAGCACAAAGCTCGTTAAGGCTGAGTGCTATCTGTTTTTCAGTAAAGTTTGACAGAGTTTTCATAGTTCTTTCTACCACAAATTCACGTCCCTTATAGCCAAAATCATTTATAATATTTTCAGCTTTAAGAGATGCCTTTTTTGCCGCCAAAGCCCTTGATAAATCAACATAAACGCCTGATATTGCCGAAAGCAGAGCGATAGGTTTTATGCGCATATAAAGAAGCTCGTCAAGTAGATTTAAAGCACCGCCAACGTCCTGCCTCAAAATCTTTGCCGAAAGGTCGTACATCGACTGGTCAATGTTTCTTACACTTACCTTTTTAACAGTTTCTGTGTCGATAACTCCACCGGCCTTATAGGCGCAAAGCTTTTCAAGCTCGTTCATTATGGTATCAATATCCTCTGACACATATTCAATAAAAAATCGCGCAGTATCGTTTCTGATGGTACAGCCCCGCTTTTCACAGGCAGAAACCACCATTCTTACGAGTTCACCTGTCTGACGGTGATTAACAAGCACCGCCTTTCCCGATGCCTTTTCTACAGCGCTTATAAGGGTTTTAAGACGTTCGGGCTGTTTTTTTACATCAACCTCAATACTGTCAAGCAGAAAAACGACCACACAGTCGTCACTTCTTTCACCGCAGACTTTAAGAAGTATTTCAAAATCTTCCTGCGAGCAGTCAAGAAAATCATAATCTTTTATAAAAATGCACTTTTTATCTGCCATAAGGGGCAGTTGCTCTTTGGCGTCATAAACCTCTTGCATAGAGCATTCGCCCACAAATTTTTGAAAATTAAATATATCCTCGGTATCTACAACCGCGTTTATAATATTTTCAGCATTCTTATTTTTAAGGTAGCCGTCATTTCCGAAAATTATATAGCAGGGCGCTATATTTGACAGCTTTATATCGTTTTTAATATGGGATTCGTTGCACAAAGCCATAACGGCTCACCTCTTTTTCATTAAAATTCTATAAAGTTTTGCCTTGATTATATAAATGATTAAGAATACAAGAAGTAGAGTTATCGTAAGCGCTGCTTCGTTTCTAAGCGGAATTGTATTCAGCGGTAGTTTTACCGCAAGATTTACCACCGAAACGAAATAATCTGCCAAGGTGTCTGCCACCGTTAAAATAAGGTTACTCACAGCAGGTACACCGCCCAGTATTGTGCCCACAGCCGTCAATACCAGCATAGCGGTAGAAATCGGCGCAATAAGCACATTGGTCAGCACTGCATAGGTTGGCAGATAGCCAAAATAATAAACCACAATAGGCAGGGTTGCTATATAAGCCGAAAACGAAACGGAAGCCGCCTCAACAATATAACGTGCAGGCTTTACAAGAGTTACCCTTTTGTCTATAGAATACATAATGCTTCTCGACAGCACAAGTATGCCGAATGTAGATGCAAAGGAAAGCAAAAAGGCAAGACTGAAAACCGCAAAAGGATGTATAAAAAGCACAAGTATAACGGCATTTGAAAGTGTTAAAATGCTGTCTGATAAACGATTAAGGTGTCGATAAATCATAGCAAAAATATACACCGTACTTGCCCTGAGTATTGACATACCGAAACCGCATACGCACATCATAAAAAACAAGAAGACAAGAAGCAAAATATCCTTTAAAAATTGCGGTAAACGAATCAAGCTTAAAAACCTTAATATTGCACCGCAAAGCACTGCAAAATGTAGCCCCGAAACCACAAGTATATGGCTGAGCCCTGCCACCTTTACCTGATCATAAAAAATTTCTCCGATAAAGCTTCTTTCGCCCGTTATAACAGCCAGTAACATACCGCTGTTTTTTGTGGTGTTTATAAGTATTTTTCTAGCGTACTGCCTGACCGCAAAGGAAAGCGAATATACACTTTTATGATTTTTATCCACTGTAGCTGTTTCTAACAGTTTTGCACTTACAAAGACATTTTCACCGTAAAAAGAAATACTGTCTTTACGGTTTAGCGCCGAAAGTTTTACATCTGCCGTAATTTTATCACCAAGTGATAAATTTATAATACCGTCACCGTAAAGTAAAACTTTTTCGCCGCTTTTAATTAAATCTCTCTCGCTGTCATATACTGTCGCTATACAGTATGCCGAATCGGTTTCTCCGCTTTGTACGGGAGAAGCTGATACTACAGCAACTATATTTTCTCTTATACCGTCTAAATCTGATGCCTTTTGAGAGTAGTTTAGTATGCTTATTATACGAAAGCAGAAAAGAGAAATGAGAACAGCCGTAATTATTAGCTTTGCATTTTTCTTTATTGTACCGAAAAATACACCTGCCATTAACAGTAAGACGGCAAAAATCAGATAAAATACCTGACCTGCCGTCTTTAATGCAAAGGATAAAATAAGCATAACGGCGGCAGTCAGCACTGCATACCGAAATATTATATCTGTTTTATTTGAAGAAGAGTGGGAGTTTTTCAAGGAATATGATGTCATCTCTGTCTGCCGCGTCTCCCTCTGCCAAAATTGCGCAGGAAGCGGCTTCTATACCGCCGGCCTTGTTCAAAAGTTCGCGCACAGCATTTAAGGATTCCCCCGTGCTTATAACATCATCAACAATAAGCACTTTCTTGCCCTTTATAAGCTCTACCTCAGCCTCGCCGAGATAAAGTGTTTGTTCCTTTTGGGTTGTAATGGAACGAACAGTCACCTTAATTGGATTACCCATATAAACCTTAAGGCCTTTTCTTGCAACTATGTAGGGCTTACCCGACTGGCGTGACATTTCATACGCAATAGGGATACTTTTTGCCTCGGGGGTAAGTATAACATCAAACTCGGGACATTTTGAAAGAAGCTCTTTACTTGCACTGATGGTAAGTTCTGTATCACCAAAAATTATAAATCCCGCAATATCAAGTTTATCGTTAACAGGGAATTTTTGAAGACTTCTGTCAAGTCCTGCTATTTTCATTTTGTAAAACTCAGCCATAGTATCTGTCCTTTCATCAGCCGGGAGGCCAGGCAAGATTTCTGCGGGCGAGAAGGTGGAAATGAATATGCCCAACTGTCTGTCCGCCCTGCTCACCGCAGTTATTTACAACACGATAGCCTTTTTCAAGGTTTTCCTGTTTTGAAATTTTAGCAATAGCCTCAAAAACTTTGGCAATAAGAAAACTGTTTTCGCCGTCAATTTTGTCGGCACAGCAAATATGCTCTTTGGGTATGATAATAGCGTGAAAGGGAGCCTTGGGATCAATATCCAAAAAGGCATAAACAAATTCGTCTTCATAAACTTTAGTAGACGGGATTTCCCCTGCAGCTATTTTACAGAATAAACAGTCCATAATTTATTCTCCTATCTGTGCTTTAACAAGGTCGATTACAGCGTCAATCGCCTTTTGTGCAAGACCTGCATCTTTACCGCCTGCCATAGCAAAGTCAGGGCGTCCGCCGCCCTTACCGCCAGCTATTTCGGCAACGCCTCTGACAAGGTTTCCGGCATTAGCGCCTGCCTTTACAGCCTCGGCACCGCAAGCGGCACAGAAGGTAAGTTTGCCATCGGTAACACCTGCAAATACAGCCACAGCGACAGGGTTATCGCCCTTTACCTTTTCAGCCATATTTCTAAGTTCTTCACTGCCTGTACCCTCAAGCACGGCACTTACAACAGTAAGGTTACCAACAGAAACCGCATTCTTTATAATATCGTCGATTTTACCGCTGGCAAGCTTTGCTTCAAGAGCGGAAATTTTCTTGTCTTTTTCTTTGTTATCAGTAGCAAGAACGACAACAGCCTTAGCAAGTTCTTCAAAGTTACCGCACTTTATACCTGCACAAGCATTATCGATAATTTCTTTATAGTGAATAAGAGTATCAAGTACGCCGGTACCTGTAACAGCCTCAATTCTTCTGACACCTGCCGCAACACCCGACTCTGAAATAATACGGAAAAGACCGATTTTTGCAGAGTTATCGATATGTGTACCGCCGCAAAGTTCAACAGAAGCATCCTCAACATTAACAACCCTTACAACGTCGCCATACTTCTCGCCAAACAATGCCATAGCGCCCATTTCTTTGGCTTTTTCAATGGGCATTTCGCAATTTTCTACCGGAATACCCCTTAAAATTGCGGCGTTCACAAAGGCTTCAACCTCTGCTATTTCATCAGCTGTCATAGCAGAAAAATGAGTAAAGTCAAATCTGACAGCCTTTTCGTTTACAAGCTGACCTGCCTGTTCAACGTGTGTACCGAGCACCTTTCTGAGCCCTGCCTGTAAAAGATGGGCAGCGGTATGATTTCTTCTTATAGCGTTTCTTCTTGCAGTATCAATAACTGCGTTAACGCTGTCGCCTGCCTTAAAGGAACCTTTTTCCATAAAGCCGAAGTGCATAAATACTCCGCCGTTTTTGGTGGTATTTTCAACTACAAAACAGCCGTTTTCATTTTCAATTATGCCGGTGTCACCAACCTGACCACCGCTTTCGGCATAGAAACAGGTTGTATCTAAAACGATTATACCTTTTTGTTTTTCTGAGATACTATCGGTCTGCTCACCGTCGGTAGCAACGGCAATAATTTCGCCCTTGCTAACCTCGTCGGTATAACCAACAAATACAGTATCTTCTGCATTTTCAAAGGAAATGCCGTCGCTCTTCCATGACTGAGCGTCAGCAACCTTTCTGCCCTCTCTTGCCTTTTGTCTTTGCTGTTGCATAAGACGGTCAAAGGTTTCCTCGTCAACCGTCATATTCTTTTCGCTTAAAATATCTTTTGTAAGGTCAAGGGGGAAACCGTAGGTATCGTAAAGACGGAAAGCATCTTCACCCGAGACTACACCGCCGTTTTTGGTAAGAGAAGCAATAATGGCAAGACCTTGGTCAATAGTTTTGGAGAATGCGGCTTCCTCGGTAGCAAGTACCTTCTTTATAAGGGTTTCTTTTTCTATAAGTTCGGTATAAGCACCCTTGTTTTCGTTTATAACCGATTCGCACATTTCTACAAGGAAAGGACGGTCAATGCCAAGCATTTTACCGTGACGGCAAGCACGTCTTATAAGACGGCGAAGCACGTAACCTCTGCCTTCATTTGAAGGCATAATACCGTCGCTTATCATAAATGTAGCGGCACGGCTGTGGTCGGTAATAGCACGAATAGAAATATCATTTGCGCTGTCTTTACCGTAGATTTTGCCCGAAAGAGCACAAACCTTGTTGATAATATTTCTGATAGTATCAACCTCGAACATATTATCAACATCCTGCATTACACAGGCAAGTCTTTCAAGGCCCATACCGGTATCAATGTTCTTGTTTTCAAGCTCGGTGTAGGTGCCATCACCCATATTGTTAAACTGTGAAAATACATTGTTCCAGATCTCCATATATCTGTCACATTCACAGCCGGGTTTACAGTCAGGGCTACCGCAACCGTATTTAATACCGCGGTCAAAATAAATCTCACTGCAAGGACCGCAAGGACCTGTTCCGTGCTCCCAGAAGTTATCTTCTTTACCCAGCCTTACAATATGCTTTTCATCAACACCGATTTTATTTTTCCAGATATCATAGGCTTCGTCGTCTTCTTCGTAAACAGAAGGCCAGAGAAGTTCAGCAGGAATTTCAAGGGTTTTGGTTAAAAATTCCCACGCCCACTCAATAGCCTCGTTCTTGAAATAATCGCCGAAAGAGAAGTTACCCAGCATTTCAAAGTATGTACCGTGACGCGCGGTATGACCAACGCGTTCAAGGTCGGGTGTTCTTATACACTTCTGGCAGGTGGTAACACGGTTTCTCGGAGGAGTAACCTCACCTGTAAAATACTTCTTCATAGGTGCCATACCCGAATTTATAAGAAGAAGTGATTTATCGTTATTGGGAACCAAAGAAAAACTGCCAAGGCGCAGATGTCCCTTGCTTTCAAAAAAGGAAAGATATTTTTCTCTCAGTTCATTTAAAGATGTCCATTGCATTTTTACTGTTCCTCGCAATCGCTATAAATATATATAAACATACAAAATTATTATATATATAAAACTGCCTTTTGTCAACTTAATCCTTCGGCTATATATTTAAAAATTTCCGTGGCAGAACAGGCGGTGTTTGCACTGTCCTCAACAAGCACAACTGCTATATATTTTGGGTTATCGGCAGGAAAAAAACCGCAAAACCAAGAATGTTCTATACTGTTTTCATCCTCACCTATCCAGCCTGTTTGTGCGGTAGCGGTTTTACCCGCTATTTTCACCCTTTCGCTGTAAGCGTTTTTCCCCGTACCGCTTATAACCACCTCTGAGAGATAGTTTTTAAGCATAAGTGCGGTATTTTCGTCTATTGCCTTTGTGGGTGGTTTTTCGGCAGTTTTTTCGGTAATTGTCGCGTTTTCCATAAAGCCTTCTATTAAAGTTGGCTGGTGGTACTGACCACCGCATGCTATAGCTTCATAAAGAGAAAGCATTGTTATGGGCGACGCAAGAAATTGCCCCTGCCCTATTGAAAAATTGGCAAGAACACGGTTATCTTTAAGGCTGTTTCTTGAGGGTATACATTCACCTTGAGTAGTTATGCCGTCGCATAGAATTTTATTATAACCGAAGCCGAAAAGGGTTGCTGTCTCGTAAAGCTTATCGCCACCTGTATTTAATGCAAAACGGTAAAAAAAAGAGTTGCAGGAATTCACCAGCGCATCCTTTATATCGACAGTTTTGTGACCGCTTCGCAAATGGCAATAAAAGGTGCTGTTTTCAATGCTCACACTTCCCTCACACTCAACCGTCATACTGCTGAGTTTTCCGTTTGCAAGTGCAACGCAGGGTTTAAAAGCCGAGCCTACATTATAACCCTTAAGCGCCCTGTTCATGAGGGGAGAATCGGCTGATTCAAGTGCTTCGCTTATGCCCTCTTTAGTAAAGGATGGTTTACTGAGCATTCCCCTTATTTTACCCGTTCCTGCCTCACTTACCACTATTGCCCCTTTTTTAAGATTCTCTGCAGCTTTTTCCATAACCACCTGAACGTTTCTGTCTATTGTGGTAACCACTCCCGTAGTTGAAAGAGTATCCCCAAGAACTGTAGGTTCTATACCGCCAAGCGCCTGTCCCAAAGCGTTAGAGGCGTATTTTACGGTGACTTTTTCGTCGCTGTAAAGGTAGCTGTCCATAGCCTTTTCTATTCCCGAAACGCCGTGATTAGAAGCATCGGTATAACCAAGCAGATGAATGCAAAAATCGTCCTTATTCCATACAGGCACCTTAACATTTATTACACCCGCGCAAGAAATTTCCTGCTTTTTCACCACCGCAGGTTTACCGTTTCTGAGCTTCCCCAAAACACGTATTTTTTCCTCACCGAAAAAGGCGGTACTGCAATACATAATAGTTTGCTCAGAGGGTGTAATAACGGCATAATTTTCATAAGAATTTCCAGTTAAAGCGTTAAGATTACAGTCAAAAATTCTGCCCCTGTTCTGAGCCAGATTTAGAACCATACTGTTTTGCTCTGCGGCGGCAGAGATTTTTTTATCGTTATTTATTACGGCAACGCGGACGGTTCCAACCAAAAACATTGAAAGAATAAGCACAAAAACGCAAATGAGCCTTATATATGTTTTCATAAAAAATCACCCCGAGTAGTTTTTCTCGGGGTGATAAATTTATTCATTTTTCATTCTGAGAAGTGAGCCCGCAGGCGCCTTTCTTTCACAAGGAATTTTAACAACCATCATAGGATGGGGCGCGTTATCGATTTCGTTACCGTCTTTATCAAAAATTTTCTCTGCCGTAAAGACAAAAGGCTCTTCTTTTACACACAGACAGTCAAATTCCTGACCTTTATAGAATTTATTTTTCATGATACCTACTATACAGCCGTTTTCATAACCCGTAACAACAACCGCTACCGAGTAATCTCTCACGTAGCCTGCGCTTTGATAGGTCTGCGACGGCTCTCCAAAATAGAAGCCTGTACTGTATGGACGGTGGCTTATCTTGTCAAGTTCTTCTTCTATCCATTTTTCAAGCTTCCACTCGCCCTCTGCTTCTTTAAGGCTGTCAAGTGCGGCACGGTAGGCATTTGTGGTAACAGCAACATAATAGTGAGATTTTGCTCTGCCCTCTATTTTAATGCTGTCTACACCGGCTTCGCACATTTTATCAAGGTACTGCGCCATACACATATCGTTTGCGTTAAGTATATAACTGCCTTTGTCGGTTTCGGTAATATCAAAATACTGTCCGGGTCGCTTTTCTTCCATAAGGGCATAATTCCAACGGCAAGGCTGAGCACAGTCGCCTCTATTTGCATCTCTGCCCGTCATATAGCTTGATAAAAGGCATCTTGCCGAAAAGGAAACACACATAGCACCGTGAGCAAAGCACTCTATTTCAAGATCTTTTGGTGTTTTCTCTCGTATTTCCTTTATTTCTTCCAGTGACAGTTCCCTTGCCAGAACTATTCTTTTTGCGCCCATTTCATAAAAAGCGTTTGCCGTAACGTAGTTACATATACCCGACTGCACCGATACGTGAAGTTCAGCTGACGGGGCATATTTTTTAACAAGCCCCATAGTGCCTATATCACTGGCAATAATAGCGTCTACCCCTGCTTTTTCAAGGCCTAGGAGAAAATCGGGAAGTCTGCTCATTTCTTCGTTATGAGGCACGGTATTACAGGCGACGTGCACTTTCACGCCGTGGCTGTGGGCATATTCCACACCCTTCAGCAAATCTTCCTCTCCAAAGTTTGAGGCAGCTGTCCGCATACCGAATTCCTCACCTGCAAGATAAACCGCATCTGCGCCGTAATCAACTGCCGCAATAAGACGGGTTAAATCTCCCGCAGGACAAAGAAGCTCGGGTATTTTTCTTTTAGTCAAAATACTCATATATCCAGTTTCCTTCCTGCTTTAAACGATTTATGGTAGCAGACTGCTCAGCAGAGGTTTTATGAAAATAAAACTTGCCGTTTTTATCGGTCACAAAATAAAAATATTCTGTAAAGTTTTCCTCAGGATAAAGTACCGCATTTATGGCTTCTTTACCGGGTGAGCAAAGTGGTCCCGGCGGATAGCCCTTTATGTTATAGGTATTATATCTGCCGTCGTCATTATCAAAAGAATCACCATAATAGCAAGTAGGCGAAGAACCCATACCTTCGCCACGGTTCATTCTGTTATAGAAAACTGCGGCAACCTTGGGCATACCCTTGGTATCAAGCCCCGCTTCCATCTGAACAATAGATGCGAGGGTTAGTACCTCATTTATGCTCATACCCTTTTCTTTTGCTCTTGCCTTTATATCGCTGTCAATTACCTTATTCATTTTGTCTATCATTTTATTAACCGCTAAAACAGCACATTCCTCTGAGTTATAGGAATAAAATTCATAGGTGTCAGGAAAAAGATAACCCTCAAGGGCATAATAAGTATTGTTTTTGTCTACCGAGACGAAAAGTTCACCTTTTATATCCGCATTGTTTAATGCTTCAAAAAAGTGTTCTTTAGAGCATACCCCTGCTCTTTCAAGCAAAGTAGCAATACCGGGCACCGTAACGTCGGCACCGTTTACATCTTTAACAAAATCGTTTATACCCGTACCTTCGGGAATGGTAACGCTAACGCTTTCAAGCACAGCACCCTCGGTAGAAAGCTTTTCGGCAATTTGCTTGTATCCGCTTTTAGCCTTTATATCGTAAACACCATATAAAAATTTACTCTCATAACCTGTCAATTTACTGTAAACTCTGAAAATAAAGGAACTTTTAATTACCCCTTCGTTTTCAAGAGTTTTAGCAATAACAGAAGACGGTGTTCCCTTTTCAATACCGATACTTGTATCGTATTTATTATATACACCGTTTATATCGCACAAAGCAAAGACTAAAACACCGATAACCGTAGCAAGAAATACGGCACCTACAGACAGTGCCGAGTATAACAGTATTTTCTTTTTAGGCTTGGCAGGTTGCGGCTGAATTTCAATTACAGCTTTTTCAGCTACCGTTTCTTCTAATGTTTCGCCGTTTATAATTTCTTTGTTTTCGTCCATTATTCGTCTCCGCACATCATCATAGATTTTTTAAGGTCATTTACATCTTTACCTAGGATTTTTTCTGCCAAGGCAAAGCCGAAACGGTATGCGGCACCGGGGCCCCAGGCAGTAATAAGGGTATTTTTACCCTCATCTATAACAAGAGGAATATTTTTGTGTATTCCGTCTATACTCTTTTCAAAACCGGGATAACAGGTATACTCCCTACCCTTTAAAAGCTCAAGACCGCCAAGTATAGATGGCGCAGCACATAAAGCAGAAATTATAACTTTCTGCTTACTGCACTGCTTTAAAAGAGCGCAAAGTTTTTCGTTTTTTTGCAGATTAAGAGTACCCGGCATACCGCCCGGAAGTATAACTGCGGTAATATCGGTAAAATCGGCTTTATCGATTTCTGTGTCAGCCGCAACCGTTATATTATGACTGCCTGTCACGTTTTTACCTGTTACGCCGACCGTTACTACAGGTATGTTTAACCGTCTTAAAATATCTACGGGCACTATTGCCTCTGCTTCTTCAAAGCCGTCGGCTAAAAAAGTATAAACCATATTTACTCCTTATAAAACCTCAAGTACGCTGTTTAATACATCCTGAGCTATATCTTCGATAGTTCTGGCCTCGCCGTCTTTAGCGCAGGAAATTTTCTGCCAACCCGAATACTCTGCGGTATAAAGGGCAGATTTTCTGCAATGCTCAAGATAATCGGTATTTCTTTCGTGAATATCCTTTTTGGCTTCATCGCCTTTATATCTGCCTGTCATAAGCTTTTGAGAAACCTCAATAGGCATATCAAGGAAAATAACCTTATCAGGCTTTGGAATACCCATTTTTACATACTCAAAATCATACAGCCAGTCAAGAAAACCGTTCCACAGCGACTCATCAAGCTTTGAGTTCTGGTGAACCGCATTCGAGGTAACATATCTGCCTGCAATAACTACGCCGCCGCCATTATAGTAGTCGCCCCAATACTTCTTAAAAGAAGCATATCTGTCCACCGCATAAAAGGTAGAAGCGGCATAAGCATTTACATCCCCCGGATCATTACCAAACTCACCCGAAAGATACATTTTAACAAGTGTGCTGGAGGGGTGTTCATAATCGGGGAAAGAAACACAGCGACAGTCTATACCCTTATCGGTTAGATTTTTATAAAGTAATTCAAGCTGAGTGGACTTTCCGCTTCCGTCAAGTCCCTCTATAACAATTAGTTTACCCATTATATTCACCGTTTTTGATTTTTTCATTAAGCTCGCGCATTTCCTTAACTCTGCCACAACTCATTTTACCCTCGGGACAATGACCTGCTACGCAAGAAGGACCCGCCTTTTTGAAAAGCTGAGGTGCAACCTCGCTGACAAGCGCCAACATCTGATTAGCTACATCGCGGATCTCCCACTGAGCCCTTGTGCAGCAACGGTGCCTGAAGAAATTAAGCAAAGATCTTGTATTCATGGTAACTATCATTTTGGTTTCGCAAGCATTGGGCAAAACAAATCTTGCATCTTCAATAGCCTTCTTCTCTGCCATTCTCTGTGCGGTTTTTTCGTCTTTACCTTCATTTAAAAATTCTTTTAAATGCTTCTCTTTTAAAACCGCTGTGATTTTATCATAATCTTGCTGATCTCTCTTCATAGATTCATTAAATATTTCAAGAGCCTCAGGGCAGTTTTCAATTTCAGGCGGCAGAACATAGCCGAACTGCTTTTCTGTAACATATCTCTGGCTCTGCACCGAGAAAGAAGCAATACGGTGTCTTGTTATCTGTGCAAGAAGCGCACGGGATACACCTTCGATTCCAAAGGTAAAATAAGCATGCTCGGTAGGACTTTCATGTCCGAGATTTGAAAGCATTTCAACAAACTCCGCCGCTGTTTCCTCGGTAAGGCCGTCTCTTACAGTATCAATACTTGCAGGGCTGTAACAAAGTTTTGCGGCTGAGGCTATGGTAATTTCAGGATCCGGTGTATAAGTTAAAAGTGTAACTTTAGGCATAATTTCGTCCTCCGAATATGATAATTTTAACATCTTTGTTCATTATACCAAAAGTATGCAATTTATTCAACGAATTTTTTAACTTAATATGTCGAAAAAACTCTTTATTATTTTAAGAGTTTATGTTATTATATTAGTAACAGGACTTTTGGAGGGAAAAAATATGGCAACTATGTCACTGACTCACACTCCTTACGGCGACCTTGCAATAGTAAATATGCGTGGCTGTGAGGATATTTCAGCAAAGGTAGATTACTATCTTATGCAATGGCGCGGTATGCCGCCTGAGCACAGCTATGTAATCAATGCTAACTGCCCACGTTTTGGTACAGGTGAAGCAAAGGGCGTTTTAAACCACACAGCACGCGGTCTTGACGCTTATATTATCTGCGACTGCTTTAATCACGGCGTAACCTACAAAATGTACGGCAAAGAAGTGCCTATGAGTCCCGATGACCACTTCCAAGATTTAAAGAGAGTTATTGCCGCTTTCGGCGGTAAAGCAAGAAGAATCACCGTAATTATGCCTATGCTTTACGAAGGCAGACAGCACAGACGCTCAACAAGAGAATCTATGGACTGTGCTATGGCTCTTCAGGAGCTTGTAAGAATGGGTGTTAAAAACATCATCACCTTTGATGCCCACGACCCCAGAGTTAACAACGCTATTCCCCTTGACGGCTTTGACAATGTACAAGCTACCTATCAGATGATAAAGGCTCTCCTTAAAAACGTTCCTGATGTAAAGCTTGACAAAGACCACACTATGATAGTTTCTCCCGACGAAGGCGGTATGGGCAGATGTATCTACTACTCTTCTGTTTTAGGTCTGCCTCTTGGTATGTTCTATAAAAGAAGAAACTACTCGGTAATCGTAAACGGTAAAAACCCCATTGAAGCCCACGAATTTTTAGGTAACGATGTTAAGGGTAAAGACCTTATTATTGTAGACGATATGATTTCTTCAGGCGAGTCAATGCTGGATGTTTCAGAAAGACTGAAAAAAGAAGGTGCAAAACGCGTATTCATATTCTCCACCTTCGGCCTTTTCGTTGACGGCTATGATAAGTTTGACGAATACTATTCCAGAGGTCTAATCGATAAAGTATTCACCACCAACCTTATATATAATGAGCCCGAGCTTCTCTCTAAAGAATGGTACTGCAACGTAAATATGTCAAAGTACATTGCGCTTCTTATTGATACACTTAACTGTGACAACTCAATAAGCGAACTGCTAAACCCCATTGACCGTATTAAAAATATCGTAAGAAAATATAACGAAAACGGTAAAATCTAAAACAAAAACAGCACTCTTAAGAGTGCTGTTTTTTCATTATTTTTCTTTTTAAAAGTCTTAACATTCTGCCCACATAAGACATATAAAGAATTTTATAAAGTTTATAAGCAAACTCGGTGGTTTTAACCTCTCTTTGAGGATAAACGTAGGCTATTGCTTTGCCAAGTATTGCATCCACGGTAATAGGCTCGTCTTTTTCGTGAAGCGAATCGCCCTGAGTATACACTGTATCTTTTTTTAGTCCTATTATTCTGTGCAATACAAACTTACCGTCAGGCTTTCTGTAAAGCACAACATCCCCTACCTTATATTTATCCGCTTTTTTAACGGTTACGCTGTCGCCGTCGTTTAATATGGGACGCATACTTTTGCCGTGGGTAGTAAAGGTCACGGTACAGCCGGCTGATAAGGTTTCTTCCATAACCGGAAGAAGCTCTAAAAGTTTTACCGGCATTGATACCTTCATTTTTTCATAAGATACCTTTGCGGCAGAAATGTCGTTTATACATTTCATTTTATAAAGCTTTGCGTTAGCGAGGACCTTATCCATAATCTGAAGTTTTTTTGCAACTCTGTCGGCGTGATAACTGCTTATACTTTGCTTCAATATATACTGCAAAGCTTCGGCAGGAGTAATGCTTTCAATTTCATTTTCACTGCCTCTTGTCAAAAAGCATATTCCGCCAAGTAAAAATCTGCTGTTAACACTCTTATTATGCTTGCCGCTAAATGGAGTGCCGTATACGTAAAGTTCACCGTCAACAAATCTTAAGGCAGGTTTATCATCATTGATTATAACCGCGTTCTTATAAAGCTCGGTCCAGTAAGCCGTATGGGTAGATTTACCCACCCCCGAATTAGCCGAGAAAAGATAGGCTCTTTTTTCAAGACCAACCGCCGATGCATGAAGCATCATACCGCCGAAATCCAGCAGTCTGTCATAAAAAAGTATACCGTAAAGGAGGTATTCAAGGTCAGACTCGCTCAAATTCGGATAATGACTTTTTGCCCTTAAAAGAGCTTCTTCCTTTAACTCAAGCGTCATATCAGGCTTTTCTCTGCCCTTATACAGATATGGCTCGGCATACTCTTTAAGTCTGTCATACTTTACATCCATTTCTACAATAAGACCTGCTATCTTATAAGTCTGCACCTTTTTCACCCCTCTTGTTATACTGTTTTTACATTTTCTTCGCCAAGTATTTCTTTAAGTTTATTTAAAACCTGACTGTTACTGTCTATCCACAGTCTTTCAGGCGCACAATAACTCTTCTTATCGTTCTCACAATAAATATAAACAGGACTGCTTCCGCTGTTTTCTTCCAGCACAGGCGTCACCATTTTCATCTTTGCGCCATCCATAAAGTCTATTTTAATATATACCTTTTTTGTCTCTTTTACAATAGGAACTTTAAAATTTTGTGCAAAATCAGGTAAAATCTCGGCGCGTTCAAGTATAATTTCACCGTGACTTTCCTCTCTGTCGCTTACCTTTCCCACCATTTTAAGCACCTTTGAAGCGCTTAAAAGGTCTTGGTATTTTGCATAAGCAGAGGCAAAGCAAATAACATCAATACTGCCCGTAACATCTTCAGCCGTAACATTACAGAGAATCTGTCCGCTTTTGAGTTTTCTGACCTGTACGTCACTTACCATACATACAAGAGTTACACGCTTGCCGTCAAGGTCGTCTGTCTGCAAAATTTCTCTTATAAACTTTGCACCGTTATATTTTGCAAAAGCCTCATAAGCCTTCATCGGATGCCCTGACAAATACATTCCCGTGGCTTCCTTTTCAAGCCTGAAAAGTTCGCTTTCTTTCATTTCCTCCATAGGCGGAAGAGTGAAATTATCATCACCGCTTTCGCTGTCAAGAGAAAATAAATCCATCTGTCCGCCGTTTTCAAAACGGCTTTTTGTTTCGGCAACGCTAAGCACAGCCTCAATACCCAGAAGCATTTGTCTGCGGTTTTCACCCATACCGTCAAGAGCGCCGCTTTTTATAAGATTTTCAATAGCTCTGCGGTTAAGCTCTCTGCTGTAATTTCTTACCGTAAAATCATAAAATGAAGTGTATTTTCCGCCGCTTTTTCGCTCATCTATAATCTTTTTAGCAGTATTTCTGCCAAGATTTTTAATCATTAAAAGGCCAAAACGTATACCGTTGTTTGTTACAGTCATATTTTCTTCACTGTAATTTACATTAGGCGGTAAAATAGGAATAGAAAGGCGCTGACATTCGGCAATATATTCATTTACCTTTGTAACATTATCGGTAACACTTGAAATAAGCGCCGCCATATATTCTTTTTTATAATGGCATTTAAGATATGCCGTTTGATAGGCTATATATCCGTATGCCGCCGCGTGAGATTTATTAAAAGCGTATGAACTGAAATCAGCCATATCACTAAAAATCTTACTTGCAACAGAAGCCTCAATACCGTTTTTAACGGCACCGTTTATAAAGACCTCTCTTTCGGCCTCCATAACGCTGTGTTTCTTCTTTGACATAGCTCGGCGCACCACATCTGCCCTGCCAAGAGAGTATCCTGCTAAATTTCTGCAAATTTGCATAACCTGTTCCTGATAAACTATACAGCCGTAAGTAATATCAAGTATAGGTTTTAATAGCGGTGTATCATAGTGAATATCTTCGGGATGAAATCTGTTGTGAATATATTTAGGTATAGAATCCATAGGTCCCGGACGGTAAAGGGACAGTATGGCTATAAGGTCTTCTATATTTTCAGGCTTAAAAGTTTTGACAACGTTTGTCATACCCTCGCTTTCATATTGAAAAACACCCGCTGTATAACCCTTTCCCATCATATCAAGGGTTTCTTTGTCGTTAAGAGGTATTTTATCAATAGAAAAATCGGGATTTTCAAGTTTTATACTTTTTTCGGTATCGCTTATAACCGTTAAGTTTCTGAGCCCCAAAAAGTCCATTTTCAAAAGGCCAAGTTCTTCAAGTGCGGTCATTGTATACTGAGTCACAATAGCTTCGTCATTTGTAGAAAGGGGTACGTATTCACTTACCTTTCTGTCACAGATAACAACACCTGCTGCGTGGGTAGAGGCGTGACGAGGCATACCCTCAATTTTAACCGCCATATTTATCAGTTCATTAACCGACATATCGGCTTCATAAAGGCTTTTAAGCTCAGGCACCTTTTGTACCGCAAGGCTTAAATTGGCATGATAATCTCTCGGTATAAGCTTTGCAACCTTGTCACAAAGATTATACGGAAGGTCCATTACCCTGCCAACATCTCTTACTGCATTTCTTGCAGCAAGAGTACCAAAAGTAACTATCTGAGCCACCCTGTCACTTGAATATTTTTCAATAACATAATCAATAACTTCTTGCCGTCTTACATAGCAAAAATCTATATCAAAGTCGGGCATACTTACCCTTTCAGGATTAAGAAACCTTTCAAAAAGCAACTGATATTTTATAGGATCAATACCCGTTATGCCAACACAGTACGCCGCAATACTACCTGCACCCGAGCCTCTGCCGGGACCTACGGGGATATCCTTGCTTTTTGCAAAGGCAACAAAATCCTGAACAATAAGGTAATAGTCGGTATATCCCATTTCGTCTATTACGTTCAGTTCAAAATCAAGCCGTTCTTTAGCGGCAGCTATTTCATTTTCACCGTAAAGTCTATACAGCCCTTCATAGCATTTTTCTTTAAGATAAAGGGCGTGATTTTTATTTCCTATATCAAAAAGCGGAAGCTTTATATGTCCAAAATCAAACTCAAAATTGCACTTATTTGCAATTTCCACAGTATTTTCTACAGCGCCCGGAAATTTTGCAAAAAGGCTTTCCATTTCCTCTGAGGATTTAAGATAAAATTCGTCTGTCTTAAACTCAAGAGGGCTTTCCTCATTTAATTTTTTGCCGGTCTGCAGACAGATAAGTACCTTCTGCATTTTGGCATCTTCTTTTTCGGTATAGTGAACGTCATTGGTAGCAACAAGGGGTATCCCCGTTTCATTGCTTATTCTCAGCATATCGGGTAAAATGCGCTTTTGCTCAATTATGCCGTGGTCCTGAAGTTCAATATAGAAATTACCTCTGCCGAAAACACTGCCAAACCACAAGGCACTTTGCTTAGCACCCTCATAGTCACCTTTAGTCAGTTTTTTCGGTATTTCACCTGCAAGACAGGCAGAAAGGGCAATAAGTCCCTCACTGTTTTCCTTTAAAAGTTCTTTATCTACCCTTGGTTTTGAATAAAAGCCTTCGGTAAAAGAAAGAGACACCATTTTAATAAGGTTTTTATAGCCCGTTTCGTTTTTGCAAAGCAAAACAAGGTGTGTATATTCGCTGTCAAGCGCCTTTTGCTTATCTGTACGGCTTCGAGGTGCAACATATACCTCACAGCCTATAATTGCCTTTACCCCTGCCTCTTTCGCCGCCTTAAAAAAGTTTACGGCGCCGTACATTACGCCGTGGTCGGTTATGGCAACTGCACTTTGTCCGTTCTTCTTTACAGCGTCAAAAAGCTTGCCGATACGGCAACAACCGTCCAGCAAGCTGTACTCTGTATGAAGATGTAAATGAACAAAGTCTTTAGCCATTATTTATCTCCGTTTTTTATATTTTCTGCTATTTCCAAAATCTTTTTAAGTCTATGATTAAGTCCCGAACGGGTTATTGAGGTTTCTGATAACCTGCACAGCTGACTTAAAGATGCCTCAGGGTTTTCCTTTCTAAGCATCGCCGCACTGTAAAGCTCGTCGGTTAGTGTTTCAAGCTTTCCTTTTTCTAAAAGAAAATTTATTGCCATACACTGATCAACGGCGGCATCTACCTGCTTGTTTATATTTGAAAGTTCAAGATTATTTTTTCTGTTTTCTCTGTTTCTGATAGTTTTGGCAACCTGCACCTCTATAAGCTCAAGCACCTTTTTGTTTGATCCCATAAGGGTTAACAGTTCCTCTATGGTTTCAGCCTGATTAAAGTAAATCACGGTAGAATTTCCACGCATACTGCGGCGTGGAGAAAGCCCACGCTCTATCAAAAGACTGTAAAACTCAAGAGCCAGAGTAAAGTCTCTTATAACAAATTCGGTATGATAATTTTTATAAGGATCGCTCATCTGTCCGCAGGCGAGAAAAGCGCCGCGAATAAAGGCGGAAAAGCAACAGTCTCTCTTGAAAACGTCGTGGTTTATGGTTAATAAATCATTACCCGTATACCCAAAAGCCGTCATTACTCTTGCGCAAAGCTCAGGGTTTTCAACCGATAAAGTATATCTTATATTTGTTTTTCCCGTGGCCTTAATACCCGGTATAATTGCAAAATTTTTCTTAAAAAACAAAGAATATCTGTCTGCAATATTTTTATTTTCGGTTATAAGAGAAATGTTTTTATAAGAAAATGACCTGCCGAAAAGCATAAAACCGTAACACTCGGCAACCTGACAGCAAACGCTCTTCTTTTCTTTACACAGATCATTTTTCAGTTCACTGCAAAATGACATAATTACTTATTTATATCCCTGTGTACTGCTACACAGTTATAACCCTTTTCTGTAAGATACTTGCTGATATTTTCAGCAAAGGTAACACTTCTGTGCTTTCCGCCCGTACAACCGATACATATACAAAGTCGGCTCTTTCCCTCACTGCTGTAAAGAGGTACTGCGCTGTCAATAAATGCCATCAGCTTATCAGAAAAATCTCTTGCGCTATCGGTTGATAGAACATATTCCTTAACAGCATTGTCAAGACCTGTAAGGTTTTTAAGGTCTTCTTCATAAAAAGGATTCGGCAGACATCTTGCATCTATAAGTATATCTGCCTCGGTAAGAGGACCGTATTTAAAGCCAAAGGATATACACTGAACCAAAAAGCCGTTATTTGTATTACCGAAAAACAGAGACGAAAGTCTTTCTTTAAGCTGTGAGGGAGAAATATGAGAGGTGTCCACTATGTAATCGGCGCACAGCCTTAACATTTTAAGCATTTCTCTTTCTTTTTTAACAGCATTATCCACCGTCAAATCGGTTTCAATGCACAGAGGATGCTTTCTGCGGTTTTCTTTATATCTTCTTATAAGCACTTCATCACTTGCATCAAGAAAAAGAAGCTTATAATCAATATTTCTCTCTTTAAGCAAATTAAGAATGTTTTCTATTTCTGAAAAAAGGTCGCCGCCTCTTGTATCGGTAACCACTGCAAGTCGGTTTAACGACTCACTTCCCCTTTTACCCAGATCCACAAAGGACGGTATAAGAGCAGGAGGAATATTGTCAACACAATAGTATCCCAAGTCCTCCAGAGAATTTACAGCCTGCGATTTTCCCGCGCCTGACATTCCCGTAACAATAAGCAAATTCATTTTATTCCCGTCCTTTAAAAATCAGTTCGGTTTCAAGATTTACACCGTTTGCTTTATATACGGTATCCTGAATTTTTACTATAAGTTTTTTAACGTCGTTACAGGTGGCATTACCTTTATTTACAATAAAGCCTGCGTGCTTTTCGCTGACCTGTGCTCCGCCCTCGCTGTAACCTTTAAAGCCGTTTTCCTCAATAAGTGCCCCTGCAAAATATCCCTCGGGGCGCTTAAACACACTGCCTGCACTGGGGTATTCGAGAGGCTGTTTTGTTTTGCGTCGGTTCATATAGTCGTCCATACGGGCAGTAATATCTTCTTTACTGTCAGCCTTTAAAGCAACGCTTATACTAAGCACGGTATGATTCTTTTGCTTAAAAATGCTGTTACGGTAAGAAAGGCGCATATCATCTCCCGATATTTCCGCAATTTCACCGCTTTGCGTTAGTACAACAGCACTTAAGGCAACATCCTTCATCTCACCGCCGTAGGCACCTGCATTCATAAATATGGCACCGCCAACACTGCCGGGGATACCGTAAGCAAATTCAAGCCCCGAAAGGCCGTTATCTCTTGCAAATGTGCATAGAGAGGCAAGACTTACACCGCACTGGGCATTTACTTTGCCGTCAGACAAAAGCTCAATTTTATCCATAAGCTTTGTACATATAACAGCTCCCTCAATGCCTTTATCCGATACAAGAAGATTACTTCCCTTTCCGATTACGGTAAAGGGAATTTTATCTTCTTTGCAAATATCTATAACACCTGTCAGTTTATCATTACTGTCGGGTGTTATAAATAAATCTGCGTTACCGCCTATACGAAAGCTTGTATGACGGCTCATAGGTTCATCCTTTAAATATTCAATTTTATTTTCATCAAGGAACTTTAACAAAGCCGTCATTTTATCACCTTATCTATATAGTTTATGAAGCGCAGCAGCGCCGATAATACCTGCATCGTTTCCAAGTTCTGCAACAAGAATTTCGCAGGGCTTACCCATTACTGCGTATATTTCGTTAGCTACAAATTCCTTTATAGGATTTATAAGTGTATCCTTTTCACCGGAAATACCGCCGCCGACACAAACCTTTTCTGGCTGGAATACATTTATAATATTTGCAATGCCCACAGCAACATACTTAATGTAGGTATCAACAACCTCTTTTGCGGTTTTATCACCCTGACGCATAGCATCAAAGGGAATTCTTCCGTTTACATTATCAAGGTTGCCTTCTGCAAGTTTCCACATAAGGCTGTCTTTATCTTTTTCCATAGCAGCCTTGGTCTGACGGATAAGCGCGGTAGCCGAAGCATAAGCTTCCCAACAGCCTTTTCTTCCGCAGGTACAAGCCTCGCCGTCAACATTTATAACGGTATGACCAAGCTCGCCGCCTGCATAATTTGAGCCTGAGAAAAGCTTACCGTCGATAATTATACCGCCGCCAACACCTGTACCGAGAGTTACGGCAATACAGTTTTTAACACCTCTGCCGCTTCCTGCAAGAAACTCACCGTAAGCAGCTGCATTTGCATCGTTTTCAATATAAAAATCAACACCTGTGCGGTCTTTAAGCATCTGAGCAAGGGGTAAATTTTTAAAACCTAAGTTATTTGCAGTAACAACAATACCGTCAACAGGGTTGATAGCGCCGGGGCTGCCTACACCGCAAGCGTATATATCGTCTATTGAAATACCGGCAGTTTTACAAGCCTCAAAGCAAACCTTTGCCATATCGTCAACTATCTCTTCAGCAGGACGAGAAGCATTTGTCTTTACCTTTGCCTTAGCAATTACCTTTAAATTTTCGTCAACTATACCGGCTACTATATTAGTACCACCTAAATCAATTCCCAAAGTATACATTATTTTTCCTCCGTTTTTTGTTTTTATTGATAAGGATCCACGGGAGTATCTTCTCCGCTTACACCTTCAAGCATACCAAGTTTCTTAAGCAGGTCCTCAGCAGCATTATATCCAAGTTTTTTCTGTCGGTTGTTCATAGAAGCAACCTCAATGATTACAGCCAGATTTCTACCCGGCTTTACAGGTATGGTCACCGACGGAACGGTAATGCCAAGAATTTCGGTAGTCTGTGCCTCAAGGCCCATTCTGTCATAAACCTTATTTATGTCCCAAGGCTCAAGATTTATTACCATATCTATTTTTTCAGTAAGTTTTACAGAGCCTACGCCGAAAATACGACTGGCATTTATAATACCTATACCACGAAGTTCAATAAAGTGTCTTATATTATCAGGGGCACTGCCAACAAGTGATTTGCTGGATACCTTTCTGATTTCAACAGCGTCATCAGCAATAAGACGGTGACCGCGTTTAACAAGCTCAATAGCCGTTTCACTTTTACCTACACCGCTCTCACCAAGAAGCAAAATACCCTCACCGTAAACCTCAACCAAAACACCGTGTCTTGTAATACGCGGCGCAAGCTGAAGATTTAAGAAAGCTATAAGTGCTGCCGCAACGCCGGAGGTTGAATCTTTAGAAGATAAAACCGGCACTTCATACTTTTTAGCAAGGTCTATTACAAAATCAGGTATTTCAAGACTTCTTGCAATAATTATTGCGGGAGGTCTTTGTGAAAGAAAGGTTGCATATCTTGACTCCTGCTCTTCTTTAGAAAGTTCTTCAAGATAACCCTCTTCGGTTTTGCCTATAATCTGAATACGGCTGTTATCAAAATAACCGTAAAAGCCTGCAAGCTGAATACCGGGGCGGTTTATCTCCGCGCTCTTTATCAAAATCTCCTCCGGATCACAGGGAAGATAAATGGTTTCAAGAGAAAGCTCATTAAGAATTTTAGCCAGTGAAACCGAAAAATTTGTATGCATAAGGACACACTCCTTTCATCATAACACTATTATATATTATATTTACGATAATTTAAAGTTTTTTTTACATTTTTCTTGATAATATTTTAATCAGACTATATAATTAGAGTGTAATTCTTTGCTCTGGAGGAAAATATATAATGAAACTAGGTATCGTAGGTTTGCCCAATGTTGGTAAATCGACACTTTTTAATGCTATAACAAACGCCGGCGCCCAGTCCGCCAACTTCCCCTTCTGCACTATTGAACCTAACGTTGGTGTGGTTGCCGTGCCCGATATACGCCTCGATGTACTTCGCGATATGTACACCGAAGGAAACAAGGTTCCCCCTGTTGTACCTGCCGTAATTGAATTCGTTGATATTGCAGGTCTTGTAAAGGGCGCCTCAAAGGGCGAAGGTCTTGGAAACAAGTTTCTTGCCAACATAAGAGAGGTAGATGCTATTGTTCACGTTGTTCGTTGCTTTGAAAACGAAAACATTATTCACGTTGAAGGAAATATTAACCCCCTGCGTGATATAGAAACTATTGACCTTGAGCTTATTTTTTCCGATATGGAAATGGTTGAAAGAAGAATTGCCAAAACCGCAAAAGACCTTAAGGGTAACAAAACCCTGCAGGGTGAGTACGATTTTCTCAAAAAGCTGTATGACCATCTCGAAAGCGGAAAAAGTGCAAGAAGTATGGATGTCAGCGACGACGAACAGGAAATTATGAACACCATTGCCCTTCTCACCTCTAAGCCGATAATTTACGCCGCTAATCTTTCGGAAGACGATTTTTCGGGCAAACTACCTGAAGATAATCCACACTTTGTACTCGTAAAAGACCTTGCCGAAAAAGAGGGCGCCGAAGTGCTTCCTATCTGCGCTCAGATGGAGGCAGATATAGCCGATATGAGTGAGGAAGAAAAAATAATGTTCTTATCCGACCTTGGTCTTGAAAGCTCTGGTCTTGACAGACTAATCCGCAAAAGCTATAGTCTTTTAGGTCTTATCTCTTATCTTACCGCAGGTGAAAAAGAGGTACGCGCCTGGACAATAAAAAGAAATACCAAAGCGCCTCAGGCGGCAGGTAAAATTCATACCGACTTTGAACGCGGTTTTATTCGCGCCCAGATAATTGCCTTTGATGACCTTAAAGAATGTGGCTCTCTTGCCGCTGCCCGTACAAAAGGACTGGTCAGAACAGAAGGCAAAGAATATATTATGCAGGACGGTGACGTAGTTGAATTCCTTTTCAATGTTTAAAAAAATCTCTGTTTTAATGATTTTGGTTTTAATGGTTTTTACCCTTTGCTCTTGCGGTAAAAGCGTCACTTATCAGACAAAAACCTTGAAAATAATTTCAGGCGACTCGGTATCCGCGACCTATACTTACACCTACACCGCCGACAACAAGCCTTCTATGATTTCAGCAAGCTTTGAAGGTGGAATTGAAGAAGATTATATCGATGTTTTCGGATATAACGATAAGGGTGATATGGTTTCTTACTCAAGAAAGTACGTTGCCACCATTGAGGAAAACTATACCGCCGAAAAAATAACCGATAATAAGTATATTTTTAAGGATAAAAACGGCAAAGAGTATTTAACCGTTATCTTTGATAAAACAGGTTTTATAGTTTCAAGAAGATACGCAACCGGCTATGTTACCGAGTATGCTTACACCTATGTTAAAAACGGTAAGCCCACCGCTTTTAAACAGCTTGATATTACCCCTTCGGGCAGTAACCGTATTCTTGATTTTGAGATAATCTTTACCGATAATAACACCTGCCGTATGACTCCTGTAGGTGAAAATGCTATAGAGAATGTATACTATGAAGCAACCTTTAACATAATAGAATAAAGAGGTGTTATTTTTGCTTTATTATCCCTATGGTTATATGGGCTATTATTTTAACGATAGTCCGCTTTTCTCATTTTCTCTTGTGCTTCTTGTTATTGCTATTATAATAACTGTTGTGGCACAGATAAAAATCAAATCATCCTTTGCAAAATACAGCAAGACGCCCGCCCACCTTACAGGTAGAGAGGCTGCCGAAAAACTGCTTCAGGCAAACGGCGTGTATGACGTGAAAATCGAGCGCTGTTCAGGTCAGCTAACCGACCATTTTGATCCTCGCAGTAACGTTATAAGACTTAGCGAAACCGTATACGATACCGCCAGTGTTGCCGCTGTAGGTGTCGCCTGCCACGAAGCAGGTCATGCTCTTCAGTATGCCGAAAACTACGGTCCCATTAAACTCAGAAACCTAATTATCCCCGTAACTAATTTCGGCTCAAGACTGGCTATGCCCCTTATTTTGTTAGGCATTCTTTTCAGTTTCTATCCCTTATCTATTATAGGTGTAGCATTTTATGCCCTTTCAACACTTTTTCAGCTTATAACCCTTCCTGTTGAACTTAACGCATCAAAACGCGCTATAGAAACTATCAGAAATTTTTCTATTCTCCCCGACGATAATCAGGTGCGTGGCGCAAAAAAGGTTCTTACCGCCGCCGCGCTTACCTATCTTGGTGCTTTGCTTGTTTCCCTTGCTCAGCTTTTAAGACTGCTTGCAATGGTAAACAGAAGGCGCAGATAAATCTGAACTTTGTGAGGTCTTTTTATGGCTTTCTTACATCGCACTTGGGCAGAAATTGATACTTCTGCTCTCGTACATAACTATAATGTTATTAAAAAAAGTGCCGAAAAAACAAGACTTATTTCGGTTGTCAAGGCTGACGCTTACGGTCACGGCACCAATATTGTCATTCCGGCTTTAAAAGATGCCGGGGCTGACTTTTTTGCGGTATCAAACATCGACGAAGCCTTGGAACTTCGCGCTCTCGGTGTTGACTGTCCCATACTTATTTTAGGCTACACTCCGCCGTCTGCCGCTAAAGTTCTTGCCGAAAACAATATAACACAGACCGTTTACGATAAGATTTACGCCGATATGCTATCCCTCAGCGCCGTAAAGGAAAACGTGAAGTTGAGCGTTCATATAAAGCTTGATACGGGAATGGGCAGACTGGGATTTAATTGCAGAACAAAAGACCTTGACGGCATTAAAGAGGTTTTGGAAGTTTTAAATCTTGAGTCACTGTTATTTGAAGGAATTTTCACTCATTTTTCTTCAGCCGATACCGATAGCCTTTACACCGCTGAGCAGTACAGCTTGTTCTCCTCGGCTGTGGATATAATAAAGAAAAAATGCGGTACAATAAAACTTGTTCATTGTTGTAATTCGGCAGGTTTTTTAACCGAAAAAGATAAATATCTGCTTGCCTGCCGTCCCGGTATAATACTCTATGGGCTCTCACCCGATAAGGATATGAAATTTTCCGAAGATTTAATACCGGTAATGACACTTAAAAGTGTGGTTTCAATGGTTAAAGAGGTTGAGGCAGATACCTGTGTCAGCTACGGGAAAACCTTTAAGAGCGATAAAAAAATGCGCCTTGCCACCGTTTCTGTGGGATACGCCGACGGTTATCCCAGAGCCCTTTCAAACAAAGGCAGAGTGCTAATAGGCGGAAAGTCTGCAAACATTGTCGGCAGAGTCTGTATGGACCAGATAGTTGTAGATATAAGCAATATTGAAAATGTAAATATCGGTGATGAGGTAGTGCTGTTTGGCAAAGAGCTGCCGGTTGACGAAATAGCAGATATCTGCAATACAATAAATTACGAAATTGTATGCGGTATCTCAAAACGAGTTCCACGCATAAAACTTTAAAAACTAACATAAAAATGTCTTTGGCAACTTTTGTTGAAGGCATTTTTTATTTACCAATAATAGTTTGCAAAAATAAATGTGTATTTCAGCATTTTTGTGTTATAATATATAAAAACACACATTTTTGCAACCAATGGTTGCGAAAATATTAAGTTGGGTTGGTTGATAACTAATTTTGGTTTTGATACAATAAGGGTAGCTGTTTAAATAATGTATGAAAGGCGGTCATTCTATGACTCTCGGTCAAAAAATAGTTCAGCTTCGTTCCAATGCCGGTATTTCTCAAGAGCAACTGGCAGAAAAAATCAACGTTTCTCGTCAGTCCGTTTCAAAATGGGAAATGGACCAGTCTCTTCCCCAGATAGATAAGGTTCTACAGATATGTACTCTGTTCGGAATTTCAACCGACAAGCTCCTTTGTGATAATATTACTGTAAGCGCCCCTGAAAAACAGAAGGAAGGCCTTAAATATTTTGGCACAGACGGTTTCAGAGGCGAATCCAATGCTAACCTTACTTCTATTCAGGCTTACAAGGTAGGCAGATTTTTAGGTTGGTATTTCACCTCTTCGCTTTGCGGTGAAACAAGACTTAACTATCGTCCCCGTATTGTTATAGGTAAAGATACACGCCGTTCCAGCTATATGCTTGAATATTCTATTGTTGCAGGTATCACCGCTTCGGGCGCCGATGCATATATGCTTCACGTTACCACCACCCCTAGTGTTTCTTACGTAACAAGACAGGATGAGTTTGACTGCGGTATTATGATAACCGCATCTCATAACCCCTTCTACGATAACGGTATTAAGGTTATTAACCGTTACGGCGAAAAGCTTGATGACAGCACCACCGCTCTTATTGAAGCTTATATTGACGGCGACCTTGAAACCCTCGGTGTTACAGGTGACGACCTTCCCCTTGCCAAAAAAGAAAAAATCGGTTGCATCGTTGACTATGTGTCAGGCAGAAACCGCTATGTAGGTTATCTTATTTCTCTGGCTTCCAACTCTTATAAGAAACTCCGCATCGGTCTTGACTGCGCAAACGGTGCTTCTTGGCAAATTGCCAAAAGCGTATTTGACGCTCTCGGTGCTCAGACAACCATTATAGGCGCCAACCCTGACGGTCTTAACGTAAACCGTGACTGTGGCTCTACTCATATAGAAAACCTTTGTCAGCTTGTCAGAGAAAAACACCTTGATTTAGGCTTTGCCTTTGACGGTGACGCCGACAGATGTATTGCAGTTGACGAAAAAGGCAATATTGTTGACGGTGACGCTATGATGTATATTCTCGGCAAGCGTCTTAAAAACAAAGGTATGCTTAACTCCGATACAGTTGTAGCAACAATTATGTCAAACAGCGGTCTTTTCTCTTCGCTCAAAGAAATCGGTATTAACTGTGAACAAACCACCGTTGGTGACAGATTCGTTTACGAATGTATGCAGAAAAACGACTATTCTTTAGGCGGTGAACAGTCCGGTCATATTATACTTAAAAAATACGCCACCACAGGTGACGGACTTCTTACTGCAATTATGATTGCTGAAGAAATTTGCGATTCAAAGCTTTCCCTGTCCGACCTTGCCGCTCCCGTAAAGCTTTATCCCCAGAAAACCAAAAACCTGAGAGTTAAAGACAAAGCCGCCGTTCTAAACGACCAAGATGTTTTAAAGGCAAAAGACGAGGTTGAAAAGCTTATCGACGGTAAAGGCAGAGCTCTGCTTCGTCAAAGCGGTACAGAGCCGGTTATTCGTATAATGATTGAAGCAGAAAGCGAATACCTTTGTGACGAGTACATTGATATAATTGCAAAAGTTGTTATTGAAAGAGGTCATTTAAGTGAATAAGTGTGTAAAAACAAAAGAACTTTTCAGTTGCACAACCGACTATCTTACTCCCCTTTTTGAAAGTGCTGAGTACCCTTGGGAGATGCTGCCTAAAATAAAGGAATATATCCTTGCTTTAATAGAAAAAGGTATGGACGGCTATACCAAGTATTCAGATAATGTTCTTATAGGCGAAAATGTTAAAATTTATCCCACCGCTACCATTGAAGGTCCTAATATTATAGGCTCAGGTACTGAAATCCGCCCCGGCGCTTTTATAAGAGGAAGCGTAATTACAGGCAAAAACTGTGTGATTGGCAATTCTTCTGAGCTTAAAAACTGTATTTTACTTGAAAAAGTTCAGGTTCCCCATTATAATTATGTAGGTGACTCTGTACTTGGCAACTTTGCCCACATGGGTGCAGGCTCTATCTGCTCTAATTTAAAAACCGATGGCAAGCCTGTTGTTATCCACGCTGACACCGATTATGTTACCAACCTTCGCAAAATCGGCGGTATTCTTGCCGACTATGCAGATATAGGTTGCGGCTGTGTTTTAAACCCCGGCACCGTTATCGGCAGAAAAACCTCAGTTTATCCCCTTAACTCTCTTCGCGGTGTATTCCCCGAAGGCTGCATTGTTAAGAGTATGAATAATATAGTAAAAAGAATAGAGGAGTAATTTTATGAATTTCATTACAGTTAAAACCTACGAAGAACTCAGCAAAAAAGCCGCAAACATCATTGCCGCTCAGATAATAAACAAGCCCGACTGTGTGTTAGGTCTTGCTACGGGCTCTTCCCCCGTAGGTACATACGATAAACTTACCGAATACTTTAACAACGGTGATCTCGATTTTTCTACTGTCACAAGTGTAAACCTTGACGAGTACGAAGGTCTTGATGAAACAAATGACCAGAGCTACCGCTATTTTATGAACAAAAACCTTTTTGACAGAGTTAACATTAAAAAGGAAAATACTTACGTTCCTAACGGTTGTGCAAGTGACCTTGTTAAAGAAGGCAAAGAATACGACCAGCTTATTAAAAAGCTCGGCGGTATAGATTTACAGCTTCTCGGTATCGGTCTTGACGGTCATATCGGTTTTAACGAGCCTGACGACTTCTTTACTGCAGAGACTCACCCTGTAGATCTTGATCCTTCTACCATTAAGGCAAATGCAAGATTTTTTGCCAGCGAAGCCGATGTTCCGACAAGAGCAATCACAATGGGTATGATGTCCATTATGCAGGCTAAAAAGGTTCTGCTTATAGCAAACTCCGCATCCAAAAAAGAGATAGTTGAAAAGGCATTCTTCGGTCCTATCACTCCCCTTGTTCCCGCTTCAATTCTTCAGCTTCATCCCGATGTAACTGTTATATTCAGTGAAAACTAATACATAAAACAAATAAAAAAGAAGGCTTAACGCCTTCTTTTTTTATTTTAATTATCTTTTCTCCAGACCATTTTGTTTACTACACCGGTGTAAGACTGAATTATTTTTACAACCTTTGTAGAAACGTTTTCTTCCTTGTAGTCGGGAACGGGAATACCGTAGTCACCGTTTTTGTTCAGTTCTACTGCAGTGTCAACTGCCTGAAGCAAACTCTTTTCATCAATACCTGCAAGTACAAAGCAAGCCTTGTCAAGTGCCTCAGGACGCTCGGTAGAGGTACGGATACATACTGCAGGGAAAGGACTGCCGATACTTGTAAAGAAACTGCTTTCCTCAGGAAGAGTTCCGCTGTCGCTTACTACGGCAAAAGCATTCATCTGCAGACAGTTATAGTCGTGGAAACCGAGAGGCTCGTGCTGAATTACCCTGCTATCAAGTTTAAAACCGCTGATTTCAAGGCGTTTCTTACTTCTCGGGTGGCAGGAATAAAGTATAGGCATATCATACTTTTCTGCCATTTTATTGATAGCGTTAAAGAGGCTGTTGAAGTTTTTATCGGTATCGATATTTTCCTCTCTGTGAGCCGAAAGCAGAATATACTTACCCTTTTCAAGACCAAGACGGCTATGTATATCACTTGCCTTTATTTCCTCAAGGTTATTGTGCAAAACCTCTGCCATAGGAGAGCCTGTTACATAAGTTCTTTCTTTGGGCAAACCGCAGTCGGCAAGATAGCGACGGGCGTGTTCGCTGTAAGCTAAGTTTACATCGGAGATAATATCAACAATTCTTCTGTTGGTTTCCTCTGGCAGACACTCGTCCTTACATCTGTTACCTGCTTCCATATGGAAAATAGGAATATGAAGCCGTTTGGCGCCGATAACCGAAAGACAGGAATTAGTATCGCCAAGTACCAAAACAGCGTCAGGCTTGATTTCTACCATAAGCTGATAGGATTTTGCAATAATGTTGCCCATAGTTTCGCCAAGGTCGTTACCTACAGCCTCCATATAAACATCAGGTGCCTCAAGCTTTAAATCTTTGAAAAATACACCGTTTAGGTTGTAGTCATAATTTTGTCCCGTATGGGCAAGAACGGTATCAAAATACTCTCTGCATTTATTTATAACTGCAGCAAGTCTGATTATTTCGGGGCGTGTACCCACAATTATAAGAAGCTTTAATTTTCCGTTATTTTTAAAACCTTTACTCATTATTCTACCACCTCAAAAAATGTATCAGGATGACTTTGCTCAAACTGTTCATTTGCCCACATAAGCGTTACAAGGTCTTCTGAGTCACTTAAGTTTATAATATTATGGGTGTAGCCAGGCAGCATATGTACCGCCTCTATCTTTTCACCGCTAACATTAAAGTTAAGTACCTTATCATCACCGATTTTTCTCTGCTGTATAAGGGCTTTACCCGACACAACGATAAAGAATTCCCACTTTGTGTTATGCCAGTGCTGTCCCTTAGTGATACCGGGCTTTGAAATATTCACCGAAAACTGACCGCAATTTACCGTCTTTAAAAGTTCGGTAAAAGAGCCACGCTCATCTACATTCATCTTCAAAGGAAAAGCCGCCTTATGTTCGGGCAAATAGGAAAGATATGTAGAATAAAGTTTCTTTTCAAAGCTTCCCTTTGGTATCTCGGGCATAACAAGGCTTTCGGGTTGTGCGCTAAAGCTGTTTAAAAGTTCCACAATTTTACCAAGGGTTACTTTATGAGTAACAGGTGCTACGCAGAACTGTCCGTCTTTATGCTCTTTACCTTCAAGGCACAAAAACATTTCGTCAATTAAATCGTCTATATACAAAAGAGTAAGTTCTACCGACGGATCATTCACAGTAATAGGCAAATCATTTGCTATATTATTGCAAAATGTAGCCACAGCGCTGTTGTAGTTAGGTCTGCACCATTTGCCAAAAAGATTAGGAAAACGGTAAACAAGTACCTTTGCGCCGGTTTCCTTGCCGTAAGAGAAGAACAAATCCTCCCCTGCCTTTTTGCTTTGACCGTAAGGGCCGTTATATCTGCCCTCAAGGGTAGCCTGAACAGAGCTTGAGAGCATTATAGGGCAGGTATTATTGTATTTTTTTAAAGTATTAAGCAGTTCTGAGGCAAAGCCGAAATTGCCATGCATAAACTCTTCTTCACTTTTCGGACGGTTAACACCGGCAAGGTTAAATACGAAGTCTGCATTTTTACAGCCTTCTTCCAAAACCTGTTTATCGGTATCAATGTCATAAAGATAAAGCTGACTGACAGTAATATCAGGGTGAGTTCTGTCCTTGCCGTCTCTAACATTACTAAGAGCGGCAGCAAGATTCTTACCCACAAAACCGTTTGCACCTGTTATAAGTATTTTCATATATCCTACCTCTTAAGATTAAAACCAAGACCAACATATTCAAGGTTTTTTCTTAAATTTTCAACATCGTTATCATTAACGCTTTTGATATCTCTTAAATGCTTTGCAATATTTTTTCTTTTCTTAATCAAAGTCCTGAGCCATCTGTGAACCCAGGCAAAAGGTAATGAAAAGCTGCACTTTTCCAGATATTTGTAATGCACCCTCATTACTGACAGCGTAGGAAAGGCACGCATAACAAACAGCTTAACCTTCGATGATGTGCCAAAATCACGTCTGGTAACCTTTTTCTGAAGCACCAAAGAAGCTATTTCATTATGGTGGCTGCCGTAAGCACCGCTTATAAGAATAAAATTGGAGATAAACTCTGTCTTTTCGTCCATAGAGTCGCCATTAAACCAGCAGTCAATTACCTTTTCAATATTACGATAAAATTCCAATACGCCGATTTTATCAAGTTCTCTCTCAACATATTCAAAATCAAGGTTTTTATTTTTACGGTACATCAAAAGATCTACAATATATTTTGCGCCAACTCCGCAATAACGATAATGCTTTGCAAAATGGCAGAAAATATAAATAAATTCATCTTCATCTTTAAGTCCGTACTCATATTCGCCTTTTTTTACGGCTTTATTCCAACCGTCGCCAAAATATCCGTAAAAGTCTTCATTTTGTGACGAAATAAGACTCTTATGCAGTTCCAGATTAAGAATTCCGCGTTTTATCCAGATATATTCCGAATCACTTTCACAGCGGAAGGTATACCCAAATTCCATAAGCATTTTTTTAATTTGCTTATAATCGCTTCTATGTATGAGTATGTCAATATCATTCATATACCTGAGCGTCGGATCAAAGTATAGTTCCTTTATAAGAATACCTTTGATAGGCATATATTCTACACCTATTTTATTAAGCCGCTTTTTCAGTTCCTCATACTCATGCAACTGACGGGAATGAATGGTGCCTTCCTTTATAGCTCCCAAAAAAAGCTTTTTCATAACGGGAAGCTCGGTGTCAATGCCGCAAAGCAAAGCGCCCTTATACACTATACCGATAAGATGATGCACCCTTGCCGCATCATAAAGTCGGTCAGCATTAAAGCCATCGGGTAATACCTGTTTTTCATTTGTAACTCCTGCGCGGAGTATCTGCAAAAAGCCTTGCTGAAAAACAGTAAGCACTATTTTTTCTCCTCCCAAGCCTTCAGTTCATCTCTGATGTACTGAAGAGAAAGTAGTTTTTCTTTTACCTGATCAACATTTAAAAGTTCAGTATTATTTGAATCAAAAAGGGTTAAGGGGTTACGCTCTATGTCACCGTCTTTAAAATATTTGTCATAGTTAAGACCTCTGTTATCACTGGGAACGCGGTAGAAATCGCCCATATCAATGGCAGTAGCACATTCCTCATCGGTAAGCAGAGTTTCGTACATTTTTTCACCATGTCTTATACCGATAATCTTGATTTCGGTATTCTCATTAAACAGACCTGTTACAGCCTTTGCGAGAGTCTCAATGGTACAAGCAGGAGCTTTCTGAACCAGAATGTCACCGCTTACTCCATTTTCAAACGCAAAAATAACAAGGTCAACAGCTTCGTCAAGACTCATAATAAATCTGGTCATAGAAGGCTCTGTTATGGTTATGGGCTTACCCTGCTTTATCTGCTCTATCCAAAGAGGAATAACGCTTCCTCTTGAGCACATAACATTACCGTAACGGGTACAGCATATTTTAGTCTTATCGGGAGAAACGGTACGTGATTTTGCAACCGCAACCCTTTCTTCGAGAGCCTTTGAAATACCCATAGCGTTAACGGGGTATGCCGCCTTATCGGTAGAAAGGCATATTACACTTTTAACCCCTGCTTCAATAGCGGCGGTAAGCACATTTTCTGTTCCTATTACATTTGTTCTTACAGCTTCCATAGGGAAAAACTCGCAGGAAGGAACCTGTTTCAGAGCTGCAGCGTGGAAAATAAAATCTACCCCGTGCATTGCGTTTTTAACCGAAGCCAAATCTCTTACATCACCAATGTAAAAGGATATTTTTTCAGCCACCTCAGGCATTTTTGCCTGAAATTCGTGGCGCATATCATCCTGCTTCTTTTCATCTCTGGAGAATATGCGAATTTCACCTATATCGGTTTTAAGAAAACGGTTCAGTACCGCATTACCGAAAGAACCGGTTCCGCCTGTGATAAGTAATGTTTTACCTTTAAATAAACTCATAACTTCTACTCCTTCCAAAACACATTATTGCAATGGTGTGGTATTTGTTGTTCAGCTGGTGGCGGTGTCATATAGTCACCGTATTGTTGAGTTAGCACTTTATGGTACTCCACAGGAGCTCTGAACTTTTTACCTTCAAATTCTAACATAACAAAATCATCAAACCACTCTTTTTCAAACACACCTTTCATAGAATCGAAGTAACAAATTACTGTGCCTACAAACTTTGCATTCTCATAAGTGTAGCGTTTGTGCATTTTATCGGTTTTTGCAAGTATTTGTTTTTTTGTACCGCAAATTGACTTAAGAAGCAATACCTTTAGTCGCCTAATCAAAGACCCGTAGTTTAAACTTGATATTCTTGCAAAAAACAAAAGATACTGAAATCTAAGTTTTTTGAACCATTTTTCATATTCCTTATATGAATACGGCAAAGCATCTAAGGGCCATACATCTATATCTACACCAAGATAGTCATTATTGTATTTGACGCCGCTCTCAATCTTTATAGATAGATTATTATACATTTTTACAAACGAATGTTTTGATTTTTTTTCGCCGGGAATACAAATATCATACTTCCTATTTTTATTTTTTTCACGAAAGATCTGAATAAACTTTTCATAATCCGGACGTGGCATCCATACGTCTATATCATCATCCCAGGGAATAAACCCCTTATGCCTAACTGCTCCTATAAGAGAACCAAAAGCTAAAAAATACTTTAAATTATTTTCTTCACAGAAATTAGCAAACTCAACAAGTACATCAAGCTGAACCTGTTTGTGTTCTTGAAAGGATATAGATTTCATTTTACACCTCTAAACCCGACTAATCGTGTTTTAATTTTCACATTTTTTCGTTTTCTTTATTTTTTTAATAACACCGCCAAGTCCTCGGTAACGCAAAAACAAAAATAATACTTCAATTTTTCTGTAAAAGCTTCTAAAAGGACGGTTACGAGCCAAAATCTTTTCCACTTCATTCTTATGCTCTGAATCAGCTATCACAAATTTAGGATGTTTTAACGGAAAATCATATTCATAGGTTTTCATATTAAAGATTTTTCGTATAGCGCGTGGCAGTAATTTGTATTCCGATGCGTGTTCGGAATTTTCCGTACAACCAACATTCGAAACCATATTATATTTAGGTATAATATAAAGTTGATGTTGGCACTGAACAGCTAGTCTATTCAAAAATTCACCACCAGGAATATGTCCACCATACTTTTTATTATTGGCATATCCTTCAACAGTTTTTAAATAGTCCTTATCATCTTTCAGTTTTTTCCTTATAAGATTCATTATATATGGGTCGTCAGCATACTCAAGTTCCTTATCGCGTAAATCATAAGCGCGTTTCCATGTAGCCTGAGCGCAAATAGGTCCTCTTTCGGAAAAGAAATAATCAGCGCTGGCTTTTTCCCAAACGCCTGTATGATTCATTGGGCATATGCAAACAACACGTTGGTCATCTTTATATTTTTCTAAAAGTTCTTCACAAAACTTAAAATATGATACCGACGGTATAACATCATCTTCTAAAAATATACATCTATCCACCGTTGACCAAATAAGTTCTGTGCCTTTACGGCTCATTGTATAAAGACCGTTATTTTTTTCTTCGTATATTTTATATACTTTACATTCCCAGTCTATTTCATTGTCAAACATGGCGCGGTTTTGTCTTATAGCCTGCCACTCTTTCTCGTTTCTGCCGCCATCGGATATTAAAAATAAGGTAGAGGGACGCGCTTTTTTGAGTACCTCAAACTGCTGCCGCTGACATTCGGGACGTATCCACACGTTAATGCGAACAGCAACATCCACCAAAAACTGTTTTTTCTCCATTTTTTCACACCTTTATTTTATAATCTTCTTTATCATAGTGAAAATACTGTTTTTCTCTTCCTTGGATGTGTAGAAAAGAAAAATCACAGTAAGGAAGACTATTGCAATGAGCAAAGCCTTAACCACAAAACCCTTCCAGCCAAAAAGCATAATGTATTTTGCAATTGCAAGACCTGCTACAAGAGAAATTGCATAACAGGGTAAAAGTTTTAAATAACATTTTTTATAAAACTCAAAAACATTTATACCTGCTTTTTTCTTATATATAACATTCATAAATAAAATATTTGCAATAGACGTAAGAGCTGTTCCAATACAAACGCCAAGTGCTCCTACTTTTAAAGAAAGTAGGTATGAAAGCAACAAACCAAGTGACCCTGTAACCGTCATACATAACGCTTGGTATTTTATAAGTTTCTTTGCAATTACGGTCGTTTTTGCTATCTGCTGTGTAGAAGAAATGAGGGTTGGAAAAAGTATTATCATACCAAGATAGTAAGATTTGGTATATTCAGGTCCCATCCAAAGAGTCATAAACTCTTTACCAATACAAACAAAACCTATATATGCAAGCCCGAGTACTACCGACTGATATCTGCCAACCTTCACCATAAGGTCAAGAATTTTACCTTCTTTTTTCTCCGCAATGTATTTCGAAACGCGTGGTAAAAACATTCCGTTTATTGCTTGGCCCAGAGTAAAGAAATATCCTTCCAGAGTAACGGCGGGAGCATAAAGACCTATTTCAAGTGCGCCCGATGTTATACCAAGTACCGAAGGCGCAAAGCTGTGGGTAAACCTTTGCATTATGTTTATAACAGTAGTCCATACCGTAAAACTAAATAATTTTTTGTAGGTATTTTTACCCGAAGCTTTAAAATTTATTTTAATCGGTACTGTAGCTTTTACTATAAATAGTTTTGAAAGAACAGTAACTAAATGGGAAATAACGGTAGCTGAAATAACCGCAATAACACTAGAGGAAAAAACCAGTACGCCTATTACAGAAAAAACCGAAAGCAATCTATATAAAAGATTACAGGTTTTAAGTTGAGAAAACTTTTCGTAAGCAGTAAGAATACCGTCAACAGGGGTTAGCGGAAAAGCTATTAACTGATATGCCGCTACTATAATATACAATATTTTAAAAGTATTAAGTTCTGAAGGTGTCAGTTCTTTGTATATATTCCCTACAAAAAAGAATACACCTACTAAAACGATAAGTATTACCGTATCAATTATAACGTAAAGTTTATAAATAATACCCAGTATATCGTTTACGTCTTGCTGTCTGCCTTCAGCACGATACTTAGCAACAAAGCGGGAAACTGCCGAGCTTAAACCGAAGTCCAACATAAATATGGCTATAAGTGAATTTGCAAGGGTATAAAGGCCATAATTTGACTGACCAATTTTTTCAACCATCCACGGAGTATATATTAGTCCGGCGACTATATTAAACCCCATTGTAAAATAGGAAATAAGAGCTCCCATTTTCAATTGACTGAGCTTAAGTTTTCTCATCAGTAAAAGTTCCTTTAAAAATTTATATATTTTCTACAGAAGCGCACGCCGGTATTATAAGCAGCATAAGATAAAGACCTGATATGCCAACAAATACCGATGCTTCAAAACAGCCTGTAAACAAAATAGCGCCAAGGCTCAAAGCAGCATAAAGAGAAGTCCTTTCCTGAAGTTGCTTAAGTGCATTATAGCAAAGCATGCAAACAGCAACAGTTGCAGATGCACCAAAACGGCAAAAAACAGTCATAAGTGAATTATGCTGCTGTCCGTTATAGTAATCATTATAATCACCTATAAGGAAACAGTGCCAGAAATTATTCAAAACCTTTTGCCAGATATTTTGACGAGAGTTAATACCTTTACCACTACCGTCAAAAGTTAATATACCTTCCCAAAAGTCTTGATTTTCAACTATTACAAACATATAGAAAAAGAATACGATTACAGGCAGCCATGCAAGCACTGCCCAGCACCAATTCGGAATTTTTTTGATTTTAAACACTTTTGTTAACAGCGTACATACAACAAGGAAGAAACAGGCATAATACGAATTTCTTGAGTCGGTTGCAAAAATTATGGGCACGACGCCTATAGCACAGGTAATAAAGGCAAGACGCAAAGCTTTTTTATACAGAAATGAGCAATAGAAAAGCAGAATAAATATACACACAAGCCAAAGACCTGCCGCGTTAGGATTAGGAAAGTTAAGACATATTGCATCTGTATTTTCAAAATAACTGCTTTTAAGCGGTCCGAAATAATACCCCACCAGCAAAACAACCGTTAAAAGCAAAAACATGATTGAAATAGTTTTAAATATTTTTACATCAATTTTTGCATTTACACCAACTTCAATACACATAAAAGTACAAAGCATTATAAGTATATGCGAATAATAATCCATATCATCATACACTAATCCGCTTATTATTGCTGCTATTATAATATCAAAAACGAGAAACAGCATTACCTTACTTATACTGTTACTTAAAAAATAACAAGCAAAAACAAAAAGCAGTGAAAAAGCAAAAATTAAATTAACAACCGATCTGACGTTGAACAACTGGCCAATAAACGATATAACAACACATACAGCACAAGCAAGTATCGCATTGTTACTAAAATACTTTGAAGAATTCAATTTGCGTAATACCTCTAATCAAAACATTTTACTTTGACAGGTTTAAAACCCTATCCATTATAATTTTCCAATTATCTTTTATATCCTCGGTCAAATCATCGGTTTTGCACCTTACGATTTCACCGTTTATAACCTTTTTCATAAGCGATGCCAGTTCTTTCGAATCAAAAGGATTAAAGAAATAGGCATTTTCGTAATTTTCAAGTGCTTCTCTTGAAAAAGCACAGTCTGAAGCCAACACTATAGCACCCATCTTTCGCGCTTCTGTCAGCGGATAACCAAAGGTTTCAATATACGACGGAAACAAAAGCGTACTTCTGTTATAATAAGCAATTACTTCTTCATAAGGAATTTTTCCTATACACTTTATGTTGTCAACTGACTTCTCCTTTGGTAAGGTAAGCACAGTATTAAAGGCTATACCCTCACCCTTTAAAATTTCACAAGCCTCAAAAATACACCTATTGTTCTTATAAAGGGCTGGAACCGTAGGATAAAAGAAATTTTCCTTTGAAAATACATTTTCCTCTTTTAAATGCGAAATGTTCTTAACATTAGGCGGAATCTGAATAATTTTTTCTTTAGATATTTTGCATTTTTCACTTACCGCCTCTTTCATCCACTTGGTCTGAACAATCAAACTGTCACATTTTTTTGCGGTAATTTTAAAGAGTGCTCCCAAAAAATACTGTATAAAAGCAAGTTTGCGCTCACTACCCTTTAAAAAAGAAAACCTTTTAATCTTTTGAAAGGGTATTGACTGATGCAGATACACTATCTGCGGCGCCTTAACACCAAATGTCATAATATTCTGCATTGAAAAAACAACATCAGGGTTTAGTTTATTTATAAAATTTTTACCTGTAACAAAATCAAACATCACCTTTTTAAAGGGGTTGTTTTTGATTGTCGGCATAGCGATTATTTTCACATTGTCGGTTTCTTCGAAAAACTTGTCTGCCAGTAAAAATATCCACTCATTTTCCTTATCGTTTTGACAAACACAAAGGTAAAAATCTTTAAGTACCGTCATAGCGCCGCCTGAAACAGCGGCTATATCGTTTACTACTATACGCATAAAAACTTATGACTCCTATACAGATGGTTTATACCGTAATTTTTTCTCGTTTCTCTAAATTTTTCATTATGATTTCATAACTGTTTTTGCTGGTGTAATTTTTAGTCAGATAATTATATCCCTTATCACCCATAGCTTCAAGGTCTTCGCCCAAAGCGTATTCAACAGCCTCTGTGAATTTCTCGGCGCTATCACTTTCACACCACCAGCCAAAGCCACCGTCGGTTATAACCTTACCTATATCGGTGTTTTTATCGGTACAGGCAAGAACAGGCATTTTGCTGTTCATATAACTAAGCAGTCTGCTTGGGAAGTTTGGAATGGTAAAACGCTTATCAAGGAAAATAAGTCCTATATCAAATGCCTTTACAAATTCCTCATACTCAGCCTTGGGCAGTCCGTTTATAAGCAATACATTTTCAGGTTTTCTCTCTTCATAATAAGCTTTAAGCTTGGGATAATCGGTACCCGTTCCGCAGATAACAAAATATCTGTCTTTTTTGTTTTCGTTTGCTTTAAGGCATTCTATTACAAATGGAATATCCTGAGGTTTGCCCAAATTTCCGCCGTAAATGAACACCTTTGCTTCTTGAGGGATACCATACTTTTCTCTTATTTCTTTTTTTCGTTCAACGCTTAAAAATTCATCTACAACTTCAATGGTATTGGGACAAATATGTACCTTGGCCTTGTCTACCTCGCTGTTATGCTTTAAAACAAAGTCAACATTTGCCTGGCTCATACAGCCGATAAAGTCAGAAACAGCATACAGTTTCTTTTCTTTTCTAAGGAACATTTTATAAAGAATACCTTTAAGACCGGTTTTCTTCATCACACCGATATCAACGGCGTTCTGCGGAAAGATATCTTTAAGCAAAAGATACGATATGGCGTTATCACGCTTTTTAAGGAAAGCAACCGTGCTAACCTGAGTTACGGGAGGAGTAGGATAAAGCACCAAATCAAATTTAACCTTTTTAAAATATTTTTTTATGGCGGATATGTACTGATACGGCAAAAGCACAGTAGCAATACCCTTTTCTATTATATTACTTTTAGTAACATTACCAGTTTTTACTCTAAGTACCTGACAGCCCTCTTCTTCGCAAAGCGAGGTTTCTTTTCCTTCTCTGCGCTGATTAGAACCGATCACACACACATTGTGTCCCTGATTTTTAAGTTCTCTTATAAGGTCAAGAGAAATAGAATGCTGTGAAAGATGAGGAACGGCACTTATTGATAAAAAAAGGATATTCATTTACTTTAAATTCCCTTCTCAGAAAGATTATCTACTAAATCATGCCTGATAAGGTCTTCGCCGTTTGTGCCCAGCACCTTTATACGTGAATTTGCAATAGCATGATTCTTTTTAAGAGTTTCTATATCGTTTGTCTGTATGGTAAAGCAGGCAATTCTGTCGCCGCTGCTCTTCATACTGCCAACCTTTGTACCACTTGCTTTAAGCTGATAATATTCGTTTATTATTCCTTCAGCCAGTAGTTCCTCAAAACCTTCAAGTCTGTCAATTACGCCCTCTTTAGCATAAAGGAACTCATTGATAATATAGGGACGTGGTCTGCCGTCATCTTCATAGTGAGGTTTCAGACCTAAGGTAAGGTCAGCCACCGCCTTAACAACGTCAAAGCCCGACACTCTCTTTATAAGTCTGAATTTAATACCGCCACCTGTTCTGGCGCAAAACTCTATAACAGAAATTCTCTTGCCGTCAGTAATAAGCTGAATAAGCATTGGTGAATTCTTAAGACCGAAACCGTCAGCGATTTTTTGCGCGGTATCTTGAATCTTAGCTAAAATATCATCAGAAACACCTGCTGGGTTTCTGGTTCTGTGAATAACAAAGCCTTCGCCCTTTACCTTGTCGGAAATAGAGGTTGTAAGAAGCTTAGCAACACCGTTTTCTACATAAACATCTACCGTTACCTCTTCGCCCTCTACAAATTCCTCAACAATAACATTTCCTTCGCGGCTTATATTTTTAGCCTCGTAAAAGGCGGTTTCAAGTTCTTCATTGTTTAAAACCTTTTTGACACCGCGTGAGCTGTATGAGTCAACCGGTTTTACTATAATAGGGAACTCAAGTTCTGTAATTTTATCAAAATCAAGTTCACTCAGCACTATATGCTTAGAAGTAGGAACGCCGTTTTCGCAGAAAATCTTTTTCATATAAGACTTCTTTGAAACATTTGCAGCAGTATCTGCATCAATATAGCAAGGAAGCGAAAGTTCATCTGAAACCTGTGCCACAATTTCAAGCACCTGATCGGCGCAAACGGTAATAAGAAAATCAACTTTTTCTTTTATGGCAACCTGCTTCACTGCCTCCTTATCAAGCACAGAAACAGGATAGAAAATATCACAATATTTTCTTCCTGCCACTTTTTCATTCATATCTGCAAGGACAACTGTTATTCCTCTGCTTTTAAGATCTTCCATTAAGGCTATCTGCGGTATTCCTCCGCAAAGTACAAGAGCTTTCATATGTAAAAACCTTTCCTTATTTTGTAGCAACTTTTTCGCTGTCAGAAACTTTTTTCTCGGTAATAGCGTCGTGCTTATTAAAATCAATACCTTCTTTTTTAAACACAACCAGAACCGTTTTAAAGAAAATCACTATATCAAGCCAAAGTGAGAAGTTATCTATGTACTGAACATCATACTCGATTTTTTCTGTCCAGGTAAGGTTGTTTCTTCCGTTTACCTGAGCAAGTCCCGTAATACCTGGGCGCATATCGTGTCTTCTCATCTGCTCATCAGTATATCTTTCAACCTGATAAGGCAATGTGGGGCGCGGACCTACAAAGCTCATAGTTCCGTTTATAACGTTGAATATCTGCATAAGCTCGTCAATACTTGTTTTACGCAGAATTCTGCCAACCTTTGTTATACGTTGTTTTGGCTCAAGCTGGTTTCCGTCTTTATCAAAGCTTTCCTCAGGAATAAGCATTGTACGGTATTTGTATATTTTGAAAATTTTACCGTCTTTACCTACTCTGTCCTGAGTAAACACCGCAGGTCCTTTTGAGGTAGCCCTTATAATTACAGGTACCACAATAAAAACCGGTATAACTGTCAAAAGCAAAACTATCATACAGCCTGCAACTATATCAAAAGTGCGCTTTACAAAAAGCTGAATCTTTCTCATAATTACACCTTTTAATTAAAGAAACTTTTTACTATCTCAATTATCTTGTCTTGCTCAGCCTCGGTCATTTTTATATCACTGGGCAGACAAAGACCGCGGCTGAAAATATCTTCACTGACATTATTTTCACTTGCTGAAATAAAGTCATGACCTTCAAACAGCGGATGCATATGCATAGGCTTCCAAATAGGACGGGCTTCAATATTTTCTTCTGCCAATTTATTGATAATATCCATAAAAGGCACGTCCTTGTCCTTATCAATAAGAATACAGGAAAGCCAGAAGTTAGGATCGCTGCACTCAAGATAAGGGTTCATAGTAACGGGCAGATCTGCAAAAGCCTCTTTATATCTGTTATATATTTTGCGCTTTAACTCTTTATGCTCTTCAAGATGTAAAAGCTGCCCTCTGCCGATACCTGCAACTATGTTACTCATACGGTAGTTGTAACCTGTTTCGCTATGCTGATACCAAGGTGCAGGATCTCTGGACTGAGTAGACCAGAAACGAGCCTTTTTAATACCCTCTTCATCGTCGCTGAGTAACATACCGCCGCCTGAAGTGGTAATAATTTTATTGCCGTTAAAGCTTATTGCATTATATTTACCGAAAGTACCGGTCTGTACGCCTTTGTATGTAGCTGAAAGGCTCTCTGCGGCGTCTTCAATTAAAACAGCACCGTGCTCATCGCATATTGCTTTAATCTCATCAAGCTTTGCAGGTACACCGTAAAGGTTAACCACAACAACGCATTTGCACTGGGGATATTTCCTGAAGGCAAGGCGAAGTGCCTCAGGATCCATATTCCAGGTTTCATATTCGCTGTCTATAAATACCTGTTTTGCCTTTTCGTAGGTAACAGGATTAACGGTTGCCGCAAAGGTTAAATCGGAACAAAAAACTATATCGTCCTGTTTTACGCCTGCCAGCTTTACCGCAAGGTGTAAAGCGGCGGTTCCGCTTACACATGCCGCAGCGTGACCTACGCCTATATACTCAGCCATTTCTTTTTCAAAACCGTCTACGTTAGCGCCCAAAGGAGCCACCCAGTTGGTATCAAAAGCTTCCTTCACAAATAGCTGTTCTTCACCGTGCATAGTAGGTGAAGAAAGGAAAATACGCTTGTTTGACATTTAATACACTCTCCAAATCCTATAATTCGCCATAATATATTTATTATATAATAACACTTTTATAAACTATAGTCAATAATTATTGTTGGAAACGACAATTATTTGAGGCCTCTTATAAACTCTATCGCTGCCTCTGCGAAATTTGACAGGTATCTTCCCTTTTTGATAACTATTGCAGGTTGTCTTACACAGGGCGTATTTTTAACAGTGCAAATGATTATTTCGTCACTTTTGCAGTTATCGGTAGCAAAGTGAGAGGGTAATATTGCGGCACCAAGTCCCGCCTTAACAAAGCTGTGTGCGGTGCTTACACCTACAACCTGAGTTGTTATGTTTGGTGCATAGCCTTCTGCCGCGCACATCTTATCAAAAAGAGTTCTCAGTTCCTGTCCCTTACCCAAAGCAATAAAGGGAATTTGTCCACAGTCCCTAAGCCGGATAACAGGATATTCTTCTGCCTTACCCTTGGTCAGCTTAAGCTCTTCTTCATACTTTTTAGGTACAGCCAGAACCACGCTTTCACTTTCAAGCTCTATTACATCAAGAAGACTTTCATCAACAGGTAAATTGAGTATTGAAAAGTCTACTAAACCGTCAATAGTATCCTTTTGAAGCTGGGCGCTGTTTTTTTCGCTCAGCACCACCTGAAGCGACGGAAAACGAATATGCAGCTGTCTTAATACTTCGGTTAAAAAATAGGTAGCTCTAAAGGGCGAAATACCTATAACAAGTCTGCCGTTATCCCCTTTTTTAAATTGTTCCATAGAGCGCATTATTCTGTCTTCTTTTAAAAGAATATCTTCTGCATCTCTCAAAAAGCACTCGCCGGCAATGGTAATGGTTAGAGGTACTGTGTTGCGGTCAAAAAGCTGAACTCCCATTTCCTTTTCAAGACTTAAAATTTGCTTACTTAAAGCCGGTTGAGTTATACCAAGCTGTTCGGCAGCCTGAGAAATGTTCAAAACCTTAGACAAAACTACAGCATACTGTAACTGACGAAAATTCATAACTGTTGTTCTCCTTTGCTTTAAAATAGTTATGGTAGTTATAACTTTTTTATAATTATATCATTTATTTTCTCCTATTTCAACCTAAAAATAACTGTTGACAAACGATATGGGCGGAGTTATAATATAACCAAAATGTAATACATACTATAACCGAAAGGAAGTAATGTTATGCCATCAACCTTTATTTTTCTTGGTATACTGTTGCTTATAATATGCGTTTGGTTCATATTATTTAAGCGCCCTGTATACGAGGCTGTTCTAGTAAGCTTTATAGTTCTTCTTGCCGTAACAGGCACCTGGAAGAACGTTCTGTCTTACATAGATGAAGGTCTTTCCACATCACTTATTTATTCAATGATTGCCTTTGTAGCTATGTCGGTAATTATGACAAAAACGAAGGTAATTGACGGAAGCGTTTCCATAATTCTTGCGCTTCTAGGCCGTATACCGGGCGGTGCAGGCTACGCCTCGGTAGTCGCAAGTTCATTTATGGGTGCGCTTTCAGGTAGCGGCCCAGGTAACGTTATGGCGACCGGCTCAATAACCATTCCTACAATGAAGCGCTCAGGCTTCCCCGCAGAGCTTGCCGCAAATGTTGAGAGTAATGCCAGCTATCTCGGTAATATGATTCCCCCGTCTTCAAATATAGTTGCCGCTCTCGGTGCTTTTATGGCTCTTTATCCAAATTCTAATATTGGTCAAGGAGAATTCTGGATAATACTATGGGGTATTTCTCTGTGGTTTATTTTAGAGAAACTGATAATGGTATTTTTATTCTGCAAATACTATAAAATAAAGCCTATTGCAAAAGAAGACCGTCCCGTACTAAAAGACGTTGTAAAGGAAAACTGGCAGGGTTTACTTCTTCCTGCAATTATCCTTCTTCCCTTTGTATTTGACTATTTATTCAAAGATAATTTCTTTACCGAAAGACTTGGTGCAACCGGTGCAAAATATCTGTCCTCAAGTATGCTTTTATTTGTAGCAGGTATCGCCAGTCTTTATGCTTGTCTTATTGTTAAAGATAAGAAAACCGTTACTCCTCACGCTATTGCAAAAATGTTTGCAAGCAGTGTCAAATCTATCGCTCCTACCATTGGTGTATGTATCTTTGGTTATATGATAGGCGCTATGTTTAAGGACCTTAACGTTGCCGCTGATATGGAAGCATTTATTGTTTCAATGAACTTCAATAAAATCGGTATGATACTGTTTATTTGTACCCTCACCTGCTTCCTTGGAATGGTAATTCCCGGTTCTTCGCTTGTTGTTATTTTCGGACCTGTGTTTATATCTACACTGGCTACAGTTGGTGTTAACCCGATTCTTGCCGCCGCTATGCTTCCTTGTATCTGCGGTGTTATGTGCGGTATCACGCCTCCCCTTGCCTTAGGTCTTTACGCAGGTATGTCACTTGCAGGCTCTGATTTCGACAAAACCGTTAAAAACGACTTGTGGTGGGTGTTCGCTCACTATATTCTGGAAGTAATTGTTCTTATGGGATTCCTTCCCATTTTGGGACTTTAAGGAGGTGCCACTATGAAAGAAACACTTAAAAAAATATGCTCAGTTCTCAGAATGATTTTCGGCTATCTTATTATGATTACTCTTTTTGCAGGCGGCGCCACATTTTTCGGTTATATCGCAGCGCTGATAATCGGCGGAAGCACTGCAGAGCTTATCTGCACATTTATCTATAAGCAATTTATTCCCATCATAATTTACGTTGCAAGTGCCGCTACTTTGTTCGGTCTTCTCATTATGTATTTATCGGGAGAAACTGCTCTTACCGCCTCTAAACGAAAGAAATAATAATTTATGTTTTTAAGACCTATACTATTGACTTATTAAAACCGATATGTTATTATTTTAGTAGAGAAAATGTATTGGAGGTCAGTACAATGAAACATATTATTACTATTGAAACACGTAATCTTTGTGAAAGCGCTAAAAACGGCGGCTGCGGCGAATGCCAGACTTCTTGTCAGTCTGCTTGTAAAACAAGCTGCGGTATTGCTAATCAGGAGTGCGAAAACAAATCTGAAAGCAAATAATTGCTAAACTTAAATGCCGCCGCTTCGGCGGCATTTTTTCTTTAATTTAAGGAGTTTTATAAATGATTCATCAGTTTAAACAATGCGGTCACAACATAGTTCTTGATATTTGCAGCGGCGCTGTTCACGTTGTCGACGATATTGCTTACGATATTATTTCGCTGTTTAGTGACAACAGTAAAGACCATATAGTTAAAACAATTAAAGCTAAATACAACCACGTTGCCGAAAAGGAAATTCTTGACTGTTATGACCAAATAAATGACATTGCCAAAGACGGTAAGCTTTTTTCAGAGGACACCTTTGAAGGTATGGCAACTACCCTTAAAGATAAAACAGCAGGTGTTATAAAAGCCCTTTGTATTCATATTGCCCATACCTGTAATTTAAACTGTGAATACTGTTTTGCAAGTCAGGGCAAATACCACGGTGAAAGAGCCATTATGAGTTTTGAGGTTGGTAAACGCGCCCTTGATTTTCTTGTTGAAAATTCCGGAAGCAGAAGAAATCTTGAGGTAGACTTTTTTGGCGGCGAGCCGCTTATGAACTTTGAGGTTGTAAAGCAGATGGTGGCTTATGCCCGTTCTATCGAAAAGGAAAAAGGCAAAAACTTCCGCTTTACCCTTACCACAAACGGTCTGCTGATTGACGACGATGTTATTGAATTTGCCAATAAAGAAATGAGCAACGTTGTGCTTAGTCTTGACGGCAGAAAAGAGATACATGACCGCTTCCGCGTTGACTATAACGGCAAAGGCAGTTTTGATAAAATCGTTCCTAAATTTCAGAAACTGGTTAAGGCAAGAAACAATAAAAATTACTATATGCGCGGCACCTTTACCCACGCTAACCCCGACTTTTTAGAGGATATTAAGGAAATGCTTAGCCTTGGCTTTACGGAGCTTAGTATGGAGCCGGTTGTCTGTGCCGCGGGGGACCCGTCAGAGCTTACTTTAGACGATCTGCCCATTGTTATGGAGCAGTATGAAAAACTTGTCGAGCTTATGCTTCAAAAGGATAAGGAAGGCGCTCCCTTTACCTTCTACCACTATATGATAGATTTAAATGACGGCCCATGCATTTATAAGAGAATTTCGGGCTGCGGCTCTGGTACCGAGTATATGGCGGTTACTCCTTGGGGTGACCTTTATCCCTGCCACCAGTTTGTAGGTGAAGAAAAATTCAAACTGGGCGATATATGGAACGGCGTAGAAAATACCGCCGTTCAGAACGAGTTTAAGAGCTGTAATGTGTATGCCAGAGAAGAATGCAGAACCTGCTGGGCAAGGCTCTATTGCTCGGGAGGATGCGCCGCTAATGCTTATCACTCTACAGGCAGTGTTACCGGTGTATATAAATACGGCTGTGAACTGTTTAAGAAGCGTATGGAATGTGCTATTGCTGTGGCAGTTTCAAGGCAGTTAGGCGGAAAAGTATAGTGAACACACCAATTTGTGATTTTGTTAAAAAATATGAAGAAAAAGACACTCTGCGCCTTCATATGCCGGGCCACAAGGGTAAAGATATTCTTGGCTTTGAAAGCCTTGATATCACCGAAATTTGCGGCGCTGACAGTCTTTATAACGCTGACGGAATAATAAAGCAAAGCGAAGAGAATGCAAGTTTTCTTTTCGGTGCCGATACCTTTTACAGTACAGAGGGCTCGTCCCACTGTATTCGTGCTATGCTATTTCTCGCAAAGCAAAACGGTATCAAAAAAATACTTGCAGGCAGAAACGCCCACAAGACTTTTTTAACCGCCTGCGCCATACTGAATATTGAAATTATATGGCTTTACGGAAATTCTTCATATCTTTCCTGCTCTTTTGAAAAGCAAGATTTAGAAAAGGAAATAAAAAAAGAAAATCCCGACGCCGTATATATTACAACTCCCGATTATTTAGGTCAAATGGCCGATATTTCGGCTATCAGCAGTATTTGTAATAAATTCGGTAAAATGCTTATTGTAGATAATGCCCACGGCGCGTATCTTAAATTTTTAAGCCCTTCCCTTCACCCTATTGACCTTGGCGCCAATATGTGTTGCGATTCTGCCCACAAAACCCTGCCCTGTCTGACAGGCGGTGCTTATCTTCATATAAGAGACAAAGATATTTTAAAAAACGCCAAAAACGCTCTGTCGGTTTTCGGCTCAACAAGTCCTTCTTATCTTATTTTGCAGTCTCTTGATATGCTGAACAGCTATTTGGCAGACGGCTTTAGAGAAAAGCTTTCAGCCTTTATTTTAAGGGTAGAAAACCTGAAAAAAAGGCTTCGAAGCATAGGATATACTCTTTACGAGAACGAACCGCTCAAAATCACCATTTGCACAAAGGCGTACGGCTATACAGGTTTCGATTTTGCCGAGCTTTTAAGAGAGAAAAACGCTGAATGCGAATTTGCCGATCCTGATTTTATAGTGCTTATGTTAAGCCTTAACACCGACCTCGAACGGCTTTTTGAGATATTAAAGGATATTGAAATGCTCAGTCCTATAACCTCTTTCCCGCCAAAATTTGAAAAGGCAGAAAAGATATTGTCGTTACAAGAAGCACTTCTTTCAGATTCAGAAGAAATCGAAACAGAAGAGGCTGAAGGCAGAATTTTAGCCAATATAAATGTTTCCTGCCCCCCTGCCGTGCCCATTGCCGTTTGCGGAGAAAAGATAAGCAAAAAAACCATAGAATGTTTTAAATACTACGGCATTAAAACCTGTTTCGTTGTAAAATAAAAAAGACACTGTCATAGACAGTGTCTTTTTGTATTAGTCAGCGACCTGGCTTAAATCTGTAATAAACCTTGTTGTTGTAATGTCGGTTATACCGCGCATTTCAAAATATTCCGAAATAGTAACAAAACGATAGCCCTGTTCATAAAGAATACCCAAGGTTTCCTCCAAGCACCCTGCTGAAGCAGAGGAAAAGCCGTGCATAAGGTATATCATACCGTCTTTGGCATAATCAAGCACTATGCCCTTAACCTCGTCTGCGGTACATGTTTCCTTGTAATCGTAAATAGGACAACCACCGCGGAATGCCGGCATATTAAGTTCGGTCATAATATCCCACAAGTACTCATTATATGAAATACCGCCGGTTCTCAGCCACTTAAGGTCATAACCAAACTCCTCTTTTACAAGGTCGTTAAGGTCGGTTATCTCTTTAAGGGTTTCTTCTCTGCTGAGATCGGTAAGGTCGGCGTGGGTAGAGGTATGATTACCCAGCTCAAAGCCCTGAGAAAGTCCGTATTCAACAAGCTCTTTACCTCTTTGTCTTATACCAGTACCTGTAACGAAAAGGGTTGCTTTTCCATCGTATTTAACAAAAGCATCTATAATTGTGCGTGTGTTATTGTTTATAGCAGTTGTGTAGGAAGGAACATCATCGAAGGTGAAAGCAAGAAGTTTATAGTCTTCGGGGTGCGTGCGCCAGTCGTCACTCTTTGGTCCTAAACTTCCCGCATTTGCAAGATATAACTTTAATTTTGCAAGGTCGGTAGTATCTATACCATCACTATCGTCACAGTCTGCGCCTGCATCTACATCCCCTGCTCCCGCAAGGAAAAGTTTCATTTTTGCAAGGTCGGTGGTATCGACAATAAAGTCTGAATCACAGTCACCGTACATAAGCCACTTTGCGTAATATTTATTATTTTCTTCAACAGGTTTGCCTTCGGCAGTAACTGTCATTTCCTTATCTAAATACCAGCCGAGGAACTTACAGCCGTCGCGATGGGCAGACATTGTTTCAAATATACTGTGTTTGTAAAACTCCTTAGTTGCGGGAGCTTCGGTTGCAATTTTATAAGGGTGTCCACCGTTATAATCTATTTCGCAGGTAATAATATCACCACCCGTAACAGAAAGGTCAGTTATAAAGTATTCGTTATATGCAAGGCAGTATTTTACACCGCCAACAGTTATTACCTGACTGTCATTTAAGGGTTCAACGTCACCCTCAACCTTTATGTACTGAGTAGTATTGTCCCATGCAGGAAGCGAAATTCCGAAGTGGTCGGTATAATAACTGTCGGTACTGCCGTTCTTCTTGTACTTATAATAACCGTTTTCACTTAAAACATTCCAGTCATTAAGGTCATCAAAATCGTTTTCGGTGTCGTTTGACGGGGCTTCGCTGCGAGGCAGAGCATTAACTTTTTGTTTAACAACCATACTATTGCCGCTTTTCAAGTCAGCGCTGTATCCAAGAGTAGATGTAACCTCTGCGCCGTTATTGTTATACACCTTTTGCAAGTCAAGTCCAAAGGCTGTATAACCTGACACCTGTTTAATCATAGGGGCTACATAAAGACCCGCATAACTTGCAACAATACCTGCATTTGCAGGATCAGCCTGAATATAGTAAACAGTAGGTGTTTTTGCTGTTTCGTTTATGTAAGGTGCGCCTAAATACCAAGCCGCACTTCTGTAAACCCTGCTTTTTGAACCTGTAACCCCGCTTTGCGTACCGGGTTTATACCACTCGCTTTCGGAGATACTGGGATTAGGATAGGGTGCGTTGGTTTCTATAGTGCCGTTTGAAATAACATAGGGTTCGCTGAGAAGACGGGCGGTACCGCTTGTTCCGTACCTTGATACAACAAGATTATAGTTAACTATATAGTTGTTACCCGATTTGAGTTTTATCGGTGTGTTTTCCGCATCATTTTTACGGGGAGTTACAACTATATTACCGCTTCCTCCGTTGGTACGTATGCGCATGGCATATTTGCCGTTATACTCTACATAATCTACCACAGTAGTAGCACTTGAAGACTGATTTACAGAAGCGTAGTATCCGCCAAGACCTGTGTAGGTTTCGGTTACCGAAGAAGTATATGCAGGGCACTGCGCCGAAAAATCAAATTTATAGTAAACATTTGTGTCTACTTCGTCCTCAGAAACATAGTCATCAACAGGAGGCTCTTCTTCCTCTGCCTCTTCTTCTACATAAACCTCAATATCGGTAATATAATATTCGTTATAAATCTTACAATACTGCTCTGTTCCTACGGTTATTGGGGTATCTATAGGCTCTACCCCGTTTTCAACCTTTATATAGCCGTTAGCATTGGTGCCCGGCACAGAAATTGCAAGGTGGTTTGTATATGTAACCTCTGTGCTCTCTATATTGTACTTATAAAGACCATCCGCAGTTTTGGTAATGCCCCAGTCGTTAAGGTCGTCGAAATCGTTTTCGGTATCGTCTGCAGCACTTTCCGAAAGACACAGCGTATTAACCGTCTGGTTGATATTAAAGGTGTTACCTCCGCCCGATTTATAGCCGTAGGTAACGGTTGTTATTTCAGCACCCTGGTTGTCATAAACGGTTTGAGCATTAAGCCCCACACTGTTCACAGAACTAAAAGCAACCGCATTGGAAGTATAAAGGGCAGCATGACTTGCAAGCATATTCTGTGTATTAGTGCTGTCGCAAAGCATATAGTAAGCCTTTACACCGTCGGTATAAACAGCGGCAGAGCGTTGCTTGATAGCACCGGGTACATACCACTTATTTTCAGCAACTGAAGCATAATTTGTATATGGTGTAGAGTTGTCCGATTTACCGTCCTGTCTTACATAAGCCTCGGTAAGAAAACGTTGGTAATCGTTTATAACAACGCGTACGGGAATAATGGTAGCCTTAACGGTGTAGGTTTTACCTTCTTCAAGTACAATGGGGCTGCCGTCTGCCTTAAGGGGAGTAACGGCAACGTTTGCCTTGTCACCGTTTGCCCTTATTCTCATAGCCTTTTTGCCGCCGAAATCAACATAGTCGATAGCAACATTGCCGTTACCGTTTGAGCCATAGTTAAGAATAGAGAAATTATAATTTATTCCCTCTATGTTGTAATTTTTAACCTGAGTTGTATAACTAGGGCAAGTATCTGTGAAATCCGACTTGTAAACAAGTTTACTATCGGTTTCAGCTACTGCAGGAAACACAAAAAGGCTTAAAATAATGGAAAATGCAAGAATTATACTTATGCTTTTTTTCATAAACCTAAAACCTCACTCATTAAGTGTTTATTTTATGATACCATAGACATGTTTAATAGTGCAATATAAGGTTTCTGCTATTTTTATGTCAAAATTCTACTCATTTAACATATTTTTGTTATCCATAATATCTCTGAAACGCTCACCGTCAATTTTTTCTTCGGTAAAGAGCACCTTGGCGATTTCGTGAAGCTTAGGCATATTACTTTTAAGAATATCAAGTGCCTTATCATACTGTGTCATAACGATAGAATTGATTTCTTCGTCAATCTGAGCGGCGATTTTTTCGGAATAGTTGGGGGTTGAAGAAAAATCTCTGCCAAGGAATACAGCGTCGTTATCGGTACCGAAGGTAATAAGACCGAGTTTTTCGCTCATACCGTACTTGGTAATCATCTTTCTGGCAAGTTCGGTAGCGCGCTGAATATCGTTAGATGCGCCTGTGCAGATATCGTCCTGAGTTAACTGTTCTGCCGCTCTGCCGCCAAGGAGAGAGCAAATCTGTTCAAGCATCGAATTTCTCGATACATGGCCTTTTTCCTCGGTAGGAATATACATAGTATAACCTGCCGCCATACCGCGAGGAATAATAGAAATCTGATGAACAGGGTCCTGTGTTGGCAGGAAGTAGGAAACAATAGCGTGACCTGCCTCGTGATAAGAGGTAATCATCTTGTCTTTGTCCTTAATAACGTGAGACTTCTTCTCGGTGCCCATAACAACCTTAATGGTAGCCTCTTCAATTTCAGGCTGAGTGATAGCCTTTTTACCGCGACGAACTGCAAGTAAAGCGGCTTCATTTAAAAGATTTTCAAGGTCAGCGCCCGTAAAGCCTGCAGTAGAAGCGGCAATAGTTTTAAGATTAACATCAGGTCCTAAAGGCTTACCGCGTGAGTGCACCTTTAAAATCTCTTCTCTACCCTTTATGTCGGGATAGTTAACTGTTATCTGTCTGTCAAAACGTCCGGGACGAAGCAGAGCTTTATCCAGTATGTCAGGACGGTTGGTTGCCGCCATAACTATAACGCCCTCGTTAGCGCCGAAACCGTCCATTTCAACAAGAAGCTGGTTTAAGGTCTGTTCTCTTTCATCGTGACCGCCGCCAAGTCCTGCGCCACGCTGACGTCCGACAGCGTCAATTTCGTCTATGAATATAATTGAAGGTGCGCTTTTCTTTGCTTCTTCAAATAAATCTCTTACTCTGGAAGCACCTACACCTACGAACATTTCAACAAAGTCGGAACCCGAAATGCTGAAAAACGGTACCCCTGCCTCACCCGCAACAGCACGGGCAAGTAAGGTTTTACCTGTACCGGGAGGGCCCACAAGAAGCACACCCTTAGGTATACGGGCACCAAGTTCGTCAAACTTTTTATGGTCTTTAAGGAAGTCAACAATTTCTACCATTTCTTCCTTTTCTTCATCGGCACCTGCCACATCGGCAAAGGTGGTTTTGCGGTTGGTTTCCTTTTTAGGCTTAGCCTTACCGAACTGAAACGATTTATCTGCGCCCATAGAAGCACCCATTCGTTTCATAAACAGGAAACCGATAGCCACCATAAAAATCACAAGTAAAACAGATGGCATAAGCTGAGACAGCCACGCAATACCGTCGCCGCTTTTATAATCCATCTTTATGGGGGTTTCGGGATTTTCGGCGTTATACTTCATAACAGCCTCGTTTACATCTTCGTAGAAAATGTAAGGGTCGGCTATTGTATAGCTGTGCCTTTTAGAGTCAGCCCTTGTGGTATAAGAAAGGTCGCCGTTATAAAGGTTCAGTGTATAAGACGAAACCTCACCTTTCTGTATTTTAGTTATAATATCGTAATAAGTAGTGTTTTCTTTTGTTTGTCCGAACAAAGAAACAGAGGCTATTGATATAATAAGAATTACGGGAATTCCTATATAAAGCAATACCTTTCTGATGTTTTTATTCAACAGACGCACATCCTTTCTTAGCTGTAAACCTTGGGGTCAAGTATTCCCACAAAGGGTAAATTTCTGTATTTTTCGTTATAGTCAAGTCCGTAGCCTACGACAAAGGCATCGGGAACTTTTTTGCCAACATAATCTGCCTCGAACTCAACGGTTCTGCCGTCGGGTTTGTCAAGCAGAGTGCAGGTTTTTACGCTTTTTGCACCACGGTCAATGAGAATTTTGGTAAGTTCTGATAAAGAAAAGCCCGAATCGACGATATCTTCAACAATAAGCACATCGTAATCTTTAACCTCGGTATCAAGATGCTTTTTCCATTTAATTTCGCCGGTACTTTTAACACCGCGGTATGTAGAGATAGCAAGAAAATCGACCTCACAGAAAAGATCAATTTCTTTCATAAGGTCGGCAATAAACGCTACCGAGCCGCGAAGCGCACCAACAAGAAGCAGGTTTTTATCCTTATAATCTTCTGTTATCTGTTTGCCCAATTTTTTGCAGATTTCTTTAATTTCTTCTGCACTTACAAGAATTTCCTTAATATCGTCCTTCATAGACATTTTATTTTCCCCCAAGCTTTTCTGAAAAGATGCGATATACATATTTTGTGTTTTTGTCGGGACATACTCTGGCGTCAACACCGCCGCCATAAACCCACACAACTCCCTTCTCATCGGAAATTACGGGAAGTATATCTCTGATATGCGTATCTACCGCTTCCTCATTCATCCATTTATTAAGTGGTTTTGAAACCTTTCTGTGAGAAAAAGTAATGCTATCCCCTGCCATTTTTGTTCTGATGGTAAGACTGCCTACAATTTTATCACAGTCAATAGCGTTCTTTAATAACAAATTGTTAAATTTTTCGCCATTTTTAATTAAATCAACACTTTCTTTCTTTATATCGGTTTTAAAACTGATATTTTCATTTGTTTCTTCAAAAGATAGATATCCTTTGGCGGACTTTACCATTTTGCCGCCCTTAATCTGAAATCTGCCGCTTTTTTTAAGGGCAATTTCCATTACACCGTTTATTGAGTAATTATTATCACCTTCAGAGTTTTCTGACAAAAACCTGCCGATAACACGAGAAGCAATTGCCTTATGCAGATTTTCAAAATCCCGAACGCTCAGCTTACCTCCACTGTATCTTTTCTTAAATTCATTATCTGCCACAGTGCTTAAATAATCGCTGTCAGATTTTATGAGACTTAGTGTATCGGCAAAAGAACTGCAAAGTGACGGATTAAATTCCTTTAAAACGGGAACTATTTTATGACGTATACGGTTTCTCGTGTACTCATCGGTAAGATTTGTAGAATCGGTTACAAAGGGTACGTTATACTCTTTTAAGAAATCTTCAATATCTTTTCGTTCACAGCAAAGCAAAGGGCGAATATAAACGTCACGTCTTGCGGGAATACCGCAAAGACCGTCGATTCCCGTTGCCCGCGTAAGTCGGTAAAGTACTGTTTCGATATTATCATCGGCAGTATGGGCGGTTGCCACAACACCTGCATTGTTTTTCTCGAAAAAATCGTATCTTACCTTTCTTGCGGCAAGTTCAATACTTATTCCTTTTTGCTCTGCAACAGCCGCCACGTCTACCCTTTTACATATAAGGGGTATATTTCTTTTTTCACACTGTTCTTTAACAAAAGCCTCGTCACGAAGTGACTCGTCACCTCTGAGGCAGTGGTTAAGATGCAGTGCACTGACCGTTATGCCAAGCTCACTTTTCAGCATATTGAGGCCTACAAGCAGCGCCATAGAATCGGCGCCGCCTGAAAGAGCAACGCTTACATGCTTTTCGTTTTCTTTAAAAGCAAAGCCCCGAATAGCAGAGATAACATCTATCATTCGTCAAACCCCGCAGGAGAAGTAAAACGGGTATATCTGCCATCCCAATAAAGCTCAACTGTACCAATTTCACCGTGTCTGTTTTTAGCAACAATACACTCTGCTTTATTAGGATCGCCCTTTTCCTGACCGTCTTTTTTCTCATTATCATAATATGTTTCACGGTAAAGGAACAAAACTATATCTGCATCCTGCTCAATAGAGCCGGAATCTCTCAGATCCGCAAGTCCGGGCTTATGAGAGCTACCCTTTGATTCTGTGCCACGGGAAAGCTGAGAGCAGACAATAATGGGCACCATAAGTTCCTTAGCCATTATTTTAAGACTTCTGGTAATTTCAGAAATTTCCTGAACACGATTATCTATCTGACGGGCAGAATGCATAAGACCTAAATAGTCGACTATAACAAGCCCTACATCGCCCATTCTTCTGAGCTTTGCCTTCATTTCGGGAACGGTGATGTTAGAAGACTCATCAAGGTAGATTTCAGCTTCTCTCAGATGCGCCGCAGCATCACCCAGTCTTGTCCACTCGTCAGGATCAAGCTCACCGGTACGAAGCTTTTCGCTTTTTACAGCCGCCTCACCGGAGAGAAGACGCTGAGCAAGTTGGTCTCTTGACATTTCAAGAGAGAAAATAGCAACCCTCTTTTTTGCATTGATAGCTACATTACGGGCAATATTAAGTGCAAAAGCGGTTTTACCCATACCGGGACGGGCGCCAAGAATAATAAGGTCAGATTTGTTAAGACCTGTAATCTTTTTATCAAGACCGCTGATACCGGTAGGAATACCGATATAATCCTCTCTTGTTTCGGGATTACTCATCTTCATAAGACGTTCAAAGGTTTCATTTTCAATAACACCTTTGATATGTTCAAGACCTTGTATGCTTCTGCCTTCTCTTATTGAATAGATTTGTTGTTCTGCCTTTTCAAGCAGTTTACCTGCATCCAGTACATTTTCGGTAGCATCGTTTATGATATTACGGGAAGCAACAATAAGTGCCCTTGCGTAATAGCGTTCTCTTACTATTCCCACATAGGTCATAACATTGGCGCTGGACGCTTCACTCTGAATAAGGTCGGTAAGATAAGCCTTGCCGCCCGCTTTATCATAAAGTCCCTCTTTTTTCAGTCTGTCAAGCAGTACGATAAAGTCGATTTTAATATTGTCGTTTGACATATTGGAGAGAGTGCGGAATATCACCTTATGATTTGGAATATAAAAGTAATCTTCTTTAATATGGGTTATAACATCACTGATACAGTTAGGATCAACAAGGATTGATGCAAGTACGCCCTGCTCTGCCTCAAAATCATAAGGCAGGCCTGCGCCGTCAATATCAAGTATCTGTCTTTCGTCAGCCATAATATTATTCCTCTACACAAACAGTTATTTTTGCGGTAATGCCAACATAAAGTCGAATTTCCGCTGTATATTCACCGAAATTTTTAATATCGGCAACATTCATTTTCTTTTTATCAATGGTAACACCGAATTTTTTATTTATTTCGGCTGCAATTTCTTTAGAAGTTACAGCGCCGAAAAGCTTACCCTGACCGCCTGCTTTAGCATGAATAACAATTTTTTCACCGTCAAGCTTTTTAGCCAGTGCCTTAGCGGCATCTATTTCTTCCTGTTTGTGATGAGCCGCCGCAGATTCGCGGTTTTTAAGCTCATTCATTGCCGCAGAGTCAGCCTCTACGGCAAGATTTTTCGGAAAAAGGAAATTACGGGCATATCCGTCAGAAACATTTACAAGCTGACCTTTTTTGCCTTGTCCTTTTACATCCTGAGTTAAAATAACCTTCATATATATCTTCCTTTCGCTACATTTCCATAACTATGGGTACTATCATTGGGCTGCGTCCGGTTCTTTCTCTTATAAACCGTGACATACCGTCTCTGAGTCTGCCTTTGACGCCGTTCCAGTCTTTAATACCTGTCATATAACATTTTTCAAGTATATCACAAGCCGTTTCATTCATATCAAGCATAAGCTCTTCCGATTCCTTAACATAAACAAAACCGCGGGATATAACCTCAGGGCCCGAAACGACCTCACCCGTAACACCATCTATGGTAACGGCTACGATAATAATACCGTTATCGGCAAGGTTTATTCTGTCCTTCAGCACAACATTGCCAACATCGCCCACACTCAGTCCGTCAACCAAAACTCTGCCTGCAGGCACGTTTTCGGTAACCTTAATCGACTTTTGGCCGATTTCAATTACATTGCCTATTGCCGAAATTATAATATTTTCTTTTTTAATTCCAACACCTTTTGCAAGGTCGGCGTTATGCACCAAATGCTTTTGCTCACCGTGAACGGGAATGAAAAATTTTGGCTTAGTAATACCAAGCATAAGCTTAAGTTCTTCCTGACAGGCGTGGCCCGAAACGTGAACATCGTACATTTTTTCATATACAACATTTGCGCCTCTCCGCATAAGCTCGTTAACAACATTGGAAACTGTTTTTTCGTTACCGGGAATGGGGGTTGCCGAAATGATTATCATATCGCCGGGAGCAAGTTCTAACTGTCTGTGCTCACCTATAGACATTCTGTGCAGAGCCGATAAAGGCTCACCCTGACTGCCTGTTGTAACAATAACAAGTTGTTCGGGAGTATATCTTTTTATGGTTTCTATATCTATAAGAACATTCTCGGGCAGGTGGAGATAACCCATTTCGGCGGCAATGTTTACTACATTCACCATACTTCTGCCCGAAACGGCAACCTTTCTGCCGCAACGCTCAGCCTCATAAATTATCTGCTGTATTCTATGGATATTAGAAGAAAAAGTAGCAACGATTATACGGTTTTTACGTGCCTTTCTGAAAAGGGTAGCAAATGATTCGCCAACTATTTTTTCACTTGCCGTAAAACCGGGGCGCTCTGCATTGGTAGATTCCATAAGAAGCGCCAGAACGCCTTCCTTACCAAGCTCTGCAAAACGGGCAATATCTATCATATAGTTATCAATAGGCGTTGTGTCTATTTTAAAGTCACCTGTCTGCACAATAACCCCTGCAGGTGTGTGAATAGCAAGCGCCACCGCATCGGGAATAGAATGGTTTACATGAATAAGCTCAACCCTAAACTTTCCAAGCTTAACGCTATCCCCCGCCTTAACCTCATGAAGCCTTGAAGAGCCGCTCAGCCCGTGCTCTTTAAGTTTGTTATCTACAAGACCTAATGTCAGTTTTGTAGAATAAATCGGGATATTAAGATTTTTAAGGAGATAGGGTATTGCACCTATATGGTCCTCATGACCGTGGGTTAATACCATACCCTTTATTTTATCCTTATTTTCGATAATGTAGGTAAAATCAGGTATTACAATATCAATACCCGGTGTGTCTGCATCAGGAAAACTCATTCCGCAGTCAACGATAAACATATCGCCGTCATATTCGTAAAGTGTGATATTTTTACCTATCTCACCGATACCGCCTAAAGGAATTATACGTACGGGCTTTGTATTTTCAGCCAATTCCTTTTTTCTGTTTACGGTATTCTTTCTTGCGGTTTCCTTTTTAGTTTTTTCTAAAGAAGCCCTGTTTTTCATTACGCTTCTTTTTGCAGACTTACCTTTTTCTGCAACGCGGCGCGTTTTTTTCTGCACCGCTTTTTGTTCACTCATCAAATGTCCTCCTATTATTATTATTTTTATATTCAGTTTTGCCTCTTTTGCAAAACAATTTCTCGGCCAAATGCTATTATCCCACTATAAATATATATAGATATATTTATAATATATTATTTCGAGTCGTATGTCAAGCCGATTAACTATATTATGAACAATATATAAAAAAATTAACCGCATCCATCGGATACGGTTAATTTATTTGGTTTTAAGCCTGATTATTCAATTACGATAGGATCAAGAACAATTTTAATGCCCTGGCCTTCATAAGACTTAGCAGCAACCTCTTTCATAATGAAAAACTCGAAATTCTTAGCCTTGAAAGCACTGATGCCGTCCTGAGGAGAACCAAAACCGGTAAACTCAGCACCGTAGTAGTTAGCAATAGCTTCACCGTCGGTACCAAAGATACTTGCAACCTTTTTGCCCTTTATGTCTTTGATAGAAGTAAGGGTAGTATCGTTACTTTCAAGAGCACATACAACAAACTTGTCGGTTCCTTCGAGAACTAACTCTTCACTACTATTATCATTGTCATTATCATCTTCACTGCCGTTATCATCAACGCCGAGATTCAAAGAAGGAGAAGAAGTACTGTCAACTTTAGAAGAATTGTTTGAAGAATTATCTTCGGTTGCACCGCCTGTGCAGGCTGCAAAGGTAAATACCATTGCAAGAGCGAGTAAAATAGCTAAAAGTTTTTTCATTTTTAACACCTCAAAAAAAATTTTTTAATTTAAACGAGTCTTATATTCTTGCTACACCGCTGTCGCGAGCTGCCTGAGCAACCTTTTCAGCAACGGTTTTGCCGATTCTTTCGTCAAATGCGAAAGGCATAATATATTCCTCGTTAAGTTCTTCGTCAGAAACGAGAGAAGCGATAGCAAGAGATGCTGCCATCTGCATTTCTTCGTTTATATCAGATGCTCTGACATCAAGGGCACCTCGGAAAATTCCGGGGAAAGCCATAACATTGTTTATCTGGTTGGGGAAATCGGAACGGCCGGTTCCAACAACCCTTGCGCCTGCCGCTTTTGCCTTATCAGGCATAATTTCGGGCACAGGGTTTGCCATTGGGAATACAATAGCATCCTTATTCATTGATTTAATCATATCCTCATCAACAACACCTGGGGCAGAAACGCCGATAAATACATCTGCGCCCTTCATTGCATCGGCAAGAAGACCTGTCTTCTTTTCTCTGTTGGTCACCTTACTCATTTCAGCCTGAGCAGAATTAAGCTTACTGTCGCCCTCTACGATAATACCGAAACGGTCTACCATAGTAAGATTTTTAACACCCAGTTTTAAAAGGTGCTTACCGATAGCAATACCTGCACTACCTGCGCCGTTGATTACGCACTTAATTTCGCCGATTTCTTTCTTTGTAAGGCGAAGAGCGTTAAGAAGTGCGGCACCAACAACAACAGCAGTACCGTGCTGGTCATCGTGGAATACGGGAATGTCGCAAAGCTCCTTTAACTTCTTCTCAATTTCAAAGCAACGGGGCGCAGCAATATCCTCAAGGTTGATACCGCCAAAGGAACCCGAAATAAGATAAATTGTTCTTACAATTTCGTCAACATCTTTACTGCGAACACAGAGGGGAAAAGCGTCAACGCCTGCAAACTCTTTAAAGAGAACGCATTTGCCTTCCATAACAGGCATACCTGCTTCAGGACCGATATCACCAAGGCCGAGAACGGCAGTACCGTCGGTAATTACGGCAACCATATTCCATCTGCGAGTAAGTTCAAAGGACTTATTATAATCCTTGTTGATCGCAAGACAGGGTTCTGCAACACCGGGGGTGTATGCAATAGAAAGCTGTTCCTTGTTGGTAACGGGAGTACGGGAAACTACTTCTAACTTTCCCTTCCACTCATAATGTTGTTTTAATGCTTTTTCTTTAATATCCATAAGTTTTCTCCTTAATTATATGAACTTTCCGAAGCATCTTCAAACTCAACATCTCCAAGATAATCAACGGGATTAAGACCTACATATTTGCACATATCGAACATTTCTTTAACGGTGTTGATATTAACATCTATACCGTTTTCAAGGCGATCAGCCTTAGCAATAATTTCTTTTTCTCCGTGGGTATAAATTCTGGTCTGGCCTTCGCTTTTCGGTGACTCACGAAGTTCTTTTAAGAAGGTAGAAAGGTGTTCTTTAATAGCAGCAGCATCACCAAATACCTTAGGATCAATAGCTATAAAGCCGTGACAGGTACCACCCTTACCGCCTGTATGGGTATGGTTAGAAGTGAGTCCCATAGAAAGAATAGAACAGAAGATTTCGCAGAACATACCATAACCGTAGCCCTTGTGGCTACCGGTCTGCTCGGTCTCACCGCCGAGAGGCATAATTCCGCCGCCGTTTTTAGCTACTATATTCTTAAGAACATCACTTGCATCAGAAGAGCCCTTACCTGTGGCATCAAGTGCCCAACCGTTAGGCAGGGGTTTATTTAATTTATTGTAAATTTCAAGTTTTCCTCTTGTTACAACTGTAGTAGAAGCATCAAAGAAGAAATCGTACGGTTCAGCAGGCATAGAAATTGCAATAGGGTTACTGCCAAGCATAGCAAGTCTGCCGAAGGTAGGTACCATTATTGCTTCGCTGTTGGTCATAGCCATACCGATAAGACCGTTATCACAAGCCATTTTTGCGTAATATCCTGCAATACCGAAATGGTTTGAGTTTCTGACAGTTACGATAGCCATACCTGTTTTCTTTGCCTTTTCAATAGCAAGGTTCATAGCCCTATGGGAAACAAGCTGTCCCATACCGTCATTACCCTCAATTACAGCAGAAACAGGAGTTTCATAAACCACCTCAGGCTTAGCGTCTATCTTAATAAGGCCTTTTTCAATGCCCTTATGATAACGCACAAGTCTCTGCATACCATGTGACTCAATTCCGTAAAGGTCGGAAAGAAGTAACACGTCAGTAATAATGCGGCTTTCGTCTGCAGTAAAACCGAATTTGTTAAAACAGTCAATGCAGAATTTTTCAAGTTGTTCATAAGAATATCTTATGTAGTTTGACATATAAGTCACCTCTGTGTTTTTATTCCGCTATATTATACCATTAGTAAGCAGAAATTTCAACACTTAATATATAAAATATTTAATTCTTGACATATAAAAATATTGATATAAAATTATAGCGAGGTGATTTATGTGTTTAGTGTAATCTTTGATATGGACGGCACCTTGCTGGATACACAACGCATAGGAATTCCCGCCTGGGACTATGCAGGAAAACTTCAGGGTATTGAAAACGCAGGCGCTCATTTAGAGAATGTCTGCGGTATGAACGATGCCGGAAGCACCGCATATATCATAGAACATTTCAAGGGTGTTGATGCTGTTGCTTTTAAAGAAGCCTCATGGGAATACATAAAAGAAAACCTTGTAATAAAATATAAAGACGGTATAAAAGAACTGCTTGATTTTTTAAAGGAAAACGGCGTTAAAATAGCCCTTGCCTCAGGCACCAAAAGGCAAAAAGTTCTTTCTGCTTTAAAAGAAGTAGGAGCAACTGAATATTTTAGCGTAATAGTGGGCGGTGACGAAATAGAAAACGGCAAACCCGCACCTGATATTTTTCTTAAAGCCGCTGCTTTTTTAGGCGAAAAACCCGAAAACTGCATTGTTTTTGAGGACTCACCAAACGGTATTATTGCAGCAAACAGAGCAGGAATGAAGGTTATTGGTATACCCGATGTTGTGCGGTTTGATAGTGAAATAAAAAAACTGCTTTTCGCCGAACTTTCTTCTGCCGATAAGGCAATAAATATGCTAAAAAAATTCCTATAAACAGGTGATTATATGAATAAACAACTTATTCTTCATTACGCCTATCCCGCCGAAAACAGTATGGAGGGTTGGGAAAGACATTCCATGCCACTTGGCAACGGCTATATGGGCGCAAATGTTTTCGGCAGATATGATACCGAAAGAATACAGCTTACCTCTAACCATTTGCAAAACACCGTAATGCTTGGTGGCACTACCTCTTTTGCCGATATATTCATTGAACTTTCTCACGAAAATGTAACAAACTATATCCGAGGTCTTGATTTGCGCAAAGGCCTTGCTTTTTGCAGTTATAACTGCAACGGCACCGAATATAACCGTGAATACTTTACTTCCTACCCCGACAATGTTTTAGCTGTCAAATTAACCGCAAGCAAACCTGACCTTTCCTTTAAACTTTCTATGGTTATACCCTATGTAAACGAGCGCAAAGCCTAGGAAGGCGGAAAGGTAGGAAATATAAAGATTGAAAATTCTTCTATCGCCTTGCGCGGCACCCTTTGTCTCAGAAATCTTATTTTTGAAGGCAAAATAACACTTTTAACCGACGGTGTAAAAGCCACACTTGAAGACGGTATTTCAGTAAAAAATGCAACCTATGCATACCTGTTTTATGCACAAGGAACAAACTATAAACTTTGCCCTGAGGTTTTTCTGGAAGACGATATATCAAAAAAAGTTTTCGGCAATGACCCCCACCAAGATATTGATAACCGTTTAACCAATGCTTTAAGCAAAGGCTATGATACTCTTTATAAATCTCATTTTGACGATTATAACGCTTTATTCGGCAGAGTTGAGCTTGATTTGGGTGGAATTTCCGGTGGTGATACCAACAGTCTTCTTGAAGAATACAAAAATGGTTCTTCTAATCACTATATAGAAGAACTTTACTACCAATTCGGCAGATATCTGCTTATCTCCTCTTCAAGAAAAGGTACAACCCCTGCTTCGCTTCAGGGTGTTTGGAGTGCTTATAACAAAACCCCATGGTCAGGCGGTTTTTGGCACAATATAAACATTCAAATGAACTATTGGCCTGCATTTTCGGCAAACCTTGCAGAAACCTTTTCAGCTTATGTTGAGTATGCAAATGCCTATCGCAAAAAATCAGAACTTGCCGCAAAAGATTATATTAAAAATATGATAAAAAGCACAGAAGGATCAGAAGACTGCGGTTGGTATATCGGTACTGCGGCAACCTCCTTTGAAATTCTTGCAGAGCCTGAACTTCACTCAGGTCCCGGCACGGTAGGTCTTACCTCAAAGCTTTTCTGGGAATATTACGATTTTACAAGGGATGAGGATATCCTTAAAAATGTTACTTATCCCGCCCTCAAGGGTGCGGCAAAGTTTCTTACAAAATGCGTAAAACCGTATGAAGACGGTATTTACCGTTCTGTTTTTTCTGCTTCGCCTGAGCAAATTGTAGGAAATGCCTGGGTAAACCACAGAGGTTTAAATCAGTTTTATCATCATACAATCGGTTGTGCCTTCGACCAACAAATGATATACGAAAACGGTAATGACTTTATTAAGGCTTCCGACATACTTGGAATAAAGGGCAAAACCTATGAAATTCAAAAGGAACAACTTGATAAATACAGTCCCGTTCAAATAGGATTTAGCGGTCAGGTCAAAGAGTACGAGGAAGAAAACTTTTACGGTGAAATAGGAGAGCCTAATCACCGGCATATTTCTCAACTTGTGGGTTTAATGCCGGGTACTGCAATAGGAAGTTCAACTCCCGCCTGGCTTGATGCTGTGAAAAAGACCTTGAATTTACGGGGGGATAAATCAACAGGTTGGGCACTTGCCCACAGACTGTGCGCCTGGTCCAGAATCGGTGACGGAGAACGAGCCTACACCCTCTTGCAAAATTTACTAAAGACAAGAACCTATCCTAACCTCTGGGACTGGCATCCGCCATTCCAAATAGACGGAAACTTTGGCGCGGTTGCAGGTATGACCGAAATGCTTATGCAAAGTCACGAAGGATATATACACATTCTTCCTACCCTGCCTGATAGTTGGCATACAGGCAGTTTCAAAGGCCTAAAAGCCCGCGGCAACTTTACCGTTGACTGCTGTTGGGAAAACAAAACACCAAAAGAAATAAAAATTACTTCTTTAAAGGGCGGTAAGGTTTCAATAAAACTAAACGGTATCGGCAAGGCAAAAATATGTACCGAAAATGATATTATAACCCCAATTTCTCAAAGTGACGATTTACTTGTTTTCCACACAAAAACAGGTTGCAAGTATACCATTTCCAATTTCGAAACCATAGTTTTGCCCGAAGATGTATATGACTTAACCTTTGAAAAACATGATAACAAAATCCACCTTAATTGGAAGGGCAACAGCGGTAAATATAAAATTTATTGCGCAAAAAATGCAGAAAGTGATTATCAGTTTATACACGAAAGTGATAAAGAGTATTTTATACACGATATAACAGACACTTCTGCTATATACAATTATAAAATCACCGCTACTGACCATCTAAATAAAGAAAGCAAGGGTGTTGCCATCACGGTAGACCCCGCCACAAAACTTCAGCGTGACAGATACGACCGCTTGATGAAACAGTTGATTTCCTGTAAATAACTCAAATTAAGGCGTAAAAAAGCACCTGAACAAGTCCAGTAAAAACGGACAATAGTAAAAAAGCACCTCCTATGGTAGAATTAAAGAACTACCATAGGAGGTTTTGTTATGGCTGGAAAAAAGGGAATGAAAAAATATCCTGAAAGCATAAGAAATGAGATACGACA
>JAZNAG010000111.1:0-2232 GCA_045586405.1 Acutalibacteraceae bacterium | reverse complement strand
AGAACCGATTGCCAGAAATGTTTTTGTTTTTTTGCTCATAGTTATTAAAATCCCCTTTTATTATTCTTGCAAGGTGTTTACTTTATACCTTGGTGTAAAATCCGGATTAGAAGAGTTCATGTAGCGAACCCCTTTTATTGTGACGTTCGCAAAATCCTCGAAAGGAATTGCTCCTGCGTAAGTATTATCCCTGCTTCCCGGATCATGGAAGTAGAACCCGACTTCATCATATCCCGTAATCACCAGAAAGTGTCCGCCATCACTTTTATGTAACACTCGTCCGTCTGCGCCAACCCAGCGACCTTTAATATAAAGGATAACCGGATTTCCTGAAGTTAAATGTGATACAATCTCGGATGTGCTAAAGGTGTTTTCCGTTCGTCTTTCGTTAAATCCGTAATGTGCCATAAATGTCCCAGTTTGGAATTGCATATCTGCTTTGACATATTTTTTTGAGATTGGAACAATGTTATATATCTCATTGTTATAATACTCGGCACACATGGTATAAGAGCAGTCGCAGCACCCACTTTGCTTTATCGTATCCGGTCCCGGACCTCTCAAGTCATTGTTGGACGATGCACCATTTTGGGCGGGTCATTCAACTTATAATCCCCTCTAATACATAACAAAGAAACCTTTTGCTATAATCTCATTTTATTTATACAGGAACACATTGTCAACTTTGAAAAGTGGGTGTTTTGTATAAAACTTACCCTTAAAAGTGGTTAATATGTATTTAACTTCGTTAAAAAAGTGGCGTAGTTGTATTAAACTTCGCATAAAAGTGGTATTTTCATATAAAAGTTATCATTAAAAAGTGGTGTATTTGTATTAAACTTCGCATGAAAGTGGCATTTTCATATAAAAGTTATCATTAAAAAGTGGTGTATTTGTATTAAACTTCGCATGAAAGTAGTATTTTCATATAAAAGTTACCATTAAAAAGTGGTAAATTTATATATGACTTCTCAAAAGTGGTATTTTTTTATAAGACTTCCTAAAAAAGTGGGTGATTTGTATAAAACTTACGCCCAAAAGTGGTGTATTTATATAAAACTTAAAGAAATAACCTGATTTCCGTTATCTCTCTTTTTTAAAAGTAGTCATTTTTTATATAACTTGTGGGGATTTTGTTGAACGATGCACCATTTTGGGCGGGTCATTCAACCAATAACGGATGGGATTGCAAAGTTACTTCATTCAAAGAATAACTTCCTTGATTTAAAATCCCCTTGTTTGCTTCAATACAGTAAGCTGTATATTTTTCTCCGTCAGCAAGCTCCATTGTATAGTAATGTGTACTATACGTTGCTCCGGGAAACAAAAGTGAATAGGGAACGCTGGCCCCCATAAACACATCACCCTCGGCCGCGTATGCGTTTGGTGTGCTAGACACCAAACCACATATCATAAAAACAAGCATAACACCGACAATAATCCGTTTAAGTAACTGTTTTTTCTTTTTTATTCTTTTTATTCTCCTTTTCTATATCAGAAAAATATAACTACATTATAATACATATAGTATCGTTGTCCCAAATTACTCCAAACACCGCAGGACACGGAAACCATGGAAGAAAATCCATCAGTTGTCATAACTCCGTAATGTCCAGGGGAACCTTTATACTGTTCAATCATATCTGACAATTTCCCTGTATCTCTCTTTAACATAATTTCACCACGAGTTCCGGCTATCGGGTTATCATGTGATAACTGACCGCTTTCGGCAATTGCTTTCACTCTTTCCATTGCAGCTGCCTCAACCGAACTGTTCCATACCAACTGACTTGCGCCGCACGCTGCTCTCTCCTGATTGATAAGAGCAAGCATGTCATAATCAACTCTTATCTGATACTCATCCTGAGAAGGCGGCTGTTCTGAAGGCGGTTGCTCGCTGGGTGGCTGCTCCGAAGGCTGCGGTTGTGCAGGCGGCTGTTCTGAAGGCGGCTGCTCCGGTTTTTTATGTTCGGGGGGAACTTCAACAACAACCCTTCCTTCTCCGAGATACTTCATGGAAACAAATCCTTCTTCTGACTTCGCATGCTTAAATACGATTCTGTACCAACCATTCGCTTTACCGGTCACTTTTACTTCCTGATTAATGGAAAGCCCACCAACCTTTTCATAATCGGTAGAAGGTCCCGTTCTCACATTTACATTTTTCTGTGCATACATTGTCATTTCAAAATGTTCCACCGTGAATTCCGGCTCGCTTGATTCTTCTTCGGA
>JAZNAG010000110.1:0-1844 GCA_045586405.1 Acutalibacteraceae bacterium | reverse complement strand
CCTTATCACAATGGCGATAATTGTAGTTACTGCCTTTGTAATGACAAGATTTAAGCCGAAAAATAAAACTATTTATGCCAGAGACGGTTTTGTTATTGTTTCTTTAGGCTGGATTCTTGTGAGTATGTTTGGTGCTTTGCCTTTCTTTTTGTCAGGTGAAATCCAGAATTATCTCGATGCTCTTTTTGAGTCCGTATCGGGATTCACAACTACAGGTGCCTCTATTCTTAATGATGTTGAAGCATTGTGCCATGCCAATCTTTTTTGGAGAAGCTTTACTCACTGGATAGGCGGTATGGGCGTACTTGTGTTCATTATGGCAGTTCTTCCTTTAGCCGGTGGCGGAGGAGATCTGCATCTTATGAGGGCGGAAAGCCCGGGTCCAGACGTAGGTAAACTCGTCCCGAAGTCAATTTCAACTGCAAGAATCCTTTACGGAATTTATCTTGCAATGACGCTTATTGAAATCATTTTGCTTTTAATAGGCGGTATGCCGTTTTTTGACAGTATTACTCTGTCTTTCGGAACTGCCGGAACAGGAGGCTTTGGAGTTAAGAACGACAGCATTGCCGGATACAGTCCGTACTTACAAGGCGTTATCACTGTATTTATGGCTTTATTCGGAATCAATTTCAATCTTTATTTTTTGATTCTGTGCGGTAAAATTAAAGATGTTATGAAAAGTGAAGAATTGCGTGCATATCTGATTATTATGCTTTCAGCAATTTTTATGATTTCGTTTAATATCCGCGATTTGTTCACGACAGGATTTGAAGCTTTCCGCCACGCTGCATTCCAGGTAAGCTCAGTAATGACAACTACGGGTTATTCAACCACTGATTTTAATGCCTGGCCGGATTTAAGTAAGGTTATTATGATTATTGTTATGTGTATCGGCTCGTGTGCAGGCAGTACTGGTGGTGGAGTAAAAGTAGCGAGAATACTTCTTGTTCTGAAAAATGCACGTAGAGAGCTCAAAAGACTTTTACATCCCAGAAGTGTAAATGTAGTAAAATTTGACGGAAAACGCGTTACGGATGAAGTAATGCAGGGTACGAGTGTCTACATCTGTCTGTACATTCTTATTCTGGCTGTTTCCGTGCTTATTGTTTCGTTTGACGATGTTGATCTTGTAAGTGACTTTACGGGGGTTATAGCAACATTGAATAATATCGGCCCCGGTCTTGGAGCGGTAGGCCCTACGGGTAATTTCGGCGTTTACGGATGGTTTTCAAAATGTGTGTTTATAATAGATATGCTTTTCGGAAGACTTGAAATTTTCCCGTTATTGCTTCTCTTTTCAAAGAAACCAAAGTCGAGAAAAAACACATTATGATTAAAAGGACATTCGGTTTTTATTCCGGATGTCCTTTTGAAAAATTATTTAAATTTATTTTATTAAAACTGTTGACAAATTAAATTTTTGTGGTACAATAGCTAAGCATCCGGGTGTAGCGCAGGTGGTAGCGTGCTTGAATGGGGTTCAAGAGGCCGTGAGTTCGAGTCTCGCCACTCGGACCAAAAGTCCAGAATCCGCTACGGCGGAGTCTGGGCTTTTCTGTTTATATGGAGCGAGACTCGAACATTCAAATGCAACGCGGACGAGCGTTGCCGCCGACGGCTCGACAGAGGCGAACCTTTATCTGCGCATAGCGCAGATGCAAACGAGTCCTGGCGCGCAAGCAACGGTTTTCTCTGCATATTCTTTCCCTGCCGGTAAAAACTAAGCCAAAAGGAGTGGTTTTTATGGACGGTCAAGAGCTTGTAAAACAGGCACTGGAACCATTGCAGGAGATACTCGCCGCATTTGGAATACCGGTAGTGATGATACCCGGGTATGAGGC
>JAZNAG010000109.1:0-2410 GCA_045586405.1 Acutalibacteraceae bacterium | reverse complement strand
TCCAAAAATTTATAGATAAACTAAATTAAAAATATGATACAATAAGAGCGTTTGATATTCAAGGCTTTTAGTAAAAAATACTAATAAAGGTTAGTTGCAAATGATAAACAAGAAGATTAAGGTCTTACTGCTCTCTGCGCCTATTGGTTCTGGTCACCGTCTGGCAGCAGAAGCGTTGAAAGAAACCTTTGAAAATAAAGAGAATATAGAAGTAGTCCTCGGAAATGTTTTTGACTTTTTCCTCGAAATTTTAGGCAAGACTTTTTTAAAGGTGTACCTGTGGATTTTAGGTGCTTGCCCCTGGATGTACGAGTTTATGTATAAATGGGGGAACAAGGGCGAAGGTTCCTTGTGGATGCGCAATTTAATCAATGGTGCTTTAGCATATCTTGGAAGTAGTTTTATTAGTAAGGTTGCACCTGACGTTGTAATCGCTACCCACGCTACACCTGCTGGAATCATGAGCATTTACAAGCGTAGGAATAAAGCAAACCTGTACCTGTGCGGAGTAATTACAGATTTTACCGTACACCGTTGGTGGGTATGCGATGGAGTAGATACCTATTTTATTGTTGATGAACGCTTACGTGAAAAAATACCTGCAAACTTTGAGACTGTAGCCTATGGTATTCCCATTAGACAGAGTTTCCAAAATTTGGACAAAGCCTCCTGTCGTAGGGAGTTTGGTTGGAATGGTGAGGATAAGGTTTGCCTTTTGATGGGTGGTGGCGACGGTCTCTTACCTATGGAAGAAATAATTGCTTCCTTAATAAAGGATAAGCCTGCCAATTTAAAACTGGTTGCCTTAACCGGAAAGAACACTACCCTTTATGAAAAGCTCTTGTCTAAATTTGGAGATAGCGTTCAAAGTTTGAAATACACAGAGCAAATTCCGCAGCTTATGTCCGGAGCAGATATGATTATTTCTAAAGCAGGAGGTCTTAGTTCTGCAGAGGTGCTTGCTTCTGACTTGGACTTTATAATTTATAAACCGCTACCTGGTCAGGAAGAGAACAACGCCAAATTTTTAGCTGCTAACTGCGGTGCGACCATTGCTTCTGATACGAAAGCTATTAACCAAAAAGTGAAAGAGCTTTGTAAATGGGAAGAAAATATAGCAAAGGAACGTGCTTATTACGGCAAACCTCAAGCCGCAGAAAAGATTAGCAACTATATCTTGGGGCGACTTTCTAAAATTTAACTACTTGACCGATAAGAAAAAGACTATTATAATGTAGAAAATTCTAACCTATGTGGGTTAGACATTAAAAAAATACAGTACCGTGATTAAATCATAAGGAGCTGAACAATTGAACACTTTATATTTGGCGGCAGTTTGCGCCGTTGTACCGGGTTTAGGACGCAGCAAAATTCACCAGTTGATGCAAAAATTCGGAAGTGCTAAGGCTCTCTTTGAAGCTAGCGAAGAAGCTTTGCTGGCGACAGGCATATGTGAGCCTAAAAGTGTAGTTCAATTCATTAGAAAGCGTAATTTTGATTTACCTAAAAAGCTAGACACCTTTTGTAAATTACAGGGTGTGCAGCTCATAAGCATTTATGATGATGCTTATCCAAAGTCTTTACGGGAAATTCACGACCCGCCCTTAGTTTTATATGTGCGCGGTCAATTACCTGACGCACCTTACTGCGCTGGTGTAGTAGGTTCTAGGGATGCTACTCATTACGGACTAAAGGCAGCAAATTATTTTGCCAGTGGTCTGGCGCAGGAGGGCATTCCCATTATCAGCGGTGGTGCTAAAGGCATTGACACTGCTGCTCACGAAGCAGCGCTCAAGGCTGGAGGAATTACCGTTGCAGTACTTGGCTGTGGTCTTGATATTAACTATCCTGCTGGCAACCAAAGGTTATTCGAACGCATTGCTGAACGTGGTGCGGTGATTAGTGAATATCCTCCGGGAACAGCACCCATGGCTATAAATTTTCCTGCCCGCAATAGAATCATCGTTGGCTTAAGCAGGGCAATCGTCGTTGCAGAAGCTGCACGTAAAAGTGGAGCGCTCATTACTGCACACATTGCTGCTGATGAAGGTCGTGAAGTGTATTGCGTACCGGGAAACATTTTTGATGGCTCTAGCGTTGGCTGTCACGATTTAATCCGTCAAGGTGCAAAGCTTGTAGATTCCGTGGCAGACATTTTAGAGGATAAAGCTGCTTGGCAAATAGCCATGCAAAATAAAATCTTTCAGCCTAGTATTTTTGCCAGCGTTGAGGAAAAGGTTACTACATCTTTTGAAGCGAAGCCTTTACCTGCAACTGAACTTGGCAAAAAAATCATAGCGCTTTTACAACAAGGACCCTTATCCTTAGAAGAAATAACAGAACAAAGTGGAGAAGCCGTACCCATAATCAGTATGGAGCTGTTAGAATTACAGCTTGCAGGATATATTGA
>JAZNAG010000108.1:0-1868 GCA_045586405.1 Acutalibacteraceae bacterium | reverse complement strand
TCTTCCCTCACGCGGCGTCGCTGGGTCAGGCTTTCGCCCATTGCCCAATATTCCCCACTGCTGCCTCCCGTAGGAGTCTGGACCGTATCTCAGTTCCAATGTGGCCGTTCAACCTCTCAGTCCGGCTACCGATCGTCGACTAGGTGGGCCGCTACCCCGCCTACTATCTAATCAGACGCAAGCTCATCTTCCAGCAATAAATCTTTGATAGTTGCACCATGCGATGCTGCTATTTCATGAGGTATTAGCAACTGTTTCCGGTTGTTATCCCTCACCTGGAGGTAGATTGCTCACGCGTTACTCACCCGTCCGCCACTAAGTATATTTCTATACTCCGTTCGACTTGAATGTGTTATGCACGCCGCCAGCGTTAATCCTGAGCCAGGATCAAACTCTCTAAAAAATTATATATTATGCTACCCTAAGGTAACTTAATACCATTCTTCAGAATTCGTTAAAATTCTAGCTTTTCTTCTTACTTTTTTGAGTTTCTCAATGTGTTCTTAACGAGAATGCACAATCTTGTGCTTTTCATATTTCGTGTTGTTCAATTTTCAATGATCAATGCCGCTCTCGAAGTGAGAGCTTGTCTATTATACATTATTATTCTCCATTTGTCAATACTTTTTTTAAAAGTTTTTTCAGTTTTTTTGATTTTTTTGTATTTTTGTGAAAAAACAACATAATAATTAAGATTAGGAGGTCGAAATATGGCATCTATTTTAGTAAGAACCGCATTGATTTATTTATTATTATCCTTTTCTCTAAGGGTTATGGGAAAGCGGCAAATAGGCGAGCTGGATGCAAGCGAGCTTGTGAGCACTCTTCTTATTTCTGAGCTTGCCGCAATTCCTATTGATGATCCGGACATTCCTTTATTAAACGCAATTATACCGATGCTGTTCATTTTATCCTTGGAAATAATTATTTCAACCTTAAAAAACAAATCGGAAAAATTGAAAAGCGTTCTGGACGGCGAACCGATATATATTATATATAAAGGTAAACTTTTGCAAAACGTTCTGAAGGAAAACAGGATATCGCTCAACGAGCTTCTTTCGGAAATGCGAATCCAAGGAATTGGCAGTATCGAGGATATCGAATACGGAATATTTGAACAAAACGGAAAGATCTCCTTGCTGAAAAAGGATGATACGAGCCTTGCGCACACCGTAATTATTGACGGAACCGTTATAGACACCGATCTTAAGAGGCTGGGTTATAACAGCGAGTGGATAAACAAAAGGCTTGATGAATTGAATTTAAAAATAGAGGAGGTCTTTCTTCTCACCGTCGACGACGACGGTAACGTCAAAACGATAAAAAGGAGTGATAAGGATTAAAATCAAAATTTTCGCCGTCATATTGATGGTAGCACTTATTAGCGCGGTTGCGGCAAATACTTACGTGATAGATAGAAAAATTTACTCACTCCACGAAAGCCTCGCCAAAGTAAAGATCGACGCAGACAGTACCGCCCTTGCCCAAAAAGCCGTTGCGGATATATTTGAAAAATACCAATCCTGCGAAACCTATATCAGCCTTACGGTAAATCACGACGATCTCACCAATATAGAAGATAATTTCGCTGAGCTTATAGGAAATTTGTCGGTAGGTGATTCAGACGGAGCGGTAATAACAAAAAGCCGTCTTTTATGCTCTTTGGAGCACTTAAGGCGGCTATCGGGAATCAATATAGATTCAATTATCTGAACTCGGAAAGATCGGAAAGATAGGCTTTGTTTCGCATAACGGAATAGGATTCCTCGGTTAAATCTTCGGCGCAAAGGATACCGCATCCGTTCTTCAACGCAGTAATAACGTATTCGGGATTTAAGAAGCTCGAAGGATCCGCGCAAAGAATGCAC
>JAZNAG010000107.1:0-3149 GCA_045586405.1 Acutalibacteraceae bacterium | reverse complement strand
TTTGCGGAATTTAGACCGAGTTGGGACGATGGAGTGTTTACAACATCGGATGTAAGTGGAGGCAAGGTTTATACACTTGAATGCAAGGGTAGTTATGCCGGTCAGGAAGTGCACTTAAAGACTTCGGTTACAGTTACTGCTAAGAAATAGTGATATCTGCTAACGAATATTAAAAAGAGAACTCTAAAAGCGAAAGCTTTTAGAGTTCTTTTTTTTGTTTTAATGCTTTGCAGACTACCTCCGGTTTACTGGGGATATCTATGTGAGGAGTTCTTGGGGGAAGAGAACGCCTTAAAATGGGGCAAAATAAGGGGGAATTTTTAGTTAAATTTAGTCCATTCTCTAACGTTGTTTAAGAGAAAGTCCGGAAGTTTATCTAGTCCGGACGCTCCGGAGGCTTTTTTGTGCCCTCCGCCACCTAGTGTTGAGGCTATTTGGGAGACATCAACATGGTCTTTGGTGGTGCGGAAAGATAAATTCCACTTGGAGCGCTTGTTTAGAGAAAAAGATATTAAAAAGTCATAATTTTCTACATTATCAAGCGAATCAAAAAAGTCTGAACCGGCTTGAGGCATATTGGCAGCAAGAAAACGTAAGCCTTGGAATGTGCCCTCAAAGGTCATATTGCGAGATAGGCGATAGTCTCTGTGTTTTATGTATGAAAGGATGGCTTTGCCTTTTTCTACCATAAGGGATATGTCCAGTTTGTTTTCAAAAAGTTCTTTCCAAACTTTTTCATAAGGGCGATTTACACCAAGGGATTGGAAGGCAAATTCAAAAGGGCGAACTCTTTTGTCTTTAAGGTCAAATAAATCATTTAAGGCAAGAAGTTTTACGCCTAAAGGTATTTCTTTTTGAGGGAGAAAATATTCCCAAGTTAGCTCTATGGCGGCTTTTTTTATGGAGCGGTTGCCTTTTATGCCTAGACAATTTGCTTTTGTAAGATAGTTTTCATAAGCTTCTATGGCGGAGGCGTGGTGGTCTATCCAGATAAGGTCTTTGGTGTTGTGTAGTTTGAACATATATTCCATTGGAAATGAAATATCACAAATTACGATACTGTCGTGTTTGTCAATTTCTTCATAAGGTATTTCACAATCGTAATTATAGCCTAATAGTTCGCAATCTTTGTTGAGATATTTTACGATTGCGGCAGAGCCTTTGCCATCATGGTCGGCAGAGTGGTATATACATAACATAGTTTTTTTCCTTTAGCCTTTTTTGTTTTTTTACATTTTTACAATAATTTTGTAAAGTTAAAATTAGAATGAGGGTCTTCCTTTGGAGTTTATATAGTTCATTAAGCCTTTTTGACATAGTTTTTTGTATATCGGGCGGTTGAGTTTTAGGAGCTCTATAACATCTTTTGGGCTACATAGAGGGGAGATGTTAAAAGTTGTTTCTTGATTGTTTTTTATGGTTTTTACAACAGCGCTCGGGAGTTCCTTTTTGCCGATACAGGATGATAGATATACATAACATTTGTCATTGTCTTTTAGGTAGTCAATGGCTAGTTTTCGGGCATAGATGTTCAGGCTTAAGTCAGCTTTGCTGGCATCCTTTGTCCAAGGAGAACCGCCGCCAATAGGGCAAGCAGTGGAATAAAAATCACAAGCCAGTTTGCGTCCGGTTATGCCACAGTCGGCAATGGATGAATGGCAAGTATATGTGCCGGTGCCGTTTACAATTATGTTAGATGGGGTTTTGCCTAATGTTTTTATTATAAAGTCTGTAAGGTCTTCTTTGTTAAGCATAGGGATGGCAACTATGGCGGTTGTAATGTTTTCATCCTTGTCTATTGTGATTTGGGTTTTAATGTCTAAACCTAAATTTTTTTCATTTAGGGCTTTTTGGTATAAGGCGTTATTTAGTTTTTGAGCAAGGTAAAGTTCTTGATTGAGGTTGTTATGTCCCTTTTGAGCAAAACCAACAAATACGCCTTGGTCTCCCCATCCGTTTTGCATAACTCCTTGAGCAATTTCTGAAGATTGGGCGCTAATGAGGTTCTTTATTTTTAGTTTGCTGATGTTTATGGCGTTGTCTTGCCAGATTTGGCTATATTCTTTGGTGTAGCCGATAGTGCGTAAAGCTTTAGAGACATATTTTTTTAAGTGGTTTAGTTTTACGTTGCCGGTAATTTCTCCTGCGAGAATTATATCATTGTTTTTTACCATAACTTCTACGGCGTAGCGAACGAAAGGGTCTTGTTTTAGGCATTCATCTAAAATTGATGAGGATATAAAGTCAGCTATTTTATCGGGATGTCCGAGTGATACGTATTCTGCAGTTTTGTTCATATAAGTTCTCCATTTTAGTCCGTTATGGTGTGGGACAAGTAAGGTTAAATCCACACAAAGAGAGAATTTCTCTTTAAGGGGTATTAGAAATTAATTTATTTTAATTGTCAATTATGGAATTATTTTTTTTCGTCGGTTGGGGCTACAATTCCGCATGAAACAACGTATTTGAGAGCATCTTCAACACTCATATCAAGTTTTATAACTTCGCTTTTGGGCATAAGGATTAAAAAACCAGATGTCGGGTTTGGAGTGGTGGGGATGAAAATGCGCACTTATACTTTCTCTTATCACAAAACTCGCTGTTCCATTCGCGCTCGCATACAGGTTGGTAACCGGATTTTTTCGAGACATCACTATACCACCTTTTTGCAAAGACATCCTCACGCCCTTTGAAAAGTGCCCGAAATAGTTTTACTTTTTCTTGCAATGATAAGCGTTGCATTGCAGAGTCCTTATTCTCAGATTTGGATACTACGGGAGTGGGCTCTTGCTTTCTTTCTTCATACGATATTCCGTGCTTGGAGAGAAGAGTCTTCAACAATAGCGTCTATGTCCACTGTTCCCATTTATGCATGGTTTTAAATTAGGACTTTCTGGGCTACCTTTATAGCTTCCTGTTTCAGTTTATCATCACCTTCTTTTAAGGCATCAAGAACCTTGTCAGCCAACCATAATGTGAGTAGTTCCCTTTCATCAACTTTGAATTTTTGGGCAAGGGTTATAACCTGCCCACGCTTTGCTCGCCTGTCGCCACGTTCAATCTTGCTAAACATAGGAGTGTCTATTTCAAGAATAGCAGCTAACTGCCGTTGAAGCAGTTTTTGTTCCTCCCTTAATTCCTTTATTCTC
>JAZNAG010000106.1:0-1575 GCA_045586405.1 Acutalibacteraceae bacterium | reverse complement strand
TGAACTCATAAAAAGCCATCGTAACAAGCTTAACTGTATAGATAAACTTTTGTTTGAAGCAGAAGTAATGATACAGGAAGGCTCTCCCGTTAATGAAATCTACGGGAAGTTCTTATCGGTTGTTGAACAAACAGAAAAGTTCAATTTGCTGATGCGTGAACTTCCCGTATATACGGGAGAGCCGAAGGCTTTAAGCGACGTTTATGAGATAATAGAAAAGACAGTAAACATTGAAATCGGTTATACCGAGCAAGGGTGGTTTTGTGTAAAAATGCCGTGGCTCTTGCAAAAGAAAGAGCACGGCACCAATAGATACATACGCTCAATTTTGTATCCAGCAATGGAGAAATTTTTTAAAAATAAAGTGCGATATAAACCCAAAGATGCAGTGCTTGCTTATCGCCACGTTTATGAAGAAGACTTCCCAGAAAAGAAGATGCGTGACCACGATAATATTGAGATAAATCAAGTTTCAGATATTGTTGCATTCTTTGCAATGAAGGATGATGCGCCGTGGTATTGCGAACATTTTTACATGAGCGCAAAAGATAAAACGTGCAGAACAGAGATTTACGTTGTTCCGCAAAACGAGTTTGAAGAGTTTATAAAAATACGAAAAAATATTATTTCAGGAGGGCCAAAACTGTATGATTTACGGCATTAAAAGACTACGACATTTATACCAAAAATGGGGTAAAAATTTTTGTATATCTTTGATGGATATGAAAATGCTTGAAAAACCTAACGATTTTACTCTTTTTAACCCCGATTTTAAGGCGGGGAGAATAATAACTTGTCGTAGTTATTATTCTCGGAGGGATATGATATGCTAAGGGTTAGTAGTGGCAGTCACATTGTTACAATTCTCGGTTTAATAGGGATTGTTGGGGAAATACCCCAGCAATCTTTATATCTATTAGGGAGTGCGCAAACGGTAAAAAGAGTGGTGAGCAAAATGTTAGAAGAGCAAGAATATGAGAACGCTATAACAAAAGAAAGGATAACGTGCAAAGCAATTTCTAAAAATGGCGAGGGCTCAAAGAAAACTCTTCGCATTACTGCAAAGGGTAAAATTCTGCTTGGTTGGATAGGTTTACTTAAAAACTATGAAAATATTACGTATGGCACAAATTTATCTTTTGAAGACACGCACGTTTTGAGAAATCATAAACTTGCAGAAGTCGTGATGATGCTGTATCGTGCAGGCGTAACTGTTGATCCAAATTTAACTAGACCACTTAGACCTTTTAGTATGCCGGCAAATGAAAACTTGATTCAGTATCCCAGTTTTTATAGTTCAAGGACGTTAAAGAACATTAACGAAGGAGAGAGTGTAAAACTGAAATACATTTTGACGCTCGGGGCAGTCATGACCAAGCATCGTTGCTATTCGGTATATAACACCCGAAACGAGCCAATGCGTTGGAACGGTGAGGGTGAAGTAAAAGCAAGTTGTTTAATTGGTTCTATTGCTTCTCACAATAGCGCATTAAAATGGAATACGAGTTGTATTATGTTTGCTAATAACGGGCAGGTTGTTTTAGATTCAATAAAGCAATCAAGGGTGAAACGCTC
>JAZNAG010000105.1:0-5736 GCA_045586405.1 Acutalibacteraceae bacterium | reverse complement strand
AGCAAATTAATGAGAACGTGGCGACCGCTATCTCTGATATTGAGCCAAGCACTAAGAGTAAATCTGTCGATAAAACATTCGAGGAGCAAATTGCTAATGCAGATCAGGCTATAAAAACTCTTTATCAAGATCTAAGCAATTACATATTAAGTTTAGGTGATGATGTTAGCGAAACGCATTTAAAACTTTATTCGGCATTTAAAAAGATTAAAAACATAGTAACTGTTGTTGCATTAAAGAAAAAACTGATATTAAACCTGCCTATAGCTGTAGAAAGTGTTACATTTGAAGAAGGTTTTTCAAGAGATGTAACTAATATTGGTCATTGGGGTTGCGGCGCTGTCGAACTACACATTCAATCCGCTTCCGATCTTCAAAAAGCAAAGCCTCTTATTGATCGTGCATACAACGAAAACTAGGCTCAAAAGCGGAACAGAAATTTCTGTTCCGCTTTTGCTATGTATAAAAACCGCTTAAAACCCGTTTTTGACACCAATGCGTTCAATAGGGCAAACCAGTGAAAACCCTAGTATTTATGCGCCTTTCAGACGGTTTGCCCTATCTCATACGAGTGGAACGAGTATCTATGTTCTCAAAAACAGTCTAAATCTTTGATTTAGTAACTGTTTTTAGAGGTTATAATAACACATTCCTCTATTCTACGAACTATTCCTGTTGCTTTCATATATAAATCTCCTCTTTTACAATTTTAATGTGATATTAGTATCACACTTTTTGTAGAAATTATGAGCAGATTTTCCAAATGTTTTTATTATAAAATTTAAGCAAAGGAGAAAGGCGATGACACTTACGGTCACCGCCTTTTTGGTTTATAGGATTATTTCAAAATTTTGATTTTTCCGATTATCGGGAGTTCCTTTGCCTTGCCATTTGCGGCGTTGATAATACCAATGATGGCAAGAATCGCAAAGACAATCGATAACAGGCTAATAATACTGGTGATGAAATACAATCTCCAAGAAATCGCAAGAATAATTGAATTAAGTATACTTGATGCAATAGACCATGCTACGCAGGCAATCAGAAGAACTAAGCCCTGATTAGCATGGAAGCGGGCAAATTTTGAGCCCTTTGCTGCAAACATCGGGATAAAGCACAGCGGGCCGAAGTACGCTAAAATACCCATTGCCTTATTTTGTGATATATCGTTTGCATCGTAGTCAGCAGTAGTATCGGCGGTATTATTAAGTGCCGCTACCTTTGCCGAAAAGTCGTTCTGATTTGCTGCAGGTCGTTCTGCTACGGGAGGTGCCTGCTGAGCCTGTTGTTCGGGTGCAGGAGCACCGATAGCCTCGCCACAGTTAGAGCAGAATTTAATACCTTCTTCAACTTTAGTTCCACATTTTCCACAGAATGCCATAGTTATTTCCTCCAATTCTTTTTTACTCTAACGGCAGACCACTTAGGTCGCCGTTTCCAAACTGTTCTGTGATACCGTTCAATTCGTTCATCGAATCCTTAATTTCATTAAATTGTCCGAAGAAATCTCCGAGCCCGCCAAATTGTCCGTCCGTCATTTGATTTATGTAATTGGTAAGAGTATTCGCTAATACAGACACAATGGCGATTAGAATTGCTAACAGCACAAACGCTATAATCATCCAAATAAGCGTTGCACGTGCATAGTTTTTAATATTTTTGTTTTTTGCCGTAAAAGCCATTATGATACATGCAATAAAACCAATGATAGGTACTGCGAACAATATCATAAGGCCTATGTAAAGTCCTGTTGATATTACCTTGTTCTGATTATCCGCAACAGGTGGCGAATAGCTCGGCTGCGTATTCACCTGAGCCACAGGCGACTGTGTAACGGGAGGCGGAGCAGATACAAGCTTTGGCTCGTTTGCTTCAAACTTTGTGCCGCATTCGGTGCAGAATGCAACGCCGTCAGCGATTTCTTTTCCGCACTCGGTACAAAATCTTGCCATATCGTCAACCTCCTCCTTTAGTAGTTCTTTTCATAGTCTTCGGGAAGTTCAAAGTAAGTGCTATCCGCACCTTTCGTCAATTCCACAACTCCGAAAATAATATCCACACCGCCACTATCTGCGATTATGTATTTGAGTTCATCACCCTTATAACAGTATGTAATCTTTGTTCCCGAAGAAGAGAATTTTTCACATTCGTACTTTTCGCCGAAAATTTCTTTTTCTTCCACATCACCGAGCATATCGTTATAGAATGCTTCATCATGCATTACTATCACGTTGCCGGTTTTCTTACTGCTAACAGCGGAACGAACAATCATCTTTGTAGTATGGTAAAGAGTGTATTTGTAATCATCTATAACCACTGTCGCTGTACTCAATTCAAAATCGGGTGAACTTGTAGTTTCAGAGTAGGATTTAGAGCCGTCTACAACATTGAGTGTTTTGCTGCTTAATGTCTTGGTATCAGGATCTCGGAAATCCTTTACATAGTTTTCCACTCGCAGAGTATAAGGGCCGCTGAAATATTCCTTATACAAATCAAGTGTTCTTGATTTATCTGTTTTCGGTGCGTTATTTTCTTCATTGTTGCCGTCGGAATCTTGGTTTTCAACCTGTGATTCTCCGCCGCGGTCAATGCCGCCTTGAATTTCACCGTTTAACCCACACGCTGCTAGTGAGAGCAGCATCATGACCGCAATAAAAATTGCTAATAATTTCTTCATGGTGTTGTTCCCCCTTTTTCAATTTATTAAAGTCCAAACAAGTCTTTCAAACTTGTGGCTTTCTTAGGTTCGGGTTTGACATAGTTGAAACCACCGTAAGGCTCTGATTTATCAAAACCAATATTAGGACAGTCGGGATCACCCTCGAAACAATGCTCGGTATCTACGTGATAACAAACACCACCGATCATCTTATACAGATGATTCATACTCGGATACTGACCTGCCTGACGGAATCCGTTTTGTAAAAGCAACTGCCTGTAGTTTTCAACTGCCTGACTGGCGGCTAAATGATTACCTGCAAAATCCGCAGAGAACCCATAGAAGCCGACCTCGTATTCGTTAATTTCAAAGTTTGCGCCACCGCAGTTCCATTTGGGATACTGCGGAAGTTTTTCATCCCATTCTGCCATAATTGCCGCATCACGCTCGGCTTTGGCTTGTTCTTCCTGAATAGTTGCAGGGAGCTTTGCACCGCAGTTCTGGCAGAACTTCGTGCCTATGTTGTTCTGTGTGCCACAGTTCACGCATACAGCGCCTTCTGCAAGTGTCTGTTCGGGTAGCTTAGTACCGCAGTCGGCACAGAATTTCTTGTCCGCACCGTTTGGTTTGCCACAGTTAGGACAAACCTTTGTATTCTTTGCCGCTTCGGTGGCATATCCTTGCAGTTTGCTTTCAAGGTTTGACATAGCCCCTTCAAGACCTGTAGAACGCTGTGTCTGTTGCTGTGAATTTTGAGTTGCTTTGTCGATAGACTGAGTTGCCTGATTTACAAGATTGGTTGCTGCGGGTTCAACCGCCTGACGAACTGCATTACCTACGGCTTTGCCGACAGCATCACTTACACCTCGTCTGATTGCCCTCTCTAAAAAGCCCATGTTGCACCTCCTTTGTCATCCTTTATTTCATATTATGTATACATTTACATATCCCTATATCATCGCTGGGGGGTGAATAATGAATGCACCCTATGCAGCTTTCATCTTTTGTTTTTCGCCCCGAAGCTTCGTAAAACTCACAAGGATCTTGAACGGCTGTAACAATTCGGTAGCCGACCTCATTATATAGCTTTTCCTCTGAAAGCTCCGGAAAGATGACAGCCGGCTCACCGAAAGCTCTGTCCAATTCGGTATAATAGCCATATCTGAGTTCGAAGATGTGCTGTCCAATAGTTATTCTTTTATAAAGATCACCCTCTTTTGGGGGTGTACCTAACTTAACCATGGCACCCTCCTTTGCAAAAGAAAAATCCTTTACACTGCTTACAATAACAGTATAAAGGATTTATTCTAAAAAAACATCCTACCGAAAAGGCGAAAAAAGAATGATTTATATGTAAGCGCCGAACTCACTTCGGTCAATGATTCCTGTCTTGTTTCGCGCTGTTTGTATCATAGATTTAACAGTAGATTTTGATATATGCAGGTGGTTGGCTATTTGTTCGTCGGACAGATTGAAGGCTGCCAGACGCGCAATCTCACGCTCGCGGTCAGAAAGCTTTGAAGTGATGTTGTTCTCGGTGACAGCATTATGGAGTTTAACCCAGCCTTCATGTAAAACCTTATGAAGCTCCTTGACCTTTTTAGCGGCATCAGGGTCAATTAAAAGAAGCCTTTCATCCAAGAATAGACCAAGTTGTCGGCGGTGCTCAACAAGCGGGCCGTATAGCCCGTCTGCGAGGCAGAGGTTAATTGCTCTGTCTAAATGAAAAGCGGCATTGGTATCATCACCCGTTTGATGATAGGTGATCGAGCACAATAGTCTCAGATAGATTTCGGACATTACGGTTTTCTCGGCTGTCGCCTGTGCGATCATCGGCTCCATAATAAAGGGATGGGAACGCATAAGACCAAGACCTGTTACATCTTCCAAATGAAAGCGTCCTGTCGCAAGTTCTTGAGCAAATACCAATAGATATTTTATATAAAACACTCGTGCTGCAGGGTGCGCATCGGTAGGCAGGTGCTCAAAGCGTCCTCGATAAAACCAGTCTGGGAAATCCTTGGTATTTCGGATGGAAAGATCTGTGGAGGCAATGGAAAGCAAGATAATATCACGATCGTTTTCATCCTTCCACGGCGCCTCGTACATATGCTTTTTTGCCTCCTGCCAAAGCCTCACATCCCCCTTCCACATAGCAACCAATCCTAAAAGCATACCGCCGGAAAGTGTGGCATAAAAGCCGCTGTGCTGCTGCAAAAAATAGGTGGCGTGCTCGTAAACCTTATCAATTTCACCGCGGCTATAGGCAATTTCTGCGGCAAACAGTTGCTGCGCTTCGGGATGATAGGCAAGTGATTCTATAACCGCATCTGCTGTGCCGGGAGTATTATACAGGTCGGTCATGTCCAAAAACGGACTCTTGCGAACAAGCGGTACATTACCGATTTTACCACTTGCTTTATTTTCTTTACGTCTTGCATCTGCAGGACGTGAAGCGTTATCGGGAATCATCCAGGCAACGCCCCAACGCTGAGCACCGGGAACGCGTCCTCTCCGACACAGGTCCTGCACATTCCTTGTTGATGTATCCCATTTTTGTGCCGCTTGCTGTGCTGTAATCATTTTCATAGTTGCACCCTTTTCCTATTCTCGTAATATGCGGATTTCCGCATATTGATTTTCTCTATTATACTGCGTTTTTCCGCATAATGCAACACCTTTTTGAAAACTAAAGCCGAACAAGCTTTAACGCTCATCCGGCTTTGTGATAGTATGAATATTTAATTTTGGCTACTCAGAGTATGTATTTCTGATGCGTGTTCTTAGAAACAAGCCCTCCTTTCTAAAAACCGCCGAAAACCCTATTTTGGCACCCTTGTGTTCAATAGGGCAAACCGGCGAAAAACCCAGTGTTTATGCAGGTTTCAGGCGGTTTGCCCTATTATAACACAAGCCTCTATGCGACGTACAATACCTGTTGCTTTCATATATTTACTCCTTTTCTCTACTCTAAAACGTGCCAAAAACCCAGTGTTTATGCGGGTTTTCTGGATTTATTGATTTGCTCAAATCACATCTCGACCAAGCCAATTTTACCCTTTTTTTCGTTTGTCCCA
>JAZNAG010000104.1:0-68913 GCA_045586405.1 Acutalibacteraceae bacterium | reverse complement strand
TGACCGTCTTGTAAATGATGTTGCACCGAAGGATGAAATCAAACGTCGTGTTGACGAGGCTGCTCGTATCCTCGATATCGCACACTTGCTGGATCGTAAACCGAAGGCTTTGTCCGGTGGTCAGCGTCAGCGTGTTGCGCTTGGTCGTGCTATCGTTCGTGAGCCGAAGGTCTTCTTGCTTGACGAGCCGCTTTCCAACTTGGATGCCAAGCTTCGTGCACAGATGCGTACTGAAATTTCTAAGCTTCATCAGAGACTTGGTACAACCTTTATCTACGTTACCCATGACCAGACTGAAGCTATGACAATGGGTACCCGTATCGTTGTTATGAAGAGCGGTCTTATTCAGCAGGTTGATACTCCTCAGAATCTTTATCTCTATCCTTGCAATCTCTTCGTTGCAGGCTTTATCGGTTCTCCTCAGATGAACTTTATTGAGTCAAAACTTCTTAAAGAAGGCGACAAGTACTTTGTAGAGTTCGGTAGTGAAGATACCAAGACAAGAGCAGGCGTTAAGTTCAAAATTGCTCTTCCTGAAAGCAAAAACAAGGATAACTGCCTTGAAGCTTATGCAGGTAAAGAAGTTATTATGGGTATCCGTCCTGAGAACGTTCATAACGAAGAAGAACTTCTTGAACAGTTCCCCGATGGCGTTGTTGAAGCTAAGGTTGAAGTTACCGAGCTTATGGGCGCAGAAACCTATCTCTATATGGACTGCGAAGGCCACTCTATCAACGCTCGTGTTGCTCCTACCAATACTGCCCGTCCCGGTGATGTTATTAAAATCACTCTCGAACCCGGCAAAATTCATCTTTTCGACAAGGATACCGAAAAGACCATCACAAACTAATAAACCAATTAAAATCCGCCCTTTTTTGGGGCGGATTTTTTTGTTTTTTCCTATTTTTACTAATATATTCTACATAAAAAATATTTTATTTTAAAATTTGTAATTATTTTGTAACTTTTTCAAAATTTACACTTGAATTATATGCGGTTTTTGTGTAAAATGGTAGTGTGAGTATTTATATTTTCTTGAAAGGAATGTGCAATATGTCAAATCGCTTGTTTCAGGGTGTAATTCATCAGATGAAGGATACTATTGATAAGACCTTCGGTGTTATTGATGAAAACAATACTGTTATTGCTTGTAGCGAACTCGGAAAGATAGGAGAGGTACTTAACGTATCGTACGAATTACCTATGGGTAATGAGTGCGCTGTTGCTGATGGATATACTTTTAAATCTATCAATCCCGGTCAGAACAATGATTACATTATTTTTGTAGAGGGCGATGACCTTATTGCTGAAAAATACTGTGCAGTTATTGCTGTTGCCTTTATGAACATCAAATTTTATTACGATGAAAAGTATGACAGAGGCAACTTCATTAAAAATATAATTCTTGATAATATTCTTCCCGGTGATATTTATCTTAAAGCAAGAGAGCTTTATTTTAATTCTGATGTTATGCGTACCGTTATTTTAATCAGAGTAAGTGAGCCGGGTGATGTTTCGGTATATGATGTTATTCAGAATCTTTTCCCTGACAAAGCTAAAGATTTTGTTGTTAACATTAACGAAACCGATATTGCTCTTATTAAGGAAACCAAACCCGGTATAGAAGCTAAAGATATCGAAAAACTTGCTACTTCTATTGCCGATACCTTAACAGGTGAATTTTATGCTCACGCTACAATTGGCGTAGGTACTACAGTTGATAACCTTAAAGATCTTGCCCGTTCCTTTAAAGAGGCTCAGGCTGCTCTTGAGGTTGGCAAGGTGTTTGATACCGATAAGACTATTGTTTGTTATAACAGTCTTGGTATTGCCCGTCTTATTTATCAGCTTCCCACCACACTTTGCGAATCCTTCCTTAAGGAAGTTTTTAAACGCGGTTCTATAGAAAGTCTTGATCAGGAAACTCTTTTCACCATTCAAAAGTTCTTTGAAAATAATCTTAACGTTTCCGAAACTTCAAGAAAGCTTTTTGTGCATCGTAATACTCTCGTTTACCGTCTTGAAAAAATCAAGAAGATAACAGGTCTTGACCTTCGTGAGTTCGACCACGCTATTATCTTCAAAATTGCTCTTATGGTAAACAAATATCTTAAGTCTAACCCCATTAAGTATTAAAAGAAAGTTGGAATTTTTGTGTCAGAGGTTCAGTCAGGCTTTAATGTAGAAAAGCCGGTAATTGAATTTAAGGGTGTTTCAAAAATATATCAGACAGGTACCCATGCACTTAATGATGTAAACATCACGATAAACAGCGGCGAATTCGTTTTTGTGGTTGGCTCGTCAGGTGCAGGTAAAAGTACCTTTATGAAACTCATTATGCGTGAGGAGAGGCCAAATACAGGTGTTATCAATGTAAACGGATATGAGCTTACTAAAATGCGTCATAGACATATTCCTATGCTAAGACGTACTATGGGTATAGTTTTTCAGGATTTCAGACTTATACCTAATATGAGCGTTTATGAAAATGTTGCTTTTGCCATGCACGTTACGGGTGCTCAGAACCGTGATATTCGTCTTCAGGTTGCTAAAGCACTTTCGCTTGTCGGTCTTGGTGATAAGGCACGTTCTATGCCGAATCAGCTTTCAGGCGGTGAACAACAGCGTGTCGGCCTTGCCCGTGCTCTTGTAAATAACCCCAGCCTTATTATCGCGGACGAGCCTTCAGGTAACGTAGACCCTAATATGTCTTATGAGATAGTGTCCCTACTTACTGAAATTAACCGCAGAGGTACTACCGTGCTTATGGTAACTCATGACCACAACCTCGTGCGTGACTTTGGACATCGCGTTATTATGCTTGATAAGGGCAGAATAGTTGCTGATAATGTAGGAGGTAAGATAGATGAAAATTAGCAGTATGAAATATCTTACCAAAGAAGGCTTTAAAAACGTATGGGTAAACCGTCTTATGACATTATCGTCCATCGGTGTACTTGTTGCGTGTATGGTGCTTATCGGTCTTTCGGTACTTCTTTCAATGAATGTCACCAAAATAATCGGTAACCTTGAACAGCAGAATGTTGTAATGGTATTTTTTGACGATTACAATGCCGCCAGATATGATGTAAACGGCAGAACTGCTCCTGAGGGTGCCCAACTTGACGAAAACGGTATATGTGATGATATGTATATCGTTCATAACGATGAAGAGGCTAAGGCAATTTGTTATGAAATTGAAGGCCTTGATAATGTAGCTTCTGCTGAATTCATATCAAAAGAAGAAGCTCTGGAAATTGTTAAAAAGAGTATGAGCGATAAAGCGGAAGCGGCTATAGATGCACTTGACGGTAATAATAATCCGTTGTCTTCCGGTGCTCGTGTTACTATGACAAGTCTTGCAAAGTTCGACGAAACTATTGACAACATTAAAAAAATCAGTGGTGTAAATACTATTCAGGCACAAACCGATCTTGCCGAAAAAATAACCTCTATAAAGAACGGCATTTTTATTGCGGGTATCGCTATTATATCTATACTTCTCATTATTTCACTTGTTATAGTTTCAAACACCATTCGTGTTACTATGTATAACAGAAAACTTGAGATAGGTATTATGAAAGCAGTTGGTGCAACCGACGGATTTATAAGAATTCCCTTTGTTGTTGAAGGCGTGGTTATCGGTCTTATTTCGGCTGTGATTTCCGAAGGCTTACTTTATTGCTGTTACCGTGTTGCCGCTGAAGCTATACTATCCGGTGCGGGCAATTTTGAACTTATAGCGTTCTCGTCTAAAGCTCTGCTTCTTTTAGGTATTTTTGTTGCTATTGGTGTTGTTGCAGGTGCTTTTGGAAGCATTATTATGATAAGCAAATATTTAAAAAGAGAAGGCAGCGAATTTGTTGCTATTTAGCCAAAACACAGCAAATCCTGACGGATTTGCGAGTATTTTAACGAAACAGAGCGTAAAATCCGTATTCAAAAATCTGATTCGGGTTTGAATGCTTTGGCTAAGGAGTTATAATGAAATCACGTTTTATTAAGTTAGTTGCAATTATCTGTTGTGCATTTCTAGTAAGTGTTGTTATACTGCCTGAACCTGTTCAGGTTAGTGCCGAAACTCTTGAAGAAAAGTATGATGCCGCTCAAAAAGCGCTTGATGATGCTAAGAAAAAGAAAAAAGATCAGCAACAGGTAAAGAATGCTCTTGATACAAAGATTAAAGCAACTCAGGATCTTGTTGACGATTGCAATGCTAAAATTTCTTCACTTAACAAACAAATATCCGCAAAACAGGCTGAAATTGACAGAAAAAATGCTCAGATGGAAGCCGATAACGAGCAATTCAGAAAGCGTATCCGTTCAATATATATGACCGGTGGAAACCAAAGCAATGTTCAGGTTCTTCTTGGTGCTGAGGATTTTTCTGAATACCTTGTTCTTGCTGAAATGACGGCAACCCTTGCTGAAAAAGATAACGATTTAGTAAATAAAATCAACGCCGCTATTTCGGAAATCGAAAAAGAAAAGGTTGAAATTCGAGCCATTCTTGATGAACAGAAAAAAGAAAAAAGCAAGCTTGACTCATATAACAGTTCACTGAAAAAAGATGTTGCTGAAGTTAACAGCGTTATCAAAGAGCTTAACAGCGATATATCTGCCGCACAGAAAATTATGGAAGAAACTGCTAAAAAGATCAGTGAAGCAAGCAGTAATTCAAATATAAATTTTGCAGGCGGCAACTTCCTCTGGCCTGTAGCAGGTCATTATAGTATTTCTGCAGGTTGGCAAAGTAACGACAGTGTTCACAAAGGAAATCATAAGGGTATTGATATCGCCGGCAGCGGTATTGCAGGAAAGCCTGTTCGTGCTGCTGCAGACGGACAAGTTTATTATGTAAATAATAGCTGTTCCCATAACTACGGCAAAAATTATTCCTGTGGTTGTGGTGGCGGTTATGGTAACTATGTTGCCATAGATCATGGTAAATCAGAAGACGGTAACACCTATAAAACCCTTTATGCGCATATGAAGAGTGTAACTGTTAGCAATGGCGCTTCTGTAAAGCGCGGACAGATAATCGGGTATGTGGGAACAACCGGATGGTCTACCGGTAACCATTTGCACTTTGAAGTTATGGTAAACAGTGTTAAGAAGAATCCGTCAAGTTTCAGTTATGACAAGTAATAATTCAACAAGACGCCCGATGCATATTATATGTCTTCGGGTGCTCTTTGCTATACTCGTTGTTTTAATTGCAGCGTTTATATTTTATATGTCTGCGCAAGAAGCAACTAAGTCAAGTAACACAAGCGGCAGAGTTATAGTAAAGATTATCAGCGCTATTGACAATTCATATAAGCTTAAAAGCCCTGCTGAGCAGAGGGTGATAGTTCATTCTTTGCAAAAAATTGTTAGAAAATCTGCTCATTTTTGTGTTTATGGGCTGCTTGGCGTATTTGCCGCGTCTTTTCTTGCTACATTCAAAATGCGGTTTATAGGCAGATTTTTGCTGTCACAACTGTTTTGCAGTCTTTATGCTGTCAGTGATGAAATCCATCAAAAATTTGTTGTGGGCAGAAGCTGTGAAATACGTGATATGCTAATTGACAGCGGCGGCGCTTTTTGCGGTATTATAGTTATTTTATTTATTGTTTACATATGTGAAAAAAGAAAAGAAGTGAAAAAGGTTATGCGTAAAAAGGAACTTATAAAGCAGAACGAAGCCTTAACAGAAAAACTGTTAGAGGCAAATTCGCTTATTAAATCCCTTGAAGATTCTATAAAAGATAAGGATAATGAAATTAGAATTTTAAGTGAAAAAATAACTGCCCTTGAAGCTTCGCTTTTAACTAAAAAAGAGGAACCTGCTGAAGATTTGCCTTGCAAAGAGGAGCAAGAGGCAGAAATCACTGAAACGGTTGCCGTTGAACAGATAACCGAGAGTGTTCCGGCTCAGGATTATCACGATTTTGATTTTTTAAGGCAAAATAATGATAATAAAAGCAACGATATAAATGAATATGCCGTTAAGATTATCGGTAAAATCGTTACGGAATCGGTTAAGGTTAACTGTGTACTTGCTAGTAGCGGCAGTGCAAATAAAAAAGAACTTATCAATCTTGTTTTGGGCAGAACCGAGGTTGCCAAAGAGGAAATTTCTTCCATACTTGCTACCGATTTAAACGGTGATTTGCTTAAAACCTCTATTGATAAGGAATGTGACGAAACTCTTGACTATTTTCAGAGTATTTTAGGACAAATTTAATTTTAAAAAACAGGTTTAGTTTTCAGACATCTGGCAATAATTCTATTAAGAATTATTGGAGGTGTCTGTTATTTTTTGCGGTAAAGTAGAAATTTGCGGTGTTGATACATCAAAATTAAAGGTTTTGAAAGAAAGAGAAAAAGAAGAATTGCTCAGAAGATTTAAGGCGGGGGATAAATCGGCAAGAGATGAACTGGTAATAGGAAATCTCCGCCTTGTGCTAAGCGTAGTACAGCGTTTTACGGGTAGAGGCGAAAATATGGACGACTTGTTTCAGGTTGGCTGTATCGGACTGATAAAATCTATTGAGAATTTCGATATTAACCAGAATGTCCGCTTTTCAACCTATGCGGTGCCCATGATAATCGGTGAGATACGACGGCACCTTCGCGATAATAACTCAATAAGGGTAAGCCGTTCTATAAAAGATACCGCCTATAAGGCTATGAAGGCTAAAGAGGAATATATAAATAAGTACCAGAAAGAGCCGACTATAGGTGAAATAGCGCAAATGTTGTCCTTGGCTGAAAGCGAAGTGGTAATAGCCCTTGAAAGCATTGTGGACCCCATTTCGCTGTATGAACCGGTTTTTTCTGAGGGCGGCGATATGGTATACGTTCTCGACCAACTGGGTGACAATAACTCGGCTGAACAATGGCTTGATGAACTGGCGCTCAGAGAAGCAATAGTTGCTCTTGATGAGCGGGAAAAGAATATTCTCACAATGCGGTTTATGCGGGGACTTACTCAAACCGAGGTTTCAAAAGAAATAGGTATTTCTCAGGCACAGGTTTCACGCCTTGAAAAAAATGCCATTGACAAAATAAAGGGTAATCAGTAATTATAAACATTCAAATCTCATATTTTATATGGGGTGATTTTTTTGCTTTATAATATTGAAGATTTTAAAAACAAACAGGTTGTAAGCGTAGAAACAGGCTCGGTAATCGGCTATGTAAGTGAACTTGAAGTTGATACCGAAACGGGCAGTGTCGCAAATATTGTTGTTTTTGGCAGGCAAAGGCTTTTCGGCGTGCTCGGCAGAGAAGAGGATATACAGATTCCCTGGAAAAATATTGAGGTAATAGGCAACGAAACCGTGCTTGTAAAAGGGCCTATTACAATTAAAAACTCAAAAAGGAAAAGTTTGTAACAGTTATTGTCTTTTTAAAAGGTTACAATAACACAGGGTGATAAAAATGAAGAAGTTTAAAACGGCGCTGCTTACACTTTATGCGCTGTTTTCTATATCGGTTTTGCTTGTGGGTGCCACGGCGGGCTACTATTCCGATAATATTGCAGATACCTATAAAATTACAAAGGGAACAAATTTCGACATAGATTCCTTGGTTCCCGTAACCACAGAATATAACGGCGTAGTTTTTTCAAAGTGCGACGAAATAAACGTTGTAGGCGGCACTTTTAAGGTAGATGTAAAGCTTTTCGGCGTTATTCCCGTTAAATCTACTACAGTTGAAATAGTTGAGGAAACCTTTGTTGCGGTGCTGGGTAGTCCTTTTGGTATAAAAATTTATACCGACGGAGTATTGGTGGTGGATATTCAGGAGATAAATACAGAGGGTAAAACAAAAAATCCCGGTAGGGAAGCGGGAATTTTAAAAGGAGATTATATTTTATCTGTAAACGGCAAAAAGGTGACTACTAACGAGGGCTTGGCTGAAATATTTTCAAACAGTAACGGCCAAGAACAAACGCTAGAGATACGCAGAGATGGTAAGGATATGACGCTTTACTTAACACCGGTGCTAAGCGATGAAGATGGTGAGTATAAGGCGGGACTGTGGGTTAAAGACAGTACGGCAGGTATCGGTACGTTAACCTTTTATTCGCCGTATAATAATATGATTTGCGGACTTGGTCACGGTATATACGACAGCGAAACCAAAGAAATGATTTCCTTTAGCCGCGGCGACCTTGTTGGTGCACAAATTGTGTCAATAGTAAAGGGTACAAAGGGCGTACCGGGTGAACTTAAAGGCAAACTCACCTATACTTCTGTTGGCAGACTTTACGAAAACTGTCAAATGGGAGTGTATGGACAAGCCACCTGTAAGGTAAGTACCGAAAATCTTACTCAAATTGCGCATAAACAGGATGTTAAGGACGGCGTGGCAACAATTATGACTACCGTTGATGACGGTGGTGTAAAGGCATATTCCTGCGAAATAAAGGTGATAAACGCAAAGGTGAATAATACCGTTCAGGATATGACTGTTGTTATAACCGATAAAGAGCTTATAGAAAAAACAGGCGGTATAGTTCAGGGTATGTCGGGTAGTCCTTTAATTCAGAATGGTAAGTTAATTGGGGCAGTAACTCACGTATTAGTCGATGATCCCACCAAGGGATATGCTATATTCGCAGAAAATATGTTAGAGACTGCTCAAAGTGTGTCAGAGAGCAATAAATTAAAAGATGCATCGTAACAGAAAGGGCTCCATGCGGAGTCCTTTTTCTATTGCAATTTAAATTTTAATGTGTTATACTAATTTTGCCAAACTAACTGAATACTGTGTGAAATTGGGTGTATTTTTCTTTTTATAGGGATAATTACGCTCATTTTGGTTATATCTATAAATGCTTTTGAATTTGATAAAAACGCAAATTCCAGGTGTTTATAGGTATGTGCGTTTGCACCCATTTCACATTTGTTAGTTTGGCGACTATCGGGGTTTGCGTTTTTTGTGCGGTTACTTCGGTGGCCGCACTTTTTTAATATTAAAATTATAAAGGGGTTTTATACGAATGAAGAAAAGTTTAGCGATGATATTATCTATAATCCTAGTGATTTGTGTTTTCCCTATGATACAGGTGAGCGCATTTGCAGCAACACGTGATGATGGTACGTGGTTATTCCCTTTGCCATCTACTTATTACAATAATTTTAGTGACTGGGCAGGTTGTCCAGGACAAGATAAATGTGTATTCTGCGGAACATATCACAGCAGTTGGGGGGATTCTGCTCATACAGGCCAAGGTGGGCATAATGGTATTGATGTGGCTGCAGATGCGGGCACACAAGTATATGCCTCTGCATCAGGAATAGCATATGCTTTTTATAATAGTGTTCGTGGTAATACTGTTGTAATCGAGCATCCAATAGGTAGCGGATACTCTTATTATACAACATATCAACATTTGTTATCGTTTTCTGTTACAAATGGACAAACGGTTTCGGTAGGTGATGTTATAGGCGAGATTGGTTCTACTGGTGATAGCGGAGGAAATCATTTGCATTTTGGAATGCTTTTGGGAGAATCGGGGCGTACTGGAAATTCATCTCTTTTAAATGAACTTGAGCGTTGTGGATGGGTAGTTACATCAGGCAATTCCAAAGGTAGAATTTTAAATAATCCTGCAAGTTCAAACGATGCGGGTTTTCCATCAGGGAAAAGTGCTGTAGTAGCACCTCTCAAGTCGCATTACGGATCAGTACACTATACTTTTGATAAAAATAAAGTTACAATTAATAGTGGCACAATCGGAAATCTTATTGATATTGAATACAGCAATTATCTTATCAAAAACGTTGGCAACGGCGGCTATTTAAATGTTGATGGTGGTGTAGATGCGCAGTCCACTAATATAAGCACCGTTGCTTATTCGGGAACTATAAACGATTCTTTCACCGTGGAAATTAAGAACGAAGTGCTAGGGCATATGATAAGACCGCATTGCAGCTCAACCAGAGTAGTTAATGTATATGCAGAAACAGTAGCAAGCGGCAAAAATGTTTGTATATATGATAACACAGGTCATAATTCTCAACGATGGAAGTTTGAAAAAGTTAATGATGGTTTTGTTATAAGAAATTCTCAAAATTCGAGTTGTGTGTTAGATGTTCGATCAGGGTCAGATGTATGCGTTAATACATATACAGGTGCAGGAACTCAAATTTGGAAAATTGAAAACTTTATTGAATATCGTGATAATGGTGGTAGCGGTTCACCTGCAACTCAGTTTAAAGAGTATGATATAACCATACAACTTTCCACAACCAAACCGACTAGACAAGGCTATACTTTCTTAGGTTGGTCAAACGATCCTAATGCTACAACACCAATGTATGAAAGCGGTGCAAATTATGCAGCAAATGCGAACATAATACTGTATGCTGTGTGGGAGAGAATATCTGAAGATTGGCAATGTATTGATGGCAACTGGTATTACTTTAATGAATATGGAAATATGGCAACAGGCTGGTTGCTTCGTAATAATACGTGGTATTATTTAAGTGATAATGGTTCTATGGTAACCGGTTGGAAAAATATTAATGGTACTTGGTATTACTTTAACCAAAGTGGTGCAATGCAAACAGGCTGGTTGCTTGACGGAGTATGGTACTATTTAGCTGACAATGGCGCTATGACTACAGGCTGGCAGTACATCGGCAACACTTGGTACTACTTGAACGAAGGTGGCGCAATGCAAACCGGTTGGTTAAACCAAGGTGGAGCTTGGTATTATTTGGCTGACGGTGGCAATATGGTAACCGGTTGGCAATACGTAGGTTCTAGTTGGTATTATTTCAACAATGGCGGTAATATGGCAACAGGCTGGTTGCTACTTGGAAACACTTGGTATTATCTGGCAAGCGGCGGAAATATGTTAACCGACTGGCAATATATAGATGGTAATTGGTATTACTTCTATAATAGTGGTGCTATGGCTGCTAACTGCTGGATAGGTAACTACTGGATTAATGCCAACGGTGTTTGGATATAATAAAAAACAACACAAAAAAGAGAAGATTTGCTTATCGCAAGTCTTCTCTTTTTTGTCTATACAGTAATATGCTGAATAAAATCAAGCGTGTATTTTAGAAATTATTTTACTTCGTAGCCTTCAACGGGACGGTTAAAAAGAATGTGCCATCCGCCCTAAATTTCAATGTGGTGTATAATACAGGATATGTTGGTCCTATATTGACACACTCGTGAGTGGCGGCCCCATAATCCAAAACGGCAAACTTATCGGCGCCGTTACCCACGTGTTAATCGACGAGCCAACAAAAGGCTACGGCATATTTGCAGAGAATATGCTCGAAACGGCGCAAACAGTATATGCAACAGCGAATTAAAGAATTGATGGATATGACCATGGAGGGTAAAATGTATGTTAAAACGGTTAAAAGCGATTTTGACAGAATGGATTTGTTGTTGACATAGCAGGAGAAAAATGTAAAAAGGATATGCGAGTATATTTTAAATCAGCAACCCTTAATAACGAAATATTCCTGTTTTACCGGATTCTTTAATTTTAACGGCTGTGTTGTGGGTGATATTTTTCGCCGTGAAGGGCATAAAAATACAAGTGAATGTCTGAGAGATTTTTATCGCAAACATATAGATAATCTTTCTTGTATGGATTGGCAACACGGCACATCTGATTACATAATGGTTTTATCTGTTGGAATTACAGGAATTATTTCAAAACAACCGCCAAGAAATTTCTATGAGATTTTTAAAGACCAGCTTTATAAAGATTTGGATAAAATCTATTATTATGACGATAAATTTAATCTGCAAAAATCTTAAGGTAAGAGTTACGGGATATTCAGATTATTTCACACGTTTGGATGACGCTATTCAGGATTCGATTATAAAAAGATATGCAAATGATTAGTTTTTGATAATGTGAAAGTGGGGGATAAAAATGACTTCTGCAATTATATTTGATATAGAACGCAATTCTTTTGTTGACGGTCCCGGAATAAGAACAACGGTGTTCTTTAAGGGTTGCAACTTAAAATGTGCTTGGTGCCATAACCCTGAAAGTATAAGCTTTAAACCCCAGACTGCCTTTTATGAGAACAAGTGTATAGGTTGCGGTGAGTGCAAAAGAGAAGACTTTACTTATCAAAACTGCCTTGGCGAAGCAAGGACTGTATACGGCAAAGAGGTAACGGTGGACCTGTTATTACCACAGCTTCTTGAAGACAAAGAATTTTATAAGAATAGCGGCGGCGGTGTAACCCTATCGGGCGGCGAGTGTCTCTGTCAGGCAGATTTTTGCGCAGAACTCTTAAAAAAACTTAAAGAGCAGGGGATACATACTGCAGTTGATACCTGTGGTTTTGTTTCAAAAGATGCACTTGATAAGGTAATACCATATACTGATATATTTTTATATGACATAAAAGCAATTGATGAAGATGTTCATATTAAATGCACAGGTCAGTCAAATAAACTGATTTTAGAAAATATAAAATACGTTGATTCTTTGTCAAAATCAATAGAGGTTCGCATTCCGTATGTTCCCGAATATAACTCTGACCAAACAGAAAAAATTGCAGAGTTTCTCAAAACCTTAAAAAATGTTAAAGCCGTAAAGGTTTTACCATATCACAGTTATGCAGCTTCAAAATACCATGCGCTTAACATAGAAAACACCTTACCCTCTAAATTGCCCACCGACGAGGAAATCAAAGAGGAAGAAAAACTATTTATATAACAGAAAAACCGCAGTAGTTTACTGCGGTTTTTTAATTGTGTAACGAATACTACCAGCAGTGCTGGTAGTTCCAAAAAGCTTTAGCTATGCGTAGAAAAAGAATCCTCCTTCGTCTAAAATAGAAGTGGGTTTGCCAACCACAACAAAAAGACGAAGGAGGAATCAAGTATGAAACTTGACACAGATAGTTTAGCACACACAAAATGGAATTGCAAATATCATATAGTTTTTGCACCAAAATACCGCCGCCAAGTAATCTATGGAAAGATAAAGGCGGATATAGGAATAATGCTTAGAAAATTATGTGAGTACAAGCAGGTTGAAATAATTGAAGCAGAAGCCTGCAAAGACCACATACATATGTTGGTATCCATACCGCCTAAGTATAGTGTATCACAAATAATGGGATATCTCAAAGGAAAAAGTAGTTTAATGATATTTGAGAAATATGCCAATATGAAGTACAAATACGGAAATAGACATTTTTGGTGTAGAGGATATTATGTAGATACAGTAAGAAGAAACAAAAAAGCAATTGCAGAGTACATACGAAATCAGTTGCAGGAAGATATATCATACGATCAAATGTCGTTGGTAGAGTATGTAGACCAGTTTACGGGTAAGCAGGTAAAAGAAGGCAAATAAAAAGCCCCTTTAGGGGCAGCCGGTGAAAGAGTTGCGGTTGGCAAACCTTTCGACGAGCCTATAGGCTCGGCCGGTCTTATGCCCTAAGGGGGCAGTGCATACTACCGGCACGGCCGGTAGTTATGATTTTATAATTTTATAATTTTATAATTAAAGCTTAGGACCTGCTTCAACAAGTGCCTTACCTGCATCATTACCGGTGTACTTAACAAAGTTCTTAACAAAACGGGAAGCAAGATCTTTAGCCTTGGTATCCCACTCAGCAGCATCAGCATAGGTGTTGCGGGGGTCAAGAATATTGGTGTCAACGCCGGGAAGTTCGGTGGGAACTGCAAGGTTGAAGTAGGGGATAGTCTTGGTATCAGCCTTAAGAATAGAGCCGTCAAGAATAGCATCAATAATACCACGGGTATCCTTAATGGAAATACGCTTACCGGTACCGTTCCAACCGGTGTTTACGAGATAAGCCTTAGCGCCGCTCTTTTCCATCTTCTTAACAAGTTCTTCAGCATACTTTGTAGGATGAAGTTCGAGGAATGCCTGACCAAAGCAAGCAGAGAAGGTGGGGGTGGGCTCGGTAATACCGCGCTCAGTACCGGCAAGTTTTGAAGTAAAGCCGGAGAGGAAGTAGTACTGTGCCTGTTCAGCAGTAAGGATAGATACGGGAGGAAGTACGCCGAAAGCATCTGCAGAAAGGAATATTACGTTCTTAGCATCGGGTGCGGCAGATACGGGGCGAACAATCTTTTCAATATGGTCAATGGGATAGGAAACACGGGTGTTTTCGGTAACGGAATCGTCAGCAAAATCACAAACGCCGTTTTCATCAACAGTTACGTTCTCAAGAAGAGCGTTGCGCTTGATAGCAGCGTAAATGTCAGGCTCAGATTCTTTGTCAAGGTTGATAACCTTAGCATAGCAACCGCCTTCGAAGTTGAATACGCCCTTATCGTCCCAACCGTGCTCGTCGTCACCAATGAGAAGACGCTTAGGATCGGTAGAAAGAGTGGTTTTACCTGTACCGGAAAGACCGAAGAAGAGAGCGGTGTTCTCACCGTTCATATCGGTGTTAGCAGAGCAGTGCATTGAAGCCATACCGTTAAGAGGCAGGTAGTAGTTCATCATAGAGAACATACCTTTCTTCATTTCACCGCCGTACCAGGTGTTAAGAATAACCTGTTCGCGAGAAGAAATGTTGAAAACAGAAGCGGTTTCGGAATTCAGACCTAACTCTTTGTAGTTTTCAACCTTAGCCTTTGAAGCGTTGTAAGAAACAAAGTCGGGTTCGAAGTTCTCAAGTTCTTCAGCGGTGGGGTTGATAAACATATTCTTAACGAAGTGAGCCTGCCAAGCAACCTCCATAATGAAACGGATAGACATTCTTGAGTCAGCGTTAGCACCGCAGAATACGTCAACAACATAAAGTTTCTTGTCAGATAACTGCTTTGTAGCAAGGTCTTTTAAAACACTCCATGTAGCTTCGCTGCAGGAGTGGTTATCGTTTTTGAATTCGTCAGATGTCCACCAAACAGTATCTTTGGAATTTTCATCCATAACGATAAACTTGTCTTTAGGTGAACGTCCGGTGTAAATACCGGTCATAACGTTAACAGCACCGAGTTCGGTAACCTGGCCTTTTTCAAAGCCTTCAAGAGCGGGGTCGGTTTCAGCAGCGAAAAGTTCTTCATAAGAAGGATTATGAATGATTTCTTTTACGCCGGTAATACCGTACTTACTTAAATCTAAGTTTTTCATAAATGTACCTCGTTTCGTTTTTTATATTAGTATGCTCATAATTTCACCAATAAATTGGTGCGGAAAAAATAACACAAAGCCATATTCTCCCAATTATGCATTTATTATAACATAATCATTGGTTAAATGCAACGAAAAAAAGACAGATTGTTATAAAATTGTCATTTTTAACTAAAGGTATATTAAAAGCAAATTTGCTTTTGGTCAAAATACAAACTTTTTGGATTAAAATACCCGTTAGATAAAAAAACCTGAATTCAAGTAATTGAATTCAGGTTTTTCTTAATAATTGCCTTTATATAGTTTTCTGTATTCGCTAGGGGTTAGCTTGTTTTCACTTTTAAAGATTTTCGAAAAGTAATACTGATTTTCAAAACCACAGCTTCTCGAAATTTCACCTATTGAAAACTCACCGTGCAGTAGCATTTCTTTCGCTTTGTTAAGACGCAGCATAGTAATAAATTTAATCGGAGAAGTACGGTAGATTTTAGAAAAAATTCGCCTGAAGTGAACTTCACTAACCTCACACATTTGACTGAGCTGTGATACCGAAAGCTTAGAGTTACTTATATTATCTGAAATATATTCGGCAATTTTTTCAATTTCTCGCCTTCTGTCTTTTGTTACATAATGAGCAAGTTCTGACTTTGCAAGTTCACAGTAAATGTTATATATAAGAGATTTGCAATAAATTTTTTCGGAAAAGTTACCGATATCCCATAAACGCTTAAGAGTTCTGAAGGAACTCTCAAGTAACGAAACATTTTTACTGCTATATATACTGTTTTCAAGCAGTATGTCATCTTCATTTTCAAAATAAAAGTCAATATACAAAAAAGTATATTCACTTGAAGTAATAACGAATTTGTATTTGCTTTTATTAGCAAGAAACATAACAGTACCCGCCTGCACGGTATGTACGCTGTTTCCAAAAAAATACTGGGCAGAACCGCTTAAAACATACATAAAACTATCGTTTTGTCTGCCGGGGTTTATATAGGTTTTTTTGTTAGTTAAGTGACCTAGTTTTACATCTAAAATTTTGTCTATTGATAACTCTATATCAGTTATTTTCATATACCTCACCAATTACATAATACTATAACTGCTGAAATATTGCAAGAAAATTATGTTCGTAAAGTAATAAAAATAAATATTATGGGCCGTCACGCTGTAAAAAAAGCGTTATGACGAAAACATCTCATAAACTCTGCCGACGGTTAAATTACGACGGCATTTTTTAACTTTTTTAGAATTTGTCAAGTTTTGCGATTACAATTTTAAAGTTAAAAATTGTAATTAGCTATTATGTTCCAAGTTTTAACTTTATTAAATTAGGTGTTTTCCTAAATATTCTAAAATATTTGCGAAAAAGTTGAAAAATGACGAAGTAAATGTTAGAATATGACAACAAAATTGAAATTTGGAGGAATAAAAATGAAAAAGCAATGTAAAATTTTGATGGCTGCCGACAATAGCGAATTTAGTTTTAATTGTATTTCGGCACTCAAGGAGCGGGATATTGATGTTTATACCTGCGAAAAAGACGGAGTAAAGCTTATAGAGGCAATAAAAGAAAAATCACCCGATATTGTACTCGCTGATGTATTTATGCCCAGTGCTGATATTATAAGTGTAATGCAGACGGTGAGTGGCAACGGTGTAAACGGTCCTGCGTTTTTCGTAATGGCAGGTTTTGATAACCCAAGACTTGAAAAGGAAGCAATTTCAGCCGGCGCTACATATTATTTTATAAAACCCTTTGTTATAGAACGACTGATAGAAAGAATAATGCAATATTCAGGTATTAAGACTAATGATATATTTGTTAAGTCCCGTGGCAGAAAGCTTAGTGAAACCGAGCTTGAACTTATGGTTACCGACATAATACATAGAATAGGTATTCCTGCTCATATAAAAGGATACAATTATTTGAGAGATGCCATTATTTTGTCGGTAAAGGATAGCGAAATGATAAACAGTGTAACAAAACTTTTGTATCCAACAATAGCCAAAAACTTTAAAACTACGTCTTCACGAGTTGAAAGAGCAATTCGTCACGCAATAGAGGTTGCGTGGGACAGGGGGGACGTTGAAGTGTTAGAGGCATACTTCGGCTATACCGTTCAGCACCAAAGAGGAAAACCTACTAACAGCGAGTTTATAGCAATGATTTCCGATAATTTGCGGCTAAGTATGAAGCTTGAATAAAATTAAAAGTCACTCAGAAATGAGTGACTTTTTTTACATATATTTAAGACATCTTTCTATATCTTCTCTTACTGCTTCGCGGATATTTTCAAAGGGGAAGACCAGACCTTCGTTTTTATATTTCTCCGTGCATAGCTTTCTGAATGGAAGAAGCTCGACCTTTTTAACACAGGCAAATCGCTTTTTGATAACGGATAATTTACTTAACGAATCTGCATTATCGTTAATATCCGGTACAATTACCTGTCTAAGCCAGGTGGGCTTGTTATTGTCTTCAAGAAAGTTTAAGAATTCAAGAAAAGTGTCAAAAGACATACCCGTATATTTCAGATAATCGTCATTGTTAGTATACTTGCAGTCAAGAAGAACAAGGTCAGAAAGCAGTATTACTTTTTTGACTTTTTCATTTAGAATACAACCACTGGTGTCAATGGCAACATTGATGCCGTTTTCTTTTAAAAGCGGTATAAAATCACATAAGAAATCTGCCTGAAGCAATGGTTCGCCGCCTGAAAAGGTAACGCCGCCGTCATCTCCGAAGTATTTTTCGCAACGTAATATCTTTTTCAGTAATTCGTCACTTGTAACTATATTACCGCCGCTTAAATCCCAGGTTTCAGGATTATGGCAACAGCTGCACCGCAAAGGACAGCCCTGCAAGAAAACGACAGCACGAATACCGGGACCGTCAACAGTTCCAAGGCTTTGAAATGAACTTATTTTACAGTTTGTCATATCAGCAACACTCGTGGAATGTACGGGAAATGACTTCTCGCTGTTGCTCACGGGATAGTTTGCAGAAATTAACGGCATAACCCGAAACTCTTATAGTAAGGTTGGGATAGTCTTCGGGATGGTCATAAGCCTTCATAAGAAGTTCGCGGTTCATAACATTTACATTTAAGTGATGAGCGCAATTGCCAAAATATCCGTTAAGAATAGCAACAAGATTATTTACTCTTTCTTCTCTTGTTTTGCCAAGAGCATCGGGAACAATGGAGAATGTATTTGAAATACCATCTCTTGCGTCAAGATAAGAAAGCTTTGAAACAGAGTTAAGAGATGCAATAGCACCGTTTGTTTCTCTGTTGTGCATGGGGTTGGCACCGGGAGCAAAAGGCTCACCTTTCTTTCTGCCGTCAGGAGTAGCACCTGTTTTTTTGCCGTACATTACGTTTGAGGTAATGGTAAGGGCAGAAAGTGTGTGAATAGCGTTTTTATAGGTAGGCGTTTTCTTTAATTCTTTAGAAACGTCGTGGAGAAGATCGTGGGCTATATTATCAACACGGTCATCGTCATTACCGAATTTGGGGAAATCACCTTCGGTAATAAAGTCTACGATTATACCGTTTTCATCGCGTACAGGTTTAACGGTTGCATATTTGATAGCAGAAAGGGAGTCAGCCGCTACAGAAAGACCTGCAACACCGAAAGCCATCAGACGCTCAACCTGAGTGTCGTGTAAAGCCATCTGGCTTTTTTCATAAGCATATTTATCGTGCATATAGTGGATACAGTTCATAGTATTTACATAAAGAGCCGCAAGCCACTTAAGATATGTGCTAAAGCGCTTCATAACCTCGTCATACTGTAATACTTCACCTGTAACTGGGCCCATCTGAGGACCAAGCTTTGTGCCGAAGGTGTTATCGGTACCGCCGTTAATAGCGAGAAGTAAAAGCTTAGCAAGATTAGTACGGGCACCGAAGAACTGCATCTGCTTACCAACCTTCATAGCCGATACACAGCAGGCAATAGCGTAATCGTCGCCGTAAGAGGGACGCATAATATCATCGTTTTCATACTGAATAGAGTCGGTATCAATAGAAATTTCAGCACAGTAAGCCTTAAATTCCTCAGGCAGACGCTCACTCCATAAAACTGTAAGGTTAGGCTCGGGAGCGGGACCTAAGTTTCTAAGGGTATGAAGGAAGCGGAATGAAGACTTAGTAACAAGAGTACGGTTATCCTCACCCATACCGCCGATACTTTCGGTAATCCACATAGGATCGCCGCCGAAAAGCTCGTTATATTCAGGAGTGCGCAGATGCCTTGCCATACGAAGTTTTATAACAAGGTCGTCAATAAGCTCCTGTGCCTGACTTTCGGTAATTGTGCCATTTTCAAGGTCACGTTCAATATAAATATCAAAGAAGGTGCTTGTTCTACCGAAAGACATAGCGGCACCGTTTTGCTCTTTATTAGCGGCAAGATAGCCGAAATAGGTCCACTGAATAGCTTCTTTTGCATTAGCGGCAGGTTCTGAAATATCGTAGCCGTAAGAAGCCGCCATTTCCTTTATAAGACCTAAGAAATGAATCTGCTGAGCAACCTCTTCAAGTAAACGAATGTTATCGGAACTCATATTCTTTTTGCCAAGTTCGGACTTGTCTTTTTCTTTGAATTTAATAAGCGCGTCAATACCGTAAAGGGCAATGCGGCGATAGTCACCGATAATTCTTCCTCTGACGTAAGCATCGGGCAGACCGGTAAGGAGACCGCAGTGACGGGCACTCTTCATTTCGTCGGTATATACTCTAAATACACCGTCATTATGAGTGGTACGGAATTTAAAAGAATTTTCAACATTATCGGATAATTTATAGCCGTAAGCTTCGCAGGAGGAACGAGCCATACGGATACCGCCAAAGGGGTTGACGCCACGCTTTAACGGCTCATCGGTCTGGAAGCCTACAATTATTTCGTTGTCTTTGTCAAGATAGCCGGGCTTATACGAGCAAATGGAAGAAACGGTATCCACATCAATGTCGAGAACACCGCCGTTTTCTTGTTCTTTCTTCTGAAGAGTTCTGAATCTCTCCATAATAGAATTTGTGCGCTTGGTAGGACCGCATAAAAACGCACTGTCACCGCTATAGGGGTGATAGTTGTTTTGAATAAAATCGCGGACATTGATTTTGTCTTGCCACTTTCCGCTATTAAAACCTTTCCATTGTTTAAATTTCATTGTATAATCCTCCGCTAATAAACAAATAATCTCGATATTGTTAAAAAAGAAACATAAAATTAAGCATAAAAATAAGTAGCTAAGAAGAACTTAACTACCCAGACGGTCGGCAACTATATGAGGACAGACCGCACTGTGTCAATTCACAAAACCGTCAGCGAACTGCCTTGTAGTGTTATCATACCACAACCTGTTGTGTATTGCAACAAAAAAATATCAAAATATGCAATTTTTGTGAAAAAATAACGAAAAAAACTGTTATTTTGTATCTTATTTTACTTGACTTAAAGATTTAAAGGTGTATACTTAGATATAGATTATAATGGAGGTAATATTTTTATGAATAAATATAATATAGAAACTACCTGTGTTCAGGGTGGATATCGTCCCGGAAACGGCGAGCCCAGACAGATACCGATTATACAGAGTACAACTTTTAAATATGAGTCTTCAAACGATATGGCAAAGCTTTTTGACCTTGAGGCCTCCGGTTATTTTTACTCTCGTTTACAGAACCCTACAAATGACCATGTAGCTGCAAAAATTTGTGAACTTGAAGGCGGTACTGCTGCAATGCTTACTTCTTCAGGTCAGGCTGCAAACTTTTACAGTATTTTCAATATTGCTTCTGTTGGTGACCATATAATTGCTTCATCGGCAATTTACGGCGGTACTTATAACCTTTTTGCTGTTACTATGAAGCGTATGGGTATAGAGTTTACCTTTGTTTCCCCTTATGCAACTGAAGAAGAACTTCAGGCGGCTTTTCGTCCTAATACGAAGGCCGTGTTTGGTGAAACTATAGCTAACCCTGCACTTACTGTGCTTGATATTGAAAAGTTTGCCAAAGTGGCTCACGAAAACGGCGTACCGCTTATTATAGATAATACCTTTGCCACACCTGTTAATTGCCGTCCTTTTGAGTGGGGTGCAGATATTGTTACTCATTCCACAACTAAGTATCTTGACGGTCACGGCAGCGGTGTCGGTGGCTGTATTGTAGATTCAGGTAAGTTTGACTGGACTAAGTATCCTGAAAAATTTGCAGGACTTTGCACACCTGATGATAGCTATCACGGTGTTACCTATACCGAGCGCTTTGGGCTTGAAGGCGCATATATTACCAAAGCTACTGCTCAGCTTATGAGAGATTTCGGTTCTATTCAGTCTCCTCAGAACGCTTATCTTATTAACCTTGGTATCGAAAGTCTGCACGTAAGAATGAAACAGCACTGTGCTAACGGTCTTGCCGTAGCCAAGTTCCTAAAGTCTGACGACAGAATTTCTTGGGTTAAATATCCAAATCTTGAAGGTGATGAGGATGAGGCTCTTGCTAAGAAGTACCTGCCGAACGGCTCTTGCGGTGTTGTAAGCTTCGGCGTTAAGGGCGGAAGAAAAGCTGCCGAAAAGTTTATGGCAGGTCTTAAAATTGCCGCTATTGAAACCCACGTTGCCGATGCAAGAAGCTGTTGTCTGCATCCTGCAAGTGCTACACATCGTCAGATGAGCGACGAAGAGCTTGTTGCAGCAGGTGTTTTACCTGATCTTGTTCGTTTTTCTTGCGGTCTTGAAAATAGTCAGGACCTTATAAACGATATCAAAAACGCACTCGATAATATTTAGTAAAGAGAGTTGACATAAAATATGCCAATAAGAATACCCAATGATCTGCCTGCAGTTAAAACTTTGCTTAATGAAAATATTTTCGTTATGCCCGAGCAGCGTGCGGTTACTCAGGATATTCGTCCTTTAAGAATACTGCTTTTAAATCTTATGCCTAATAAGATTGCTACCGAAACACAGCTTTCCAGACTTCTTGGTAACACGCCGTTACAGGTTGAGCTTGAGCTGATTCATACAAGCACTTATCATTCCAAAAATACATCATCCGAACATCTTCTGGCTTTTTATAAAACTTTTGAAGATGTAAAGGACCAAACCTTTGACGGAATGATTATTACAGGCGCACCTGTTGAAAAAATGGCTTTTGAAGAGGTTGAATATTGGCAGGAGCTTTGTGAAATAATGGAGTGGACAAAAACACACGTTCACAGCACATTTCATATTTGTTGGGGTGCACAGGCAGGGCTTTATTACCATTACGGCATAAATAAGTACCCGCTTGACAGTAAGTTGTTCGGTGTATTTGAGCATACTGCCGATTATAAGAACTCAATGCTTCTTCGTGGTTTTGATGATAACTTCTTTGTACCTCATTCCCGCCATACTACAGTTAAGAGGGAAGAGATTGAAGCAGTAGATGCCCTTAAAATAGTAGCATCCTCAGAAAAGGCGGGAATATACGCTGTTCTTACCGAAAACGGTAAGCAGGTGTTTATAACAGGACACTCTGAATATGACGCCAATACCTTAAATGATGAATATGTCCGAGATTTAAATAAAGGTGAGCCTATTGATGTTCCCGAAAATTACTATCCTGGTGATGATGCAACGAAAGCTCCTATTGTAAAGTGGCGCTCACATGCACATCTTTTATATTCCAACTGGCTGAACTATTTCGTATATCAAACAACACCTTTTGATATAACCGAAATTGCTAAAACAAAGCAAGGTAACTAACTGAATACCTGCGTTTGCTGTGTTGCTTCGCAGGTATTTTGATTTTTGAAAAAACTTTTAAAAATGTATTGACTTCATCACGCTGATGTGATAGACTAATGAAGTGAATTATTCAGCGGAGGCAAAATATGTATATTGACGAAAAACTTTTAAAGTATGATGAAGAGTCTGTATATAAATTGAGAGCATTATACAGACGCTTTGGTTACTGCCGTTATAAAATGAATAAGTTTGAGGAATATGACCTTTACGTTAAGAATAAAGATTTTCTTATTTCTGACAGTGTTATAACATTTACCGATACTTCAGGTAAGCTTCTTGCCTTAAAGCCCGACGTAACCCTTTCCATTATCAACAACTTTAATGACAGAGCAGGGCAGGTTGAAAAGGTTTACTATAATGAAAACGTTTATCGTATTTCGGGTAGATCGCATACATATAAAGAAATTATGCAGACCGGTCTTGAATGTATAGGCGATATCGGACTTTATGATGTTTGCGAGGTGCTTCATCTTGCCCTTGAAAGCCTTAAGGTAATTGATGCTGATTATATGATGCAGCTTTCTCATATAGGTTTTCTTTACGCCGTACTTGACGAAATCGGAATTTTTGACAGTGACAGAAAAGAAATTATTGAACTTATAAGCAGTAAAAATGCCGACGGAATTAAGTGGTTTTGCAAGGAAAAGTCTTTAGACGATTATACCGAAAGACTGACAATTTTTACTGAAAATTTCAGTGATATAAAAACCGCTGTTGCAGCACTTTCAAAATTAGCTATAAGCGAAACCGCCGTAAAAGAATTTAACGAATTTGAAGAAATACTTAAAATTACCGAAAAACGCGGTTATAAATTCAATGTTGATTTTTCTGTTGTTGGCGGTATGAGATATTATAGCGGTATTGTTTTCAAAGGCTTTGTAAACAGCATACCCACTACAGTATGCTCTGGTGGACAGTATGATAAGCTTATGCGAAAAATGGGTAAAAAAGGCTCTGCAATAGGCTTTGCTGTTTATCTGGACGAGCTTGAAAGATTTAAAGAGAAACCTTTACAGTACGATGTAGATACAATAATTATTGACAACGGTGATATTTCTGCCGTGTTTGGTTTAATTGAAAAATTACTACAAGACGGAGAAACCGTTAAGGTATGCAAAAAACTGCCAAGCAACCTTATTTACAAAAAAGCGTATGAGTTTAACGGGAAGGAGTTTGTGAAAACAATTGAAAATGATTAACGTTGCACTTCCCAAGGGCAGACTGGGCGAAAAGGTTTATGAAATGTTTGAAAAAGCCGGTTTTGAATGTCCTTCTATTAAAGAGAATAACAGAAAGCTCATTTTTGAAAACGAAAAAGCAGGGGTTAGATATTTCTGGGTAAAACCCTCTGATGTTGCAATATATGTTGAACGCGGCGCGGCAGATATTGGTGTTGCAGGTAAGGATATTTTGCTTGAATACTGCCCCGATGTCTATGAACTGCTTGACCTTAATATCGGTAAATGCAGAATGGCAGTTGCGGCAAAACGTGATTTCAGAGATAATACCGATAAAACTCTGCGTGTTGCTACTAAGTTTTCAAATATTGCCGCTAAATATTACAGAGAAAAATGCCGTGATATTGATATTATTCATCTTAACGGCTCTATAGAAATTGCCCCTATACTTGGACTTTCTGATGTAATTGTGGATATAGTTGAAACGGGGAAAACCCTTACAGAAAATGATCTTACTGCTTATGAAACCATAGTTCCTATAAGCGCAAGACTAATTTCCAACAAAGCAAGTTATCAGTTTAATAAAGATATAATTGAGGCTGTAAAATCCGGCCTTGCTAAACAGGTGAGTTATAATGATTAAGATATTAAAGTACGGCGAAGTGCCAAACAGTGAGATTTTTTCCCGTTGTGATGTTCAGACAGATGTTTCGGGTGTGGTAAGTGAGATACTTGCCGATGTTAAAGAAAATGGCGACGAGGCTCTTTACCGTTACTCTTTAAAATTTGATAAAGCTAATCTTGACTGTCTTGAGGTGACAGAGGAAGAAATTGAAGAAGCTATAAAAAGCGTAGACGAAAAATTTATAGAAATTTTACGCTCGGCGGCAGATAATATTCGTAATTTCCACGAAAAACAGTTGAGAAACAGTTTTATTATCAACGATAAACAGGGCGTTGTAATCGGTCAGAAGGTTATCCCTGTTGACCGCGCAGGTCTTTATGTGCCCGGTGGTACTGCCGCATATCCGTCAACTGTGCTTATGGACAGTATCCCTGCTAAAATTGCAGGTGTAAAGGAGCTGTGTATTGTAACACCGCCGTCAAGTGATTCAAAGGTAAATCCCGTTATTTTAGCGGCAGCTAAGGTGGCAGGGGTTGACCGTATTTTCAAGGTGGGCGGCGCTCAGGCTATCGCGGCTTTAGCCTTCGGTACCGAAAGTATACCTAAGGTTGATAAAATCGTCGGCCCCGGTAATGCCTTTGTTGCCGAAGCCAAAAAGCAGGTATATGGTACTGTGTCTATTGATATGATAGCCGGACCCAGTGAAATACTGATTGTTGCCGATGATACCTGTGAGCCCTCTTATATTGCAGCAGACCTGTTATCTCAGGCAGAGCACGATAAAATGGCAAGCGCTGTGCTGGTTACTAATAGTATTGAATTTGCCAAAAAAGTTTCTGCTCAGCTTGAAGAACAAATTCCGCTTCTGCCAAGAAGTGAAATTGCCAGAACATCTATTGATAATAACGGCAAAATTATCGTTGCCGATGACCTGAAGGTTGCAATAGATATAGCTAATGAAATAGCACCTGAGCATCTTGAACTTTGTGTTGATAACCCATTTGATTATCTTGACAGTATACGTCATGCAGGCTCTGTATTTATGGGCAAATACTGTCCTGAGGCACTGGGCGACTATTTTGCAGGTCCTAACCACACCTTACCCACAAGCGGTACAGCAAAGTTTTCAAGCCCGCTTTCAGTTGATGACTTTGTAAAGAAAACTCAGTATACATACTATACAAAAGAAGCGCTGGAAAAGGTTGCGCAAGATGTTGCTTATTTTGCTGAAAAAGAAGGCCTTTCTGCCCATGCAAAAAGCGCAATTATTCGTACGGAGAATAAAAAATGAGTAAATTTTTAAACAGTAAATTCAGTGGTCTTACCGCGTATGTTCCGGGTGAACAGCCCAGAGATATGAAATATGTAAAGCTTAACACCAATGAATCACCATTCCCACCATCAAAAAAGGTACTGAAAGCTGTAAGCAAGAATGAAGTAAAAAACTTAAGGCTTTACTCTGATCCGACAGCTAAGGTTCTTAAGGAAAAAATTGCAAACCTTTACGGAGTAAAGGCTGATAACGTTTATCTTGCAAATGGATCTGATGATATTCTTAACTTTTCCTTTATGACTTTTTCGGGAGAAAAGGGTGAGGTAGCCTTTCCAAAGATTAGCTATGGCTTTTACAAGGTTTTTGCTCAGCTTTACGGACTGAAAGCCGAAGAAATAGAACTTAAAAAAGATTTTTCTATTGATTACAAGGACTATCTTAATAAGAATAAATTTATTGTTATTGCAAACCCCAACGCACCAACCGGTCTTGCGCTGTCTGTTGACCAAATAGAAGAAATAGTCAAATCAAACCCAAATAATGTTGTGCTTATTGATGAAGCCTATGTTGATTTCGGTGGTGAAAGCGCAACTGCTCTTACTAAAAAGTATAATAATCTTCTTGTTTGTTGCACCTTTTCAAAATCACGTTGTCTTGCTGGTGCCAGACTAGGTTTTGCAATCGGTAACGCAGAAATTATTAAGGATTTGGAACTTATTAAATATTCAACCAATCCCTATAACATAAACAGACTGTCTTTAGTGGCAGGCGCTGCTGCTATTGATGATAACGACTATTATGTTGATAAGTGCAAAAAGATTATGGAAAACCGCACCTTTACCGCAAATGCGCTGAAAGAAATAGGTTTTGAGGTTATTGATTCGAAAACCAATTTTATATTTGCAAAAAGTAACTGGATAGGCGGCGAGGAACTTTACAAAAGGCTTAAAGCCAAAGGCGTTTTAATACGACATTTTTCGGCAAAAGAAATTTGCGACTATAACCGCATTACCATAGGTACTTTAAAACAGATGAAAAAGTTTATCAGTACTGTAAAAGAAATTAAGGAGGAAGTAAAATGAGAAAAGCTTCTATAAACAGAAATACAAGTGAAACTCAAATTGAACTCAGTATAAATCTTGACGGAGAGGGAAAAGCAAAACTTGATATTCCTTGCGGTTTTTTAACTCATATGCTTACTTTGTTTGCCCGTCACTCCGGTTTTGACCTGAACGTTAAAGCAAACGGAGACACTTTTGTGGACGATCATCATCTTGCTGAAGATTTAGGCATCTGTCTTGGTAAGGCTTTTAAGGAAGCACTTTCGGATATGAAGGGTATTAACCGCTACGGCTCAATGCTTCTTCCTATGGATGAGGCACTTATTGAATCTGCCGTTGATATTTCCGGCAGACCGTATATTTCCTATAAACTTGATATCAGAAGCGAAAAAATAGGCACCTTTGACAGTGAACTTATTGAGGAATTCTTTGTTTCTTTTGTAAGAAATGCCGATATAACCTTACATATCATACAGCGTGACGGCAGAAATTCACACCATATTGCAGAAGGCGCATTCAAGTCGGTTGCCAGAGCCTTAAGACGGGCAGTGGCTATTGATACACGCTTTGAAAACCAAATACCCTCGACTAAAGGAGTTCTCTGATGATAGCAATTGTTGACTACGGAGTTGGAAATCTTTTTTCACTTTGTTCGTCTTTTAAATCTCTTGGTTTGGATATCTGTGTTACCGGTGATGCCGAAACCATAAAAAAAGCAGATAAAATTGTATTACCCGGCGTAGGCGCTTTTGAGGATGCAATTAAAAAACTTCGCACACTATCTCTTGATAAAGTGATTATTGACGAGGTGAAAAAGGGTAAGGCGCTTCTTGGTATTTGTCTTGGTATGCAGATGCTTTTTGAAAAAAGTTTCGAATACGGAGAGCACGACGGCTTAGGTCTTTTAAAGGGCAAGGTAGTAGCTATGGATAAAAGAATACCTGCCAACCTTAAAATTCCTCATATCGGTTGGAACGGACTAAAGTTTATAAAGGACAGTCCTTTGTTTAAATATATAAACGAGGGTGACTGTGTTTATTTTGTTCATTCTTTTTTTGCTAATGAATGTGAGGAATGCCTTATTGCAACCTCAGAATACGGTATAGATATTACCGCCGCAGTTGCTAAGGATAATATTTTCGGCTGTCAGTTTCATCCCGAAAAAAGCGGTGAAACTGGACTTAAAATCTTAAAAGCGTTTTGTGAATACGGAGAGTAATTTATGAAAATTTTTCCTGCTATTGATATTTACGGCGGCAAGGCTGTCCGTTTATATAAAGGCGACTATAATAATATGACGGTTTACAGTGACCATCCCGAAGAAATTGCAGTAAAGTTTAAAGAAAGCGGGGCAGAGTTTCTTCATCTTGTTGACCTTGAGGGCGCAAGGGATGGTAATACCCCTAATATTGAAACCGTAAAAAAAATAAGAAGCGTAACAGATGCTTTTATAGAAATCGGCGGCGGCATCAGAAGTATGGAGACCGTTGCAACATATATCAGTTCCGGTGTTAATAGAGTGATTTTGGGCACCGCCGCTGTAAAAGACAGAGAATTTTTGCTAAGTGCTGTAAAAAAATACGGCGACAAAATTGCTGTCGGTGTAGACATAAAAGACGGTAAGGTTGCTATAAAGGGCTGGACCGAAAAATCAGAGTTTGACGGTATAGAATTTTGTACACAGATGCAAAGTATCGGCGTTAAAACCATTATTTGCACCGACATTTCCCGTGACGGCGCTATGAAAGGCACCAACCTTGACCTATATAGAAAGTTAAAAAATGAACTAAACTTAGACATAATCGCTTCAGGCGGAGTAACAGATATAAATGATATTATTGAGTTGAATAAGATTGATGTATACGGCGCTATAATAGGTAAAGCGTATTACACCGGTGCCATTGATATTAAAGAGGCGGTGGAGATAACAAAATGATAACAAAAAGAATTATCCCTTGCCTTGACGTAAAAAACGGCAGAGTTGTTAAGGGTGTTAACTTTAAAGGACTAAATGATGTTTCTTCACCTATAGATTTAGCACGGTATTACAGTGAAAACGGTGCTGACGAGCTTGTTTTTTACGATATAACAGCTTCTTTTGAGGGTAGGCAACTTTTTACCGATATTTTAAAAGAGGTTGCCTCGCAAATTTTTATACCGTTAACGGTAGGCGGTGGAATTGAAACTGTTGACGATTTTGACAGAGTACTTAAATGTGGCGCAGATAAAGTCAGTGTTAATTCGGGCGCTATCAAAAATCCTCAGTTAATATCTAATGCTGCTAAAAAGTACGGTGACCAATGCGTTGTTTTGTCTGTTGATATAAAACGAGTTGACGGCAGTTTTCACGTCTTTGCCAAAGGCGGCAGAGAGGATACAGGCATTGAGGCAATAAGCTGGATTAAAAAAGGCGTTAATGACGGCGCAGGTGAGATAGTCGTTAATTCTATTGATACCGACGGAGTAAAGGGAGGTTTCGACCTTGAAATGTTAGAAGCTGTATGCAATGCTGTTAATGTACCTGTTATCGCTTCGGGGGGAGCCGGCAATACTGCGCATTTTGTTGAGCTTTTTAAAACGTTACCGGGTGTTGATGCAGGTCTGGCAGCTTCTATCTTCCATTTTGGTGAAGTTAAAATAAGTGATTTGAAAAAAGAACTTAATGACAACGGAATTATTGTGAGGTTAAAATAATGATAAGTATTGATAAACTTAAATTTGATGAAAAGGGGCTTATACCTGCTATTGTTGTCGATGCTGACACAAAAGAGGTTTTAACCCTTGCTTATATGAATAAAGAAAGTCTTATGATTTCTATGGAGAAAGGGCTTACCTGTTTTTATAGCCGCAGCAGACAGGAACTGTGGCTCAAGGGCGAAACAAGTGGGAATTATCAGCATATTGTATCAATTACCGCCGATTGCGATAACGATGCTTTAACGGTGGTTGTTAAAAAGGACGGTCCTGCCTGTCATACGGGTGAAAATTCCTGCTTCTTTAATGAAATCTGGCACAGCGACGAGTTGAATGCTTTTTCAACCGAAGGTCTGTATGATTTACTAAAACAAAGAAAAAATGAACTGCCTGAAGGTTCATATACTACCTATCTGTTTCAAAAAGGTATTGATAAGATTTTAAAGAAAATCGGTGAAGAAACAACCGAAGTAATAATTGCTGCCAAGGCTGACGATAAAGCCGAAACGGTATATGAGGTTGCCGACCTTATGTATCATATAATGGTAATGATGGTGGAAATGGGTATAAATGTTTCGGATATTAAGAACGAACTTGCCTCTCGTCACATAATAGATAAAAAAGTTAAACAAGAAAAAATGACTTAAAAAAAGCTACCGACATTGTCGGTAGCTTTTTTATTATTCAGTTCTTAGTGCAACAACAGGGTCTTTCTTTGCGGCGCTTCTTGAAGGGATAATTCCCGAAAGCAGTGTAAGCAAAACACTTATGGTAACAAGTGCTGCTGCAACCGGCAGGGGCAGTATTGCGGTCAGGTTTCCAAGACCTGTTAAATGATGCAAAATAGCGTTTATAGGTATACATAAAAGATATGTCAGTAAGACACCGAGCAAACCTGAGGTAAAACCTATAATTACAGTTTCAGCATTAAACATACTTGAAACGTTTTTCTTTGAAGCACCAATAGCTCTGAGAATTCCTATTTCTTTTGTTCGCTCTTGCACAGAAATTAAAGTAATTACACCTATCATAATTGAGGAAACGATAAGTGAAACGGCGACGAAAGCAATAAGGACATAGGTTATTGCGTTGATAATCGTTGTTACAGAAGACATCATAATTCCCACGTAATCTGTGTAGGTTATCTGGGATAAAGTGTCTACGCCCTCATTATACTCTTTAATCACATCTTCAATAATATCTTTGTTTTCAAAGCTTGATGCGTAAAGGTTTATAGTCGTGGGATTTTCAAGATCAATGTAGCCCAGTTTTATAAGATTATCGTCATAGGTGGACTCTGAAAACTCAAGGACTTTATCGTGATACTTTGCACACTGTTCGGTTGTGTAGCTGCCGAGAGCGTTATTGAGCATTGCAGCTAACTGCTTATCACCGATACCTGATAACTGAGCGGCAATTCCTTGAGCGTACTGGTTTGTTATCTGCTGAGTCATCATTTCAGTAAACAATTCGGTAAGCTCTTCATCATTCATCCCGTCAATATAATCTGCGATATCCGAACTACTCATTCCCGTTTGTCCTGAAAGGGCAGCGGTAAGGGTTTCTGCAATTTTATCGCGGTTCATATTTTTAAGGGTTTCGTTTATACGACTGTCCAAAAACTCTTTTGAGGGAATACTCATTATTTTAATATAAGCCTGAGCTTTTTCACTGTCTGACAGTGAATTTATATATTTCTTAAACTCAACCTCTTTTTCCACATCGGTCATATCGCCCGTGGCTTCTTTAAAGGGCAGATTTGTGAAAATATCTCTTGTAGGAGAGTCAAGCTGTGCCTTTATGGCGGCAGAGTCTTCTGACTGTTTAACGATATATTCGGTAAGCAGGTGAGTGTATGCTATATTAGAGCCGGAAAGCATAGCAGAAACAGCATCATCGTTGGGTTTTATTATGCCTGTAACCTTTAAAGTTATTCCGTTGTCATAAAGATATTTAAGACCTGTAGATGTATCTCTTAAGTCTGTATAGGTTTTTGTTGTTTCATCATAAATATAACAGTCAGAATTTAATACAGTTTTAAATTCCAGTGCGCAAATATCTTCATAACTCCAGCTTTTAGACTCGTAAGTGATTTCTGTCTTATTAACTGCAGCATCTATAATTTTGTCAATTTCTTCTTTCGATTCAAGACCAAGAGCATATAATGTCATATCGTCAAGCTCATTATTCTCGTCTAAAATAAGAACAATTTCGTTATAGCTGTTTGGCCAACTGCCGTAAACTAAATCGTATTGCTTATAAATCATTTCATTAACGGTGTCGCCATTGTTACCCGACAGCATTTCCTGCCATAGACCTGCCATAGCGTAGCCGCCACCCATAAGGCTCATCATACCGCTTTGGCTTGACGAATTATCTATGCTGATATTACTGCCCATTACCTTCATAAGCATTTCAGACATTAACTCTTTAGTATCTGAAACGATAATGTTTCCGTCAATATTTTTGGTGTAGATCAGCATATCGTGGTTATATGTGTACTTTATGCCGTTTATTGATTCTCTATATTTACTGTCTTCGCTGTTTAGCTTTGCCTTAATATACTTTTTGAAAGAACGAAGATCATTTTCTCTGCTTTCTACCGAATTTACCGTATTTACCATATCGTAGAGAGCAGGTTTTTGATACACAGCGTCACTACCGTGAATAATGTGTGAGGAAGACTGGTTAATAAAGGTTTCCATCAGGGCACCAATATCGGTATGCTGTGCTTCAAGGGTTAAAGGATAAGAAGATAGAGTATCTTCTTGAACGGTATTGATAAAGGTGGTCATACCGTTGGATACAGCAAAAATCAGCGCAATACCGATAATGCCGATACTTCCTGCAAAAGAGGTGAGTATAGTTCTGCCTTTTTTGGTGAAAAGGTTTTTAAGAGAGAGCCCGAATGATGTGGAAAGTGACATAGAAGGCTTTCTTTCTTTTTTTGCTTTTTTGTCAGCCTCGGGTACACTTTCATTAATTTCGTAAGGGTTTGAGTCGGAAATAACGTTACCGTCAAGCATTCTTACAATACGGGTAGAGTATTGCTCTGCAAGTTCAGGATTATGAGTTACCATAATAACAAGGCGGTCTTTAGAAATTTCCTTTAATATTTCCATTACCGAAACGCTGGTCTCACTGTCAAGGGCACCGGTTGGTTCATCTGCAAGAATTATCTCAGGGTTGTTTACGATGGCTCTTGCAATAGCAACACGCTGCATCTGACCGCCCGACAGTTCGCTTGGCTTTTTCTTAAGTTGTTCGCCAAGTCCTACCGACTGTAAGGCTTTGATTGCTTTTTCACGGCGTACTGATTTTGAAACACCCGAAAGTGTAAGGGCAAGTTCTACGTTTTGTAAAACGCTTTGATGGGGAATAAGATTATAACTCTGAAAAACAAAACCGATAGAGTGGTTTCTGTATGCGTCCCAGTCTCTGTCTTTGTAATCTTTGGTTGAACGTGAGCCTATAATCAAATCACCGTCACTGTACTTGTCAAGACCACCTATAATATTAAGCATTGTGGTCTTTCCGCAACCTGAGGGACCGAGAATTGAAACAAACTCACTTTTTCTGAAATTAAGACTAATGCCTTTAAGTGCGTTTACTGTTAAATCGCCGGTTATATAGTCTTTTTTAATGTTTTTAAGTTCTAACATTATTTTGTCCTTTCAAAATATTTGTTAAGGAATATATTACCATATACTTATTTCAAAATATAGGTGATTTTATTAATAAATTATGTCTTAACTGAAGAAGGTTTCGGCTAAACCGCCTTCAGCAGTTTCTTTGTACTTATTATTCATATCAAGACCTGTCTGATACATAGTTTTTACAACTGTATCAAAGGATATGCGGCGTGTACCACGGAGAAACTGAGAAAGATTAACCGCATTTATAGCACGCATTGCAGCAACGGCATTTCTTTCAATGCAAGGAATCTGCACAAGACCGCAAATAGGATCGCAGGTAAGTCCCAAATGATGCTCCATAGCTATTTCAGCGGCATATTCAATTTGCTCTGTATCCATTTCATAAAGCTGACAAAGTGCCGCGGCCGCCATAGAACAAGCGCTGCCAACCTCTGCCTGACAACCGCATTCGGCACCGCTGACAGAAGCGTTTTCTTTAATAAGGTTTCCTATAAGTCCGGCAACCGCAAGAGCTTCCACTATATCGTTATCGCTAAAACCTCTTTTTTGCTGTGTATAAAGAAGTACCGCAGGAAGAATACCTGCAGAACCGCAGGTGGGTGCGGTTACTACATTGCCTGCACTTGCATTTTGCTCGGCAACAGCAAAGGCGTATGAACAGGTTATGCGGTTTTCCTTTGTTTCGCTGGTTTCATCGAAATGTTTTTGTGAATACAAATGACCTGCTTTTCTTTGCAGATTCAGTGAGCCCGGAATAGTACCGTCTGTTTTAAGACCTGTGTTAATACATTCCTTCATCTTTTCCCAAATAAATACAAGGTAATCGAATGTATCAACCGGTTCAACCTCTTTAATATACTGGAGTAATGTAATGCCTTTTTTACTGCAGTATTCTTTAATATCGGTAAAGGTGGTGTGGGGGTAAATATCAGGCAATGGGTGGGTTTCCTCACCTACAATTTTAATATCTCCGCCACCAATACTCAGCACTCGCATACTGTCAATAAGTTTTTCTTCTTTAAATGCAGAAAAATCAATGGTATTCGGGTGCAAAAGTACATTAGTCTTTGTGTCAAAAATTATTTCAAATTCATAGTCTTTAAGCACATCGGAAATTACAAAGTCGGTTAAATGACCTTTGCCCGTTTTTGCAAGAGAGCCATATAAAATAACAGAAAATTTATCCGCTTCCTTGTTTTTATCGCGGAATAAAATTGTCGCTTTTTCAGGTCCCATTGTATGAGAACTTGACGGACCTCGACCATATTTATATATATCGGATATAGTTTTCATTTTATTCCTCCAAGTTGTTTTTCCTTTTGCCGTTGGCAAAAAAAGACCGTCATTTGACGGTCCTATTTAGTTTTTTCTTGGTCTTCGGGCAATTTAACAAGACCTGCACCGACATGTGTACCCATAGGAGTCATAGCTATATCGGCACCAAGATTAAAGAGACCGATACCGAAAATAAGCAAGAGGGCACCAATAGTAAAGCTGATAAGCTCATAGCTGTTGAAGGAAAAATCAGGAAGCAGGGCCACAAGATATACAATCATAGTAATGGGAAGTGCGGAAATCAGCGCTTCTTTGATTTTTACCCATAATTCTCTCATTTTCCTTCACCTGCCTTTATATGTATATTTTCTTATTATAGTATAACATAAAAAGCATTATATGCAAGAAAAATAACGATAAATATCATAAAAATAAGCACCCCAAATGAAATTTCATTCGGGGTGCCTATATTTATAAAACCGTGTTTATTCAGTTATAAAACTTTTCGAGAAAACTAAGCCTTCTGTATCATTTGTTACAGCTAAAGCATCAATTGCAATTTCTTCGGCAGTTCTAATATCCGAGAACATATTAACTGAATAAATTGTGCCCTTGAAGTATTGTGCACTGTCGGTTCTCTGGTCATTACCTAAATAGTAACCACTGGTGAGTTTCGGAATACCAACGGTAAGCTCGGTGGTTTCTTTAAGAACACCGTTTATATAAAGTGTTGCAATCTTGCCGTCAATAGTAACTGCAAGATGTGTGATTTTGTTGGAACGAATATCAGTGTTGAATACATAGGAGTAACCGGTTGAGCCGACTTTGTAATAAAGTCTTGGGTGTCCGTTCGTATAAATCTCAAGGTTTATACCATCTTTTGAAGTACCATCATAGTTACCTAAAATTACGCCGCCTCTGTTAACAGAAGAGAAGCCGGAAGGTAAGTTGAGTGAAACTTCAAATGTGACAGGTGCATAAGGAAGTGTGGTTTTTACTTCGTAAGCATCTGTAACGTTGCTAAGCTTTTTACCCTTCATATCAGCAATTACAATGTGGTTGCTGTAATATAAGCTGGTTTTAATATCACTTACAGTAAGAACTTTGGAGCAACGAATACATTCTTTGTGTTTTACACCTGAAAGTGTAGCGGTTTCTACGCTGTCTATAATCCAGTCACTTGCAATATGACCGTCTCTGGTTGCACTTGCTTCACAGATTTCAGAGTTAAAGTATCTGTTGCAAATAAGTGAATCGGTACCATCGGTGATGCCGTTTACATCTTGCTTAATTTCCTCAGCTGTACGGACATCACTGAAGAGAGCTACAGAGTAAATAGTTCCTTTGAAATACTGTGAGTTGTTTGAACGCTTGTCGCCACCAATGGTGAACTTGTCGGTGGTGATTTTGTAGTCAATGTCCAGAGTAATGCTTTCGGTAGCAACACCGTCAATATAAAGTGTAGCAACTTTGCCATTGAGAGTCACTGCAATGTGAACAGGATCGTTTGAACGTATATCGGTTGTAAAGACACAGTCGGTACGCTTAGACATAGCAACATAGAACAGACGAATTCGTCCGCCGTCATAAATTTCAATGCTTATCTGAGATTTAGCGCCTGAGCCGTAGTTACCTACGATTACACCGCCACGACCGCTAAGCGACTTAGGAACATTGATGGTAGCCTCAAAGGTATAAGGCGTGCTGTCAAGATTTCCTATTTCACTTATTTCATTCTTTGAGAAGGTTCTGCCGGTTGCATCAGAATGATTTGTAACATTAGCAAAGTAAGTAGAGTAAATAAGAGAATCGGTAACGGGAGCGGCAAGAAGCATATCACTTGCAATCTGTTCTGCAGTACGAGCCTCAGAGAACAGATTAACTGAGTAGATAGTGCCTTTGAAATACATAGTATCGTTAGGTCTGAAATCGCTACCGATTTTCAGCTTCTTGGCGTGGATGTCATAAATATAACTTACAGCCTTGGTTTCGGCTAATACGCCGTTAACGTACAGAGAAGCGGTGTTATCCTTAAGGGTAACAGCTAAATGTACGGCGTTATCTGAGCGTATGTCGGTAGAGAAGATACAGTCAACAGTACCGGCACTTGAAACATAGTAAATACGAACACGACCGCCGTCGTAAATTTCAAGGTTCATTTGAGTTCTGTTACCTGATTTATAGTTGCCTATAATTGTACCCGCACGGTCTTCCATACTTTTTGGAACTTTTACTGTTGCTTCAATAGTATAGGGAGAACTATTCAGGTCTGTAATTTCAAACTCACTTGAAGGAGTGGAATTGAAGCCGACAGGAGTAAGAGTAGAGGATGATACACCGTCATTTTTCTTCATTACATAGTAATCAGAGTAAATGAGATTATCGGCATACTTAGAAACTGCAACAGAGTCTGAAAGTATTTCGGAATCACTTCTTACATCTGAGAACATATTTACTGAGTAAATAGAACCCTTGAAATATTCGGGGTTACCTACGCGGTTGTCACCGCCAATTTTAATGTTCTGTACAATATCGGGAAGATATGCATCTAAGGTTGCAATTTCGCAGAGTTTTCCGTCAATATACAGAGCTGCGGTGTTTTCGCTAAAGGTAACGGCAACATTTGTCAGTTTACCGGCAGTAACAGAAGAACTAAATAGGTAAGACTGTGATACTTCGCCATTTACAAAGTCAAGACGTACTTTGTTGTCTTCACAGAGAGTTATGCCAATCTGATTTTCTGTGCTATCTGAACGATTACTGAAAATAACACCGGCATTTGAAGTGATATTTTCAGGTACAAAAACATCGGCTTCAATGGTCTTGGGAGCACTGCTCAGAGAACCAACAATACCAACAAGAGTTTCCGTAAAGGTTTTGCCTGTAGGTTCAATAACAAATGCTTCGTCATTTTCGTTTGCGAAATATTCGCTGTAGAGCAGGGCATCGGCATCGTTTGTAACAAGAAGTGAATCTTGCTTGATTTCTTCAGCTGTACGAACATCGGAGAAGATAGCGGCTGAGTAAATTGTACCCTTGAAGTACTGGGAGTTACCGCTACGGTTGTCACTACCTATCATCAATCCGCTGGTAATATTGGGGAATGCGCGGGTAAGGGTAGTGGATTCGGAAAATTCACCGTTTACATACAGAGAAGCTGTCATATCGTCTATAGTAATAGCAATATGTGTAGGATCGGCAGAACGAATATCTTTACTGAATATATACTCAATCTTTGCGCTACCTGTATGATAGAAGAGTCTTACCTTGCCCTGAGTGTAAACCTCAATGCTGACCTGCGGTGAAGAACTACCGTCATAGTTACTGATGATTACACCGGCACGGTTGTTAAGAGTTTTCGGTACATTTATAACTGCTTCAAAGGTTTTGGCAGGCTGATCAAAGGTTTTTTCGGTAGAGTAGAGCTTTGATGCACTGAATGTCTGACCAAGGTTGCTTACGGCAGTTAATTTCTTGTCGGTCTGTTTTGAAGTAAAGTATACAGAAGCTAAAAGACTGTCATCTTTACTGTTAACAAAGATAGCATCGTTTAATACTTCAGCCTCACTTCTTGCATCAGAGAACATATTTACTGAGTAAATGGTACCCTTGAAGTAATTGTAGTTACCGGGAGTATTATCACCGCCAACAACAAAGTTTTTGGTGATATTAGCAGTGATTTCACTGACTGTAGCGGTTTCTTTTTTGATACCGTTTACATACAGAGTTGCAGTAGTTCCGCTCATGGTAACAGCAATATTGACAGGGGAGTCGGAACGTATATCCTCAGAGAAGGTATGGGTTGTCTTAGTAGTACCGTCATTATAAAGCAGACGAACTTTACCTTCGGTATATACTTCCAGGTTGATGAAGGGATCACTGCCGTTATTGTTACCAACGATAACACCCATTCTTGAAGAAATGCTCTTGGGAGCAAGAATGGTTGCTTCAATTGTTCGAGGAGTAGCGGCAAACGTTCTGCCAAAGCTATACAAATCTCTGCCGGTGAAGGTTTTACCTTCAAGTGTGCTGCTTGATGCTGTTTCAGAATTTTGGAGCTTTGAGTAGTATTCTGAGTAAATGAGATTATCAGCATCATTTGTTACATACATAGCATCGAGCTTAATTTCATCCGGAGTTCTGATATCGCTAAATAGAGCTATTGAGTGCAGAGCACATTTAAAGTGCTGAGCGTTGCCTTCTCTGTTATCGCCGCCTATCTTAAAGTCAGCCATATTTTCGGGAAGGGAAGCTACTAACTTTTTGGTTTCTACTGCTTCGCCGCCTAAATAAAGGGTAGCAATATTTGAGTCAATAGTAACAGCAATATGCTGTGGGTTGTCTGAGCGTAGGTCGGTTGCAAATATTGTGTTTATAATTTTGCTGCCGGCTACACAGTAAAGACGTAAATTACCGTTTGTGTAAATTTCTACGTTGAACTCGCCAACAGATGAGTTCTTGTAGTTACCAACAATTACACCTGCACGGCTGGTTCTGTTTTTGGGAACCTGAATGGTTGCCTCAATGGTTAAGGGGGTTACATTTTCGGGTACAGAAATAAGTGAGTTTGTATCGGTTGTAAAGAATTTGCCTTCGCTGTCAGAAGTATCTATAGAAGTTTCTTTAGAGAAAGCAACTTCTCTTGTTTCAAATATTTCACCGCATACAGTACATTCTTTGTGCTCGATACCCTTTAAGGTAGAGGTAACCTCTCTGTCGGTTATCCAGTCACTGTAATTGTGAACTTCATCAAGAATTATCTGCTTGTCGCATTGCTGACATGTTTTATAAGTATAGCCGTGTTTGTTTTCCTCAGCTTCTTTTACAAGCACTTCGCCGTAATCGTGGTCAACAATACCGGTAGTGGTATTTTCTGCATGATTAAAGAATACGCTTTTTTCTGTGTAATCAGTTTCTTTAATAACAAGCATAAAGTTGGACTGATAACACATAGAACCGGAGTGTACGTTGCAGGAGTTAAGCAGAGATACATAGTAACGCTGACCGTTTTCTACGTAAGACATCTGCATATCCTTGTTATGAATATAGCCGAAATCTCTCTTGTTAAGTGAGAAGAAACCTATATCTTTTCCTACCTTCAAATCGGACATATTTGCAGAATTGTAGGAGTTCATTATTGCATAGAATCTGTTGTTTGGGTTGCGGTTATCGTGGAAAGCAGAAGTTATAACATCTTCAATTTGCTTACCTAAGGGGAATTCACCGTTGTATTCTGCAGTATTCCAAGAGAAGAGAATATAATCTTCAGAATTATACATTTTGCGCAGATATTTACAGTAGGGGTTATGCTCTTCGTCCCAAACAACCTGATCACCGCCGAAGGGAGTAAAGTAAAGCTCAAATACCTTGTCATACTCGGTGCCAAGATAAACTATTCTTTCGTCTTCAGGTATTTCATCACCGCGACCTGCATTTATCATATCAATCTGATATGTATTCATCTGGCTTATAAGCTCGTGGAACTCGTAAACCTGTTCCTGCTCTTTATAATTGCCGATTAAGCGCAGATAGTTGGTTGCAGTACGGTATATTTCAGCATGGCCTGTAACAATAGATGCGGTCTGTAACTTATAGTTACCGTTCCAACCTTCAGTTCTTATACCGTCAAGGTTAGAACTGGATGACCAAACGGCATTTTTGTGTTCTACACCGTTCCAGTCAAGATAGTGGGAAACAGCGCACATCTTTGTGTGCATCATATCTGTTCCGCCTTTATTGTCCAGTGTCCAGTTGAACTTATTAAAGTCAAGATAATCGCCGATTACACCGTTCTCAACATAAGCGGGATCACAAGGATCATTTAACTTGTTAGTGAAATACTTATTAAGGTTAGGGTCACTTGAGTAAGCGGGATATCCGTCTATATGACCGAGAACATTTACGTGAATACCCATTTTTGCGGCAGTAATCATCAGATAAGCAAGGCGTACGAAACCGTTGGAGTCGTATTCTTTGCCCTGCAGATTTCTCATATAGCCGTAGTATCTGCTGTTGGGGTTAATGTTAACTGCTGCGGCAACAGACATACGATAAGAAGCAACATCAATATAAACTTCTTCTTCGGGGTGGGCTGCTTTATAGAGAATAGCCTGATACATAAGAATACCCTGACTGAAGTTACAGTTGTCTGCAGCACTCTTGTAGGGGTATACAAAGGTGTCTACCGTTACAGTATTTCCGTTGATATTTTCAAAGGTCGCAGTATTTTTACTTAAGAAGTTTGAATTGTTCTCAAGCTTTTCTAACTTATCATAATAAGAGTTTATGTATCCGTCAGTGCTGTTCTGAGCTAAGTTCAAAACATCGGTTACCGGTACAGGTGTTTTTTCTGTAGGAGTAACTACTTTATCTTCCGTAGGCTTATAAGCAGTATAGGCTGGAACAGTCAATGTTACATAATTGACTGTGAGCTTGTTATAAATTGCCTTAGCCCAGTAAGCATCGTCAAGTGCAGTAGTTACATCTTTGTCGGTGTATTTTGATTTATCGATATTTAGTACTGCGCCAAAACTGTTGCCCCAAATAATCGGAGCTCCTTCAACATCGGTATTGCCCGAAACGGTAAGACTTGCAATATTAAAGGTAGTACCTGTTGTGGTTTCGTAGAAGAAGCCACCTCTTTGTGCGCTATTGTTTGTAGCGGTAATATTGTAGAAACTACCCTGTGCCTTACCGGTAGCGTATATTGCGCCACCGTAGTAGCCACTATTATCTGTAAATGTACAGGAGTGAACTAAGTTATTCTTTTCAGCACTGCCGAAGTATAAAGCACCGGCGTTTGAACTTGATGAATTACCGGTGGTTTTGTTGCCTACAAATTCACTACCGTAAATTTCGCTGGTGCCGGCGCCGTAAACGGTTATTGCACCACCGTTGCCGTTGGCAGAGTTGTTTTTGAAGGAACTGTCATATACTTTTACAGCGCCGGAATCATTAAATAAAAATCCGCCGCTTGTCTGTGCTGCATTTTTGGTGGCAAGGATATCGTATAATGTTGCGGTAGCGGCACCGTCAATGCGGATGGCACCACCGGTTTCGGTTGAGGTGTTTTCGTTGAATTCTGCAGTTTCAAAAGTCATTATTGCGCCGTAGGTGAATAACGCACCGCCGTCACCGGTAATTGCAGAGTTCTTATCAAACTTAACATTCTTAAAGAAGGCATCAACACCTGTTGCTAACATAACGGCACCTGCATTTGATTCGGCGCTGTTACCGTTGAATTCAGTATCTTTTACAGTAAGAATACGTTTTTCGTTTTCAACAGTCATCTTGGTAGCGTAAATTGCACCTGCATTACCACCGGCGTAGTTTTTCTTGATAATAGAATTTGTAATTTTAACATCAGAGTTAACACCCTGAGCGCTCTGATAAGAAATATACACAGCGCCGCCGTTGTTAATAGCTTTGTTATCGGAGAAGGTATTATTGTCGGCAGTAAGCTTAGAACTACGTACAACTACTGCACCACCGTGTGTACCACCTTCGGCAATAAAGTTAGAACTGAAGGTAGAACCGTTAATAGTAGCAGTACTTTGACCTGCGATGTAAATTGCACCTGCTTCGTTTGCTGCACTGTTCTGTGTAAAGGTTGAATCGGTTACAGTAAGTGTGGATTTTCTTTCTGCAACAATTGCACCACCAAAAGCAGAGGAGGGGCTGTCGAATGTCTTGGCGGCAGTGTTCTTCTTAAAGTTACAGTTGTTAACGATAACCTGAGCACCGTTACTTAAAGAGGAAGAACCTGCAAAGATATTCAGAGCACCACCGAGTAGTGCAGTATTGCTTGTGAATTTACAGTTGTCAAACTTAATAAATCTTGTTACATAAGAGTCGCTTGAGTTGGCAAGATAAGCCGCACCGCCTCTTAGATAAGCTGAGTTGCCGGTAAAGTTAATACCGGTAGCGGTTAATTGACCGTAAATTGCAATAGCACCGCCACTACCTTCAGTTGATTTATTATTTTTGAAAGTAACATTACCGTTAATTAGAGTAGAGCTAAGGCTTGAAGTGTAAATTGCACCGCCGTGCTTAACTGATGTGTTGTTTTCAAATAATACAGAGAAATCTCCGGCGTTGTACTGAGTACCGATACGCAATTGTGCGGGAGCAGTATTAGGTTGATAGATAACACCGCCGTTTACGGTAGCGTGGTTGTTTGTAAAGGTACCACCGTAAATTTTAACGGTACGGTAGTTATAAACTATACCACCGCGGGCAGCAGTGTTTCCGTCAAATGTACCACCGCGTATAATCAGGTTGCTGAAGTTGTAAATAAGACCGCCGATGGAAGAATTTCTACCTGAATCGTCAGCAGTAGTAGTGTCTTCGTCACCAATTTTGTTATTTCTGTAATTACCGCCATAAATATCAAGAGTACCACTATGAATAATGGCACCTGCACCACCGATACGATTAGATCTTGGCAGGTTGTATTTGGTTTCGTAGGTTCGTTCGTTGTCGGTCTTGTAACAGTTGGTTATTGTGATGTTATCGTGTAACTCAACAATAGAACTGCTGGTTATAAACAGAATTGTACCCTTAACTGTCTCTTTCATATTGGCAGAGTTACCGTCAAAGGTTAAAAGGTCTTCTTTAACAGATAACGGGTTACCAAGGGTTAGGAAAATTCTTCCGTTATCAACAAGTGAACTAACTGTATTCTCGGTTTCGCCTACAACAAAGAAGTCTCCCGTAAACTCGGGTGAACGGGTTAAGACGTAGGGGGCAGTGGAGAATATTGTTACGCTTCTGTCAATGTAGAAAGTTCTGTCTATAATAAGGTCAGAAATAATACGAATATGTTTTGCATCGCTCTTGAGAGCAGCTTCAAGCTGGTCACAGGTCTTAACGTCAACAGCATCGCTCATATGGTCATAAGGCTCGTTGCCGTAGTCAAGATATTTGGGAACTTCACCTGTGGTTTCGTTAACAGTTAATTTGTTGTATATAGCTGCACTCCAATAAGCGTCGTCATAAGCACCGGTATGGTCAAGGTCGGTGTATTTTGACTTGTCAATATTGAGAACAGCATTAAAAGTGTTACCCCAGATAATAGGACCGCCTGTGGTTGCGGTATTGCCTGAGAATGTAGCACCGATAAGATTAACCACAGTACCGGATACGGTTATGTAGAGCGCGCCACCTTTGTCGGAGTGATTGTTCTTAGCAGTGATATTGTAAATATCAACTGTAGGACCGTTAGAAATCCATGCAGCACCACCCAAAACATTACTGCTGTTACCTATAAAGGTACAACTGTGAATGAGGTTATAAAGTCCGGCATTGTATAGGGCGAGCGCACCGCCGTTATCGTCAGCGGTATTATTTTCAAAAGTACTTGCATAAAACTTGGCATTAGAGCCTGTTTCTACATATACAGCACCGCCGTGTGTGGTACGAGCGCTACACATTTTAATATGGCTGTTGTAAATTTCTAAATCGGAGTTTTTAACATATACAAGACCACCTGTATTTGCAAAACACTCTTCAGCATCAATGGCATTTAAAAGGGCAGTTGAATTTGTATATACTGCAACAAATCCACCAACAGAGGAAGCGGTGTTATTTCTAACGATAGATGTATTAACGTCAACGTTACCGTTTGTAGAGTAAATTGCACCACCTGATGTAGCACTATTGCTACTATAGTTGGTTTTTACAGAGTATATTCGTGAAGAACCGCAAACGTATATAGCACCACCATTTGCATTAGTGCTGTTTGAATTAAAGGAGGAGCTGAATATGGTTAAATCCTTCTCGTTGGTGTCAATAGCACCGGTTGTATAAATTGCACCGCCGTGGGAGGGAGATGTATTGCCTTCAAAAGTGGCACCGGTAATTTTTGTATTTGAATCTTTATGATAAATAGCGCCGCCATAGGAAGAATCAGATGTAGTAGAGTTTTCCTTGAAAACAGTGTTGCTGATAGTAGCGTTTGTACCTGTAAGATACAGTGCGCCGCCATTTCCGCCCGAAGTGTTTTTGCTGAATTCAACATTTTCAATTTTCAGGTATTTTTGAGCGTATATAGCACCACCGTTACCGGTAGAGGAACTTTCAGTAATGATTACGTGGCTTTCTACCAAATCATTGTCAGTACCGATATTAGTAGAGGCAGCTGTAGAAGCGGGAATATATATAGCACCACCCATAGAGGAGGCAGAACTGCCTTTGATCGTGGCATTATATACATTTAACACACGGTAGTTGTAAAGAAAACCGGCACGACCTGCGTGGTTATTTTCAAAAGTACCGCTATAAATATTAACTGTACCATGGTTGAAAATAACACCGCCCCAGGATGAAAGGGAATCAGCATCGGCAGTATTATTTACAGCATTGTTTTTGTAATTACCGCCATAAATGTTCATCAAACTGCCACTTGTCATAATTGCAACAGCACCGCCTACATTGGCAGGATAACCCGAAATATCGGTATCGGTGTAATTGTAGGTCTTGCTGTTACCGTTCTTTTTGCAGTTGATTACAGAAAGGTTTTCGTATAGATCTACCTGTGAGTTTTTACGAACGAAAAATACCGAGCCGGTAACTGTAACAGTCATATTGTCTCTGTTACCGTCAATTACAAGCATATTGCTCTCTTTTGATTCCTTGTTACCGATTGAGAGAACGATTCTATCGTTTTCTGCAGTTTCAAGAAGGGTACCGTCTTCGGTTTCGCCAACTACAAATATGTCACCGCCGAAGTCAGCGGCACGGGTAAGGGTTACCGCAGAACTTGCAAAAATGTTCATATCATTTTTGATATAGAAGGTACGGTCCAGTTCAAAACTCTTGGTGATACGAATTAAATCGTGACCTGCGTTTATAGCGCGCTCAAGCTCAGCAACTGTAGAAACTTCTGCAGGAACAGAAATAACTTCAGGAATAACTTCGTTACCGTCATAACCAATGTATGAAGGAATAGATAGGCTTGCTTCCTTAACAGTAACTAAGTTATAGATTGCGGCGCTCCAGTAAGCGTCATCCCAGTCGCCTGAGTTGCCCATATCAACATATTTTGTTTTATCGATTTTAAGAATTGATGCTTTAAGGTTACCCCAAATAATAGGACCACCAACAGAAGCGGTATTTCCGTAAACTGAGATACCGGCTAAGGATAAAGTTGTATTGGTGGTTGTAATATAAAGGAAACCGCCTTTATCTGCACTGTTATTTTTTGCAGTAATATTATAAAGCTCGGCAATACTTGCTTTGGAAGCGTATATTGCACCACCTGAACCTGCTTGGTTGTTTAAAAATGTACAGCTGTGAATAATTGTCGGGGTGGCAACACCATTGGTGTAAATGAAAATTGCACCACCTGAACCACCGGTGATATTGTTCTCAAAGGTAGAATTATATACATTACCAACCGAGTCCAAATTAAAGCTGATAGCACCTGCTGAGGATGTAGATCTGTTACCAACAAAGGTACTGTCGTAAATAGTTGTGGTAGAAGCGTTTGAACATATGAAACCACCGGAAGAATTTGATATGTTGCCTGTTGCGGTGATTTTGTTCATTTTTGCAACAGAAGATTCAACCAGGTATATAAAACCGCCATAGCCTGTTGTTGTGTTATCGTTTATGGTAGCGGTATTTATATCAATATTTGCGGTTGTAGAATAAATTGCACCGCCGGAAGGACTGTTGTTAGCTTCAAAAATGACATTTTCCATATATGCAGAGGCTTCTTTTATGTATATAGCACCGCCTTTGCTTTGGGAAACGTTGTTTCTGAAGGATGATTCGGTTGCAGTAAATTCTTTACCTGCGGTAGAGTTGGTACCAGAAAGATATATAGCACCGCCATTTGTAGCACAAATGTTGTTGTCAAAGGTTGAGTTTGAAACTGTTAGCTCCATAGCAGGGGCGAAAATAGCGCCACCGGATGTACCTGCACTGTTATCACTAAAGGAAGTGTTTTTTACTGTGGCAACATTTTTGACGTATATAGCACCGCCGCCTTCTTCAGCAGAGTTGCCGCCGAAAGAAACAAAACTGTCGCCAATACCGTTTTCTTCACCAATATATGTATATGCAGAGGTACTGTTAGGTACATAAATAGCACCACCAAAGGTAGAAGAGGTATTGCCGGTAATTTCAGCACTGTAAAGATTTAGAACACGATAGTTGTAGAAGGCACCGCCACGACCGGCGTGGTTATTAGAGAATATACCGCCGTAAACGTTGAGGGTACCATAGTTGTAAATGGCACCGCCGTGGGTAGAAGCGCTGCCTTCATCGGTATCAGCATCGGTAAAATCATTTACAGAGTTGTTAATGTATTTACCGCCGTAAATGTTACCGTAACTGTTACCGGCAAGAATAATTGCAGCACCGCCTATACGGGCAGGGTAGGATAATGTGTGCAAACCTGTCATTGTTTCGTCATTGCCAACCTTGACACAGTTTGTTATTGTCAGGTCTTCGTAAAGATTTATTTTAGCATTTGCACAAACAAAAATAACCGTACCTGTTACTTCGGCTGCCATATTTTCGCTATTACCGTTTATGGTAAGTAGGTCGGATATGACAGAATCTTTGTTTCCAAGTGTTAAGGAAACCGATTCTTCACAAATATTACCCTCGCTGTTTTTGCCGACAATGAAAATGTCGCCGTCAAATTCAGGCGCACGGGTTAGGGTTATTGCCGATTCGGTATAAATGGTTACATTGTGGTCTATGTAGAACGTTCTGTCTAAATAGAAGTCGTTAAGAATACGAATGTAATCATCATCACCTGCTAAAACTTCTTCAAGGTCATCGGCCGAATAAACATCAACCGGCTCGATGATTTCTTCGTCACCCTCCTCGTCAATAGCAAATATAGAAAGGGGACACATTGTAATCATCATAGTGATGACCAGAAGTACTGAACAAATTTTCATCAGTAGTGGTGTTTTCATAAAATCTTCCTTTCGCTAAAATAAAATATAGATAATTTATTATAGCATAACATTAAGTTTATTACAATATATAAGCGTGTTGTCATTTTGAACGAAAAAATTGTCTGCTTTTAGGTACTGTTCAATAAAGAAAATGTCACGTATATTTTCTTCGGCGTTAACGAAAAAATAAAAAAAGCAAGTCAAAAGACTTGCTTTTTTTGGTGCCGCTGACCGGACTTGAACCGGTACGGTATTGCTACCGAGGGATTTTAAGTCCCTTGTGTCTGCCTATTCCACCACAGCGGCGTGATAACATTAGCAATGATACAATATTTTTACAAAAAAGTCAATAGTTTAGTTTTATAAAATTAGAAAAAACACAACGAAAGCCTTATTGACTTTCGCGCTTTAATCTGTTAAAATATTTTTAGTATATCAGAGAAAGGAAAATTATTATGAATCCTTCCGAGAAAAAAACTGCAGAATTGTTTTATAAAGCTATTTTAAGCATAGAAAATGATGCTGAATGTGCTGACTTTTTTAAGGATGTTTGCACCACTAAAGAACTATTATCAATAGCTCAGCGTTATATGGTTGCAAAAATGCTTAAAGAAAGACGTGTTTACAGTGAAATTGTTAAAGAAACAGGTGCCAGTACCGCTACTGTAAGCAGAGTTAAAAGAATGATGAGCGACGGCACAGGCGCTATTAATACGATTTTGGAGAGAACAAGAGAGTAAATGAGTTACGAGCTGTTTTCAAATTTTTATGATGAATTGACGGCAGATGTAGATTATAAATCACGTACCGATTATCTTTTAAATCTTTTCGAAAGGTATGGCAGTATTCCTTCTTTGCTTTTGGATGTAGGTTGCGGTACGGGTAATTTTTCTCTCCAGTTTGCAAGCAGGGGAATAGACGTTATTGCCGTTGATCCGTCAGCTGAAATGTTAAGTGTTGCAACCCAAAAGGCAAAAGAGCAAAATCTTTCGGTTTTGTTTCTTAACCAAAGGGGAGAGGACATGGATTTGTACGGTACCGTTGACGGTGCTGTATGCTGTCTTGATACCGTAAATCATATAACCGACAAACGCACTCTGCAACGCTTTTTTAACAGAGTTTCGCTGTTTTTAGAGCAGGGGAAACTGTTTATTTTTGATGTAAATACCGAATATAAGCAAAAAAACATTCTGGCAGATAATTGCTTTGTTTTTGAAAATGATAATACTATGTGTGTCTGGCAGAATTTTTATGATAAAAAAAGTAAAATTACCGATATAAATCTTGACTTTTTTGTTGAGCAAAACGGTACTTATGAAAGAAGCAGTGAATATTTTTCTGAGAGAGTTTATGATAATAAAACTCTCACCGTAATGCTTGAAAAATCAGGCTTTAAAGTACTGAAAGTATTTGGTGAAAATACCTTTAGTAAACCGCAGAAGAACTCACAAAGAAACGTTTTTGTAGTCAGAAAGGAACGCTAAACTTGGGAAAGCTGATTAGATGTATTACAAGTGACGGTGCCGTAATGGCAACCGCCCTTGATTCAACCGATATTGTAGCAAATGCTGAGAAGTATCATAAAACAAGTGCTGTAATGACAGCGGCACTTGGCAGACTGCTCACCGCTACTTCAATAATGGGCAATATGATGAAGGGTAAGGACCATACAGTAACCGTTAAAATAAACGGTGGAGGCCCTGCAGGTACTGTTGTGGCTGTTGCAGACTCTACAGGTAATGTTCGCGGCTATGTTGGGGATTCTAAGGTTGAACTTCCTCTTAAAGATAACGGCAAACTTGACGTAGGCGGCGCTGTTGGCACTAACGGTCTGGTTTATGTTATAAAAGACGTTGGTATGAAAGAGCCTTACAGCGGCTCTGTACCGCTTGTTTCGGGTGAAATTGCTGAAGATATTACGGCTTACTATGCTGTTAGTGAGCAGATACCTACGGTATGTTCTTTAGGTGTGCTGGTTAATACAGACTTAACCGTTAAAAAGGCGGGGGGGATTATTATACAGCTTCTTCCCGGTGCAGACGATAAAACTATTGATAAACTTGAAGAAAATTTAAAACACATTCGTCCAATTACTGCTATGATGGACGAGGGCAAAGATGTTAAGGACATTCTTTTTGAAATGCTTAGCGGATTTGAAACAGAGGTTTTATATGAAGAAAATACCGCTTATGTTTGTCCGTGCAGTAGAGAAAGAACGGTTAAAATGCTGTCCGGTATAAGTGAAGAAGAACTGACTGCTATGGCTGACGAAATGCCTGAAATTAAGGTTGAATGCCATTTTTGCAACAAAAATTATGTCTTTACTCCTTCAGAAATCAAGTCGATTTTAAAGGATAAAAAGTAAAAGAAAAAATTTTAAAACTTTTTTTAAAAAAGTGTTGACAAACAATAGTCATTGTGGTATTATATCAAAGTCGCCGGTACACGGGTAGCGGTTCGATGTGGGAGCATAGCTCAGCTGGGAGAGCATCTGCCTTACAAGCAGAGGGTCATAGGTTCGAGCCCTATTGTTCCCACCATTTTTATGGCCTGGTAGTTCAGCTGGTTAGAACGCTAGCCTGTCACGCTAGAGGTCGTGGGTTCGAGCCCCATCCAGGTCGCCAGTTTTGCCTCTGTAGCTCAGTTGGTAGAGCAGGGGACTGAAAATCCCCGTGTCGTTGGTTCGATTCCGACCGGAGGCACCATAATTTTGCGGATTTAGCTCATCTGGTAGAGCGCCACCTTGCCAAGGTGGAGGTAGCGGGTTCGAGCCCCGTAATCCGCTCCAAAAAAACCAAGTCTTATGACTTGGTTTTTTATTTCTTGAATATGTTTTTTCCTTGTGATATAATTAAAAATATCAAAAAATATAGGGTGATGGTGTGAATTTTTTTAAGCACTTTATAACAATTACCAGGCATAGAAATTGCGTAATAAAACACTGCTTCAAGGCAGGGATTCTTTGGCGAGGTCTTTTACATGACCTTTCAAAGTATAACCCTGTTGAGTTTTTATGCGGTGTTCATTATTTTTTAGGCACTAAAAGTCCTAACGAAGCCGAACGGGCTGAAAAAGGTTATTCTTCAGCTTGGATGCACCACAAGGGCAGAAACAAACATCATTTCGAATATTGGACCGACTATCAGCCCTCAACGCGAAAGGTCGAGCCTATAAAAATGCCTCTTGTTTTCGTTATTGAAATGTTCTGTGACAGGGTTGCGGCAAGTAAAATATATCAAGGCAAAAATTATACAAATAGTCATCCTCTTGAATACTTTTTGCGCGGTAAGCCTAATAGATTTATTCACAATGAAACATCTGATTTTCTTGAAAAACTTCTTGTTATGCTTAGCGAAAAAGGCGAAAAAGAAACATTCTCATATATAAAAAATTATATAAAAAACAACGATGATTATTAAAAAAAGTTCCCTCTGCACTGAGGGAACTTTTTAGTTACATATATTTTTTAATATACTCATCAAGGCTTATTACTGTGCCTGAAAGACGAGCATCTTCAGCAGCAAAAGCAAGCATATGGTTACGGCAGGAAATACCAATTTCACTAACGTCTTCTGCTTTAAGTTCGTCGGTAAGATACTGGTATAGTGCTTCTATTATTCCTGCGTCGCCGCCGCCGTGTCCCGAAGCAATGCTGTCGCCTGTAATAGCAATTTCAGCATCAATATAACGGAAAGTACGGGTTTCAAAATCAAAGAAATTAAAGGCTTTATCACCGGTTGAATTCATTTCGGTAAACAGTTCACCTTTTGTTCCCATAATTCGAGTTGTGCGTCCGCCCTTAGTAAAGGCACTCATAGTCAACGTTGCGGTAACACCACCGTCAAATTCCATATTTACTGTCTGATGGTCAACAACATCGTTATCGCACTTGTATACACATTTTCCGTACTGAGTGGTTTCAAGTGCCTTCCATACATCCTCATTTGAAGGATTAGGTTTCATAGCGGCTGCTTCACGGAACCAATTGATATCGCTGTCGTGATAAAGCTTTACTGCATTATAGTAGCAGGTTTCGGCGTGAGGACAGCCTTCGGTACAGCGTTCGGGTGCACCTTCAGGTGCATTCTCAATACGGAAGAATTTGCGTGAACCAAAAGATTGAATTTTATTACACTCTTTGCCAAGCAGCCACTGAAGAATATCAAGGTCATGACAGCATTTTTGTAATAGCATAAATGAAGAACGCTCTGAATTTCCCCAGTTGCCGCGTACAAAACTGTGGCTTTGGTGACGGTTGCCAACAGCTTCGATATGGTCCACTGAAATTACTTCGCCAAGAGTTCCGCTGTCAATAATGTTCTTTAATTTCATAAAGAATGGGGTATAACGTAAAACGTGGCAAACCATTACCTTGCGGTTACACTCTTCAGCCTTTTTAAGTATCATTGAACACTCTTCAGGTGTTGGGGCAACAGGCTTTTCCAGTAATAAATCATAACCAAGCTCTAATGCTTTAATTGCCGGCTCGGTATGCATACGGTCCATAGTTGAAATTATGGCGATATCAGCAAATTTTGGTATATCGAGTATCTTTTCCCAGGTGTCAAAACAATTAGCCTCTTCAATGTTGTGCTTATCTTTAACATAGTTAAGGCGATCAACGATAGGCTCGGCAACACCTACAACCTTAAACTTCTCAGGGCATTTTGCCATTATATCGGTGTAGCCTTTGCCACGGCTACCTGCACCTATAACGATGGCGGTTAACTGTTTCATAACGTTTCCTCCTAAACGATATTTTATAATTTGATTTTAAGGTATTTACTTTCAAAGATATATATGTTATTATATATTTAATCTTTGAATTTGTATAATTTGGTGGTGCAGATATGACTTTACATCAAATAACTAATAATCCGCATATTACTGCAGTATATACTACATATAACTGGGTTTTTGAGGCAGATTATCGTTTTAAAGGCGAAACACATGATTTTTGGGAACTTGTATGTGTTATTGACGGTTCAATAAGCGTTGCCGCCGATACCAACATTTTTGAACTTACGACAGGTCAGGCGATACTTCATAATCCAATGCAGTTTCACAACATTACCGTTACGGGTGGTCGTCCTGCGGAGGTTTGCGTATTTACTTTTACAGGGGAAAATATACCGGAGATACAAAATAGCGTTTGCGAAATAACCGATGTGTCAAGCGTTAAGTCTTTGCACGAACTGGCGGTCAGATACTACAACATAAGACATGGTCTTGTTATAGTAGGACAGAAGTCAGAGGGTGATGCCCATCTTATGTATGTTAAGCGACTAGAACTTTTGCTTATAGAACTTGTGTCGCATCTTGTTTCTCGTTCCGGTGATATGTCACAAAAAGCAAAGAACTATATTGAAATAGTAAATACTATGACAAATCATCTTCACGAAAGACTGTCGGTAGATGAAATTGCGGCGCTTTGCAATATGAGTGCCATAAATATGCAAAAAACCTTTAATTATTATGCCGGCGTAGGCGTTATGGAGTATTTTAATCATCAAAAAATGCGTCATGCAACAGAACTTTTGCAAAAGGGATGTTCGGTAAGAGAGGCGGCTCTTTCGGTGGGCTTTCACGATCAAAACTATTTCAGTACTGTTTATAAAAGAATAATGGGGCATTCGCCGTCCGAAATTAAGACAAAAATATACTAATGAGACTTATTGTTTAATTTCACAAAATGCTATCGAAAATTACCTTGATTTTCGTATCTTTGCTTATTGAATATTAAGGTTTGTTGTGTTATAATTTCTGCGCACTAAAAAATTATAAGAAGATGAATTTTTATGAGTACACTTTTATCGGTTTCAATTTCACTTTTAACCGGCCTTATTATGACCAGACTGTTTAAGAAAATCAAGCTTCCTGCAGTTACTGCTTATCTTATAGCAGGCGTTCTTATAGGACCTTACTGTCTTGGTAAATTACATATTGACGGCCTCGGTTTCGGTAGTATGGGTGAGGTTGAATCCCTCGGTCTTGTATCTGAAGTTGCTCTTGGCTTTATTGCTTTTTCTATTGGTAATGAATTCAGGGTGGAAGATCTTAAAAAAACCGGTAAGCAAGCCCTTGTAATCGGTATAGTTCAGGCAATTGTTGCGCTGCTCCTTGTTGATGCGGCTTTGCTCTTTATTCACTATATACGGCCTGATATTATTTCTGTACCTCAGGCAATTACTCTTGGTGCTATTGCTACTGCTACTGCACCTGCCGCAACGCTTATGGTAGTAAGACAGTACAAAGCGGAAGGCCCTCTTACAAAGATTCTTTTACCTATTGTTGCCCTTGACGATGCCGTTGGTCTTGTTGCATTTGCTGTGTCCTTTGGTATAGCAAAAACTATTGTCAGCGGTGATATGGATATTATTTCAATAATTGTTAACCCCATTATTGAAATAATTTGTTCATTGCTTCTCGGTACAATCATGGGTTGGGTTTTAACTCAGCTTGAAAAACTGTTCAATTCAAACACAAACCGACTGAATCTTACTATCGGTGCGGTTTTCCTTACCGCCTCTCTTTCAATGCTTCACTTTAATATAGGACCTGTTTCGGTGCATTTTTCGTCGCTGCTCACCTGTATGATGTTAGGTACAGTTTTCTGTAATATATGTCCATTATCTCACGATTTAATGGCGGCAAGCGATAAATGGACCTCACCGTTGTTTGCTATATTCTTTGTTATAAGCGGTGCCGAACTGGAACTTGATGTATTTACAAGCATCTCTATAGTTCTAATAGGCTTAACATATATAATTTTCCGTTCCATCGGTAAGTATCTTGGTGCATTTATCAGCGCAAAACTTACTTCTTGTACTCAAAGCATTTGTAAATACCTTGGTATCACGCTCTTGCCGCAGGCAGGCGTTGCTCTTGGTATGTGTACAACAGCAATGCAGCTGGGTAATCAGGGTGAACTTATAAGAAACATAACTCTCTTTGCGGTACTGATTTATGAAATTTTCGGTCCTGTATTCACACGTATGGCTCTTACCGCCGCCGGCGAAATCAAACCTATTCCTCATCACGTAAAAGAGAGAAGAGCAACTAAATTAAATGCTGTAAAAAAGCAGTAACAAAAAGATAAACCGTTCGATTTGAACGGTTTATTGCTTTATTACAATAAATTTGTTATAATAATAAAAAACTTATAGGGAGAAAAAATATGAACACTAAGTCATTGCCTAAATTTTTCTGGCCCATACTTGTTATACTTAGCCTTGTTGGTCAAATAGCATGGGTAGTAGAGAATATGTACTTCAACGTATTCATATATAAAATGTTTGGCGCCAGTGCAGGTGAAATATCTCTGATGGTTACGGCTTCAGCTGTTGCCGCAACGGTAACTACTGTAATTATCGGCGCTTTGTCGGATAAAATCGGTAAGCGTAAAATATTTATCAGCGGTGGTTATATTCTTTGGGGCATATCAATTATCTGTTTTGCTTTTATTAGAATTGATGTTATAAACAGCATGTTTCCTGCAGTAGTATCTGCGGCAAGTGTTGGTGTTTCTCTTACAATAATCCTTGACTGTGTAATGACCTTTTTTGGCTCAAGTGCCAATGACGCTTGTTTTAATGCTTGGCTTACCGAGTCGGTGCCTGACAACAAGCGCGGTGCGGCAGAGGGCATCAACGCTATGATGCCGCTTCTTGCTATTATTGCAGTATTCGGCGGTTTTATGGGCTTTGACCTTAACAAAGCTGAAAGTTGGACTTCTATATATTTAATAATAGGTATTACTGTGCTGGTTATTGGCGTTTTGACCCTTTTCTTCCTTGAGGAAAGCACGGTTAGAAGTGAAGTAAATAACAGCTTTTGGGGCAATATCTTTTATGGTTTCAGGCCGAGTGTTATTAAGGAAAACAAGTCACTCTATTTTACTCTGCTTTCCTTTGCGGTTTTCGGTATTTCAATTCAGGTGTTTATGCCTTATCTTATACTGTATTATAATGTTTCATTAAAGATGGATAATTATGTATTGATAATGGCTCCTGCCATAATTATAGCAGCTATTGCTACCGCTTTTTATGGCAGATTTTATGATAAAGTGGGCTATTTTAAATCGCTTCTGCCGACACTTGTATCGCTGTGTGCCGGTTACGTATTGCTTTTCTTATATAAAGGTACAACCCTTGTGTTTATCGGATCACTTCTTATGATGTGCGGATATCTTTGCGGCTCGGCAGTATTTGGCGCTATGATTCGTGATAAAATACCCGAAAACAAGGCAGGTATGTTTCAAGGCCTTAGGATTTTCGGACAGGTGCTTATTCCCGGTATTATCGGTCCGCAGATAGGTGCTTTTGTACTTAAAAATGCAGAAACTGTAATAGGTGATGACGGTACACAGTCTTTCATACCGAATGAAAATATTTTTATAACTGCTTTAGTGGTTGCCGTTATCTTAATTTTAATAGTATTTTTGCAAAATATGTTTGCAAAAAAGGAGAAAATTTAATGCGGAAGACAAATAAACTTTTTACAAAGTTGGGCGAAAAAATTGACCAAAATACCGAAAGTATCTATCCTCGCCCTCAGCTTAAAAGAGCGTCTTTCTTCTCTCTTGACGGTGTGTGGGAATTTGGTGTTGGCAAAGAAATAGTATACGACAGAAAAATTCGTGTGCCATTTTGTCCCGAGTCTTTGCTTTCGGGTATCGGTGAGGTCTTTTCTGAGGATAAAACTCTTTATTATAAAAAAGAGTTTACTCTGCCTGAAGGCTTCAATATAGGTCGGGTATTGCTGCATTTTGGTGCCGTTGACCAAGTATGCTCAGTATTTTTAAACGACAAATTTATTGGTGAACATATCGGCGGATATGACACTTTTACATTTGATATAACCGATAGCCTTAAAAAAGAAAATATATTAACCTTAGAAGTAAAAGATATTCTCAGCGATAAAACTATGCCTTACGGTAAGCAGAGCAAAACCCCTAAAGGAATGTGGTATACTCCCGTTTCGGGTATCTGGCAAAGCGTTTGGTGTGAAAGTGTGCCTGAAACTTATATAAAATCGCTTAAAATTTCAACCTCATTAAACTCTGCCGTAATTGATGTTTGCGGAATTACTGATGGTAAAATCACGGTATTTGACGACGAAAATATCGTTGCATACTTAATAGACGGTAAAGCTGTAGTTAACCTTAAAAACCCAAAGTTGTGGACCCCTGAAACTCCGTATCTATATAAATTTATCATTGAGGCAGGGGAGGATAAAGTTGAGTCATATTTTGCGCTAAGAACTTTGTCTATCGGTAAAGTTGGTGATAAAAACCGCCTTTTATTAAATGGTAAGCCCTACTTTTTCCACGGCGTTCTTGATCAAGGCTATTTTTCTGATGGTATTTTTACTCCTGCAAGTCTTATTGAATATACAAATGATATTTTAAAAATGAAAAACCTTGGCTTTAATATGCTGAGAAAGCATATTAAGGTTGAACCCGAGTTCTTTTACAGCGAGTGTGACAGACTGGGTATGGTCGTCTTTCAGGATATGGTCAATAATGGTATATATTCCTTTTTTAAAGATACACTGCTTCCCACAATAGGCGTTCTTAAAAGGAATGATAAAAACACTCACAATAACCCCCAAAGCCGTGAAATGTTCATAGATACAATGAAAAAAACTGTAAATCAACTGTATAACCACCCTTGTATTTGTCAATGGACAATTTTTAATGAGGGCTGGGGACAGTTTTGCGCTGACAGTATGTATGATAAATTAAAAGCGCTTGACGATACCCGATTTATAGATTCGGCTTCCGGTTGGTTTTATTCTAAGAAAAATGATTTTAACTCAAGGCATATATACTTTAGAAAACTTAAAGTAAAATGCAGCAATAAACCTCTTTTTATATCTGAGTTCGGCGGTTATTCTCTTAATATAAAAGACCACGTGTTTAATAGCAACAGCACTTATGGATATGGTAATTTCAAAAACAGAGAAGACTTTGCAAAAGCCTTTAGAAATCTTTATCTAAACGAGGTTTTACCTCTTGTTGAAAAGGGGCTTTGTGCAACCGTTTATACTCAGCTTAGTGATGTTGAAGACGAAACAAACGGTCTTGTTACTTATGACAGAAAGGTAATGAAAATTTTCGAGTCTGAGTTTGCTGATATTTATAAGAAATTACAGGAAAACTTATTGAAATAAGACTTTGTGTGTATTATAATTATCAGGTAGTTGAATTTCAAAGGAGTATTTTAAATGATTCGTGTTGGTATTTTCGGTTACGGCAATTTAGGCCGTGGCATAGAAGCCGCAATAAACAAAAATAATGATATGCAGCTTGTTGCTGTGTTTACCCGCCGTGATCCTTCTACTTTAAAACTTAAAACAGAAGGTATTCCTGCTGTAAGTGCAGGCGATGTACTAAGTTGGCGTGAAAAAATTGATGTTATGGTGCTGTGCGGCGGAAGCGCTACCGATCTGCCTGAGCAGACACCATATCTTGCACAGTATTTTAATGTTATTGACAGTTTTGATACCCATGCAAAAATACCTGAGCATTTTGAAAATGTTGATGTTGCCTCTAAAAAAGCAAATACAACTGCGCTTATATCTGCAGGTTGGGATCCCGGTATGTTTTCGCTTAACCGTCTTTACGCCTTAGCAGTTTTACCTGACGGAAACGATTATACTTTCTGGGGCAAGGGCGTTAGTCAGGGGCATAGCGATGCTATAAGAAGAATTGACGGTGTTGTAGATGCAAGACAGTACACTATTCCAAAGGAAGAAGCATTAGCATCTGTCAGAAATGGCGAGAACCCGAATCTTTCTACCAGAGATAAGCATTTAAGAGAATGCTTTGTGGTTGCTGAAGACGGTGCTGACCTTTTAAGAATTGAAAACGAAATTAAAACAATGCCCAATTACTTTGCCGATTATGATACTGTTGTTCATTTTATCAGTAAAGATGAGCTTCAGAAAAATCATAGCGGTATACCTCACGGCGGCTTTGTTATCAGAAGTGGTAAAACAGGCTTTAATAACGAAAATTCGCATATTATCGAATATTCATTAAAGCTTGATTCTAACCCCGAATTTACCGCCAGCGTTATTACGGCGTATGTAAGAGCGGTTTATAGACTGTCTAAAGAGGGCAATTTTGGCTGTAAAACCGTATTTGATATTGCCCCCGCTTATTTATCTGCAATGAGCAGTGAGCAGTTGAGAGCAAAACTTCTTTAATTTATAAGGATTTGGCTGTTTTTTCAGTCAAATCCATTTATTTAGTGAAAAACAGTGGTGTTTTATGAATAAGTATCTATTAAAAAATACCGATAATCTTGATGGTAAAGTTGTTGCGGTTACGGGAACAACAGGAGGAATAGGGGAGCAGTTGTGTAAATATTTGCTCACTCTTAACGCTACCCTTGTTTGTGTAAATCGAAATGCGGAAAAAACCTTAAAACAAATTGAATCTTTAAAATGCGAATTTAGTAATGCTGAGATTTATTTTGTATATGCTGACCTTAGCAATTTTTCTTCGGTAAAATCGGCGGCAGAAGAACTTATAAAGCTTGATATCGATATTTTTATACATAATGCGGGTGCTTATCATATACCAAGATATATAACAGATATCGGCTACGATAATGTTTTTACGGTAAACTTTATATCGCCTTATTATCTGATAAAATGGTTGCTGTCTTTGTTACGGGTTAAAAACGGCAAATTTGTTGTTACGGGAAGCATAGCCCATAGATACAGTAAAAGTGATGCACATGATATTGATTTCAGAACACGTAAAAAATCAAGTCTTGTTTATGGTAATGCTAAAAGATATTTAATGTTTTCTCTTTTTGAACTTTTTAAGAATGAAAACTATGATGGGCTTTCTATTGTTCATCCCGGAATAACCTTCACAGGTATTACTAATCACTATCCAAAACTTATTTTTGCGTTAATTAAATATCCGATGAAGGTTATATTTATGAAGCCCAAAAAAGCTTGTCTTTCTGCTATTTTTGGCATTTTTGAAAATACGGCATATCACTGTTGGTTAGGCCCGCGTATTTTCGATGTTTGGGGTTTGCCTAAGCAGAGCAAACTGAAAATAGGTGAATGTGAAGCGGAATATATAGGAAGAATTGCTGAAAAAATTTATGAGGAGTTAGATAATGAACAGAATAAAAAATGTGAAACTGTTTCTTTTTGATATGGACGGAACGTTATATCTTGGCAATAACTTGTTTGACTTCACAAAGGAGCTTTTATCGGTAATCAAGGAGAACGGCGGAAGATATATGTTTATGACTAATAATTCGTCGAAAAGTGTAGCCGATTATATTATAAAACTTGATAAACATGGAATAAAGGCCGAGTATGATGATTTTATTACTTCATCTCAGGCAACGTCTTACTTTATTAAAAATAACTTTAGTAATGAAAAAATTTACGTTTGCGGCACTAATTCTCTTAAAAAAGAACTTTTAAATGATGGCTTTTATCTAACTGAGGACATCGACGAAACTACAATGATAGTTATGGGCAATGATACCGAGCTTACCTTTAAAAAACTTCACGACGTATGCAAAATCCTTCTTACAAAAGAAAATATTAAATATATTGCCACAAATCTTGATTATGTTTGTCCTACCGAATTCGGTAGTGTGCCTGACTGTGGAAGCTTTTGCGATATGATTTATAATTGCACAAGAAGAAGACCTATGCTTATTGGTAAACCGGAACCCATAATGCCTGAAATGGCTATGAAAATGACCGGTATTCCTAAAGAAAATACTGCAGTAATAGGCGACAGAATTTATACCGATATAAAAAGCGGAATAAACAGCGGTGCTTTAAGTATTCTTGTTATGAGCGGAGAAACCGATGAAAAGATCCTTGTCGAAAGCGAAGACAAGCCCGATATCGTCCTGAATGACTGCGGCGAAATAATCAAAATTTTAAAAGCATAAAAAAGCCAAGAGCATAAGCTCTTGGCTTTTTTGTAAATAATAACTAATTTGTGCGAAGAGCACCGTTTTCGTTCAGATAATACCGAGTACCGTCAAGGTCCAACCAACCTGTATGCATAGCACCGTCATCGTTTAAATAGTACCAGACACCATCGAGCATAATCCAACCTTTATGCATAGCACCGCTTGAATTTAAAAAGTACCAAGTACTATCAAGTTTAATCCAACCGGTATGCATAGCACCATTCTGATTTAAGTAGTACCAAGCATCGCCGTAATAAACCCAACCTGTATACATAGCACCGGTTTCGTTCATATAGTACCAAGTGCCGTCAAGCTTAATCCAACCCGTGTGCATTGAACCGCTATCGCTTAAATAATACCATGCGCCTTGATAGTAAACCCAGCCTGTGTGCATAGCGCCGTTTTCATTTAAGTAGTACCAAATACCATTGAGATCAATCCAGCCGGTGTGCATTGCACCGTTTTCTTTAAAGAAATACCATGTGCCTTCTATTTGTTGCCAACCGGTAAGCATTACACCGTTGTTGTTGAAGAAGTACCAGTTGTCGTTAATATATGCCCAATCGGTAGCCATTATATTATAATTATTGGGGTTGAGATAGTACCATTCATTGTTGTAATATATCCATCCGTCAATAGCGTTGCCTTGTGAATAATAATACCAGTATCCGTCAATCAACCGCCAACCGTTAGAAACCGGCTTTTTACAAGCAGTTGTGGGCATATCTGTGTAAACAGGTATTTCAAAAACAAAACTGGCAGATGGGTTTAAAAGACAGCCCTTCTTTAAATATGATGCATTCGTCCAAGCATCATACAGCGCCATTGCATACTGATGGTTCCATCTTTGATTAATAACATTGAAATCTTTATAATAAAAAGTATCTTGTCCAATGTTAATATAGCCGTCAGAATATTTTTTAGCACCGCCTACTATAGCTGCCTCACGTGAATTCCATCCTTCTTTAACAGCGTAGTTTAACGCAGATGCTGTGATTTCTGCAGTGGTGTCGCCATAAGCTTTAAAGTTAAAGAAATTATAGTAATTGGTGTATCCGGGGTATGTGCCCGAAACCATATTTGTATCGCCGCCTGCACCTTGCTCTACAATAATTGTTGTAGCAAGAACAAAAGGACTTACTCCGCTTTGTGATGCAGCAGTTATAATATCGTCGAGATATGCATCAGCTTCAACAATTCCATCTGAATTTTTGTCATAACCGTAAGCGAGAAAAGTATTGGCAACTACAGAACGAAGGGCATCTATAGTCTGCGATTCAGAATCGTAAGACTGTTGCATAAAAACGAAAATGTTATTTTCATTTAGTGAATTACGAGGATCCATAAAATATTCTATAGCAGGGCGTGAAGCATATGTCCAACGAGTTTCACGCGTTGCCCAGCTGTCAGTCGATTCATCATATCCTCGCATATCACGCCATTCGTTGCCACCATAGTTAAATTCTACCCATTTGATGGTTTCTGAAACTGACGAAACACAGTACTGTGTCTCAACAGCATCTTTAAATGATATGGGAAGATTGTGTGCTATAAATTTCCAGTTTGGGTACTTTTCGTGTAGTTCGCGAAGATATGGATGATAACTTTGGGGGAAATTATTGAGATTTGCTTCAAAATCGTCATCATAGTTTATTTCCATTATCGGACTAACATATTCACTGTAAACATAGCCGGAAACTCCGTTATATGTAACTTGATACCAAATATTATTCCCGGTAAAAACTTCTTGTCCAGTTGTTGTTGAAGTGATAGTAACAGGGACGTAAGAAAGCATATCAATCACTTGTGATTTGGTGGTTGCAGCTTCACGAAGACGAACGTCAGCAGTATTTATAAATCCTCTTTTTGTAGTGGTTTGTGCAGAAGCATGCATCGATAAAATGCAACAGCTTAGTAACAAAGTAGACAGTATAATGCTACATATTTTTTTTAAATTAACCAAAGAATATTCTTCCTTTCAAAAAACAAAAGTACATAATCAATTATATTGTCAATATAGAATGTTGTCAAGCGACAAAAACTTACAATTTATACTATTGCTTATTCCAAATCGGCTTTTAAGAGAATAGTGAAACATGAAGAGTAAAGAGGTAAAAAAAGTAAAATCGACAAGCTTCTGTCGAAACTTGTCGATTTTGGCGGAGACGGTGGGATTCGAACCCACGTCCCTCAAGGGGCATCATGATTTCGAGTCATGTCCGTTATGACCACTTCGATACGTCTCCAAATTTTATATGAACATTAAGTATTATAGTTTTTATGGTTTTGTTTGTCAAGAGGAGTTTTAGTTAAACTAATTGATATTAAATCTGTTGCTCTTTTTTAACAGTTGTTGTATAATAAATTCAATAAAGTTTTTAAAGGTGAGAAGATGTTTTCAAAAGTCAGCAGTGTTGGTCTTTTCGGTATGAACTCATATATTGTAGAGGTAGAGGCAGATGTTTCTAAAGGTTTGCCTTCCTTTGATATTGTCGGTTTGCCGGACGCTTCTGTTAAAGAAGCAAGGGATAGGGTTCGTTCGGCTATTAAAAATTGCGGATTTAATTTTCCAAATGGCAGAATAACGGTTAATCTTGCTCCTGCAGACCTTAAAAAAGGTGGCTCTCATTATGATTTACCCATAACTATTGCTCTTTTACTTGCTTCGGGACAAATAAAAGTTGACGTAAGTAACAAGGTATTTATAGGCGAACTATCACTTGACGGTCATTTGCGTTCGGTAACAGGTGCATTAGCTATGGCTATAACTGCACATGATGAGGATTATCATGATATATTTTTACCAAAAGAAAACGCTAAAGAAGCATCGGTTATTTCAGGCGTGAATGTTTTGGGCGCGACTGCATTAAGGGATGTGCTTTTACATTTAAACGATGTAAAAAAACTACTATCTGAAGAGCCGGATGAAAGTTTTAGAGAAAATCACGTATATCCCATAGATTTCGCTGATGTAAGAGGTCAGTCACAGGCTAAACGGGCAGTAGAAATTGCAGCAGCCGGCGGTCATAATTTGCTGTTTATTGGCCCTCCGGGATCCGGTAAAAGTATGCTTGCCAAGCGTATACCTACTATTTTGCCTGAAATGACCTTTGAAGAGTCCATTGAAACCACAAAAATCCACTCAATAGCAGGTGTTCTTGATAATAAAAAACCATTGATTAAACAAAGACCTTTTCGTTCGCCACATCATTCTATTTCTGCATTTGGTTTAACCGGTGGCGGTACAGTTCCGCGTCCAGGTGAAATATCTCTTGCACATAACGGTGTACTGTTTTTAGACGAATTGCCTGAATTTTCACGGTCAACTATGGAAGGACTTCGTCAGCCACTTGAAGACGGCAAAGTTACAATTTCTCGTGTTTCAGGTAGTCTTACATATCCAAGCTCAATAATGCTTGTTGCGGCTATGAATCCTTGCCCTTGCGGATTTTTCGGACATCCTACCAGAGAATGCACCTGTTCACCAAATGCAGTGCGTAAATATCTTAATAAAATTTCTGGTCCTATGCTTGATCGTATGGACCTTCATATTGAAGTGCCTCCCGTTGATTTTGATGCACTGAACTCAAAGGTTCAAGAAGAAAGTTCAGCGGTTATAAGAGATCGCATAAATGCGGCAAGAAAAATACAGAACGAACGATATAAGGGTACCGATATTACTTGTAATGCTCGGCTTACTCCTGCACTTCTTAAAAAATACTGTGTTATGAGTGATGATGCATCGGTTGTGCTTCAGCGTGCATTCGATAATCTTGGTATGTCGGCACGTGCTTATGACAGAATACTAAAGGTTGCCAGAACCATTGCCGACCTTAGTAATGACGAAATAATACATATTGAACATATAGCACAGGCTATTCAGTTCAGAAGCCTTGACAGAAAATATTGGGGCAACGAAGAATAGGGGGTGTGCTGTATGAAATATGATGTTTTGATTATTGGCGGCGGCGCCTCGGGCTTGTGCGCAGCTATTTTAATAAAAAGAAAAAAGCCTGATTATAATGTTGCAATAATAGAAGCCCAAAACCGAGTAGGCAAAAAACTGCTTACTACGGGTAACGGACGCTGTAATATAACTAATCGCTATATTGCGGTTTCATCGTATCACGGCGAAAATGTAGAATTTTGCGAATTTGCGCTTAAAAAATACGGTGCTGATTTTACTGAAGAGTTTTTCGATAGTCTTGGCATTCCTTTAATTGACGGCGAAAACGGAAAGATGTATCCATACAGTTTACAGGCCTCTGCAGTAGTTGATGCGTTGCGCCTTACAGTCGAAGAATTGGGTGTGGAAACATTTTTCGGTGAAGCGACTGAAGATATCAGTAAAGTGGGAAATGAGTATAAAATTTCCACTAAAAGTAATCAGTATGTAGCAAAAAAAGTAATAGTTGCAGTCGGCTCAGTTGCAGGTGGTAAGTCACTTATTTCCTATAATACGCCTTACAAACTGCTTACTGAATTAGGCCATAGTTCTACTAAGATAAATCCATCACTTGTGCAGCTTAAAACCGATTTGACTAAAATTAAAGCACTTACGGGAATAAAGCTTGACTGTGAGGTTTCGGCTTTTAAAAACGGTAAAAAGCTTCGCAGTGAAATAGGGGAGTTGCTGTTTACTAAATATGGTATTTCAGGTCCTCCTGTTTTACAGATTTCCCGTTGCTTTACAACTTTTGATGATGCAAAGGTTAAAATTAACCTTATGTGCGATAAAAATTATGCTCAGGTGAAAGAACTTCTGGTAAATAGAAAAAGCGTGTTATCAAACAGAAACGCCGAGTACTTTTTTACGGGAATTTTTCCAAAAATGATTGGCCATATCTTGCTGAAAATTGCAGGTGTTTCTTTACAGGAGAATATTAGCAATATTTCTGATAAACAGATTAGCGTACTTTCTGATAATATTGTTGGTTTTGAGATCGAAGTTTGCGGAAATAACGGTTTTGACAATGCACAGGTAACGGCAGGCGGAATAAGAACTGAGGAGTTTAATTGTCAAACTATGGAGTCGCTTAAGTGTAAAGGTATTTATGCAATAGGCGAAATACTTGATATCGACGGTGACTGTGGTGGCTATAATCTTCAGTGGGCTTGGTCCAGCGCTGCTGCGGCGGCAGAGGGGATATGTAATGATACTGTTAAATAACGTAAATTTACCTATAGACACCTCTTTTGATAATATTCCTGCTATTCTCAGTCCTGTTTTAAGGGTTGCATCCAATGAAATTTTAAGTGCAAAGCTTCATAAAAAATCTATCGATGCCAGAAAGAAAGATCAGATTTGTTTTTGCTGTTCATTTAAGGTACAGTTAAATGATAAATGTGAAAAATTTGTACTTAAAAAGCATAAAAACGCCTCTTTGTTTAAAGAGGAAAAGTATAATTGGTTGCAGGGCTCTAGATGTGAATTCAGACCTGTTGTTGTAGGCTTTGGTCCTGCAGGAATGTTTGCCGCGCTGCTTCTTGCACGTTCGGGATTAAAACCTATTGTTTTTGAACGCGGCGACTGTGTTGAACAAAGAGTTAAAAAGGTTGAAGAATTTTTTAGTGGTGGCAAATTGGATACTCAGTCAAACATACAGTTCGGAGAGGGGGGTGCAGGCACATTCTCTGACGGTAAGTTGACTACAGGCATTAAAAATAAACGTTGTGCAACGGTTATTGAAACCTTTAATGAGTTTGGTGCACCCGATAATATTCTTTATGAAGCAAAGCCCCATATTGGTACCGATATTTTAGTTAAGATTGTTAAAAATATCAGAAATGAAATTATCAGCCTTGGGGGCGAAATTTTCTTTAATTCAAAAATGACGGCTCTTGGTTTAAAAGACGGAGAACTAAACTCGGTAATACTTGAAAATGGTAAAGAAATATCCACAAAAGCCGTTATTTTAGCTACCGGACATTCTGCACGTGATGTGTTTAAACTTCTTTATGACAATAAAGTGTCTATGGAAAGAAAGCCTTTTGCTATGGGGGTTAGAATTGAACATCTGCAAGAAGATATAAATAAATCGCTTTACGGTGAACTTTTTGACAGTGAATATTTGGGCGCCGCGCCATATAAGCTTGCTGTTCATTTGCCTGCCGGCAGATCGGTTTATACATTTTGTATGTGTCCGGGTGGATATGTTGTTAACGCTACAAGCGAAGAAAACTCTGTTACGGTAAACGGTATGAGTAACAGTCAGAGAGACGGCAAAAATGCCAATAGCGCATTACTGGTAAATGTTACACCTGAAGATTTATCTGGTGATGATGTTCTTGAGGGTTGCCGTCTTCAGCAAAATATTGAACGAAATGCGTATAAGATAGGTAATGGCAAGGTGCCAATTACTACTGTATGGGAATTTCTTTATGGTGAAACCGCCAAGATAGGTAAGGTTAAGCCTACGGTAAAGCCTGACACTGTATTTGCAAATATGAACGATATTTTTCCCGACTTTATAACAACCGCATTAAAAGATGCGTTACCGCTGCTTGATAATAAGCTTTCGGGTTTTGCCGATAAGCATGCTATACTTTCTGCGCCCGAAACACGAAGCTCATCACCTGTCAGAATAATCAGAGACGTCGATTATCAGTCGGTTAGTATTAAAGGCCTTTTTCCTTGCGGAGAAGGTGCAGGATATGCGGGAGGAATTGTTTCAGCTGCGGTAGACGGACTTATGTGTGCCGAAAGCCTAATAAATTCTATTAGATAATAATTTACAAAAACTTGTGTAAATTATGCTGTTTTATTGTATTATTTTCCAAAATGTAAGGAATGACAAAAAAATAACAAAAAAGTCTTGAAAAATACCGCGTTTTAGGATAAAATAATAAAAGCAAAAACTTGTAATATTTTTAGGAGGTTTTTCCAATGGTTAAAGTTGCTATTAATGGTTTTGGCCGTATCGGCCGTCTCGCTTTCAGACAGATGTTTGGCGCTGAGGGTTATGAAGTTGTTGCTATCAACGATCTTACCAGCCCCGCAATGCTTGCTCATCTTCTGAAGTATGACTCTGCTCAGGGTAGATATGCTCTTGCTGATACCGTTGTTGCTGGTGAAGACAGCATCACTGTTGACGGTAAGACTATCAAAATTTATGCTGAAAAGAATGCTGCTGATCTTCCTTGGGGCGAAATCGGTGTAGACGTTGTTCTTGAGTGTACCGGTTTCTACTGCTCAAAAGAGAAGTCTCAGGCTCATATTGATGCAGGTGCTAAGAAGGTTGTTATTTCTGCTCCCGCAGGTAAGGATCTTCCTACTGTTGTTTACAGCGTTAACGAAAACACTCTTACTGCTGATGATAAGATTATCCCTGCGGCTTCCTGCACCACCAACTGTCTTGCTCCTATGGCAGACACTCTTAACAAATATGCTCCTATCCAGAGCGGTATCATGACCACCGTTCACGCTTGGACAGGCGACCAGATGGTACTTGACGGTCCTCACAGAAAGGGTGACCTTCGTCGTGCTCGTGCCGCTGCTTGCAACATCGTTCCTAACAGCACCGGCGCAGCTAAGGCTATCGGTCTTGTTATTCCTGAACTCAACGGCAAACTCATCGGTTCTGCACAGCGTGTTCCTGTTCCTACCGGTTCTACCACTATCCTTGTTGCTGTTGTTAAGGGCAAGGATGTAACTGTTGAAGGCATCAACGCTGCTATGAAGGCTGCTTCCAGCGCTTCCTTCGGTTACACTGAGGAAGAACTCGTATCTTCTGATATCATCGGTATCACTTACGGTTCTCTCTTCGATGCTACTCAGACTATGGTTACTAAGATCGACGACGATACCTATCAGGTACAGGTTGTTGCTTGGTACGATAACGAGAACAGCTACACAAGCCAGATGGTTCGTACAATTAAATATTTCGCACTTGGTTACAATCCCATAACTCTCGACAGACTTTTCAATCCGTTCTAAGATGAAATAAAGCTTAAAGCCGTGCATTACAAAATGCACGGCTTTAATAATGACATAAAAACACCCTGAGGCAATACCTCAGGGTGTAACTTGTGAACCTAAGTTAAATTATGCAAGTTCAGCGAAGTATTTGATTGTTCTTACCATCTGGCTTGTGTATGAGTTTTCGTTGTCATACCAAGAAACAACCTGTACCTGATATGTGTCATCATCGATCTTAGCAACCATTGTCTGTGTTGCATCGAAGAGTGAGCCGTAACGCATACCGATAACGTCTGAAGAAACGATCGGCTCCTCGTTGTAACCGAATGAATCGTTAGCAGCAGCTTTCATAGCAGCGTTGATGCCTTCAACTGTAACGTCGCTGCCTTTAACAACTGCAACAAGGATTGTTGTTGAACCTGTGGGTGTGGGAACTCTCTGTGCAGAATC
>JAZNAG010000103.1:0-1753 GCA_045586405.1 Acutalibacteraceae bacterium | reverse complement strand
ATGGCTAAAAAAGTTTTGATTTTATCAGGCAGTCCTCGTAAAAACGGAAACTCTGATTTATTGTGTAATGAATTTATGCGCGGAGCTTTGGAAAGTGGCAATGAAGTTACCAAAATTCGCGTTGCTGAAAAAAAGATTACTCCTTGTATGGGCTGCTACTACTGCACTAAAAATAATGGTACTTGCGCCATCAAAGATGATATGGCAGATGTGCTCCAACAAATTATAGATGCTGATGTTATTGTGCTGGCAAGTCCTGTGTACTTCTATTCAATTTCTGCGCAGTTAAAAGCGACTATCGACAGAACCGTTGCTCGTTGGCTGGAAGTTAAGAATAAAGAATTTTACTACATTGCGACCTGTGCTGAAGCAGAACCGGAAGCTGTGGAAACAACTTTCGCCTGCTTCCATGGTTACGCTGATTGCGTAGAGGGCGCTGTTGAAAAAGGAAATATTGCCGGTATTGGCGTGTACGAAGCTGGCGCAGTAAAAGATACTGAATATATGAAAGCTGCTTACGAAATGGGTAAGAGCGTGTAAAGTGTAAAGAAAATAAAAGACAACCATTGGAGATTTCTGCTCTAATGGTTGTCTTATTTTTTGTTTGTTCTACCAAGAATATAATCTGTTGTTGTTTCGTGAAAATCAGCAAGTGAAATCAAGACACTTGTCGGTAAATCGCGAGTGCCTCGTTCGTAATGACTATAAGCTTGTTGCGTACAGTGAAGTATTTTTGCCATTTCAGACTGTGTTAAATCTTTATCTTCTCGTAAATCTTTTATACGGGTAAACATTTGCATCACCTGCTTGAATTATACGAGAAGCCTGTGACGCAAATTGAAATTTACTACAAATTGTTGTAGAATAATATTTGTTAGAAAAGTTAATTTTGAGGATAAATTTGGTTTAATTGTTTTATTATGGACAATGTTTGGCAAAGTTGTTTTATAAAATGTAGTTAGTCCAAAAGACAGATAGCTAAAAACTGATTTTTGTTAACTGTCTGATTGCATTACAAGTTTACTATGGGAAGTGTTTTTATGGAAAACTACAAAGTTGCAAAAGACCGATTGTTATTTATGCACTCACGACTTGTTGAAGGCAAGGTTTTGTACAAAGAGGAAGAAGCCAAAAGATTTGGTTGCTCCCTGCGTTCAATACAACGTGACATAGATGACTTGCGGTCTTTTTTTCATAATCAGAATGAAGTTAAAGGAATAGTGCAAGACATTATTTACGACCGTAAACTGAAAGGATATCGCCTTGTGCCTCCAGTGAGAAATGTTTTACGCAACGAGGAAGTTTTTGCTGTGCTAAAAGTGCTGCTGGAAAGCAGGGCATTTACAAAAGAAGAGCTTTACCCAATTTTAGACAAGCTTGTAGATTGTTGCGTACCTAAAGAAAAACAACGCCAAGTTAATGAACTTATAGGCAACGAAAAATTTCACTACGTTGAACCGCAACACAAAAGTGCTTTTTTAGAAAAGATGTGGGAGCTTTCGGAAGCGGTTAAGGAACGCAGACAAGTTATTATAAATTACAGGCGTGCAGTTTTGGACGACAAGGTTGTGGAACGCACCCTGCAACCTGTGGGGATAATGTTTTCGGAATTTTACTTTTACCTTGTTGGCTTCATCGTTCCCAAAGAAAATGAGTGCATCAAATATAAAGTAAAGGACGACCCGTTCCCAACAATTTATAGAATAGACAGCATTCAAGAGTGCACCGTAACTAACGAGCATTTTCACGTGCC
>JAZNAG010000102.1:0-1627 GCA_045586405.1 Acutalibacteraceae bacterium | reverse complement strand
AGAATGATGTCTAAACCGTCGCGTGTCGCTTTGTAAAGGTCGGTTGCCTGTATCATACTGCATAATCGTCATCTTCAGTTACACGGTAGATAAGCCACTCAACAAGCATTTCATCGCGCAGGTGATATGTCAATGTAACTGTACGCAGATAGGTGAGCTTTTCGCCGACAACAATGTTCACGGGAAGATTGTGGTCAAGAACCATTTGCGATAGGCGGTTGCACAATGATGCTTTCAATGCTATTTGTTTTTCTTCCATATATGTAGTAGTTAGATGTTACAAAAAATGCCACTCACAGTGGGCTTCACAGCTGGCTGTGAGTGGACTTCACGGACTCTTATTGAAATTACTTGCTAAGCAAGTGTGCGTTAATTTCGTTCAGACTGAAATAGAAGCTCTTACCGCGTTTGTAGTGAGGTATCTCACCACGCTGGCACATCTTTTTCACAGCAGAGGGGGTTTTGTTAATCATTTCAGCAACACCCTCAACAGTAAGGACTCTATCATTTAACATTTGCAGTTCAACAGCAACCTGTTTTGCTATTGCCTTTATATCGGCCGTTAAAAGAACCATACTAAATAGGATTTGCAGTTATTGTAAAATACCCTTTCTCTCTATTGTAATTAGCCGACAGGCGTATGCCCTTGTCGCGCCCCTCCTCATAGTTCCAGCGAGATATAAGAACTGAATAACGATGACAGTCTTTAGCGTGCTCTATAGCAACTTTTCTTACATCACCTTTCTTAAAGGAACGTAACCACTCTACTTTGTTCGTTACTTTCTCCATCGTTTTTGATTTGTTTGATTAGCCTGTGCTCTTCTCAATAATGAAATATGCTCTTTGCATTTCGTTAGAGAATATCTGAAAGCATAATTCTCTATCGTTTTCGGTTTTACTTTCAAATAAACAGCAAGCTCCGAATTTCGCATTTTGGGATAATTTTCAATAAGCCATTGAATATCCTTCTCTGTTAAACTTGGTTTTCTCATATATCGTTAGCACTTTTTTAACCAAAAAACTTGCAAGGAATGGGGGAAAGCGTTACATTTGCAGTGAGTTAATATGTAAGAAGCAGGTGTTTCCGCCTCCCCTTCTTCCTTTTTTTAACGCAAGTTGATTGGTTGGTTGGTTTAATTACACTGCAAAAATATCGCAATATGCGATAGAATAAAAAGCGTTAGCGAGAAAATTTTTATAAAAAATGAAATCGACTTCTGACATAGGCGACATAAGCCTGAAGGACAAACTGAAACAAGTAATAAAGCACTTCGCCGGAACTCAAGTGCATTTTGCGGAAATATTAGGTATTCCTCAATCTACAGTTGCAAGCTGGGTACAAAGAGAGACACTAAACTACGAAGCAATAAGACTTATATTAAAGAAGTGCCCAAACCTTTCAGAGCAATGGTTCATTTCGGGAATAGGAGAAATGCTTATCAAGAAAAACAATTTCTACCCGACATTATGCGTGCAGGCAGGTGATGCAGACTTTCAAGAGAACGTTGGAGAAGCCACAGCACGAATTGACATTCCGGGCGTAAATGCAGATATATATTTCCCTGTCATTGGCAGCTCTATGGAACCAATAATAAGCGAGGGAGATATAATAGGAGTAAGAAGAATA
>JAZNAG010000101.1:0-1501 GCA_045586405.1 Acutalibacteraceae bacterium | reverse complement strand
GATCCTATCGCGAGCTCGAAAGTGTTGGAAAAACGGAGAATAAAGAATAAATATATTAAAAGGCGAAGATCCATAGGGTTGTACCCTAAAGGACAGTTTTATAAAGATACGGCATACCTCTTTCGAGATATGCCGTATTTCGCGTTTGTGTCCGCAAAAGCAGTGCTTGTCAGGAAAATTAATAAGGCATAGGTGAACTAAAGAAGGCTCCCTTGTGTAAAGGGAGCTGTCAGCGAAGCTGACTGAGGGATTGTTCTACAAGATGATCAATGTATTCGCAAACACCCCGAAAGTTTTTATGTATTTCCGTATTCGGTATTCTAATAACTGTCAAACCGTATTCTTCAAGAAAAGCGGTTCTTTCTTCATCATATTGCTTTCCTTCTTCGGTATAATGCCCCGAGCCGTCAAGCTCTATGACGAGCCTTGCCTCTGCACAGTAAAAATCTGCGATATACCTTCCGAGAACTTTCTGACGAGAAAAGCGGACGTGATAGGTGCGCAGAAAATCATACCAAAGGTGTTTTTCTTCTTTAGTCATATTCTTTCGCAGCATTTTTGCGGTTGGAACAATGTTTTTATTATGTTTTCTCTCCATTACAATCCCTCCGTCACGCTTTGCGTGCCACCTCCCTTTACACAAGGGAGGCTTTTCGATGGTGCTTCAATGTTTCAACGCTGTCAAATAATAATTATGGCAATAATGCAAATCAAAATAGCGAGGAGAAATATAAAACCATTCCTAATTGCACGCTTATTATAAAGCTTATTTCGATCGCTTATAAGTTCTTTATATCCAACATCATTTTCGATATCAATTCTCTGCGTATCTATTTCTACTGTCAAATATGTTTTTGATTGATTTTTATTTAACTTTGAATATTTAGGCTTAACACCATATGTTTTTTCGAGAAAAGGATATCTTAAAGGAATACTATATTTTCCATCATCATTACGCCCGCTTCCCGCGTCATATGTAAAATAAATCTTATTCTTGGATTCTTCACATTCAAACAGAAAAGAAATTAGGTTGCTGTCAACTAAATGAAATCCTAAATTACTCATTCTCTTTAGCCATTTATCAAGACTATTGTATGCGAAAGAGGGGTATATACGAAATTTTCGAATGTATTTTTTTGATGGATCTTTAACAAAATGCCGGAATGTTTTTTTCATCCAATCACCCTCCTTTTCAAATTTTCATTAGTTATTCAATGTTTTTGTCAGTTTTAGTTTTGCAAATAAAAGCTTATATCTCTATTCACACATCTATTATATCACAAAAACCGCAGAAAATCAATCTGCGGTTTCTGCTATTTCTGTCGGTAGGTAAAGTACTCCCTAAAACTGTCCTTTAGAGTACTGCTCTATCGAGCCGTGTTTTTTTTATTTATTAGATAGAGCCTACAATGTAGGGAGCCATATCAGCACTTTCCTCTTCTTCCTTCTTTGCCGCCTCAGCCTCTTCAGCTTCACGTGCGGCAGCTTCAGCAGCAGCCTC
>JAZNAG010000100.1:0-2479 GCA_045586405.1 Acutalibacteraceae bacterium | reverse complement strand
TGGTGAAACATCTTTTGGTACCCCAGTATGGATTAATAAATTGATCTGCGATGTTGACCTGGTTATTATGACCGGTACCATCGTACATCACTTCTTTGCTGGCTTTGGCGGTGGTCGTAAGGCTATTTTACCGGGCGTATCCGCAATGGAAACTGTTCGTAGAAACCATAGTCTGATGATGAGCCCCAATTCTCAACTTGGTAAGCTTCACGGCAACCCGGTTTACGATGATCAAATGGAAGGTGTACGCCTCTTTGCGAAAGAACATAAACTCTTCCTCTTCAATGCAATCTTGGACGCTAAAAAAGAATTTGTAAAAATCTTTGCTGGCGATTGGGACAGTGCTCATATTGAGGCTTGCAAATTTGTAGACAAAGTTTATGGTGTAGAAATTGATGAACCTGCTGATGTAGTTATCGCTTCCTGCGGCGGCTATCCGAAAGATATCAATGTTTACCAACTGCAAAAAACCATGGACAACGCTTGGTGCGCAGTTAAAGAAGGTGGCGTTGTAATTATCATTGGTGAATGTGAAGAAGGTAGCGGTAGCGCAGCTTTGGAAAAAGCTTTGCAAGAAAATCCGTCTCCCGATGCAATCAAAGCTCAATTGGAAAAGAACTTTGTCATTGGCGCGCATAAAGCTTTTGCGATTACTCGCTTGATGAAAAAAGCAAAATTCATTCTTGTATCTGCACTCGATAAAAAGATTGCAAAAGACTTACTTTTTGAAGCAGTAGATACTGTTGATGAAGCAATTAAACTGGCTGAAAAGAATGTTGGTACAGATTATAAAGTTGTTTTAATGCCTCAAGGAAGCCTGACAGTTCCTTTGCTTAAAAAGAATTAAAAATGCCGAAAAGTGGCGAAAATACGTGGTTTTTTCCTTGCCTTAACAATCCTTTTGGTCTATAATATAAAGCACTGACGGTGCAAAAAGCACATAAAATATTATTCCACGTAGGTCTAAAAGGAGAGGGTTCTGTTGAAAATGGATATAGATTATAAAGCTATAGGGGTACGTATTAAAGCAGCGCGTGTTCGTAAAGGTGTTACTCAAGGTAACATTGCGAAAATTACCGGCTTGTCCACTCCCCATATTAGCAATATCGAAACTGGCAATACTAAATTGGGCTTGCCCACCATTATCCATTTGGCTAACGTATTAGATGTTTCTGTTGATGAATTGTTGTGTGATAACATTCATCGCAGTGAAAGAATTTTTCACAACGAATTGTCCGAGCTTTTGCAAGATTGCTCCGTTGATGAACTGCACATCATCGCAGAATTGGCAAAAGTTATTAAAAAATCTGGCATTAACAGTGTGAAAAAAACTAGAGGCCGCAAAAGCAAAAAAGCTCTGGCTGAATAAACTGTAAAGGCTGATGTAGCTCAGCCGGTAGAGCAACTGATTCGTAATCAGTAGGTCGCGTGTTCAAGTCACGTCATCAGCTCCAAAAGAAATAGCGCCCACACAAAAGTGTGGGCGTTTTTGCTTGCAAAACTACAGGCGTGCAGTTATAATAGCAATGTAATTTTATAACAGACAGTTCGTGACCATCCTGTCTTAAAACAAAACTACGGAACCGCTGATTACAAAGTCAGCATATTTTGGGTGCCGCAGTGTGCCCTTTTTTTATTTTGGTGAGAAAGATGTCTAATGTTCCTTTTGATTGTAGATACTCAAAAATTTTAGAGAAGAACCCCCGTGAAATTGTGCTTTTGCGTGGTAATGGTTGCAAATGGCGTCGTTGTCGCTTTTGTGATTACCATACTGATTTCAGTTTAGATGAGCAAGCTAACTTTCAGTTAAATAGTGAGGTCTTAGCGCAGGTTACAGGAGAATTTGGCAGACTGGAAGTGATTAATTCAGGAAGCTTTTGTGATTTGGACGAGGATACCATCGAAGCGATTTTAAGTACTTGCTTTACAAAACAAATTACTACTCTTTATTTTGAATGTCATTGGATGCATCGTGAACTTATTGCAGATTTTAAGAAGAAGTTTGCCGACGCAGGGATAACAGTAAAAATGAAGATAGGTGTAGAAACCTTTGATGCTCTTTTTAGAGAGAGCTACCTCGACAAGGGTATGGGTGATGCAACCCCAGAAGAGATTGCCAAATATTTTAATCAAGTTTGTTTGTTGCAAGGCTTGCCCGGTCAAAGTAAAGAAAGTATGCTGCGGGATATTGAATTAGGTTTAAAATATTTTGACCGCGTATGCGTAAATATTATGGTAGAAAATACTAAGCCTATTAAACCTGACTATGGTGTAATAGAAATCTTTAAGCGTGAAGTTTATCCTTTATATAAGGATAATGAGCAGGTTGATATTTTACTTAACAACACAGATTTTGGAGTAGGAGTTTAATGAATAACGAAGTTTTACTGATTTTAAACTTAATTTTTGTTTATAGCAGCGTCATTCTGTGGCACTACTTTTTAAAAGAAAAAGGACTGTACTGCTGGACGGTGCTTGC
>JAZNAG010000099.1:0-40572 GCA_045586405.1 Acutalibacteraceae bacterium | reverse complement strand
TTTATTTTCGTTATCGTACTGAACAAGTGCGATAAATGCAGATCTGTTAGGATCGTATTCAAGAGTAAGAACAGTTGCGGGAATACCGAAAAGTTCTCTCTTGAAGTCGATAACTCTGTACTTTCTGCGGTTTCCGCCGCCACGATGGCGAACGGTGATGCGGCCATAGCTGTTACGACCGGCATTTTTCTTTAAAGGCTCAAGTAAGCTTCTCTCAGGCTTTACATCGGAAAGAATGGAGTAATCCATACTTGTCATACCGCGGCGGCCCGGAGTAGTCGGCTTATAATGCTTTATTGCCATTTTAATTCACTCTCCTATTTAGGCTTAGCGAAACCGATTTGTCGGCTTCATACATCACCTGAAGCTTATGCTTCTAGGCACTCAGATTACATGAGACCGTCGAAGAACTCGATTGTCTTTGAATCTTTTTCCAAAGTAACAATAGCTTTCTTCCAAGAGGAAGTGTAGCCTGCGAAACGGCCCATACGACGAGCCTGACCACGAACGCTTAAGGTATTAACCTTAGCAACCTTAACCTTGAAGATTTCTTCAACGGCTTTGGCGATTTCAACCTTGTTAGCATCCTTTGCTACTTTGAAGGTGTATTTCTTGTCGGCAATGCCTGACATGCTTTTCTCGGTAATAACCGGAGCAATAATGATATCCTGTGCGGTTTTCATTATGCGTACACCTCCTCAATTTTTCCTACGGCACCCTTAGCAATTACAAGGGTATCAGCGTAGATAATATCGTAAGTGTTGATGGTGTTAACCTGAGCGGTCTTAACACCGGGGATGTTTGCACAGCTCTTAACAGCAAAATTGTTGTTATCTTCGAGAACGATAAGAGTTTTCTTACCGGCATTGATAGCCTTAAGACAGTCAACAACAGTCTTGGTCTTGTAAGAATCTACCTTGAACTCATCAAGAACGATGAGGTCACCGGTGATAACTTTATCAGAAAGAGCAGACTTAAGTGCAAGTCTCTTAACCTTTTTATTAAGGTCGTAAGAGTAATCGCGGGGCTTCGGTGCGTGAACAATACCACCGTGAGTCCACTGCGGAGCTCTTGTAGAACCCTGTCTAGCATGGCCTGTACCCTTCTGTCTCCAAGGCTTTTTACCGCCGCCGGAAACTTCGGTACGGGTTAAGGTAGACTGGGTGCCCTGACGCTGATTAGCGAGGTAATTTACTACTGCCTGGTGCATAACTACTGCATTAGGCTCAATTGCGAAGATGGCATCGCTTAATGTGATTTCGCCCACATTTTTACCTGCCATGTTCAAAACTGCTACATTAGGCATAATTCAGTTCTCCTTTCCCTTAGGCTTTCACGCTGTCGAAAAGAATAACGATTCCGCCCTTGGGACCGGGAACGGCACCCTTAACTGCGATGATGTTATTCTCAGCATCTACTTTTACTACACTAAGGTTCTGAACGGTTACGCGCTCATTACCTAAGTGACCGGCCATTTTCTTGCCCTTGAATACACGAGCGGGATCGATAACACCGAGTGAACCGCCGTGACGGTGAACAGGACCGGTACCGTGAGATTCTTTAAGGCGGCTGAAGTTCCAGCGCTTAACAACGCCTGCATAGCCTTTACCTTTAGAAGTACCTCTTACATCTACTGCATCGCCTTCAGCAAATACGTCTGCTTTAATAATGTCGCCAACATTCATAGCGCTCATATCATCAAAGCGGAACTCTCTAAGAACTTTCTTAGGAGCAACGTCGCCTTTTGCGAAGTGGCCCTTCATGGGCTTATTTACCTTAGAAGCCTTAAGATCGCCATAGCCGATCTGTACTGCTTCATAACCGTCATTTTCAACTGTCTTCTTCTGAGAGATCACACAGGGACCTGCTTCAATTACAGTTACGGGAATGACATTACCGTTTGCATCAAAAAGCTGAGTCATACCAAGCTTCTTGCCTACAATACCTTTTTGCATTTTATTTTCCTCCTTGTAGTTATTGGTTGGGGCTTACCCAACATGACCACGAACGGCAAAGATTAAAGTTTAATTTCAATCTCAACGCCGGCGGGAAGCTCAAGTCCGGTCAAAGCCTCAACAGTTTTGTTGGAAGGTCTTATCACGTCGATGAGTCTCTTGTGAGTTCTGGTTTCGAACTGTTCACGAGAATCTTTATACTTGTGAACTGCACGAAGGATGGTTACAACTTCCTTCTCTGTAGGTAGCGGGACAGGACCCGATACTCTTGCACCTGTACGTTTAGCGGTTTCCACAATTTTTTCTGCGGACTGGTCTACAAGCGCGTGGTCGTAACCTTTGATTCTGATACGAATCTTTTCTTTTACTGCCATTTTTGTCGCCTCCTTGTTAGATTGGCGGGCTACCTCACACTGTGCCGTGTGTTTCATTACGGTCCATTATAAAACCGGATCACTGGGGTTGCTGTGAATCCGGATACATAGCAGGTTCGCAAGTTATCCCGCTATGCCAATTAGTCTGAGGTATTGGTTCGCCCGGTTTAAAATCGGACATACTCCGTGGAAATTTCCTGACTCTTGGTCAGCCACCTCCCACATCAACGCATGACAGTACGCCACTCGCGTACTCAAGTATCATAACATAAAAACACCTGCAATGCAAGTGTTTTTTTAAAAAAATATAAAATTTTTTCAAATTTGTTTTTCAGCCTCAAAATCTGCATTCTTACGCGCGTATATATATAATGTAAGAAAACGGGCATTTTTAAGGCAAATTTGGGGCGGCTTTTTTTAGTAAGCCTTGCCCCAATAAATCATCTTTTTAGCAGGTTTTGAGCAGCAAACACATTTATCGCCAAGATTTTCCTGTTCAAAAGGCATACATCTTGAAGACACGCCTGCCTTTTCTTTAAGCATTTCTTCGCAGGCTCTGTCACCGCACCACATAGTTTTAATGAAGCCGGGTTTGGTGTCTGCAATTTCTTTTAATTCTTCAAAACTATTTGCAGTATAGGTCTTCTCTGCCCTGTTGGCAAGAGCTTTTTCGTAAAGACCGTCGCGAACCGAGTCAAGAAGAGCCGGAACAGCAGTTTCAAGCTCGTCAAGAGATACCACGGTTTTTTCACCACTGTCTCTGCGAACGAGAACGCACTGATTATTTTCAATATCACGGGGACCGATTTCAAGACGAAGGGGCACACCCTTCATTTCATATTCAGCAAACTTCCAACCGGGTGAATTATCGGAATTGTCGATTTTTACACGGCAAACCTTTTTCATTCTATCAAATATTTCTTCAGCCTTTTCATTAACACCCGGCTTGTGAGAAGCAATAGGAACTATAACAAGCTGAATAGGAGCTACCGCAGGGGGTAAAACAAGACCGTTATCGTCACCGTGAGTCATAATTATAGCGCCGATAAGTCTTGTGGACACGCCCCAAGAGGTTTGGAAAGGAGTAGAAAGTTTATTTTCTTTATCGGTAAACTGAATACCGAATGCCTTAGCAAAGCCGTCGCCGAAGAAGTGAGAAGTACCGCTCTGAAGAGCCTTACCGTCGTGCATCATAGCCTCAATAGTATAGGTATCCACAGCGCCTGCAAAACGCTCTTTTTCGGTTTTTACGCCCTTTATTACCGGAATGGCCAGGTATTTCTCGGCAAATTCAGCATAGATATTAAGCATACGAACAGTTTCTTCTCTTGCCTCAGCCTCGGTGGCGTGAATGGTATGACCTTCTTGCCAATGGAACTCACGGGAACGAAGGAAGGGACGGGTAGTCTTTTCCCATCTTACAACGCTGCACCACTGATTATAAAGCTTAGGCAGGTCACGCCAGGAATGTATTATATTTTTATAATGGTCGCAGAAAAGGGTTTCGGAGGTAGGACGAACGCAAAGACGCTCTTCTAACTTTTCGTTACCGCCATGGGTTATCCACGCTGCCTCAGGAGCAAAGCCTTCAACGTGGTCCTTTTCTATCTGAAGCAGGCCTTCGGGAATAAACATAGGCATAGATACATTTTCGTGCCCTGTTTCCTTAAACATACCGTCCATTATTTTCTGTATGTTTTCCCAGATAGCCCAACCGTAAGGACGGATTATCATACAACCCTTAACCGAAGAATAATCCATAAGTTCTGCCTTTGATACAACATCAGTATACCATTTAGCAAAATCTTCCTCCATAGAGGTAATTTCTTTAACTAATTTTTCTTTTGCCATTCTTTATCACCGTACAATTTGTAATATATAGTAATATATAGATTATAAAGCATATAACTTATTTTTGCAACCTAAATTTGATATAAGAGGACAGGAAAACTGCCATTTTCAAAAAAACTATTGACAAAATGTTGTTTTTTCAATATTATTTTGTTGTAGACCTTTTGTTTGGTCAATTAACAATAAAGGGGTATTTTTTAATGATTTTTGAAAAACTCAAAGAAATTATTGCAGAACAGTTAGAAATTGATGCAGATAGCGTTACCGCTGAAACCCGCCTTGGCGAAGACCTTAACGCTGACAGCCTTGACATTGTTGAAATGCTTATGGCTCTTGAAGATGAGTTTGGTGTTGACATTCCCGACGAAGAAATTGAAAAGATGAAAACCGTCGGCGATGTTGTAGCTTACATAGAAAACAACAAATAAAAATCATAAAAAATAAAGCCTGATTTTATCAGGCTTTATTTTTTATACCCTCACGGTAGTCTCTCATTGAAACGCCGTATTTTTTCTTAAACTGTTCACACGCCCAGCTTATATTATTAAAACCGCTGTCGTAAATGATATCAGAAATACTGTGATTACTGTTTCTGAGCATATTTGCTATGTAGTTAAGCCTTAGCATATTTATATATTCGGTAACGGTCATACCGGTGTACCTTTTCATACTTCTTGAAATATGCTCTCTGCTCTTATTTGACAGAGAAAAGAAATATTCACTGCCAAGAGTAAATCGGCAGTTCTTTTTTATTTTATTACACATTTCTTCAAGCCACAAAGGTATTTTTTCTTCAGCCGCTTCCTCGTCAGAAAAATAGCGCACAAAGGTATCAAATAACAGAATTCTGAGTGCGGTTTTAAGCCCTGAAATATCCTTAGGATCTATTGCTCTTATACCATCGGTTCTTTTGCAAAATCTTTCATATTCAAAACTGTTAAGATGCACTTCAGGCGGAAGCGCCGCTTCCATAAGCTGTTCCTTTGGAAAACCCTGGCCCAGATAATCAAAAAGTTCTTTTGCAGTATTTGCCGAAAAAGTAATATTAAGCATCGAAAACTTTTTATCATCATCAAGACAGTAAGTATGTCTGTCTTCAGGTCTTATAAAAACAAGACTACCTTTATTAAGCCTTACCTCTGCTCCGTTGACAATATGAAGAACACTGCCCTCAAGTATCAAAAAAAGCTCAAAATAATCGTGATAATGATTTCTAAAATATTCGGTTTCACTGTAAACATATCTATATGATATTTCGGTATTCATATCAATAAATCTGTTTGCAACAAGCAATTTCGCGTCCATAAAGCATCTCCCAAAAAATCAAAATACCATAACTATATTATCACATTAGTATTTGCATTTCAACCTATGTTATATTACAATAAAATAAAATACTGTAAAGGTGTGATTATATGAGCTTTATCAAAGAAAAAATCAAAATAACCTGTGATAATCTATTTGCCGCCGCAAACAAGCAATTATTCGAAATAGAAAATATCGAATATGTAAAATCAGGTTATAAAACAGACAACACCTTCCCTACAGAAAATTGGCAGCCTCTTACTAAAGGTGCGCCCATTGTGGGAAATGACGACCATTACTGGTTCCGTTGTTCTTTTAAAACTCCACCCGCAAAGCCCAACACCACCTATTATGTAAAGGTTGATGACGGCATACCTACCGGTTGGTCTACCATAAATCCTCAAGGCATTATTTACCTTAACGGTGAAATGGTGCAGGGTGTTGACGGTAATCACAGAGAGGTATTTCTCCAGCCCGATACCGAGTATGTTATGCATAACTACTATTACCTCGGTCTTCAGAATTTCCGTATATTCCACAGTGTAAAAATGTTCGAACTAAACGAACTTGCCGAACAGCTTTATTATGATATAAAAGTTGCTTATGATTCAATGCTGTTAGCACTTGAAAACAGTAATGAATATACAACCGTTATGCCGCTTCTTGAAAGAACCGCTAACCTTATTGACTTTAGAGATACAAGCAGCAAAGAATTTAAAGACAGCGTTGTAAAAGCCGTTGATTTTATTGGTAAAGAGCTTTACGAAAAGGTATGCTCTGTAGAAAGCAAACCTATCGTTCACTGTATAGGCCATACTCATATCGACGTAGAATGGCTTTGGGACCGCGCCCAGACCAGAGAAAAGGTACAGCGCAGTTTTTCTACCGCCATTAACCTTATGGGCAGATACCCCGAATACAGCTTTATGCTTTCTCAGCCAGAGCTTTACCGCTACCTTAAAGAAGAAGCCCCAAAAAAATACGAGGAGCTTAAACAGCTTGTCAAGGAAGGCAGATGGGAGCCCGAAGGTGCAATGTGGGTTGAGGCTGACTGTAACCTTATCAGCGGTGAAAGCTTTGTCCGTCAAATAATGCAGGGCAAAAAGTTCTTTAAAGACGAGTTTAATGTTGATTCTAAAATACTTTTCCTGCCCGATGTTTTCGGCTACTGTGCCGCTATGCCGCAGATTCTTAAAAAAGCAGGCATAAACCACTTTGTAACCTCTAAAATTTCTTGGAACGAGACAAACACTATGCCTGTTGACAGATTTATCTGGGAGGGTATAGACGGCAGTGAAATTTTCACAAACTTTATTACTACTCAAAACTATACCGGTTTAGAACCTAACAGAATTGCTACCTATGTTGGTCTTCTTACCCCCTCTCACATAAAGGGAACCTGGAACCGCTTTAAACAGAAGGAATACGGCACACATACCATGACCTCTTACGGTCACGGCGACGGTGGCGGCGGACCTACCAAGGAAATGCTTGAAACACAGCGCAGACTTGCAAAGGGTATCCCCGGTATGCCGGTTACCGTCACCTCCTCTCTTTCTGACTACCTTGACAAAACAAAGGAAGAATTTGACGAGGCCTCAAAAAACCTTAAGCGCACACCAAAATGGGTTGGCGAACTTTATCTTGAATTCCACCGCGGTACCTACACCTCTATGGCTAAAAACAAGCGTCATAACCGTAAATGCGAATTTTTACTGGGACAGGCCGAAGCCCTTTCCTACACCGACCTATTATTTGGCGGTACCTATGATGCCGAAGGTCTATACAGCAACTGGAACAAGGTTCTTCACAATCAGTTCCACGATATTATCCCCGGCTCTTCTATTAAATCTGTATATGAAGGCACCGATAAGGATTATGCCGAAATTTACGAGTATATCGACACTCTCTTTAAAGAGAAACTTTCAAAAATCAAGGAAAATGTTGCTACCGACGGCGGCGTACTGGTTTATAACCCCTCGGGTTTTGAAAGAAAAGGCGCTGTTACTCTTGATGGCAAAACTGTTGAACTTACCGAGACTGTACCTGCTTTCGGTTGGTCGGTTGTTAAGAACATCACTAACAAGAGCGAAGTTAAAATCGACGGTCTTACCGCTGAAAACAAGTTCTATAAGTTAACTCTTGATAAGAGCGGTAGAATTGCAAGTCTGTTTGACAAATCTGCATGCCGACAGATGTTTAAAGAAAATGCTTTCGGTAATGAACTTCAGGTATTTGAAGATTATCCCAAGGTTTATGACAACTGGGAGATCACCGATTACTATAAGCAAAAAATGTGGGTGCTTGACAGTGACGCTGAAATTACCCCCATTACCGATGGTTCTCGCTCGGGCTTCTCGGTTAAGAAGAACTATATGAACAGCGTTATCTCACAAAACATCTGGCTTTATACAGATGTAAACAGGATTGACTTCGAAACCGAAATTGACTGGAATCTCCATCATCAGATTTTAAAGGTTGCCTTCCCCCTTGACGTACTTGTTAAGAATGCAACCTATGAAATTCAGTTTGGACATACCACTCGTCCCGTTCACGAAAACACCAGTTGGGATGCCGCTAAGTTTGAAACATGCGCTCACAAGTGGGTTGATATGGCAGACAATAACTACGGTGTAGCACTTCTTAACGATTGCAAGTACGGTCACAGCACCGAGGGCAACACCTTAAAGCTTACTATACTGAAATGCGGTACCTACCCCAACGCACAGGCGGATATCGGAAAGCACACATTTACCTATTCGCTTATGGGACACAGCGGAAGTTTCAGAGAAGCAGGCGTTATAAATCAGGCGTATGCATTAAATCAGCCTATGTACGCTGAAAAGGCAGATAAACAGAGCGGTAAATTAAATGATAACTTCTCACTTGTTTCTTGTGACAGCAAGAATGTGATTATTGAAACCGTTAAGAAAGAAGAAAACGGCGACGGTATGATTGTCAGAATGTATGAAGCATTTGACTGTCGTACAACTGCCGAAATTAAAGTCAGCGATAACTTTAAAAAGGCTTATCTCTGTGACCTGCTTGAAAACGAGTTAAGTGAACTTGAACTTAAAGACGGCAAGGTTAAACTACCGGTTTCTAACTTTGAAATTATTACACTTAAATTTAAAAAATAAGAAAAAGAGGAAGACCAAGTGGTCTTCCTCTTTTTCTTTGAAAGGAGTCACAAAAGAAAGGAATAAAAGATATGAACTCGAAAAAACAAATTTAAGCGTAGTAGCGGTTGGCGCTTTTCCCGCCCTTTATAACCTTGAATTTTCTTCGGCGGAACTTCTTTACAATGCGCTTTTCAAAAGCAACAAGCTTTTGTTCATTAAAAAGACACCATACTGTAAAGGCTACTACAATTATTTCTAAAACACTGATAATATAAGCATTCATAAACGTTTCCTCCTAAAAAGAACATTTGTTCTTTTTCTGTAATTTCATTATACACTCAAGGTTTTCATTTGTCAAGTGTTTTTTTATTTTTTATTTACAAGCATATTTTAGCAAAGCCTGAGTGACATAAACGGGACTTTGTTTTGCTCTTGTAAAAAAAGTTTATTTATGGTATATTTTATATAAGGAGTGAGGGCTATGAGCAAAAATTCCCGTAATACTAAAGGTAAAATCGTATCAGCCGCCTGGAAACTTTTTTACGAGCAAGGCTATGACGATACAACTGTTGACGATATTATTTACGCTTCAGGTACCTCTAAGGGTTCATTTTATCATTATTTCGACAGCAAGGATGCACTACTTGGCTCCCTTGCTTATCTCTTTGACGAAAAGTACGATGAGCTCGAGAGCAAAATCGACGCAAATATGAGCAGTATCGAAACTCTTATTTTTCTAAACCGTCAGCTTTTTGAAATGATAGAAAATACCGTTGACCTTGAGCTGATTAAAAGGCTTTATTCAACACAGCTTTTAACAAAGAGCGAAAAACAGCTCCTTGACCATAACAGAGTTTACTATAAGTTACTGCGAAAAATTGTTTTATCAGGACAAACCAAAGGCGATATAACCCCTAACCTTTCGGCTAACGATATTGTAAAGTATTACGCCTTTTGTGAAAGGGCTATTATATATGACTGGTGTCTTTGTAACGGTGACTACTCTTTAAGCGATTCTGCAGCATCTTTACTGCCCTTTTTCTTAAAACGCATAGAAAACCGCTAAAAAAATTTTTTGTACTAATTTTAGTATAGAATTTAGTCTAATCGATTTTTCCTTTATTTAAAAGCGAATTTAACATTATAGTAGAACGAAGTACAGATTTTAGTCTGTACTTCGTTTCCTATTGCATTTTAAAAAACTTTGTGTTATACTACTTGTGTTAATTTTTTTTGAGGAGATGTTTTTATGTCAAACACATTGCAGATTATTATAGCAATGGTTATTTATATGGCCGCTGTTATATTGATCGGTGTATTATTTGCAAAGAAAGCAAATAAAAGTTCTGAAAACTACTTTCTTGGCGGTCGTTCCCTCGGACCTTGGGTAACCGCTATGAGCGCTGAAGCCTCTGATATGAGCGGTTGGCTTCTTATGGGACTCCCCGGTGTTGCTTACTGGTGCGGCCTTGCTGATGCCGCATGGACCGCAATTGGTCTTGCTATCGGTACATACCTTAACTGGCTTATCCTATCCAAAAGACTTCGCAGATACAGTATAAAGGCAAATAATTCTATCACTCTGCCCGAGTTCTTCTCTAACCGTTTCAAAGAGAAATCAAAGGTAATTATGACTCTTGCCGCACTCTTTATTCTTGTGTTCTTCACTGTATACGCTGCAAGTTGTTTTGTAACCTGCGGAAAGCTTTTCTCTACCCTCTTTGGTCTTGATTACAAGATAATGATGCTTGTGGGAGCAGCTTTTGTTCTTCTTTACACAATTCTCGGTGGTTTCCTTGCAGAAAGTGCTTCTGACTTTATGCAGGCTATTGTAATGATCATAGCTCTTTCCATTATAGTTGCTATCGCCACCATCAGTGCCGGTGGTATTGGCACTGTTATTGAAAATGCACAGGCTATCCCCGGCTTCCTCGACTTCTTTGGACTTGCAAACCCCGTAACCGATGCTGACGGCGTTCAGCAGGTTGTAAACGGTGCCGCACAGTTTGGCGAAGCTAAGCCTTACGGCGCCCTTTCGGTTGCTTCTATGCTTGCTTGGGGCCTCGGCTACTTCGGTATGCCTCAGGTTCTCCTTCGCTTTATGGCTATCCGTAAAGAAAAGGAACTCAAAATGTCCAGAAGAATCGCTATGATATGGGTTGTTATCTCTCTTGCTGTTGCCGTATTTATCGGTATTGCAGGTCGTCAGCTCTTCCCCACCGAAGCCTCACTCTTAACAAAGGGCGGCGCAGAAAACATATTCATTCACTTGTCTACAAGCTTCCTGCCTCCCATTTTAGCCGGATTTATTATGGCCGGTATTCTTGCCGCTACCATTAGTTCTTCCGATTCATATCTGCTTATTGCTGCTTCGGCTTTTGCGAAGAATATTTTCCAAGGCGTTGTTAAGAAGAATGCAACCGACAAGCAGGTAATGGTAGTTACCCGTATAACACTTCTTGCTATTGCTCTTATTGCTATGCTCTTCGCACTTGACGAAAACAGTGTAATTTTCAATATCGTATCTTTCGCTTGGGCAGGTTTTGGCGCTACTTTCGGTCCGCTTATGATATTCTCACTTTTCTGGAAGCGTACCACAAGAGCAGGTGCTATCGCCGGTATGATAGGTGGCGCAGGAATGGTATTCCTGTGGAAACTTGTTATCAGCGGTTTGGGTGGTATTTTCGCAATTTACGAATTACTCCCCGCCTTCATTTTCTCCTGCATTTGCATAGTTGTTGTTTCACTTCTTTCCAAAAAGCCTTCTGATGACATTATCAGTGATTTTGAGGCTGTTAAAAAGGGTGAAGTTTAAAATCTACGGCAAAATAGTGAATAACCGATGGGAAATTTCCCGTCGGTTATTTTTTTATTGATATTTTCGCCTTATTTAAGTATAATAATATATAATAGTATTTAAAGTAACGGAAGGAACCTGTATTATGGATTGCAAACAGTTCTGGCAACATATCGCGGCAAAGAAAATAGCTATTTGCGGAATAGGTATAAGCAACACACCCCTTATATACGATTTTATAGAAAAGGGTGCAAGAGTTGTCGCCTGTGACAGAAGAAACAGACAGCTTATCGGCCCTCTTGCTGACGAGCTTGAAGCGGCAGGTGTTGAACTCCACCTTGGAGAGAGATATCTTGACGACCTTGAGGTTGATATCATTTTCCGTACACCCGGTATGAATTTTTATCTTCCCGAGCTTGAACAGGCAAGAAAAAGAGGCATTGCCGTTACAAGCGAAATGGAAGTGTTTTTTGACCTGTGTCCTGCTACCATTTTTGCGATAACTGGCAGTGACGGAAAAACCACCACTACAACTCTCATTGCAAAAATGCTTGAGGCAGAAGGCAAAAAGGTGCATATCGGCGGTAATATCGGTAAACCACTTCTCCCCAGAATAAGTGAAATTTCTCCTGACGATTTTGTTGTAGCAGAGCTTTCTTCCTTCCAGCTTATTTCTATGAGAAAAAGCCCTGATGTTGCGGTTGTAACAAACGTTTCACCTAATCACCTTGATATTCACAAGGATATGGACGAATATGTTGAGGCAAAGAAAAACATACTTATGCACCAGAACGCTTTTTCAAGAACTGTTCTTAACAGCGACAACGAAATTACCAACGGCTTTTCCCGTTATGTCAGAGGACAGTTTCTTCGTTTTAGTATGGAGCTTCCCGTTAAAAACGGTGCTTGGCTTGATACCGACGGCACTCTGCATATGACCTATCGCGGTATGGACGTACCCGTACTTCACAGAGATAATATTTCTATTATCGGCGACCATAATATTGCAAACTACCTTGCCGCAATTTCTGCTGTATGGGGATATGTAAGCGCCGATAACATTCGCAAGGTTGCAAAAGAGTTTATGGGTGTAGAACACAGAAATGAATTTGTAAGAGAAATTGACGGTGTTCGCTATTTTAATGACTCTATTGCCAGCAGTCCTACACGCACTATTGCAGGTCTTAAATCCTTTGATAAAAAGGTTATGCTTATTGCAGGCGGTTATGACAAGCATATTCCCTTTGAGCCGCTGGCTCCTTATGTAATTGAAAAGGTTAAATTTATGGCACTTTCAGGTCCTACCGCAAAAGCCATTGAAGAGGCTGTGGTTTCTCACCCCGATTATAACGGATGTCCTGAAATTATGAAGGTAAAGGATATTAAAGAGGCGGTTGAGGTTATACATGCCCGTGCAGAAAAAGGCGATATTGTCACACTTTCTCCTGCCTGCGCTTCCTTTGACGCCTTCCCGAATTTCGAGGCAAGAGGAAAATATTTCAAGGATTTGGTTAACAGTTTATGATAGAACTCAAAACACTGCTCAATGAGCTTACAGAGCTTTCGTCAATAGGACATTTAAGTAGCGCCCGTAAAATTATCGGGCGTTATCTTGATTTTTGCCAACTTGAAAATTGCGGTGCAAACGGTATTATTGCCACTATGAACAAGGGAAAAGGAAAAACTATTCTTTTTGATGCCCATATTGACGAGGTGGGTATGGTTGTAACTGATATCAGCGACAGCGGTTTTGTTACCGTAAATAGCGCAGGTGGTATTGACCTTCGCCATTTGCCATCAAAAGAGGTAATTATCCACGGCAAAAAAGATGTTTTGGGTATATTTGCAAGTACCCCGCCCCATCTTGCAAAGGATGACGATAAATGCCCCGACAGTATAGATACCATTAAAATTGACACAGGTCTTGGTGAAAGAGCTAAAGAAGTTATAAGCAAGGGCGATTTTGTCACCTATAAAAACACATTTTTAACCCTTTTAGACAACAAGGTATGCGCAAAAGCTCTTGATAACAGAGCAGGTTGTGCTGTACTTATACTACTTGCGAACCTGCTTAAAGAAAAAGAAACAGATAATAACATAGTTTTTCTTTTTAGTGACAGTGAAGAGCTGGGACTGAGAGGCGCCAGAACTGCCGCTTTTAAAACCGAAACCGACAGCGCTATAGTTATAGACGTTTCCTTTGGCAACGCGCCTGGTATAGACAGTACAAAATGCGCAAAACTCGGTGGCGGTGTTATGATAGGTGTTTCACCCATACTTGACCGTAATATAACCAAAACTCTGACGGATATTGCAAAAGAGAACAATATTCCCTTTAAAGAAGAGGTTATGGGTGGCTCAACCGGTACTAATGCAGATGTTATTTCTGTTTCAAAATCGGGCGTAAAGACAGGGCTTGTTTCAATACCTCTTCGCAATATGCATACCGACTGTGAAATTGTTGATTTAAGAGATATTGAAAATACAGCAAAACTTCTTTATAACTTTGTTTTAGCAGGAGGAAATGAAAATGCGTGAGCTAATCAGAAAACTTTGCCTGCTAAACGGTCCCTCAGGACGTGAAAACTCAGTTTCAGATTTTATAATAAACGAAATAAAAGACTATGCCGAGATAAAAAAAGACGGTATGGGCAATCTTATTGTTTTCAAAAAAGGTAAAAAACGGGCTGTAAATAAGCTTATGTGCGACGCCCATACCGATGAAGTAGGTATGATAATCACCTCTGTAACCGACGACGGTTTTCTGCGTTTTGAAACCTTAGGCGGAATACAGACCTCATCTTTACTTTGCAAAAAGGTATTGATAGAGGGCAAGACTTCCGGTGTTATCGGTATTAAACCCGTTCACCTTTGTGAAAAAAGCGAAAAAAGCACTTTGCCAAAGGCAGAAAGTCTTTATATTGATATCGGCGCTGACAGTAAAGAGGAAGCCGAAAAATATGTAAGCGTTGGTGATTTTGCCACCTTTATAAGCGATTTTTCCGAACTTGGAAACACTACCGTTAAAGCTAAAGCTATTGACGACAGAATAGGCTGTGCAATTCTGATTACCCTTTTAAAGCAAGAGGCAGAATATGATTTTTATGCAACCTTTACCGTTCAGGAAGAGCTTGGCACAAGGGGCGCAAGAACCGCCGCCTTTACCGTAGAGCCTGATTTTTGTCTTTGCCTTGAAGCAACTACTGCTGCAGATATTGACTCAGTAAGCGCAGAAAACACCGTTTGTAAATTAGGTGACGGTCCTGCTGTTTCCTTTATGGACCGCGCAACAGTATATGACAGAGTTCTTTACGACTGCGCAATAGAAAGCGGTATCACCTGTCAGCCAAAATCAGCGGTTACGGGCGGCAACAATTCGGGTGCCATTCATTTGAGCAAAAGCGGTGTCAGAACACTGGCTGTTTCGGTTCCCTGCCGATATATTCATTCTTCGTCCTGTGTTGCAGATTTAAAGGACGCCGAAAATGCCCTTAAACTCACAAAATATATGATAAATAAAATTTGCTCAGGTGAAATAAAATGATTAAGAACGGTCTGCCAAATGATATTCCTGAGATTACAAGCCCCGCTGTTTCTAAAATTCTTTGTGGCTATAAAGCCTATAAAGACCACCCTGCCATTGCGCAGTTTTGGTATCAGACAAACGATACCGAAAATATAATTTCGATAATCGGCTGTATAAACGGCTACGTAAGTTTATGGAGTAATAATGAAAATACTGACGAGCTTTCTTCCTTTTTAAGCTTTATCTCACCCACAGGTATTTTTACTCATACAGATACGGCAGAAAAGCTTAAATTAAATATAAACGAAAGCTGTTTATGCTTTATAAAAAAGCCACCCTTTGACAGTATTTGTAAAAAAAGCGAGGGCGAACCGAGAGATTTACTAAAGGCTTTGCGAAACGGTCTGGAGATACCCGACGGTGACGGCTTTGTGGCAGATGTTTCTTTCAGAAAGTACCACGGCTGTGCAGAATATGTTATAAAAGACGGCGGCGGTGCTCTGCTTTATATGAATGACACCAGTGCAATTTTAAACGGTATTGCAGTACCCAAAAGCCATAAAAGAAAAGGTCTTGGAAGTACCCTTTTATCCCTTGTGCTGTCTTTTGCTAAAGACCGAACTGTTTACGCCTGCTGCACAGAAAACAATAAAAATTTCTATTTAAAAAACGGCTTCACTTTAATTGGTGATGCCGCCTACTGCGAGGAAAAATAATGGAACAGACTTTTTTTAATTTTGATGAGAAATTACTGTCAATAGACAGTGAAATCATAAACAGTACAAAGGAACAATTTGAAAAAATTGACAGTATTGTTCAGTATAATCAGCAAAAGGTTTTATCTGCTTTTATTAAAAACAGAGTAAGTGAAACTCATCTTGGCATATCTACAGGCTACGGCTATGACGATATCGGCAGAGAAACCCTTGAAAAACTATGGGCTGACTGTATGGGTGCAGAGGACTCGCTGATAAGACACAACTTTGTTTCGGGAACTCATACCCTTTGCGTTGCTCTTTTCGGAATACTTCGTCCCAATGACAAAATGCTCTGCCTTACAGGAAGACCTTATGACACCCTTATCGGCGTATTGGGCATAGACGGACATAGTGACGGCTCTCTTGCAGATTTTGGTGTTAAATACAGTCAGGTAGATTTAAAGGCTGACGGTTATCCCGACGAAGAAGGTATCATTTCAGCACTTAAAAAAGATACATACAAAGTTGCTTATATTCAGCGTTCAAGAGGTTACAGCCTACGCCCCAGTCTTTCTATCCATAACATTGAAAAACTGTGTAAAATCGTAAAAGAGATATCCCCCGAAACCATTATTATGGTGGACAACTGCTATGGTGAATTTGTAGAAAGACGTGAGCCTACCGATGTGGGTGCCGACTTAATAATCGGCTCTCTTATTAAAAACGCAGGTGGCGGTATTGCCCCTACAGGCGGCTATATTGCAGGTAAGCACAATTTGGTTGAAAAATGTGCATACAGACTTACCGCTCCCGGTGTAGGCAGAGAGGTCGGCGCAACCCTTGGTCACAACAGAGAACTTTATATGGGTGTTTTTGCCGCTCCTCACACAGTTGGCGAGGCACTTAAAACCGCCGTTTACTGTTCAGCGCTGTTTTCAAGACTGGGTTTCGAGGTTACTCCAAAGCCCACCGAGGACCGCGCAGATATTATTCAGTCGGTAATACTTGGCAACCGTGAAGGGCTTATCGCCTTTTGCAAGGGTATACAAAGCGGTGCGCCTATTGATTCTTTTGTTTCCCCTGAGCCTTGGGCTATGCCGGGATATACCGACGAGGTTATTATGGCGGCAGGCAGTTTTACCCTTGGCGCTTCTATTGAGCTTTCGGCAGACGCTCCCCTTCGTGAGCCCTTTGCCGCATGGATGCAAGGCGGTCTTAATTTCCACAGCGGACAAACAGGTGTATTACTTGCCGCACAAAGTATGCTTGAAAACGGATTATTGACATTATAATACATTTGTAGTAAAATCTTATAAATTAGAATTTATATTAAAGGAGTGATTATTGTGACAAAAATTTTTGAAGGCGAAGTTCTTCATATTATCCCCGGTGACAACCGTATAATTGTTGCCTATGCCGAAGAAAAAAGCAACACACAGATGACTGTCGCATTTAAAATGATCTCCTTTGATGATGACAAAACCACAAACGTGGCAAAAAATATTTATCAGCTTTCAAAGTTCGGTGCAAATTACCGTTCTTACTGTATTCAGGTGCAAAACTATTTCACCTGTAAAAACATTATTTTCCCAAGCGAAAAAATGATGGTGCTTGAGGTTGACGGTACGGTAGAGCTTCTTGATACCGACGCTTCGTTTATATGGGCCGGCAAACTTTTATACAAAAACTCGCCGCCCTCTGCCATTGCAGTATTTGAAAACAAGCTGTGGGCAACATTCCCCGAACACAATGTACTTGTAAGATACAACATAAATACAATGCGCGAGGAACTGAGAATCGGCGGAGGTGCATCCTCTCCCTTCTCTAATCCATGTGATATTTTTATTAAAGATGAATACGCTTACATCAGCAATTTGGGTTCTTTCCAGATTTTAAAGGTAAACCTCAATACATATTCTCTTGAGGTTTTCGAAGAATTAGAGGAACCCGTAAAGCAGTATATTGAAGCAGACAACCGCCGTTTTGCAGTAACAAATGACGGCGTATATAAACTAAATTAGGAGGGTTACTATGAACAAGAAAATTTTAAAGCTTTTAAGTAAGGATGCTAAAATGAGCACGGCGGATATAGCCACCGTTGTGGGCATCAGCGAAGAAGAAGCAATAAAAGAAATAAAGGAAATGGAAGACACCGGTATTATAAGAGGCTATAAAACCGTTATTGACTGGGAAAATGTTGAAAGTGATTCTGTTTCTGCAATTATTGAGCTTAAAGTTACCCCCAAGGTTGGCTATGGCTTTGAAGAAATAGCCGAAAAAATCGCTAAATATCCTCAGGTAGAATCCGTTTATCTTATGTCGGGCGTTTATGACCTAAGCGTTGTTGTTAAGGGCGCATCTTTCCACGAGGTTGCACAGTTCGTTGCCAAAGAACTTTCAACAATAGAATCGGTAACTTCTACCGCTACCCATTTCGTACTTCGCAGATACAAAGAATTTAATGTATCTCTTGGTACATCAGATGTTGACGAGAGAGGAAACTTCTCACTATGATAGACTATAACAAAATACTTAACGATACCATCTGCGATGTGAAGTGGTCAGGTATTAGAAAGTTTTTTGATATTGCGAATACAATGGAAGGCGTAATTTCGCTTGGTGTTGGTGAGCCTGACTTTCCTACCCCTTGGAAAATAAGAAATTGCGCTATCAAAACACTGGAGAAAGGCAAAACCCGTTATTCTTCAAACTGGGGCCTTGCCTCGCTCAGAGAGGAAATTTCGCAATATTTAAACCGAAAATATTCACTTACATACAGTGCAGACAGCGAAATACTTGTAACGGTTGGCGGAAGCGAAGCTATTGACGCTTGTATCAGAGTTATAACCAACCCCGGCGACGAAATAATCATACCCCAGCCAAGCTACGTATGCTATGAGCCCATTACTCAGGTATGCGGCGGTGTGCCGGTTATTATAAACACCAAAGCCGAAAACAATTTTAAGGTTACCGCTAAAGAGCTTATAGAAAAAATCACCCCAAAAACGAAAGCTCTTATTCTGCCCTACCCCTGTAATCCTACGGGCGCTATTATGGAAAAGGCTGACCTTGAAGCGCTGGGCGAAGTTCTTAGAGGCACTAACATTCTTGTTATTTCCGACGAAATTTACTCAGAGCTTACTTTTGGTGGTCGCAGTCACGTTTCACCCGCTTCTATTGACTCGTTAAAAGAAAGAACCGTTGTAATCAACGGTTTTTCAAAGTCATTTTCAATGACAGGCTGGCGTCTTGGTTTTGTTTGCGGACCTGAGCCTATTATCAGTCAGATAACAAAGCTTCACCAGTTTGCCATTATGTGCGCTCCAACCACCTCACAGTATGCCGCTATTGAAGCTCTGAAAAGTTGTGACTTTGAGGTTAAAGAAATGCTTGAGGAGTATGATACAAGGCGCAAAATCATTGTTAAGGGCTTTAACGATTTAGGTCTTACCTGCCGCGAACCCAGAGGCGCATTTTACGCCTTCCCTTCAATTAAAAGCACAGGTATGACAAGTGACGAGTTCTGCGAGAAGTTATTATATTCAAAAAAAGTTGCCTTGGTACCGGGTACTGCATTCGGTGACAGCGGTGAAGGCTTCGTACGTGCTTCCTACTGTTATTCTACCGAGCACATAAAAACTGCTCTTGAAAGAATCGGCGAATTCTTAGAGGAAATAAAATAGAAAAAACCCGAAGTAATTCGGGTTTTTATTCTGCATTTATTTGATTTTCAAGGTCGGAAATTCTGTGATTCATAACCCTTAACTTTTCTTCAACAACCGGCATTCTTCCTGCAAAGTTGTTATGTATTTCTACCTTTTTTTCAAGCTGTTCTATGCGATAGCCCGTAAGTTTTGACGATGTTATTATACCGCCAAGGGTACCTGCCATAGTGCCGAAAAAAGAAATAATTGCAATTATTATTTCACTTTCCATTTTTATCCTCCTTATATTTGGTAAATACATATTATCCTTTTTAACTGCGACATTCACCGACAAAAAAGCCGATAGGTTTTCCTATCGGCTTTTAAATTATTCTACTGTACTGCCGTCAGAGTTATCTGTGGTCGGCAAATTTTCAGATTCAGGTGTAGGAGTTGGTTCAGGAGTTGGTTCAGGAGTTGGTTCAGGAGTTGGTTCAGGAGTTGGTTCAGGAGTTGGTTCGGGAGTTGGTTCAGGAGTTGGTTCGGGAGTAGGAGTTTCTTCTTCCTCTTCTTCAGCCTTTATAATATAGCGTGAACTGTGAAGCTGCTGAGTTTTGAAAATTACACCATTCTTCCAATAATGACGGTAAGCAGCAACTATATAGTGACTACCCTCCACCGTTTCTTCGGTGTTTGTACTCAAGGTTATTTTATCAAAAGAATAATCAGGACAACCGTATATATTTACAGTCAGCTTTTTACCCACCATTATGCACTGAATATACATAGGATATGCACTTTTGTTCTGAAGCTTTAAATCCTTGCCCGGATAATCTATTGTAGCATCAAGACCTCCCTTGGCATAGGTTGACGGATAAGCGTGATTATAGCGAGTAACCACCTGCATATTAGCATATAGAGCCGCATTATAAATTGTGGTACTTGCCTGACAAATACCGCCGCCGTAGCCCTGAACATACTCACCGGCTATAATAACAGTTGAAGGAAGCCAGCCGCCCGAAGGCAAATTGCTGTTACCGGTGCAGGCGTTAAATGACCAAATTCCACCGGGTTCAATTACAGAGCCGTTGCACATCTGCATAGCTTTTCTCATATTTGCATTTGAATTGGCAACATTACCTGCATAGGTAGAATGAGTACCTATAAGTTTTATTTTTTGTTTAAGGCTTTCTGTAGTTATTTTCGCAGGTGTAGTTTTTGCAGGCGTAACACTGATTTCATCCTCGGTTTTACCGCTTCTTAAAAAATTCTCTATATCCTTTGTCAGAGTATTCTCATCAACATCAATTCCGTCAATATGGGGAACAAATATGAGACCATCTTCACCGATGCCTTCAAAGGTAGCGTCTACAGGATCACAGTGCAGCTGCAAAGCAAGACTTTCGAATACAGCAGACATAGTCGTTTTGTCTACAAAAACCTCTGCATTAAAATACTTGTTTTCTTTTGACGCTTTACCCTGCATAACCGAAATGCAATACTCTTTTGCCTCATTTAAAACTTCATCTGTTTCTACCAACAAAGCAATATCTTTACCGGAAAGAGTACTTTTTTTATCTGCGGCAACAAAGGTTATATTATAATCTAATTTCTTTAAGTTTTGTGCATCGTTAATAGCCTGAACAGCGCGTTTTTCTGACATATTACCGATATCAACACCGTTCACGGTAATACCGTCAAAATAGCGGAAAGAACTGCCCTGAAACATACCAATATCCATAAGGAAAGACGGAACAGGTTTATTGCCCTGCCGCCAGTCGTATGTAACAACGTCCCAAACAACGACAAACATAAGGGAAACTACCAACATTATAGAGGCTATGACAATAGCAATTTTTACACCTAACGGTAGCGGTTTCTCTTCTTTTTTTGTATATATGTATTCTGAATTTGTGACTTCTTTCACTATACAATTTGCTTCTTGTATTTTTTCAGACATAATATCTCCTTACAAGTCAAAATAACACAAATAACATAATACACTAAAAAGACTGAAAAATAAAGTATTATTTGCAATTACTACAAAATTGTAAACATTAAATAAAAGGCTTTCGAATTGCTTCGAAAGCCTTTTAAAATTTAATCTACAAGATTTTTCTCTTTAAGAAAGTCAATAAGGGTATGAGCCATTACCTTTTGCTGTTCAGCGCCGGGATGTCCGTGGTAACCTGTATTAACATAGTTGCCACTGCCGTCCTTATGAGCAAATTCCTCAGGCATATTACACATATAATATCCTGCGGTTTCACCGCCCAAATCTGAAAGCGCTGCTTCAAGATAGGTTTCATAATCTCTCATACCGCCGTTTATCCAAACGATTTTAGCATTGGGATTATAACCTTTTACCTTGTCAGCCAATTCTTTCATACTTGCCGTAAGATTATTCACTCTACCGCTCAGCATATCATTTGTACCAAGATAAATAACAACTATATCAGCCTGTCTCGACTCTGAATATGCAGTAGTCTGGTCTCTCCAGCAGTTTTCAAGGTCATAACTTGCAAGCCAGCTTTTTTCTACCTTGCGTTCTGCATCATAGCCTCTGTCAACGGCAATGCCGATTCTTGAGCGTATACGGTAGTCAACTCCAAGGTACTGCGCTGAAAGGAAGGCATAAGCGCTTGTGCCGTCATCGGTTCTTGCGGCGCTGTTATCCTCGTGATGAATGCTATGAACACCCATACCGCTGGTAATGGAGTCACCGAGGAATTCAATAAGAATTTCATTTTCCTCACTCTGCATAAGTTCGCCGCACATATCAAAACCAAGAATTTCTGCGGTGCCGTTAGCGGCTTCTTGCTGACGGATAAAACTTATTTCCTTAACAGAGGGATACTCACCCACATCTAAGGTAACGCTGTATTTACCGCTACCCTCAGAAACAGGTTTAAGTTTATCACTTACAAGTTCGCCGTCAACATAAAGCGTAAAGTTACGGTTAGCAACATTTCCGCTTAAATAAACCTTCATTTTACCTGCAGTTTTAGCGGTAACAACAAGGGCAGAGCCGTTCCAGTCGAAAGTATAGCCGTTGGCGGTTTTTTCATTGGCACCTTCAAACTTAACCTTAGACGCAACGGATGAGTCAGTTAACGAATAATAGGTAGAGTTTGCGGTAATATCGTAATAACCCTTAACATCGTCAAGGCTGTACTCAGAAACAGGAGAGTACATTACTGTACCATCGGCAAGAACTACATAACCACGAACCTGAATCTTTCTTGAATCAGCTGCGTCAAATCCGGTTATATGAGCGCTAAAGGTCATAACGCCGTTTTCGTACTTCCAACAATGGTCAAAGTTATCGGTTCTTTCGCTCTTGATAACCTTATTATTGTCAATAACAAGTTCTTCATTTTTAGAAGATGCAGAGATAAGAATACCTCTGGCACTAAGTTCTATGGTATCGCCGCTTAAAAGCAGGTTTCCGTTTTCATCGGCATTATAGTCAAAATAGAAGCGAAGTGCCTGCTGACCTGCGCGCTGTGTTGCGGTTTCGGTAAGAATTGATGCCATTGACTTACCAAGAGGTTTGCACACAGCAAAATTATCCATATAAACAGTTCTTACAGTATCGTTTATATCGGCATTTATAACTATTGCAGGTATGCAGAAGGCATAACCGCTCATATCGCTGTCAATATTATCAAAATCGGTAGTAAGGTCAACCGATACATAGGTCCAGCCGCTCTTAACATCCTCTGCCGCTATTTTAAGGGTGTTGCTGTCGTTAATGTAAGCAATATTTTCCTTATCCTTAGCATTTACAAAGCTAAAGGTTAAATCTTTATCGCTTATACCGTCTGCTCTGTAATAAAAACTAAGTCTGTAGGTAGTTTTATCTTCAAGAATCAAGCCATTACCGATATCGGCAATTTTATAAATAACAGTATTTCCGCTCTCGGCACTGCCCTGCTTGAATTTCAAAGAATAACTGCTTTCATAACCCATATTTGCAATAGAAATATTGGTAGCATCAAATCCGTTTCTGCCGCTTATACTCCACTCGTCCAAAGTTTTCTTGCCGTTTTTAAGATAGCTTTTATCTACACGGGCAATAACATAATTGTTAGTGTAATCAACAAAACCGTAATCTGAAACTACCGAGGTATTTTCGAAAGTATTGTAGCTTACAAGGTCATTGCCGTATTCAACGTTTGGATCATCCACTTGGTTTGGCACCTTTACTTCAAGTTTAAATTCATCAAAATAAACCTTTACGGGAGTTGTATTATCATTAGCGGTATTCACAAGCTGAATATAAAGATATTCGGTAGCGCTTGTAAGGGTACCTGTGGCAAAATACAGTTCTCCCTCCTGCCAACCTGCAGTTTCGGGTTTATTTATGGTGGCGTTGCCATCATTATAGAAAATAGTCTGATCCCAGATATTATTAACAGCCGAAGAGTATGGTTTAAGTGTCAAGCCGCACTGGCTGCTATCATCAAAATAATACTTAAAGGAAACCTTATAGTTTGTATTACTCTCAAGTTTCCAAAGATCAATAGAGTGTTCTCTTTGACCTGCATCACGCTGAATGTAATATTTGCCCTCTTCCCAAGTGGGATTGCTTCCCGCGGGAACTAAATCATACTTATCATTTTCTTCATCATAAGTATAGTAATACAAATGGTAACTGCCGTCAAAACTGAAAGGCTTACCGCCTGTTACTTTTTCGGCAAGTTTATACTCAACATTTTCATACTTAAGGGAATACTTACTGCCGTTATAGGTTTTATCAGAACTAACTTCTATGCGGTTAGAAATATCGGTATAATCAATAGCTTTATAGTTTTCAAAGCCTATAATTTCACTCTTCACAGCGTAAACGGTAATATTTCCTGCAGGCATTGTAGCGGGAGCAGGAATATATTCCTCACTTGACAGCGACCATACATAGTCATAGTTTCTACTATGAGCAAGAGTAGGATATTCGATAACCTGACCTGCTTCAACTACCGCATTTGTGGATGTATTACCGTTTACGAAAGTAATACTGTCGGGATTTTTGGTAATCTCAATTTCAGCAATGTGTATAACGTCTGAATAGGCTACTTCATCAACAGTAAATTCAGCACCATAACCCGAAAGGAAGAAATAGTTGGTGTTTTCAACAGTAGCATCACTTCCTATAACGTCAAAAACAAATTTATAAGCATTGTTTGTTTCGTCATATACAGCATTATTACCGGTAGCAATAGTTTTTTCAACTTCAAAACACTGTGAAGCATCCGCGCTATCAAATTCGGTAAATACTTTATCTGCTGATGAGCTTCCAATTATACTACCTGAAAGGAATGGTGAATGAACAGCCTGACTTGCTACAAAATTACCATTGTACCAACCTTGAGAGGTAGTTCTACCGTCATGGCTTGAAGCTCCGTTAGTCTTATAAGCAGCAAGACCTGCAAATAACTGGCTTGATTTTGCTTTGCTTTCAATGTAAGCTTTTATTTTCACTTTATAAGAACTGTTAGGTGCTACCTCAAAGGGAGCGCCATTAGCCTTTAAAGGAACTAACTTCCAACGGCTGCCTGCCGAACCCTCTACGCGCAGTGTACTGACAGGCTGCTGAGTAGCCTTATCGGTAATGGTGTCAACCGAAGCGGTGGTACTGCCGGGTTTCTGGTCCATAAGAGGATAGTAAGTAGTACCCTTATAAGTTGCAGTCTGTCCGCTAACATATTCGCCATAAGCGGTGCCGCCTTCTCCAAAGGTGAACTTATAATATGTATCGCCGGCAAAGGTTTGGGCGCTTACGGTAACGGGAATTATAAGCGTGGTGAGAAGCAGACACAAAGTAAGCAGTATGCTTATATACTTTTTCATAATAATTCTCCTACTTTAATATCTTTTGTGCAAATTGCTATATCAAAAGGCAGTTAAAAGCCCCTTAAAAAAGGGGCTTTTATTAAGTTTTTATTTTACAATTTCTTTAGCAGCTTCGATAATAGCATCGGTGCCGTAACCCATATACTCAAGGTGATCCTTGAAGGGACCGAAACCGGGATACATATCAGGAATACCAAGTTTCTTAACTTTGCAAGGAATACCTTCTTCAGCTACGATAGAAGCAACCTTAGTACCAAGACCGCAAGCTTTGAAGTGGTCTTCAACAGTTACGATTTTACCGGTCTGTTTTGCAACCTTTAAAACGAGCTCTTCATCAAGAGGCTTAATGGTGTGCATATCAATAACGGTAGCGTTGATGCCCTGCTCTGCAAGACGCTTAGCAGCTTCATTAGCATAAGCAACCATAACACCGCAAGCAATAAGAGCTAAATCTTCACCCTCACGAATGGTGATACCCTTACCGATTTCGAACTTGTAGTCCTGTGATTTGTACACAGCAGATTCATTTTTACCGTTAGCCATACGGATATAAACAGGGCCTTCCATTTCAGCAGCAGCATAGAAAGCCTTAACTGTCTGATCAGGATCACCGGGGCAGATAACTGTCATGTTAGGAATGGTGCTTACAAGTGCAAGGTCTTCCATTGCATAGTGGGTAGAACCAAGCATACCGAGAGAAACACCTGTATTACAAGCAATAAACTTAACATTGTGGTTCTGATAACCAACATTTGTACGGATAGCTTCGAAAGAACGCATGCTAAGGAAAGCAGACATACCGTAAACATAAGGTAAGAAGCCTTCAAGAGCCATACCGGAAGCAATATCAACGGCTGCTGTTTCAGCAATACCAACGTTGATGTTACGCTCACTGCAAGCATTCATAAATTTAGGAAATGCAGCACGAGTCATATCGGGAGAGATAAGATAGAACTTGTCGTTCTTCTTTGTATAATCCATTATTACTTCATCCAAAATAGGACGGCCACTGCGAATACATTCGCCAAGGTTATAAGTTTCAATCATTTTATTGTCCTCCTATCCTAATTAGCGGGTTTTTTCCAAAGATTTGAGAGCAGCTTCAAGCTGTTCATCATCGAACATACCGTTGTGCCACTGAGCAAGGTTCTCGATAAAGTCAATACCCTTACCCTTAATGGTGTTACCGATAATTACGGTAGGTACATCAGAATCTTCTGCCGGTAAAGTATCAAGTGCCTCAACAATTTCTTCCATGTTGTGACCGTCAATTACCTTTACGTTCCAGCCGAAAGCCTTCCACTTATCAGCAAAGGGCTCCATCTTCATACCGTTGGGAGAATCTTCGGTGGGAGCGCTAAGGCTCATACGGTTACGGTCAACGAAAGCTACAAGGTTACCGAGTTTGAAGTTAGAAGCAGAAAGAGCAGCCTCCCAAACAGAACCTTCAGCGCACTCAGCGTCACCAAGCATTACGAATACATAGTGGTCTTCCTTCTTGAGTTTACCTGCAAGAGCCATACCTGCGCCAAGGGCAAGACCGTGGCCAAGAGAACCTGAAGACATTTCAAGTGCAGGGTTCTGAACCTTACAGGGATGAGCACCGTAGCGGCTACCGAATTTACCGTAGGTTTCGTAAATTTCGTCCAGGTCATCATAACCTGCCATAGCCATTGCTACATAAAGACAGCCTGCGCCGTGACCTTTACTAAGCAAGAATCTGTCTCTGCCGGGCCACTTAACGTTTTTGGGATCTTTACGCATTTTGTACATATAGATTGCAGTCATCATATCTGTCATAGAAAGGTCGCCACCAACATGGATATCAACCTTTCTGGCAAGTCTTGCTATCATTTGACGCATCTGATATGCTTGCTCTTTAAGTTCTTTGATTTTATTGATATCAGCCATAATAATACTCCTTTTTGACTTTTTTATTATTCAACAGGATCAGCAGTGATTCCCGGAATATACTTACAGAATTCTTTAAATGCATCACCGTAGCCGCCTTCAATTTCAGCCATATGGTGAATGTAAGGACCTTCAATGAGTTTTCTTTCCCATTTAGCAAAATCATCAAGTTTTGCCCAGAGATAAGTACCGGTGGTGTAAGGACCGTCGGTAGTGTCGAACTCACCGATAAACAGTTTGTACTCACCGTTATCCTGGTCAAGACGAGAAACGGTAAAGTGACCGTCTTTAACAGGGAACCACTGCTTCTGGTCGCAACACTTAGCAACCTCGCCCTCTTTCTTAAGAGAATAAGCAAAGGGACCGCAGTGCCAGATAAGTTCGGCATTTCTGTCGTGAAGACCTCTAACAGTAAACTCACCGAAGAAAGGAGGATTCTTACCGAGAGCGGCACAGGAAAGAAGTGCCATAGTAAGAACACCGTTCATATCGCTTTCGCAGGAAACGATATAACCCATATCAGCAAGGATAGAGTATGCGATACAAGGCATAACACCGATACCGCCGAAATCAGCCATAAGAGCTGACCAACACTCAGCGCAAACAACATCAAGCTTGTATTCAGCGAACATCCACTTGTAAACCTCTACAAGTCCGTAAACCTTTTTAGCTTTTTCCTCAGTAAAGTCGTCCTGAGCCTCATATCTGTCAAGAATAAGTTTTGTTCCGTCGTTTAACTCTTTAGAGTTTTCAGCCATAATTTCGTCGAACTTTTTACGCATTACAACATTATTGATAGGAACAATCTGAATACCGAATTTCTGTAAAAGTTCAGCATCGTTGAACATTACGGAACAGAAAGGCTTGGGACGAAGGCCCATCTGACCTACGCGCATATCCTTAAAGTTCTTAACCATACAGGCAACAGAAATGAAATCTTTAAAGCCTTTTGTGAAGGGCTCTTCATCTACTGCGCAGGTCTCAATGTAAGAGAATTTAATATTTCTTCTCTGAAGCTGACGGCTGAGTGCAAACAGACCGCACTGGCTGTCTGTCCAACGAGCACCGTCGGGCTCAAACTCATCATCAATGGGAGCCCAAATCATAACGGGCTTGCCAAGTTTCTGAGCTGCAAGAGCTACTGTTTCTTCAGGACCAAAGTTTGCATTGATGAAAAGTACAGCGTCAACACCTTCTGCTCTGAACTTTTCAACTACTGCAGGAACATCGTCCTCGCTGAAAAGAAGCTGAGACTCTGTAATACCCTCAAGGTCAATAAAGCTTACATTTTCACTTGAAAAATGCTCTTTTATGTACTTGATGTTCTTTTTGCCGCGTTCTTCGGCTTTGCCCCAGTTAAAGATACCTTTACGGGGAGTTGTATCGCGTCTTACGGGAATAAGACCGATTTTTACATTATAGTTCAACATACCCTATTACTCCTTATATTTTTTATTTTTCTACCGAAAATCTGTACTGTGTTGAGGTTTTGAAAACATCGCCTTTTCTTAGAACACAGGACGGGAAGCTCGGCTGATTTACGCTGTCGGGGAAATACTGGGTTTCAAGGCAGAACGCCTGATACTTAACGTGGGGAACGCCCAGTTTACCTCTTGTGTGAGGATAATTTCCAAGACCGTTACCGCTATAGAACTGAACACCGGGAGCATCGGTATAGGTTTCCATTTTTCTGCCCGATACAGGTTCAATGGTAACTGCGGCGCACTTAAGGGTTTTATCCCAATCGTTTATAACATAGTTATGGTCATAACCGTTACCAAACGCTAACTGTTCACAGTTTTCTTTATCTTCAATACGTTTGCCTATTTCGGTAAACTCTCTGAAATCAAGAGGAGTACCTGCAACACTCATAAGCTCACCTGTGGGGATACAAGCTCTGTCCTTAACCGCAGTAATACGGTCGGCATTAAGCTTCATAAGGTGGCCTGTTACATCTGTGCAGTGGAGACCGCCCAGATTAAAGAAGGCGTGGTTTGTAAGGTTTATAACTGTATCCTTATCACTTACAGCCTCATAGTCAATAGACAAGGTGTTGTTTTCATCAAAGGAATATACAACCTTAACATTAAGGTTTCCGGGATAGCCTTCATCCATATCGGGACTAAGTAAAGTAAGAACCAGCTTATCGCCTTCAATTTTACCGTCCCATAATTTAATATGGAAGCCGCCGGGACCACCGTGCAGGTGGTTTTCACCGTTATTTTTGGCAAGTTCATAAGTTTTTCCGTTAAGGGTAAACTTACCCTCTGCTATACGGTTTGCAAAACGGCCTACCAGTTTTCCGAAATGACCGCCCCAAGCCTCTAAAGACTCTACAGTGTCATAACCGATAATTACATCGTCAAGTTTGCCGTTTTTGTCGGGGACAACTATGTTTGTTATTGCGCCGCCGAGGTTTACAATGTTGCAGTAAGCACCTGTGCCGTTTTCAAGGCGATAACTGATAACCTCTTCGCCGGTAGATAGTTTTCCCAGACTTTGCTGTGTTATTTTTCCTTCCTTCATATTTTCATCTCCTAATCGGCAACAAGGCCGGAAATAACAAGTTTATTTTCATCAAAGCCTGTGCTTTTCACAGTTTCTCTTATATTTTCAATATCACTACGCCCTACAAGAGGAATGTCACCGCACTGCCAGTCAAGCCCTAAACGCTCATACTTATTCTGACAAGCTTTATTAAAGGTACAAAGTTCCCATCTGGAAATCACATCCATCAGGTTTTCCTTTATAAATCGGGCTATTCCTGTAACATTTTCCTTTTCTGCCGTAACGGTAGGAATAAGAGGAGTTCTTATCCAAAGTTCCATATTTCCTTTTTCCCTTATGTAGTCGGCAATTTTTAAAAGGTTGTCAAGAATCAGCTCGTTACCAAGACCTGTATATTCCTTATGTTTTTGGCTGTCAATAAGCTTTATATCATAGAGAACACAGTCGGTAAATGGTAAAACCTCATTAAACGCGTCAAAGGATACAGCCCCGCTGGTATCAACGGCGGTATGTATCCCCTCTTCGTGAGCCATTTTGAAAAGTTCTTTAACAAAAGAATACTGTAACATAGGCTCACCGCCGGAGGCGGTTACCCCGCCTCCGTAGGTTTTGTAATAAGCCTGGTATTTAGAAACTTCTTTAAAAACGCTTTGGACAGTAACTGTTTTACCTGCAAAGCTGATAGCGTTGGTAGGACAAGCCTTTGTGCAGTTACCGCAAAGTTTACACTTATCACGGTCTATCATAACACCGGTTTCGGCAAATTCTATGGCATTGTTTGCACAAGCCTTTTTACACTCACCGCAGCCGATGCACTGCATCTGTTCCCACCAAATCTGCTGATTATGACTTATACTTTCAGGGTTGTGACACCACGCGCAGTGCAGAGGACAGCCTTTGAAAAAAACTGTTGTACGCATACCGGGACCGTCATGAGTGGTGCCTCGGTATATGTCAAATATAAAGCCCTCTGAACTATTCATAGTACACCTCATTAAATTGATTCGTAGTTATTTCTTCCTACAAATTCAATCTGGAAGGGTTTAGCCATACAAATGAAACGTGTTGTATAGCCTGTAACCTTTACAATAATGTTTCTGTATTCAGGATTGTTAGGATCGTCAATAGCGTCCTTTAACTTTTCAAGATCGATTATATTAAGATTTATCTGGAATGCTCCTCTTGCAAAGAAAGCTTCGGTGAAGTTCTGAATGTACTGACCGATATTTTCTTTACCGTCGAAGAACTTAGGCTGAAGTTCAACCTGTAAAGAACCACCCTGGAACTTGTAGTTCTTTATCTTTGTAACAGAGTTTGCAGTAGCAAGAAGTCCGTTAACATTTCTGCCTGCAGTAGGATTACAGCCATGTGCCAAGGGTTCTTCTGCAAGTCTGCCGTCGGGAGTAGCAGGAAGAACGTCGGTACAGGTGTGTCCTTGGAACTGGAAGAGAGATGCTCTGTACTGCTGACCTCTGTTGTTCTTGGTTTCGTCAAGAATGTCGGCGATGATATCGCAGATACGAACACAAAGCTCATCTACATCGTCTATATCGTTACCAAACTTATTCTGACGCAGGAAGCGCTGACGCATAACTTCGTTATCTTTCCAGTTTTCATCAGTTGCTTTTCTAACCTCTGCCAGAGTATAAGCGCCTTCTTCAAATACAAGCTTCTTAATAGCAAAGAGAGAGTCTGCAACGTTAGGAATACCGAGAATGTTGGTAGAAGTATACTGATAGTCAACACCTCTGGCACCGGTCATATCAACACCGCGCTCGATAGGTCCGTGGCAGTTAAGAGAGGTTGCCATTTCGGGCCATACCTTATCAAGAACATCGTACTGAGCATCCTTGAATATACGAAGTGCTTCGCTGGTAGCCTTAAATTCCTCAGTAAAGAGTTCCATAAGGCGTTCAAAATCGGTAATGTTTTCTTCAATACCTCTGTCAATTGCTCTCCACATAGGATCAAGGAGAACAAGAGCGTTAACGTCCTGGTCGCAGTATTCTCTGCCGGGCAGACAGAACCACTGACAACCACTAACAGCAACGTTCCAAGCAATATCAGGATCAACGCCTGAACGAAGCTGACAGTCAACGAGAAGGTCATAGTTAGCCATAGAAGGTACACTTGCGCCGTGTCTTGCAAGAACGTCACAAGCATATTCCATAAGTTTAGGATCAATATCCTTATGCCACATAAGGAAGAGGTTGTTATAGTCGTCGATCATATCGTAAGACTCGAGAATAACAAAGCTCATTTCATTAGAAGCATCAGAACCGTCTTTAAGACGACCGCCGATAGAGAAATGCTGACCTCTTATCTTAAGGAACATTTCAGCAAGATACTCTCTTGCATCCTGACGGGTAATTCTGCCTTCCTTAATGTCCTTCTGATAGAAGTCGTTAAGGTAAAGGTCAAGACGTCCGTAGCCGTTACCGTGACCAACAATACGGTCGGTCATAACAGCAAACTGAAGCCACTGAATAGCCTGATGGTATGTAGCAGGTGCATTTTCAGCAATATAAGCGCAGTCAGAAGCAATAAGCTCGTAAAGTGCCTTCTGCTCTGCATCCTTTTCTTCTGCCGCCATTTTAGCTGCAGCATCAGCGTACTTTTTAATGTAGTCAATAATAGCCTGACAAACAGTCTTAAGACCTCTTAAGTAGCCAACCTTTTCAGCATGCTCAAGGCGCTCGTAAAGTTCCAAAGACTTGTCAATACGCTTCATAATACCGCCCCAACCCTGAGTAAGACCGATATTAAAGTCAGGACAGGTATGTCCGTGGCTGGTACCGCCGGCGCCAAGCTTTCTAACCTCACGGCCAAGCTCGTGTACGTGGTCACCGAAGTAGTATTTTCTAACCTCGTTCATTTCCCAGTGGAATTCACCTACGATAGACTCGTAAGGATGAATGGAAACGGGGGTGTTTTCAAGCAGGAATGCATAGTCGTTAGCCCAGCTTTCAGGAGTAGCCTCATAACCGTTTACGTGAGAAGGAACTTCATCGTAACGGGGGAAGTCCTGTCCGTTATCAACACGGCAACCGTGGTCACCGAGAGAAAGATTCATTTCTGGAGGATAAGACCATTCACCTGTACGGGGAACAACACCGTTACTCTTGTCTGTCCAGTGGTAAACAAGCTGTGTTGTATCTGCAGTATAAAGATTTCTTTTGCCTGTGTAAGCAAGTTCCTGATTATAGTCGATAACCTTTTTAAGTCTCTCGCCGGGAGTAAAGGCTACCTTGTAGTCATTTCTGATTTTACTCATTACTGTTCTCCTTATCTTATAATTAAAAATCACAATGGAAAAGTTCAGGCAGAATCATAGCAGCGGTTTCTTCATTTACCGGCATAAGCATAGCGCCTGTAGCCTCTTTCCATCTTTTTATAGCGGGCATCTCGCTCTTGCGCTTCATATCAGCTTCGTAATCGTCGCCTACATACTCGCTGTAAGAGAAAAGATAATCGCCCACATTAAAGATGGTGAAGTTTCTGGTTCCGCATTCGTGAGAAGCGGCAACTACATCATCCCAAATTTCATCATGGATCTTCTTGTATGCATCAAGCATACCGGGTTTAACCTTTGTGATTGTTCCTATACGTTTCATTATAAAATCCCCTTTTATAAATTATTTGTTTCTATATCCTAAAGGCGAAACGCCTTCAAGTTTTGTAAATAAACGCGAAAAATAGTATTTATCCTCAAAACCCACCTCTAAAGCTATTTCGTCAATGCTTTTTTCGGTAGCTGACAGAAGAAACTTTGCTCTGTCTATTCTTCGCTCGTTACGGTAGCGGTTGATACTTATATCAAAATACTGTTTGAAAATTCGGTTTGCGTAATCGTAATTTATTGAAAACTTATTTTCAATAGTTTCGCTGCTTATATCTTCGCTGTAATTCTTATTTATATAGTCGGCTATTTTTCGTACATTGTTGTAGGTATGCCTTTCCCTTTTCTTATCATAAGGGTTGCTTTCGCAAATTTTTTCGAGACGGATAAGTATAGCCGTAAAATTAGCGCACAGTTCAAAGCTTTTTCTTATACTGCTGTACGACTTCGGTAAAATACCGGCTCTGAATTTTTCGGTAAGATAATCAATGTTATTTTTATCGCTTACGTGTATGTGCTGACGAATCAGTAAATTGAAATTATCGTAACGCTCAAGACTATACGGACTGGCCTTTAAAAACTCAATGTTTTTCTTACGGACGTTTTCAATATAGTCATCACTGTGTTTTGTTATACTGTCGCTGTCAAAGTGAACAAAAAAGTATTCACACTCGTTTTCACTGCTTGGCATCTGCACATCATGTCTGTTGAATATGTAGATATCCCCCGGTAGCAGAGTAACCGACTCATCATTTACATTTAAAGTCAGACTGCCGCTTGTAACAAAGTACATTACATAGCATTTGATTTTACGCTGACAGTGAAGGGTTGGCGGCACAAGATGTTCCTTGCCGATTACCGCCACCTTTACGGTTTCACTAAGGTCAATACCGAAATAATTCATAGCTTATATTTCCTACTTACTATTTAAGTATATTTAAGCGGTTTAGTCAATAGTCTATTCAGACTATTTTTAGACAAAACCGACTTTTAGTTTGTTTTCCTTTTAAGAAAAATAAACCTTGCTCTTCATAGCCTCAAGCATAACGGTTGCACTTTTCTCATTTGTGGCAAGAGGTATTTTCTGAACATCGCAAAGGCGAAGCAGCGCAGATACATCAGGCTCGTGAGGCTGAGCGGTAAGAGGATCTCTAAGGAAGATAACCAAATCAAGATTACCGTCGGCAAGCATAGCGCCGATTTGCTGGTCACCGCCTAATGGACCGCTTTTCATACGGTGTATGGTAAGACCGGTTTCACCCATAATGAGAGTTCCGGTAGTGCCGGTAGCGTAAAGTTCATGAGCGCTTAATACGTCCTTGTATTTTTTAGCGAGCTCAATAATATCGTCTTTTTTCTTGTCATGTGCAATAAGTGCGATTTTCATAAATTTTCCTCTTTTCTTTATTCTATGTGTCGAAGTTTTCTTTCGTCAACACCGACACCGCTTATTATAAACAACAGTATCATTCCTGTTTGTACCCAAACAAAAGTGGTGTCCATAAGACCGTAACAGGCTATTGCGGCACAAGTTGCAACAGCAAAAATTATATTCAAATATGTTGCGCCCTGTTTTTTAAGTTTACTGTAACAGGTAAATATCTTTTTGATGAATATAGCTATATATGTGCCTATCAGAGTTGTTCCCACAAGGCCGTGGCACAAAAGACAGTCAAGCATAAAATTGTGAGCCAACGCTGCTTTATAAATATCGGGGCGCGTAGGTGACAGAACGTTGTAAAGGTGCTTATAGCTGAAAAATCCTCTTCCAAATAAGGGCGCCTCTTTTATCTGTTCTATTGCAAAAAGCCAGATTTTAATACGGTTATTGGTAGTTCCGCCGATTTGATCTATTCGCGGTAAAAACTGCGGAATAAAAACCACAAGCAAAAGGGTTACCACAGCAACCGCAAAAAAGGCAATAAGTAATTTATAATTGTTGTTAAGGATAAGAAGAACAACAATGCCTATTGCGGCGATTATCCAAAGACTGACACTTCCGCTAAGATACAAACCTACTGCATTAAACACCGCAACGATATAATAAACAAAAGAGTATTTAGCCCCATGCACAACCTTATAGGCACAAATGAGAATTACCATCATAATGGCAATACCGAAAAAATTGGCGTTTGAGAAAGTAACCTCACAGCGATAGCCTTCTTCTTTTTGACTCATAACTATCTTTTCAACAATACTGTATACCGTTGCAAAACAGCCGCCAAAACAAATCACGTCAAGCAAGACTTCATAAAAGCTTTTGGTAACAATTTTTCTTGTAACCGAGAAAATAACCATCATAGCGGCAAACACGCAGGTTCTTAAAAAGCCGGTGTAGTTTTCATTTACAAGGGCAACAATGCTTGTGATAAATGAAAATAGCGCAAGAATATAGTTGCTTTTATCTGCGAATATCTTACCTCTGGTAGCGGGTAAAAGACAAAATATCACACCTATGGCGGCAATTATAAATCTGGTTGCAGTAAAATAAGCAAAGCAGGATAAAGCCGCTATCAAAATAAGAATGTGAACAAAAGCCAGTTGTTTGTTTTTTTTGTAAGTTCTGCCGATATCATACGAATTCATAAAAGCAAGGTCAAAAAATTGCATATAAAAAACCTCATTATATTATTACTTATATTCTACTATTAAAAGCCGAAAAAGTCAATATAACCAGTATATATTATATTATATAATAAATAAAAAAGCAGGGTAATTCCCTGCTTTTAAAAATTTATTTATTTCGCCATATCGGCAGAACCGAAAAGCATAATCTTTTCCTTAACAGCCTCTTTGATTGCGTTTACCTTTTCTTTTCTTATTGTATGGTAATCCTCGTGACAGTTCTTTTCAACTGCATCGCGTCCGGCTGAATATAAATCAGTAAAAATATTTACCTTTGTTATGCCGTTTTCAATACAATTTTCAAAATCTTCTTTTGTAAGACCTGAGCCGCCGTGTAAAACAAGAGGAGTTTTTATTGTACTGCTGATTTCACTCAGCCTTTTTATATCAAGCTTTGGCTTTGCCTTATATGTTCCGTGGGCTGTACCTATAGCAACGGCTAAGGCATCTACGCCGGTTTTCTCAACAAATTCCTTTGCCTTGAGGGGATCAGTATACATTTTTTCAGGGTTTTCTTCCAAAGCTTCTCCCTCTAATGAATTCTCATTATCACCCACATGTCCCAGTTCACCTTCAATTGTAGCGCCAAAAGAATGAGCTATATCTGCCATTTCCTTTACTCTTTTTACGTTGTTTTCGTATGTATCTACCGAACAGTCATACATAACGGAAGTAAATCCGAGATTTAATGCTTCAAGACATCTCTCACTTGTCAGACCGTGGTCATAATGAACTGCTACGGGCACAGATGCATTTTTTGCCATATTTATCATAGCAGGGCCTATAAGCTGCAATTCTCCAAAGGGCAGTAAAACCTCAGCCGTGCCTATTATTATTGGAGATTTCAGTTCCTCTGCCGCGCCAATAGCAGCTTCAATAGCATCGGTATCTATTGTATTAAAAAGTCCAACGGCATACTTTTTCTTTTGCGCATCAAGTAAAATTTCATTCATATTAACAAGCATATTTATTCCTCCACGGTTAGTCTTCTATAATAGGTTCTCTTATAAGTCTTTTATCGGTGAACTGGTCTGTTTCATCGGTGCTTTTTGTTGAGAATTCCGAAATAACCGCGCCCTCTTCACCGGCTTGGAACCAATGCCAGGTTTCAGGCATTATTGTGTACTGTTCGCCGGGGTTTAGAATTATTTCGTGGAAAACGCTTATATCGGTTTCCGGAATACGTGCCTTAATATCCGACTTCTTTCCTTCACCCGGAACATAGAGATATACCTTTCCGTATCTGCAACGGAAGGTTTCTTCCTTGCCTTCCTTTGAGTTGGTAGGTACATGCTTATGCTCGGGGCAGGTTTGTCCCGGAGTTAAAACTATTTCTTTTGCACAAACTCTTTCTGTGTTCACATAGGTAATAAGCTGAATTCCTACTTTTTCTACAATATTTATGCCGTGGTCGCACACTTCAATATTTTTCTTTTCTTCTTCGGTGAGTACAATACCTGCTTTTTCATAAAGCTTAAGAGATGCTTTCACCTGTTTTTCAAATTCTTTTCTTGTCATAATTTAAGCCTCCCGTATTTTTGTGCTATTTCTTGTATTTCGTATTTAGATTTCATACCATCCACAGAATTTACGGAAAATAAGCTACATGCAGCGGCGGCAGATGCAAATTCAAGCAACTGACTGTCAGAAAAGTCATTATATATTCCGTAAAGACAGCCTGCGCAAAAAGCATCTCCTGCCCCCACACTGCCCTTTATTTCGGACTGAGGGATACTTAGAGAAGTAAGCTCGGTAATTTCTCCGCTTTCTACATTCATAATAAAAGAAATTTTCTTGCTATGGATAATTACTCTGTCTTTAACACCGCAGTCTGCAGTTTTTCTCATTGCAGTTTTAACATTGCTTATATTTAAGTTTCCGTCATCATAGGCATTTAAATTCCATATTCTGCAACATTCTATTTCGTTCATAATAGCAAAATTACAGTATTTAAGCGACGGGATTATTTTTGCAGCATAATCAGCCTCAGTATCGCTGACTACATCAATAGAAGTTTTTATCCCTTTCTGCTGCAGACCGTGTAAAAACCTTGCCATTACCGTTTTGTATTCTTCATCGTAAGCATCAAATTTATCAAGAAGTAAAATATAGCCTATATGGAATATATCACATTCAATTTGCTTTACATCGATATCTTCAGGCGAAAACTGAGCGTTAGCGCCTTTTTTGTGAAAGAAAGTTCTTTCCCCTGAGGGCATACTCATAACATCGCAGAAACTGGTAGGGCTATCCTTTGACATTATTATCCCCGATACATCTATACCGCTTTGCTGAAGTTGATACAGAATACGCCTTCCGTATTCATCAATTCCAACCCTACCGAACACGCTTATGGGCAGACTTGAGTCTATCTTTGACAGGTTGATTGCGGTGTTAGGCACACAACCGCCAACGGCGTAGTTTATATCGCCTATTCTTGCCATCATTCCGAGTTTTGGGTAGGTGTCTATATTTTTCACAACATCAGCAATGATATTTCCTGCAATACATATTCTTTTCTTCTCGCCTAAAAGAAGATAGTCCACAGTAACACCGAATAAGGCTGCCAGTTTTGGAAATATGGTTATATCAGGATATCCTTGGCCGTTTTCCCACTTGCTTACAGTTTTATCGCTGACATCAAGTTTTTCTGCCAAGGTCTGCTGTGTCATATTGCATTTTTTGCGCAGCTTTAGTATTGTGCTGCCTACCGTTTTAGCATCCACACTCATCACCTCTATTGTTGTTACTTTTATATTATCATAAGTGATATTTTTAGTAAATCTATCAATTTTAGACTTTTATTTTTATTTTATCCAAGTTTTTATCCAAACTCTACTTTCCGTAGAGTTCGGAAAAAAATAAAAGCAGAGTTACCTGCTTTTATTCTACATATATTGAGATATAATTTCGGTTATATCTTTTACGGTACCGCCGGATACTTTTTTTACCTCGTCCAGCGCATTTTCCATAGCAAAAGACTTAAAATTTTTAAGCATATCAATATCATTTTCGCTGTCACCCACGGTAATGATATCTTCTTTGTTTATGCCGTATATCTCTTTAAGTTTATGTAACGCTTTTGATTTACACACACCGTTTGCCACTATATCTATCCACCGTCTGCTGCCAATAGGATTATAAAGATTTAAAAAGCTCTCCGAAAGGCTTTTTGACACTCTTTTAGAATCCTCATGGGTTTCAAACAGTACGCTGATTTGAGTAAAACTTTTAATTAAAGGCAAGGTGTCTGTTGTGTACTCACCCTCGCCCTGTTCTTCTTTTCTTTTAACCGTAAAACTACCATTATTCGTGTCAATTCTTGCGTGCATACAGCCACTATAAAAAACAAATTCAAGCAGTTCTTTAATGCCCTTGCAAGTGCAAAGTTTTTCATTAAGCAAATTCCCCTTGCCGTCACAAACAGCCGCGCCGTTATTTGCTATTAAAAAATCTACTTCTATTTTATCTTCAAGCAGTCTTTTCTTAATGCTTTGCAGACCTCTGCCGCTGACAACTCCAAAAAGGTTGCCGTTTTTTCTCCATAAAGCAATCGCCTCTCGCTTTTGCTCGTCTATCCCGTTATAACTTAAAGTTCCATCGTAATCGGTTGCAATTACTTTCATTGTATCACCCTAAAAAAAGTAAAGTAAAAAATCGTTCGGCAGGTATATTTTGATTTGTTTTGCTGTTACCAAATAAGTGGAATCAATCGGTATTTAACTTTTTGTTTATACTCGCGATAGCCGTCAAGTTCCTTTTCGAGAAATTCCTCTTCATCTTTAATCCTTTTTATGATAATAAACGGATATGTAAGAAAAATCAAAAATGAATATACTGACCCCAACACAAACGGCATTGATAAAAACAACAGTAATGTTACGCTATACATTGGATGCCGTACAATACCGTATAATCCTGTGTCAATAACTTTTTGATTTTCTTGCACCTCAATAGTACGGCTAAGATATGTGTTTTCTCTAAGTACTTCGGCATAAAGGGAGTATGCCACAAGAAAAACCGCCGCCGCGCCAATTACAACCCCTCTTGGCAACATAAACCAATCAAAGCGAAAATTTAAACCCGCAATGACGAATCCCGTCAAAAACATAAGACCGCTCAACTTTATAACAGTACTTTGTTTTTGTCTTTTTTCTTTAGCGCCCAGTCTGATTTTTAAAAGATTTGGATTTTTAAATATCATAATAATGCCTGCAAAAAGCATCGGTACAAATAAAACCCCCATAAACAACCAGCCGTTAAAGAACGAAAAGGTCCCTGCAGGCAAAAAAATCAATAATCCAACTAAAATAAAACCCAATACAAATTTAGTTATTGCCTGAAGAAATAAATTTATCGTCATAACAATTCTCCATCAAATTCTTATTTACAATTGAATTATACCATACGTTTGCGCAAAGCACAACTTGGATACCTTTAAAATTTTTGACTTGCGGATTTTTGGGTTATGGATTTGAACTCCTACATATTTTTTATATTTTGTGCCGCAAGGCACACCGATACTTTTTCACTATTCACTATTACTTATTACTTGCCAAAATCGACTTTCAAGAAAATAGTGAAAAGTGAAGAGTGAAGAGGTAAAAAGTAAAATCGACAAACCTCTGTCGAGATTTGTCGATTTTGGCGGAGAGAGGGGGATTTTTCCGAGCACTGCCGTGCTCTATCGCCTCACTTCGTTCGTTGCCCACGTCGGCAAAAACAGTCCACCGGACTGTTTTCTTCCGCTTCGCTCCCTCCTTGTTCGAATCCCTGATTTTCTG